>DATCKA010000043.1:0-7207 GCA_036562495.1 Limnochordales bacterium
GATCCGGGCCGTCTCCTCGCCGACGGTCCCGTCTTCGTCCCCCACGACCACCAGCATCAGCGTTTGCCTGGGGATGAGGCTGTAATCCTCCATGATGCTGCGCTGGCGCAGCGACCCTCCCAATCGGGTCAGGGGCGGGTCGCCCGGCTGCACCACCATCAGCGCAGCGGGCACCGGCACCGATCCACCCGCACCGGCCCGGGCGGCCAGGTTGGCCGCGATGACGCCGCCCAGCGAGTGGCCCACCAGAGCGAACCGATCCAGCTCGGGTCGCACGCCGCCGCCCTGGCGCAGGTCGCGCAGCGCGTCCTGGATGGCGCGCATGGCGTGATCCGTCATCGTGGCCGGCGGCGTGGCGAGGCTCGACTGATAGCGGGGGAAGATGACGATGCGCCCCTTGCGGACGATGTGGTCGATCCACCCCAGGTAGGCGTCGGGCAGCATGGCGCCCCAGCCGTGAAGGAAGACCACCACCGGCGCCTGGTACGGCGTGGGGTCCTGGGGCTCGAAGATCCAGTACTGCCCGGCGCCCTCACCGCCGGAGCGCACCCGCACCCCCGCGTGGGCGTAATCCTTGCCGCCGGGCCCCGTCTCCGGCTGGGGAGGAGGCGCCGGCCCCTCGGCGCTCGTGACCGTCATCGATGCCGGGCCTGCCCGCAGCCCCATGCCCGCCGGCAGCGCCAGGATGGCCGCCAGCGCCACCAGGCAGGCCGTCGCCGCGACGATGAGCCGCATCCGCATGCAATCCCCCCGTCCACATACCTTCGAAGCGTCCGTCCGGCGTGGCCTGTCCACCCGATCCTATGAGCGCGGCTGGGTCCCGAGCGCCGTTTGACCCGAGTCCTTCCAGGCCTTACAATGGATTAACAAGAGTGCCTGCCCGCAGGCATCGCCAGCTTCCAGGTCCGCGCTGACGCCGCGGGCCGCCAATGCGCCGAATCCGCCCGGCACCTCGGCGGGCGGAGCGGGGGACCCAATCATCGGGGCGAATTCGGCACGATCCGTGCCGATAGGGCAACCTCGGCTGCCCGAGCCCGTCAGCTAACCTCGCAGGCGTGGCAGAGGGGGCGAGCCCGAGGGGTCTTTGGACCCCGGGGATCGCGATCCCCGGGGATTTTCGTCTTTGGAGGTGCTTGCGCCATGGCTTGCCGCGTGGCCCGCTCTCTTCGAGGCTCTCGGATCGGGATGGCCCTCCTGGCGCTGGCCGTCGCCCTGGCCCTGGTCGTATGGCAGGGGCCGGGCGGCTCGCCGGTCCAGGCCCAAGCCGGCCAGGTGCTGCGCATCGTGCTCGACGGCGCCAAAAACCGGGAGGCCGAGCTCCAGGCCGTCGCCGGCTATCTCCGGCAGATCGGCGTCGACGCGCAGGTGCGGATATGGGAGTACCAGACGTTGATCGCCGAGGCCCAGCGAGGCACCCGTGACGCGTACGCCACCGACTGGGGCAGCTCCACCTTCTCGCCCTTCGACCTGGCCATCCCCAAGCTGCGCACTGGAGATCGCGGCAACTTCTCCTTCTACTCCAACCCCGACGTGGACCGCCTCTTCGAGTTGGCCTCCACCACCGTCGACGAGGCGGTTGCCCTCGACGCCTATCACCGCGCCCAGCGCATCCTCTACGAGGACGCCCCGTGGATCTTCGGCTACTACCTCGACACCATCGAGGCCGCCTCGGAGCGGGTGCGCAACTGGCGGCCCTCCGTCGACAACCGCACCAACCTCCACGACGTGGTGCTGGAGGGCGGCGACACGCTGGTGGTGGGCATGCGGGCCGACCGCATCCAGAGCTTCGACCCGGCTGACCACCGCGATCGGGACACCGAGACGGTGCTGCGCAACATCTTCGACGGCCTGGTGACGCGCACGCCCGACGGGCAGGTGGTGCCCGAGATCGCCGAGTCGTGGGAGCAGCCGGATCCGACCACCTACATCTTCCACCTGCGGCGGGGCATCCGCTTCCACGACGGCGAGCCGCTGACGGCCGAAGACGTCGTCTTCACCTTCGAGCGGATCCTGTCGCCCACCGGGCTCGACGGGCGCCAGTCGCCGCGGCTGGGGCTGCTGGGCCCCCTGCAGCGGGTCGAAGCCCTCGACGACTACACGGTCAAGATGACCCTCAGCGCTCCGTCACCGGTCTTCCTGCAGCTCCTGGTGCACACCCAGATCGTGCCCAAGGACTACCTGACGCGGGTCGGCCTGGCCGGCTTCGTCGAGCATCCGGTGGGAGCCGGGCCCTTCAAGTTCGTGCAGGGCCGGCTGGACGGCGACATCGTGCTGGAGCGCTTCGACGACTACTACGGGGGCTCGCCGGATCTGCCGCCCGTGGGGCCGGCGCCGCTGCGGCGAGTCGTCTTCCGCATGATGCCCGAGCCGGGTGCCCGCATCGCCGCCCTGCTGGCCGGTGAGGTGCACATCATCCACGAGGTGCCGCCCGATGCCGTGGCGCAGCTGGAGCGGGCCCGGGGCGTGCAGGTGCAGGTGGCGCCGGGCACGCGCCTTTACGCCATCGAGATCAACAACCGCCGCCTGACCGACCCGAGGGTGCGCCAGGCGCTCAACTACGCCGTCGACTGGGAGACCATCCTCCGGGAGCTCTACCGGGGCCACGCGCACCGGGTCGCCACGGCGTTCTTGCCGAGCGGCTTCGGGTACGACGAGACCCTGCAGCCCTACCCGTACGACCCGGACCGGGCCCGGGAGCTCCTGCGCGAGGCGGGCTACGTTGTCCGGTGAGTCGGGGTCGCTGAGGGTCCTGCGCCGGCTGCTGGCCGCCATCCCGCTGGCGGCGGGCATCGTGCTGGTCACGTTCGCCTTGCTGCGCCTGCTGCCGGGTGACCCCGTCGACATCATGATGGGTCAGGCCGGCAACGTCAGCGAGGCCGAGATCGAGACGCTGCGCCGCCAGCTGGGGCTCGACCGGCCCATCTGGGAGCAGGCCGTGCACTTCGCCCGGGGGATGGTGCGGGGCGACCTGGGGCGGTCCATCCGGACCGCCCGCCCCGTCACCGCCCTCATCGGCGAGGCGCTCCCGGCCACGCTGGAGCTGGCGGCGGCTGCCCTGCTCTTCGCGGTGGCGGTGGCGGTGCCCGTGGGCGTGCTGTCGGCGGTGCGCCACCGCTCGGCGTTCGACCACCTGGCCATGGGCACGGCCTTCGTGGGCATCTCCATGCCGGCCTTCTGGCTGGGGCTGGTGCTGATCCTGCTCTTCGGCGTGGCGCTGGGGTGGCTGCCCACATCGGGGCGCATCGACCCGTCGCTATCGGTGCCGGCCGTGACGGGCTTCATGCTGGTGGACACCCTGCTGGCCCGGGACCCGGCCGCCTTTCGCTCGGCCCTCGAGCACCTGGTGCTGCCCGCCGTGACGCTGGGCGCCGAGCTGGCCGCGGTACTCTCCCGGGTCGTGCGCTCCAGCATGCTGGACGTGTTGCAGGCCGACTACGTACGGGTAGCCCGGGCGAAGGGGGTGAACGAGTGGCGCGTCGTCTCCCGCCACGCCCTGCGCAACGCCTTGGTCCCGGCGGTGACGGTGCTGGGGTTGCAGGTAGGGATCTTGCTGGGCGGCAACATGATCGTGGAGACGGTCTTCAGCTGGCCGGGCTTGGGGCGGCTGGTGGTCGGGGCCATCTTCGCCCGGGACTATCCGGTGGTGCAGGGCGCGGTGCTGCTCTACGCTTTGACGTTCCTGGCGGCCAACTTGCTGGTCGACGTGCTCTACACGGTCATCAACCCGCGCATGGCCATGGGCTAGTCCCGGAGCTCGACCTTGCATCGGCGTCCGAGGCCGAGGGGATGCCGGCATTGGGCTCGCCCGGCCTGTGGGAGCGGCTTCGCCGTCACCCGGTCGCGGCCGGAGCCTTGGTGGTGCTGGTCGGCTATGTCCTGATGGCCATCTTCGCGCCGGTACTGGCGCCCTTCGAGCCGGATCGCTTCGTGCTGTCGGCACGGCTGGCGCCACCGTGGCCATGGCCGGGCTGGCGGCCGGGCCACTGGCTGGGCACCGACGAGCTGGGTCGCGACATCCTCTCCCGCATCATCTACGGGACGAGGGTCTCGCTGGCGGTGGGCGCCGCGGCGGTGGCCATCTCGGCGGCAGTGGGCACGGCCCTGGGGGCGCTGGCCGGCTACCGGGGCGGACGCCTCGACTACGCGCTGTCGCGGGTGGCCGATCTGCTGATGGCCTTCCCGTACCTTCTCTTCGCGGTGCTGGTGATGGGGGTCATCGGGCCCGGCATCCCCAACCTGATCCTGGCCCTCTCCTTCAAGGCGTGGGTGGAGTTCTTCCGGCTGGCCCGGGGCGAGACCATGGCCCAGAAGGCCCGGGAGTACGTGGAGGCGGCCCGCGCCATCGGGCGCTCGCACGCCGGGATCCTGGTGCGCGAGATCCTGCCCAACATCGCGCACACCCTGCTGGTGATGGCGACGCTGCGCACCGGCTACATGGTGCTGATGGAGGCGTCGCTGAGCTTCCTGGGGCTGGGCGCCCCTCCCGACGTGCCGGCCTGGGGCAGCATGGTGGCGGCGGGTCGGGAGTACCTGGTCAACGCCTGGTGGGTCTCGACGATGCCGGGGCTCGCCATCCTCATCTTGGTGATGGCCGTCAACGCCCTGGGGGAGGGGCTTCGCGACATCCTCGATCCCCAACTGCGACGGCGTTGAGCGCGGGCCGGGCCGGCCGAGCGACCGGCCCGGTTGCGCCGCCCCTGAAACCGCGCTAACATAGCGGGCGGGAGCCCGCCATTTCAACATTCAATACGTTCGTATCCGTGCAGCCTTGCAATCCTTTACGAGGCTCGCCTCCCACCGTCTTCCTGCCTTTCTCGTGGTGCGTCGCACGCCTCGCCCGGGAGGTGAGAGCCTCGGGCAACGCCTCTGACCCATTCTCCTGCTTCGGTTGCGTTCCCACGCTTTTGCGGCCGTGAGAGGAGCGAGTCGAAGTGACGACATGGCTGATCCTCGCAGCTGCCGCCATCTACCTGGTCTCCTACCTGACGTTTGGCAGGGGGCTGGAGCGCAACGTGGTGCGGGCTGACGACAGTCGCAAGACGCCCGCCCACGCCATGTACGACGGCGTCGACTACGTGCCGGGCCATCCCCTGGCCGTCTACGGCCACCACTTCGCCTCCATCGCCGGCGCAGGCCCCATCACGGGCCCAGCCATCGCCATCGTCTGGGGATGGTTGCCCGCCCTGCTGTGGGTCTGGTTCGGCAACATCATCATCGGGGCCGTGCACGACTACCTGTCGGTGATGGCCTCGGTGCGCAGCGAGGGCAAGTCGGTGCAGTGGATCGCCGGCAAGGTGATGAAGCCGCGCACCTCGTGGATCATGATGGTCTTCATCTACCTGACGCTGGTGCTGGTGGTCGCCGCGTTCATCGCCGTGGCGTGCACCAACTTCGTGGGCAACCCCGGGGTGCCGACGTCCACGTTCCTCTTCCTCGTGGGAGCGGTGGTCTTCGGCGTCCTGTACTACCGCCTCAAGATGAACTTCGCCCTGGCGACCGTCATCGGGCTGGTGCTCGTGGCCATCGCCATGTGGCTCGGGTACGTCTGGCCGTGGCACGCCAGCTTCCACACCTGGGTCATCATCTCGGCGGCGTACGCCATCGTGGCCTCGAGCCTGCCGGTCTGGCTGCTGCTGCAGCCCCGTGACTACCTCAACGCCTACGTCCTCTTCATCGGCCTGGGGCTCGGGGTCATTGCGTTGCTGGTCTCCTTCAAGGGCGTCGCCATCCCGGCCTACACCGTCTGGAGCGCGCCGGCGGTGGGCAACGTGCCGTCGCCTTTCTGGCCGGCCATCCCGCTGGTCATCGCCTGCGGGTCGCTGTCGGGGTTCCACGCGCTGGTGGCCTCCGGCACCACCTCCAAGCAGCTCGACAAGGAGAGCCACGGGCTGCCGGTGGGCTACGGCGGCATGCTGACGGAGGGGCTCCTGGCCACGCTGGTCGTGGTGGCCATGGGAGCCTACGCCTTCCCGGTGCTGGAGCAGGCGGCCGACCGCGTCGCCGGACTGGGCGTCTCGCTGGCGCAGCTGGCCGGGGATCGGGTCTACTTCGCCCACAACATCCTCAAGGCCGCTGGGCCCGTGGGAGGCGCGCTGGGGCTCTTCACGCGCAGCTACGGGCAACTGATGGACGAGGTCTTCGGCCTCGGCGCTGCGGTCGGTTCCCTCTTCGCGGGCCTGTGGGTGACGGCCTTCGTGATGACGACCCTCGACACGGCCACCCGGCTCGGGCGTTTCACCTGGCAAGAGATGATGGAGCCGCTCCGCAAGTCCAACCCTGGCCTGCACAAGGTACTGGCGGATCGGTGGGTCGCCAGCGGCATCGTGGCGGTGCTGGCGGCATGGCTGGCCTGGGACGGCGCCTACACCACCGTCTGGCCTGCCTTCGCGGGCGCCAACCAGATGGTGGCGGCCGTGGCCATGCTGACCATGGCCATGTGGGTGGTCAAGGTGCAGCGGGTCTCCGGCGGCTATCGGTCGGCCGTCGTGGTGCCCGGCCTGTTCCTGTGGGTGACGGTCTTCGCCGGCGTCGTCTGGTACATGTGGGCGGTGCCGGCCTCGCTGGTGATCAAGGCCATCTTCGCCGCCATGGCGGTGCTGTCCCTGCTCCTGCTGGTCGACTTCACCGCCTCGTACCGCGAGGCTCGCATCGAGGCCGCCACCGGCGTCGCGGCGGGAGGCCGCTAGCATGGCCCACCCGATGCGCGCGGTCGTCACCTGGCTGACGGAGTGGTGGCGCCAGCGCGCCATCGGGTACATCCAGGCGGAGCGACGGGAGCTGGAGAACGTCTTCGCCCTGCTGGTGCTGGGGTCGTTCGTGGGGCTCCCGTCGCCCCCCACCCCGCTGGCACTGAGGCTGCTGCCACAGATGGGCCGCGAGCTGGCCGTCATGCGGGCCAGGGCCCAGGAGATGGACGACGTGTATGCGGAGATCGCATCGCTCTTCGACCTCTAGCGGAAGCCGAGAGCGGACGGCGGCGCCGACCCGCTACCCACCGCCGTCCACCGTGCTCGAGACGCTGGCGCGTCGAGAGCGACGAGATGAGGGCGCGGACGCGACCGGAGAGCCGCTGCTGTTGCTGACGGTCGGCAAGGGCGGCACCGGCAAGACCACCGTCGCGGCGGCGATGGCCGTCGCGCTGGCCGAGCGGGGTCTGCGGGTCCTGATCGCCTCCATCGACCCCGCCCACAACCTCGGCGACGTGCTG
>DATCKA010000048.1:0-1887 GCA_036562495.1 Limnochordales bacterium
TTGAAGGTCTGCGTCTCGCTGCCCTGTTGCTCTCCTGCTTGCCCGCCGGCCTGCTGAGCTTCTTGGCTGGTGTCCACCTTCTCGGGCTGGACGGTTTCACCACACGCGACCAGGACCAGCGCCGCCACCACCATGCTCCCCGCGATCCACTTCCGCACGGTACTCCCCTCCCTGACCGTCATGCCGCAAAAGCGATGCACCGGCGGCATCGGCGCCGGATGCAGAATCGGCATGGCAGGATACGTATGCACGCCGCGACCATCCACGGCGTGACGTCGAAGTAGTCCGCCAGGTCCTCGACCGTTCTCACCCCCTGCGCCACGGCCTCAGACAGCTTGTCCACCGGCATGAGATAATTGCACGCCCACCGAAGCGCCCGCACCTCGTCGCGGCGGAAGGCGGTGCGCACCGTGGCCGATGGCAACGCCACGAAGACTGAGGTGATCGGCACGGTGAAGTGATGGCCGAGCTCCTCGGCGAGGACACACCGCTCCAGACGGGGCTTGGCTGGCAGGCCGGAGTCGAGGATGATGGCGGCACCCCGACTATCGCGCACGTACAGGCCGAGGAGCCCCTTCGTCGGGCAGAGCGGCCGGTAGGCGACGTAGATGCCCTCGGCCTCAGCGATCTGAAACAGGCGGTCGTCCACCGGGCGCATCCCCCTGCTGATCGCGCTGGCGCTGGCGCAGCCACTCGTCGCGCCGCTTGAGCACCTCGCGGACGGCGCGCTCGATGATGAGTTGGACCTCCGGCTCGAGCGGGTCCCCGGGATCAGCCCCCTCCCGGTGCGCCGCCACGCCCATCTGGGGCGGCGGCGACGGGTCGTCGGTTTCGCCGACGAGGTAGGACATCGATGTGTTCAGGGCCCGGGCGAGTTTTTGGACGCTGTCCAGCCCGATGTTCTCCCGCTCGCCATTTTCCAGCCTACTTATGTAGCTAGCCGACACGCCAGAAAGGCGGCTCAGCTGTTGGATCGAAAGGCCGAGCGCCTCTCTGCGCATCCGCACGCGGCGCCCCACCGGCAGTTCCACGGCCCATACCCCCGTCGGTTGCCTATAGGCAATACTACACGCCCCTAGCATTGCCCGTCACCCCCTTTGCCTATCCAGAATGGGTGTTGACAACGGGCAACAACCCCGCTATATTGCCATTAGGAAATGGCGTTGCCTGACGGCAGAGGTGGCCGCGATGACCACGCTGGAACGATTGCGCAAAGAAGCCGGGCTCAGCATGACTGCGCTGGCCAAGGCAGCAGGGATCAGCTCGTCCTACATCTCGCGTCTCGAACGGGGCCAGCGAAGCCGCCCAACAGTGCCGACGGCTGTCCGGATCTGCCGGGCACTTGAGGCGGCGCTAGGGCGCCCCGTGCGAGTCGACGAGGTGTTCGGCGATCCGGACCAACGCCACGTCGCCTAGCCGCCCCGCGCCACCCGGCCGGTTAGACCGGCCTCGCTGGACGCTCCTCCTCATCCCACCGACCCGGGCCTGACCGGCCCGGTGGCGCGAGGCCAAGGCGGTCCCCGTTCTCGCCCGGCCGGCTGGATGCCGGTCGAGCATCCCCATCGCACGGGCGCCGCATGGCCCGTGACGCATCCCCCCGACCGGGCCGGTTCGCCGGCCGGCCCGGCGGGAGCGGGGGCTGTCCACCACCATCATCACCGCCCGGCTCGTCTACTGCCACGACGCCGGGCGCAGAAAGGAGGGACGCGGCATGCAGAGCATGCGCGGGCAGATGCTCCGGGAGGCGCGGCGGCGCGCGGGATGGAGCCAGGCCAAGCTGGCCGAAGCCGTCGGCGTCGACCCGGCGACGATCTCGCGGTATGAGCGCGGGGAGATCCCCGTGCCGGATGACATCCTCGCGGCCTCGGGCTGGGCGCTGGGAGCGCT
>DATCKA010000077.1:0-3217 GCA_036562495.1 Limnochordales bacterium
GTGCGCCATCTGCGCGAGCGCTCCCAGCCCTTCGGGGCCCTCTCGCGCACGGTGCTGTGGCTGGTCATCCTGGGCTTCGGGCTGGGCGCGTCGTTACGGGACATCGAGGGGTACACGTACGCCCAGTACGTCTTTCCGGGCGTGATGGTACTCAACGCGCTATTCGCCGCCATGCAGTCGGCCATCGCGCTGGTGTGGGACCGAGAGGTGGGCCTGCTGCGCGAGGTGCTGGTCTCGCCGGCGCCCATGCTATCGGTGACCATTGGCAAGCTCCTGGGGGGCGCCACTGCCGCGACGATCCAGGCCTCCATCCCCATCCTCTTCGCACCCGTGGTGGGGATACCGCTGACACCGGGACGGCTGGTGCAGATGTGGCTGGTCGTCTTCTCGCTGGGTCTGTGGATGACCGGCCTGGGAGTCATCATCGCATCCCGCATGCGGACCTTCGAAGGGTTCGGCAGCATCTCCAACGGGGTGATCCAGCCCCTCTACTTCCTGTCGGGGTCCATCTTCCCGCTCAAGGGCGTCATCGGGGGAGTCGGGTTCCTAGAACTTCCCGATACGCTACGGGCTGAATTGCGGCGCTTCGGGATCTACGCCCTCAGCGGCGGCTGGATCGTGCAGCTTCCCGACTGGTTGCAGGCTCTGGTCTACGCCAATCCTCTCAGTTACCAACTCGACCTGCTCCGCTATGTCACCCTGGGGCACCGGCAGTTGCCCGAGGGGGCCGATCTGGTCGTTGCCCTCGGCCTGCCCGTGCTGGCCGCGGTCGGCGCGGCGGCCGCCATGGCGCGGATGCGTCGGTGAGTAGACCTCTAGGGGGCCGGGCGAGCCCCGTCAAGGTGGCCGTGCTCTAGCAGGGCGAAGGCGACGCAAGGCTCCGGCCGGTGGACGAAGGGACTGCCTAAGCCACTCGGGGCCTGTGTCGACGAGCGTGACCGGGCCTGGTTACAGGCTTGGGGATGTCAGGCTTTGCGCCACCACCTTGACACCCCGCTTCGAAAGTCCCCAGGTCCGCAGGACCACGTCCCGCACCCACGGGAGAGGCGCCTCGCGAGAGGAGCCGAGGTTGGCGAAGCGCATGGTGCCGTTGAGGAGCTTCACGCGGGCACGGGGGTCAGCCTTCCCGAGCGGCCGGGTCGGGGACGCCGCCGGGCAGTTCGCCGGGCGTCGGCTTCCGGGCTCAGCCGCTCCTCCACCGTCTCGACTCGCCCTTCCAAGCTTCGAACCGACTGTGGCTACGGCGGGGGCTTGGGTGGATCCGATCCGCCTGGGCCTGCTTTACCTCGATGCGACAGGAATCGATGTATGTGATGGAAGCACTTGCTATGCCTACCAGCCTTTGGCCACAGTAGGGGGATCAGGGCAAGCTCCCGGCCCTCTCCGGTGCCTCGGGTGACGCCGGAGACGTCGTCCAGAAGGCCGGGCGTCCGGAGGGATGCCAGTGAACGACTTCTGGACAAAAGCACTGTTGGCCCTTCTCTTGGCGGGCGCCTTCTGGAAGGCGCAGGGCGCCTCCGCCGACCTTCCAGACCCTCACCTGAGCGCGGCGGTTCGGTCCTCGATCGTTACCGAAGTCACCTACGAGGGCCAGTCTGTCAGCGTCGCCGGCCGCAACCTGTATCCCTACGAGGTGAGCTGGAACGCAACGCGTACCGAAATGATGCTCAGCTTTCCTCGTTCTCAGATGGCCGAGGGAGGGGTGCAGGCAGAAGGGCAGAGCAGCTATGTCACGCACGTCTCCGTGGAGCCGAGTGGCACAGGGCCAGGGGTCACGATCAAGGTGGGTTTGTCGCAACCGTCGACTCACACCGGTTACGTGACCGGTGATGCAAGCCTCGTCCGCATCCTGCTGACCCCGGTATCTGCCCAGAAAGGGCCGCCTGACGACGAAATGCAGTCGGCTCTGCGTCCGATAAGGTTGAATCATGGGGAAGCCGAAGAAGTCGGCCGGTTGCTCCGCAATTTCGTGCCGCTGGGAGAACGCGCCATCCAGGTGGACGAACGCCTCAACACCATCATCCTGGACACCACGGTCGATCGTACCCACGACATCGAACGCCTGATTCGGAGCCTCGACCGTCCGGCTGACCAGATCGCCATCAGCGCGCAGATCGTGGAGATCCACGCCGATGCCGCGGCCCAGGTCGGCCTCAGCCTCAGCCCTTCGCTGTCGACCCGGTTCATGGAGTCCAGCGAAGTGTATGGCCAGGTTCCGATCCCGATTCAGGCCTTTGTGCGGTCCCCCCTCGAGGTGATGGCCACCGTCGACATGCTCAAGGAGCAGGGAAAGGCCAAAGTGCTTGCAAACCCCCGCATCGTGACGATCGACGGCCAGCCAGCCGTAGTACGCACTGAGGAACGATTCCCGGTCTTCGTCACGCAATTCAGCGGCGACCAGGCTTTCAGGGTCAAGCAGGACATCATCGCTGGCATCACGCTTTCCATCACGCCGCGCCACAGCGGCAACGGGGAGATCACCACCGCCATCAAGACGGAGGTTACCTCCATCACCGGGACGACCTCGGAGGGCTACCCCACCACCAGCAGCCGCGAGGCCGAGACCATCATCCGGGTGCAGTCGGGGGAGACGATCGTCATCGGCGGGCTCTTGGAACAGCGACAGATCCAGCGAGATCGAAAGCTCCCGCTGCTCGGAGAACTCCCCCTGATCGGACGCTTGTTCACGTCGTCCCGCACCGAAGCCAAGGAGACCGAGTTGTTCATCATCGTAACTCCTTACCTCCTCGAGGAGCGGTAGAGACCTCGCGCTACATGGGGAGGGAGGATGCAGATGCACATCCGACGATGGCTAGCAGTAGCCGTGCTTGTCGTGGTCGTTGTGGCATCAATGGCGACGTTTCTTGCAACGACACAAGCGTATCCCATCTACTGCCCGACGGAACCGTACGAACCATGCGAGGACGACGGTGGAGGCGGAAGCGAGGGGGGCGAGGACGAGCAGGACGGCGAAGACGACCAGGGTAGCGACCAGGGTGGCAACGAGGGTGGGGACGAGGACGAAGGTGGAGGCGAGCCCCCGCCTGATACGGACGGCGATGGTATCCCGGACGCCGAGGATCCCGATGATGATGGAGACGGGTACACCGACGCGACCGAAACTCGCGCGGGCACCGATGGCAAGGACCCGGATAGTACCCCATTGCCTGTCCCGGACGATGTCGCCAGTCTTACGTCGGCCAGCGGCGTGCCACCG
>DATCKA010000051.1:0-15351 GCA_036562495.1 Limnochordales bacterium
CTGCCCCCAGACGTCCGCGAGGGAAGGAGGTAGACCACGCCCGGTGGCCAGGATGGCCAGGCTACCGCCTCCCGTCAGCAGGGCCAGTGCCGTGAAACTGGTCATGAGAGCGGCCAGCTTGGCCGCGGCGATGACCCAGCCCCGCACGGGGGCTGCCAGCAGGAAGTAGACGGTGCCTGCCTGCCACTCGGCACGGTAGGATTGCACGGCGTCCCAGATCAGCCAGACCGGCAGGAACATCAACGGCAAGAACGACAGCGCGAGCGGCATCCCGGGCCGCCAGACCGTGACCCGGGTCAGCAGGAAGATCTCCCAGGCCGCGATGAGCAGCCCCAGCAGCAGCGTGGAGAACTGCATCATCTCCAGGTCCTTGCGGTAGAGCCGCGCGAACGCCTGCAGCCAGGACGCCCGGCGCGTCCGGTCACGTGCGCTGTCCAGCACGTTGGTGCTCATGCGTACACCTCTTCCATGATCGCCTGGATCGATCGACCGAATCGCTCCCGCAGCGCCTGGGCATCGTCATCGAGCCGGATCCGCCCGTGGTCCATGAAGATGACACGGTCGAAGATCCCCTCGGTCTCCGCCACCTCGTGAGTGGCCAGCACCACCAGCTGCTCCCCGGTGCGGAACTGCTCGATGAGCGCCCGGATGATGCGGGACCGCGAGGGGGGATCGATGCCCGAGAGCGGCTCGTCGAGCAACACGACCGGCGCCGTGCGGGCCATGGTCACCGCCAGCTTGAGCCGCGCCCTCATCCCCCGGGAGAGGGCACGGACCGGGGTCTGTTGGTGCTCCTCCAGGTGGAACAGCCGCAAGAGCTCGCGAGCGCGTCCCTCGTCCCAGTCGGGCACGACGACGGCGGCCAGGTCCATGACGCGCCGCACGGTCATCCACGGGTACAGGTGGTCGATCTCGGGCTGGAAGGCGACCCACCCCTTGCTCTCCAGGCCCGGCCGCCTGCCCATCACCAGCACCTCGCCCGCATCCGGGCGCAGCAGGCCGGCGATGAGCCTGAGCAGGGTCGACTTGCCGCTGCCGTTGGGTCCGACCAGTCCGACGATCTGGCCGGGGGGCAGCCTCATCGAGACGCCCCGCACGGCCTCCAGGCGGCCGTAGCGCTTGACCACCTGGCGCGTCTCGACCAGCCATCTCCCGCCCGTCGGCGTCGGCTCGGAAGCGGGTAGGCCTGCCTCGCTCAAACGGGATCGCTCGGCCACGCCGTCATCTCCTCTCCCCGGAAGGCGGCCCGCACCAGGGCGACGACCTCCTCCTCATCCATGCCCAGGGCCCGCACCTCGCGTACGAAGTCGCGCACCGCCGCCTGGGCCATCTCGGTGCGAAGCGCCGCCAACAGCCGCGGGTCGTTTCGAACGAAGGTCCCCTCTCCTCTCACCGTCTCCACCAGTCCCAACGCCTCCATCTCCCGGAAGGCCCGCTGCACCGTGTTAGGGTTGACGCGTAGCGTCTGGGCCAGGTCGCGCTGGGAAGGGATCCGGTCCCCCGGACGCAGCGCCTGGCGGGCCACGGCTCGTTTGAACTCGTCGATGATCTGCAGATAGATGGGCCGGGGGGAATCGAAGTCGACCCGCCACTGGCCGGTCTCCGAGGCGATGGCTCTCCCTCCTCCCGTCGGCGAGCGGCGTCCCGCTCGCCGAAGATCCTAGCGCACTAGTGCACTAGTAGATTAGTGCACCAGTGCACTCGCGCGCAAGGGGGCGTCGCGCAAGAGGACCGGGGAGACGGGGATTTGGGAGGAGAGGAGGAGGACCGGCCTCACCCGGTCGAGCGGTGAGGACCGACCTCCTCGACACGTCCGTACCAGCGGCTGCGAGGCCGGGGCAGTCGCCGGTGCGACTGGGCCCAGACCACGGCGACGGCCGCAAGCCACGCGAGGGTCACCGTGGCGTAGAGCGCCGTGCGCAGGGAGGGCTCCACACCCAGGAGCTCCGCCACGGCGGGGGCATTGGTCAGCATCACCATGCCGCCCACCCCGACCCCCAGGATGCGGGGAGGCACGCGGCTGACGATGTGAGCGGCCAGCGGGGCGGCCACCGCGCCGCCCACCATCAGGGCCACCACCCAAAGGGGCTCGACGACCTGGGAGGTGCCCGCGGTCAGGAAGCCGGCCGTGGCAGCGGCCGCCACCAGGAACTCGGCGGTGTCCACCGAGCCGACCACCTTGCGGGGGTCTACGCCGGGGCCGGCCATCAGCACGGGAGTGGTCAACGGGCCCCACCCGCCGCCTCCGATCGCGTCCGCGAACCCGGCCAAGGCACCCAGGGCGGCCAGCCACGGCCGGGGCCGGGTCGCCTCGGTGACAGGGGCCGACCGCGCGCGGGCATCGGCATGCTTGGCGGCCACCGGTCGGTGCCCGTTGCGCAGATACCGGATCAGGATCCAGGCGCCGAGGCCGAAGAGGAAGGAGGCCACGTACGGCCGTGCCATGTGGCCGGGCAGTCGGGTGAGGAAGGCCGCGCCGACGAAGGCGCCCACCGCGCCCGGCAGGGCGATGGCGGCCACCAGGGGCCAGTGGACGTTGCCGCGACGGCGATGGGCCAGCCCCGACAGAGCGGTGGTGACCAGCTCCGCGGTATGCACGGACGCCGAGGCCATGGCCGGTGCCAGCCCGGCCATCATCAGGAGGCTGGCGGACGTGACGCCGTACGCCATGCCCGTCGATCCATCGACGAGTTGTGCCACGAGGCCCACCAGGGCCATCACGAGGAGCTGCCCCAACGCGGCCACCTCCGGACGGATGAGATGCGTGGCCGCGGCGCGCCGCAGACGGTTCCGGTACCGGGCTAGTACGGCAGCAGTCTATGCTTGGGGTAGTACAGGGGTCCCGGCAGACGATGCATCCTCAGCCCACGGTTTCGGACCCGATGGCGGGGAGAGGTGCGTGCCCCAGAGAGCTTGCTGGGGCACGCCGGTTGGCGGGATCTTGCGATCGGGGAGGGGCGTCAGTAGGCGGCCGACCCGTCGTCGCCCATCTCGAGCTCGGCCCCGAAGACGAGGGAGAGCCCGACCCGCAGCCCGCTCGCCCGGACCGCCGGATCGTGGCCGATGTTGGTACCCACGATGTTATGCCAGGCGCCCAGGCCCGGGTCATAGGTATAGCCGGCTGCCAGGCGCAGGTGGGTGACCGGCGTCAGCGACAGGGTAAGACCGGCCTCGGGCATCACCAGCACCAGGAGGCGGTTGAACGTGGCCTCACCGGGCTCGTTCAGCCCTTCCTCGACCGAGGACGGCGCATGCTCAACGACGGTCAGGGTCATGCCGCCCACGGCCAGGCCCAGCCCCGCATCGAAGGTGAGCCGCTCCGTCAGGGGCCGGGCGTATCCCACGCGTACGCCGCCGTAGCCCAGGGCCAGCCGGGTCAACTTGCCGCCTTCCGCGTGCTCTTCCTGGCCGCCCGCCCCGAAGCCGCCCAACGTCCAACTGCCGTCGCCGACGGGCAGGGGGCCCATGCCGCCGCCACCGAAGATGAGCATCGACCCACGCAGCGACGGGTACTTGGAGCCCACCGCATCGTTGAGCGCCGAGACGTCCACCTGCTGGTAGGCCAGTTCCCAGCCTCCACCCGCCACCGGCGCGGCCGCTGCCGGCACCGCGGCCAGGGCAGTCGCGGCGGCCAGGAGCGTCGCCAGGGCCCATCTTCGCAAGTCGTTGGACCGCATCGTCGCATCCTCTCTCCTCTCAACAGGCGCGTCGAAAGACCGCCGTCGCCTCGAGACGGGGCCCTTGAGTTCCACGAAAGGCTGCCGGCTCCTGCTGCGTCCCACAGGACTTCGAAGAGCCGTTATCATATAAACCGACTGGTCGGTCGCACTTTCTGCTGCAGAGGTGGGATGGGGTGAGCGCACAGACACAGGCCCGGGCTCCCCTGGAGGCGCCTCGGGCCTCACGGCTCGCATCCTGGTTGGAGCTGGCGCGGCCGTTTTCGCTCACGGCCTCGGTCGTGCCGGTGCTGGTGGGCGGCGCGCTGGCCTGGCAGGACGGATCGCTGACGGCGTGGACCTGGCCGCTGGCCCTGGTCCTCGCGGTGCTGGTGCAGGTCGGGACCAACATCGTCAACGAGGTCTACGACGTGGCCAACGGGGTCGACCGCCCCGACTCGGCGCGGGCCAGCCACGTCGTGGTGCAGGGGCGGATAGCCCCGGCCAGCGCCCTGCGGGGAGCCTGGGTCGCCTTCTCCCTGGCGGCCGTGGGCGGCTTGGTGCTGGTCTGGATGCGGGGCCTGCCCATGCTCGTCATCGGCCTGGTGGGGCTCGTGACCGGCTACTTCTATACGGCGCCGCCCGTGCACTTCAAGTACCGGGGCCTGGCGGTGCCGGGCGTCTTCGTGCTGATGGGGCCTCTCCACGTACTGGGAGCCTACGTGGCCACGGGCGGGGCCCTGTCGTGGCGTGCGGTGCTGGTAGGGATTCCCATCGGCTTCCTGGTGGCCGCGATCTTGCACGGCAACGAGCTGCGCGACCTCGAGGACGACAGCAAGGGTCCTTTCCGCACGCTGACCATCATCATCGGCCGGGTCGCCGGCGCGTGGCTGTATGTGGCGATGATGGTGGGCGCCTACGGAGGCCTCGCGCTGCTGGTGCTGGCGGGCCAGCTGCCGTGGCCCGCGCTGGTGGCCCTCCTGACCGTCCCCGCCGCGTGGCGCAACGCCCGGCGGGCGCTCGAGGGGGCCCGGGGTCGGCTCGAGTCGCTGACGTGGCTCGACATCGCCTCGGCTCGGGTGCACCTGCAGTTCGGGCTGTTGATGACGGCCGGCATCGCCGTGGCGGCGCTGGGGTGGGTGGCCCGGTGAGCGTCGTGCTGGCCAGCCTGGCTCTGGCCCTCGTCCTGTGGCTCTTCGTCTTCGTCTGGACGCCCCTCGGCTTTTGGGGCTCCATGGTGGTGGCCACCGCGACGCTGGGCGCCGTCGGCCTGTCGCTGACCCGGCAGGACGCAGCCGTCTGGGGAGAGGGCCGGGCGCGGCCGTCGGGTGCGGACCTCGCGTCGGGCGTCGTCTCCGCCCTTGCGCTAGCCGCCTTCTTCCACGTCGGCGGCTGGTTCTTGCGGCTGCTGTGGCCCCAGGCGGGCGGCCACATCGGGGCCGTCTACGGCCTCGATCCCACCGTGCCCCTGGGTATCGTGGCAGTAGCGCTGCTCCTCGTCATCGGGCCGGGCGAGGAGCTCTTCTGGCGGCTGCTGGTCCAGCAACGGCTGGCCGGGCTGCTCGGGCCGGCACGCGGGTGGATCTGGACCACGGCCATCTACGGGTTGATCCACATCGTCACGGGCAACCCCGTGCTGGTGCTGGCCGCCCTGGTGGCCGGCGCCTTCTGGGGATGGATGTGGTGGCGCTGGCGGCGCCCGTGGAGCATCATCGTCTCGCACGCGCTGTGGGACGTGGTGATGTTCGTCATCTGGCCGGCTTGAGCCCCCGACGCATGCCGTGCGCGGGTGGGGCGGTACAGGCCTTGAGGGGTGAGGCATCGTGAGGGTGGCGCTGGGCCTTGGGGGGACCATCCCGGTCGACGACGTGATGGCGTTGGCCCGGCGGGCCGAGGAGGAGGGCTTCGAGGCCCTCTGGCTGCACGAGACGATGTGGCAACGAGACGGGGTGATCCCCCTGGCCGCGGCGGCCACGGCGACCCGCCGACTCCGCCTGGGGGCGGGCTGCCTCAGTCCCTACCTGCGTCATCCGGCGCTCCTGGCGCAGACCGCTGCGACGCTGCAGGAGCTGAGCGACGGGCGGCTCATCCTCGCCGTGGGGACAGGCTTCCCGCGCCGCCTCGACATGATGGGGGTGGCCCATCCGTCTCCCGCAGCCGCCATCCGGGAAGGCATCGAGCTGATCCGGCGGCTGTGGAGCGGTGAGACGGTGGCCTACCGGGGGCGGGTCTTCTCGGTGGAGGGAGTGCGTCTCGAGTGGGGCGGGCCGATGCCGCCGGCCCCGCCGGTCTACGTCGCCGGCTGGCGCCCTCGCATGCTGGAGGTGGCGGCCACCCACGCCGACGGCTACCTGGCGCGGCCCATGGAGCCGCCCGTCATGGTGCGTCGCCGGCTCGATGCGGTGCGGCGAGCGGCATCCCGACACGGCCGCTCCCTGGACGGCTTCGAGACGGCCGGTTACGTCCTGTGCGCGATCGGCGACGATGAGGAGGGGTGCTTCGAGGCTCTGCGGCACGACCCCTTCGTCGTCTACCAGGTGGCGGTGCTGGACGACGACGTGGCCGAGGCCATCGGCATCGAGCCCGACCGGCTCCGAGCCATCCGGGAGGCCTACTGGGCTGGCGACCTGGGGCGGGCGGCCGGGCTCATCTCCCGTGCCATCCTGGAGCAGCTCGCCGTCTTCGGGCCACCGACGGCGGCAGCGGAGCAGCTTGCCCGGTGGCACGAGGCGGGCATGACGGTCCCCGTCCTGCAGCCGGTCCGGCTGGTGCCCGAATGGGTCGAGGGGATCTGGCGCACGGGACGGCTGGTGAGCGGGGTCCCGGCGGGCCGGACACGCTGACCCGGTGGCCTGGTCCTGTCACGAGACGATGTAGTAGTAGGCCTCCAGTTCGTCGTCCGAGATGGTCTCCAGCCGGGCCTCGAGGCGCTCCCGGGTCTCGTCGTCCACCTGCCCGTCGTCGGGCTCGCTGCCCAGGGCCCTGCGGCAGACGGCCAGGCTGGCGAACGACTGGGGATGCTCCCGCACGTACGTCATCACCCGCTGGATGAAGGCCTGGCGGTCCGGGCGTTCGCCCCAGGGCCCGTCTCGCCGCCGGGGCGGCTCGTGCCAGTCCACGCGCGTCACCTCACACCGCTAGGGTGCGCTATACTTTGACAGCCGATGAGGGACGAGGGGCGCGGGGACTTGCCATGAACGCCACGCGACGGCCAAACGGTGCGGCCTCTGCCTTCGGCGGTTGGGATCGCCAGGCCTTCGAAGCCATGGAGGTCCCTGACTTCGCCGGCCGCATGGAAGCCATCCGTCGCCACGTGCGGCCACGCCTGCAGGCCATCGCCGAGGCGCTGGCTCCGGCGCTGTCGGAGCGCGCCGGAGAGGCGCTCTACCCGTACGTGGCCCAGCACGCCCGCCGCACCGTCAACCCGCCCGACGAGACCTGGTGCGCCTGGTCACCGTCGCCTCGGGGCTACAAGAAGCACCCCCACCTGGAGCTGGGCATCTCGGCGCGCGGCGTCTTCGTCCAGGCGGGGGCCATCTACGAGGCTCCCTTCCGCGCCACGCTGGCCGACCTCCTGACCCGCCAGGGGCGGGCCCTGCGCGAGCTGCTCCCGCCGGAGTCCGAGTGGAAGGACGATCACCTGGCCCCATCGGGTGTGCCGACCGTCCGCCTGTCCGACGAGGAACTGACCCGCCTGGCGGCCGGCCTGCGCCGCAAGAGCCGGGGCGACCTGATGGTGGCGCTGACGTGGCCACGCGAGGCCGTGCTGAGGATGTCCTCCGAGGCGTTCATGCAGCAGGCGCTGGAGGCGCTGTCGCGCCTGTTGCCTGTCTACCGGCTCGTGAGGCAAGCTCAGCAAGGGGCGGCCCCGGCTGGTCTCTCCTCCCAGGGGTGAGGCACATGCCCGGGCGCCCCGACCCGACCCGTACCGACAGTCTCGGCCAGGGTGAGCGGGCGGGCCGTGGCGCGCTGGCGGTGCTCAGCGAGATCGCGCGCCTGCTCAACTCCCGCGTCGACGTGGAGTCGGCCTTCGACGAGGTGCTGCGCCTCGTCACCGAGCTGCTGGGCCTGCGCACGGCCTGGCTCTTCCTGCAGGGGCCGGCGGGGCGGCGCCTGGTCTTCGCCGCGGCCCACGGCCTGCCGCCTGCCCTCGAGGTCGACGAGGCCCAGCCCCTGCGACACGGCACCTGCGATTGCTTCTACCGCTTCTACGACGGCGAGCTCCGAGAGGCCGTCAACGTCGTGGAGTGCAGCCGGCTCCAGGAGGCCAGGGGCGACAAGGGTGGGCTCGTCTACCACGCCAGCGTGCCCCTTCGAGCCAGCCACGGCGTGCTGGGCGTGCTCAACGTGGCCGCCGAGGGCGAGTCGCTCTTCGACGAGCAGGCGCTGAGCCTGCTGACGGCCGTGGGCGAGCACCTGGGCACCGCCCTGGAGCGATCCCGGCTGTTCACGGGGGAGCGGCGCCGTGCAGCCGCGTGGGAGGCGGTGGATCGGGTGGTGCGCCGGCTGGGCGAGCTCGAGCCGGCGGGGCTCCTGACGCCGGAGGCCGTGGCCTGGCGCTTCGCGGAGGCCTGCCGGGCGGAGATGGGAGCCGGCCGCGTCGCCGTCGCCCTTGCTGAGGGGGATCGCCTGCGCTGGGGCGCCGTGGCCGTGGAAGCTGGAGCTCCGCTGCCTGCCGGGCCGGCCATCCAGCCAGGCGACACCGTGCCCGCCCGTAGCCTGGCGGCGGCCTGCTGGCGCAAGGGGCGCCCACACTTCGGCCAGCGCCCCGCCCGCCGGGGATCGGCCCAACCGGCGGCGTGGGCGGTGCTACCCATGGGGATCGGCCGGCGCAGCCTGGGGGTGGTGTTGCTGGAGCGCACCGGCGCCGCCGACTGGACGGACGGGGAGCGGGCGGCGCTGCGGTCCCTGGCCGACCACCTGGCGCTGGCCCTCGAAAACGCTCGATTGGTGGCGCGGGCCCGGGAGCTGGCGAGGGTGGAGGAGCGCCACCGGCTGGCGCGGGACCTGCACGACGCGGTCAGCCAAAACCTCTTCTCGCTGACGATGCTGCTGGCGGCGGGCCGCCAGCACCTCCAGGCCGGCCAGCCTGGCGAGGCGCTCCGGGCTGTGGACGAGGCCCAGGAGCGCGCTCGGGTGGCGCTCTCGGAGATGCGGCGACTGGTCCGGGAGGTGCGGGTGGCCTCGCCCCCGAGGGTGGCTCCGCGCACCGTGGGCGAGCTCGCCGAGGCGCTGCGCCGCCTGGCCAGCGAAGACCCCCTGGCGGGGCGGATGGGGGTCGAGGTGCGGTGGGTGCCCGGCCGCTATGAGCCGCACACCGCTTTGGAGCCCGACAGGGCCGAGACGCTGGTCAGGGTGGCGCATGAGGCGCTCCACAATGCCCTGAGGCATGCCGCGGCACGGTCCGTACACCTGAGCCTCGCCGTGGCCGGGCGCCGCGTGCGGCTGGTGGTGCGAGACGACGGCCGAGGCTTCGACGCACGGCGCGCCCGTCACGGAGGCGGCGGCCTCTCCATCATGGCCGAGCGGTGCCGGCTGGTCGGCGGGGGGCTACGGATCCGCTCCCGCCCGGGTCAGGGGAGCCGCGTCGAGGCGTGGGTCCCCCTGGAGCCGGCATCCGCCAACAGCCTCGTCCAGGCGGGGGGCGAGCCCGGTGCCCGAACGGCCTGAGCCGTCAGCCGCGCCGGAGCTCGCTGGTCCCGACGCCGCAGGCGGGCGGCGCATCCGGGTCTTGCTGGCCGACGACCACGCCGTGGTGCGGGGCGGGCTGCGCATGTTCCTCGCCACGCACGCGGACATCGAGGTCGTGGGCGAGGCGGCCGACGCCGCCCAGGCGGTCGCCCTGGCGGAGCAGCTCCGGCCCGACGTGGTGCTGCTGGACCTGGTCATGCCCCCGGGCCCTTCCGCAGCAGTCATCCAGGTATCCCCGGACGAGCCTCCGGGCATCTCGGTCATCCGGTGGCTCGCCCGGCGGGCCCCCGCCGTTCGGTGCCTGGTGCTGACCGGCTTCTCCGAGGAGGAGAAGGTGCTGCCGGCGCTCGAGGCGGGAGCCTCGGGGTACCTCCTCAAGGACGTGACGCCGGAGGAGCTGATCCGGGCCATCCGGGCCGTGGCCGCCGGCCAGGTCTACCTGAGCGCGGGCGTGGCGGGCGCGGTGGTGCGTCGCGCCACCCGGCCTGCCCGGGAGCCCGCCAGCCCGCTCGAGGCCCTGACGCCCCGCGAGCGAGAGGTGCTGGGGCTCATCGCCCAGGGGATGAGCAACGCCGAGATCGCGGCACGGCTGTACGTGACGGAGGCGACCGTCAAGTCCCACGTCACGCGCATCCTGCAGAAGCTGGGGGTCGCCGACCGCACCCAGGCCGCCTTGCTGGCCGTGCGCCAGGGCCTGTGAGGCGCCTCCGGCGAGAGGCGCAGCCCGGCCTCCGACCAAAGTAGGAGACGGCTTCGCCGGCGTGGCGGATGTGGGGCCGCCGACACCCTCCCTACCATGCCCCTGGAGACACGAGAGCGACGGGGGGCATGGTCGGTGGTGACGTGGTTCGGCTACGAAGTGGTGCGCCAGATCAACGAGGAGCGGCTCCGCTGGGCCGAGCGCGAGCGGCTGGCCCGGCAAGCGCTGCGAGTCGCCCGGAGCCGGGAGGGGAATGGACGGTTGGCGAGGACCTCGGGCCAGGGGCCCATCCGGTGGCCCCCATCCCTGGTGCGCTTCGTCGAGCTGGTCAACGCCGGCCGCTTCTGGCACGCGCACGAGGCGCTGGAGGAGGCGTGGAGGGTCAACAAGAGCGACTTCTACCACGGCCTCATCATCTACGCCAGCGCCTACGTCCACGCGCAGCGGGGCAATCCGCGAGGCGTCGTGCTGCAAATGGCCAAGGTGCCCCGCTACCTGAGCCGATACCCCGCCGCCTACCTGGGGTTCGACGTGGCGGCCATCCTGCGCGACGTCGAGGAGACCCGCCAGCTCGTGCAGCGGGCCGGGATGCCCGAGGGCGACGCGCTGAGGGCGGTCATCCGCTGGCCCTCGCTTGCCCTGGACCCGGCCCGCTGCTCGGGAGCGGAGCCTGAGCTGACTACGGCTTAGGCACCTCGGTCCGCCCCACCCGCTGGACCTGGGAGAGCGGCACGCCCCAGATGGTCTCCGGCGCATCCTCGAGCACCCGGGGGTCGCCCAGGAGCACGACGGCGAAGCGCTCCGGATCGAAGTGGCGGCGGATGGCTCGATTGACGTCCTCGACCGTGAGGGCGGCTACCCGGACCGGGTACTCCGAGACCCAATCCAGCCCTCGGCCCCATCTCAGGGCCCGGTCGATGCTGCCCGCCACGCCGGCCAGGGTCTCCAGGGCCATGGGGTAGCCCAGGATGAAGTAGCGCTGGGCCTCGGCGAGCTCCTCGGCCGTGATGCCCTGCTCGTAGAAGCGACGGAGCTCCGAGCGGATCGCCTCCAGGGTCGACCAGACCTCCTCGGCCCGGGTGAAGGTGGACAGCGAGAAGTGGGCCGGGAAGACCTGGGCCTCGTAGGCCGTGTAGATGCCGTAGGTCTGGCCGAGACGCGAGCGCACGACATCCATCAACCGGGAGGCGAAGCCGCCGCCTCCGAGGACGTAGTTGTAGACCGAGACAGCCAGCCAATCGTCCACCGTGACCGAGGGTCCGGGCTGGCGCAGCTCGATGCGCACCTGGGTCTGGCCCGGCCACTCGACGAAGCGCACCCGGGGCTGCTCCAGCCGGACGGCCCCGGGCAAGTCGAGCCGTACCTCCTCGGCGGCCTGCCATGCGCCGAAGTGGCGCTCCACCAGGGCACGCACCTGGTCCGGCTCGACGTCACCGGCCACCAGCAGGCGGCTGCCCTGGGGGATGTAATGGCGCCGGTGGAAGTCGGCCAGGTGCTCCGGCGTGATGGCGGCGAGCCCCTCCACCGTCTGGAAGTGCCCGAGGGGATGGCGGTCGCCGTAGAGCAGCTGGTCGGCGTGCAGGTCCGCCAGCGTGCCCGGGTCGTCGAACTGCTGCTGCACCCCGGCCATGGCCTGCTGCATGAGGATGGCGAACTCGGAGGAGGGGAACACCGGACGCTGCGCCACGTCGGCCACCAGCTCGATGGCCAGGGGGACGTGTTGGGCCAGGACGGCTGCCGAGATACGGGCTTCGGCGACCGAGGCCGAGGATGCGAGCTGGCCCCCCACCGACTCGATGGTGCGGGCGATCTCGACAGCGCTGCGGCTCTCGGTGCCCTTCGTCAGCATGGCGGCCGTCATCCGGGCCACTCCGGGTCGAGCGGGGTCTTCGTAGGCCGTGCCGGCCGGCACCGTGAGCAGCACGTAGGCCAGCGGCCGGGCCCGGCGCTCCACGACCACGACCTCGAGCCCGTTGGGGAGGGTCCACGTGGTGACCGGAGGCAGCGTGACCGCTTCGACCTCGTCGGGCAGCGCCACCTCCGGAATCGGGGGCAGTTGGACCGCCGCGCCGGTGGCGGGTGAGGCTGCCGCCGACGGGATGTGCGCCGCCCAAACGGCCGCGATGGCCGTGACGGCCGCTACGACGGCAGCCAGCCGCATCCATCGGGCCGCCCGGCTCGCGGGGCGGCCCCGGGTCGAGATGTCGTCAGCCCTCATCGCTTCTTGCCCCCCTCGCCTCACGGCTGGCCGAGGCCGCCCGGGGCCTCGGGTATGACGGCGACGACCGTCGCGTTGTCTCGCACGAAGTAGCGGCGCGCCACCTGCTGCACCTGGTCGGCCGTCACGTTCAGGTAGGGCTGGATGCCGTCGGTGAAGGCCTGGATGCCGCCCTCCATGACCACGGCCCAACCGATCTGGGTGCTCACCCCGTCCAGCGTGTCGAACTGGAAGGCCACTGAAGCGGCCAGCTGGTTGCGGGCTCGCTCGAGCTCCTCCTGCGTGGGGGGCTCGTGACCGAGCCTCTCCACCTCCGCCAGCAGGGCCTCCGCCTGGGTCTCGGCCGAGTGCACCGGCAGGTAGAAGCTGAAGGCCAGGAAGGCCCCCGCGTCGGCGTAGAGCATGGGGGCGCCCGAGGCGACGACCGCCAGCTGCTGCTCCCGCACCAGGCGCTGGTGCAGCCGCGACGTCTCCCCGGTGCTCAACAGCAGCGACGCGACCCCCAGGGCGTACCTGTCGGGGTGGCCCGCCCCCGGCACCGCGAAGCCGGCCAGGATTCCGGGCACCTGGATGGCCATGGGCATGGTGCCGAAACGGCCGAGGCTCGCCGTGGTCTCCCTGCCCCCCTGACGCGGGGCCTCGAAGGCGATGACGGGGCGGGGCGGCTGCTCACCGGCCGGGATCGGCCCGAAGTAGTGCTCGGCCAGCCGCAGGATCTCCTCGAAGGTCGTGTCGCCCGCCACCACCAGGACGGCGTTGTTGGGGGCATAGTAGCGGCGGTAGAAAGCCTCCAGGTCCTCGACGGTCACCCGGTCCAGGTCATCGAGGAAGCCCAGCGCCGTCCACGCGTACGGGGTGCCCTCGAACATCAGGGCATGGAAGCGGTCCAGCGCCACGCCCAAGGGGTCGTTTTGGGCTCGTAGCCGGTACTCTTCCTTGACCACCTCGCGCTCGGTGGCCAGGTGCTCGGGCGTGATGACCAGGTTGACCATCCGCTCGGCCTCGAGCGCGAGGGCCAGGGCCAGCTGGCTCGACGGCACCTTCTCCCAGTAGACCGTCGCGTCGGTGGTGGTGAAGGCGTTGGCGACGCCGCCCGCCTCCTGGATGAGCCGGGCGTGCTCCTCCGGGCCGACCCGCGTGGAGCCCTTGAACATCATGTGCTCCATCAGGTGGGCCATGCCCCGGCGGCCCACGGGCTCGTCACGGGAGCCGACCCGGTACCAGAGCTCGACCGAGACCAGCGGCACGGTCGCATCCTCGTAGACGTAGATCTCCAGCCCGTTGTCGAGCCGGCCCTGCTTCACCGAGAAGGACGTCCCCGAGGTCGCGCCTGCTCCTGTGGGGATGCCGACGAGAACCGTGGCGGCGACGGTCGCCGCGATGACGGCGGCGGCCACGGCCAACCGCCGGCGGCTCCTGGCTGGCATGGAAGGCACCTCCTTCGATGGCGACCCGCATTTCGGCGGAAGCCTCAGGAGACCTTCCGCCAGACGTAGACCTGCTCGAAGAACTCGTCGCTACGCCGGCCGGTCCTCCGGTTGACGTGGCGCTCCAGTACCGCCACCACTTGGAGGCCGAGGGCGTCGGCCATGCGCTCGTAGAGCCGGAGCCGGTCGTGCACCACGACCACGACGTGCCCGCCGGGCTCCAGGCTGGCCAGGACGTTGCGGAAGACCTGCTCGACGCCCTGGTAGTATGCCTGCACCGCGGCCTGCCCGACGCCCCGGGCCGGACTGCCGAGCTCCGCCTCCCGCTTCTCGGGCAGCCCCAGGAGCTCGTAGGCGTACCGGTGCTGCTCGTGGTAGTCGATGAGACCCGGATAGGGGGGCGACGTGATGACCGTGTCGCATGGGGGGAAGCGGAGGGTGCGGGCATCGCCCCACATCACCTCGACGGGGGCGTCCGTCCGGAGCCGGTCGAACGCCTCGATGCGCGCGAGGGTGTCGGCGGTGTAGCGCTGCAGGAAGGGCAACGCCTGCTCCGGCGGCCGGCAGATGCGGTGATGCTTGCGGCAGTAGTACGGCCCGACCTGCGGCCGCCGAGGGAAGTCCAGCTCGAAGTGGGTGGTCAGACGGGCCGAGCGGGCGGCCCGGGAGAGGATGACCTGCATCACGTCCCGGTAACGGTAACCCGCCATCAGTTGCCGGTAGAGCAGGAGCTGGCGCCGAGCCTCGGGCGCATACCAGGTCGTGAGGTAGCTGTCGGGGGGCGGCTCGCCGGACGCCGGTCGGGCCCCCTCGGCCAGCGCCCCGTGAAGCCGGACGAGGACGTCCTCGAGCTCCTCCCGAAGGCGTGCCAGGTCGTAGCGCTGGGTCTTGACCCTGCTCAACAGGCAGTTGAAGGCCGAGACGTCCGCGCCGCAGGCCACGAGCCCCAGAGCGTTGGCCTCCACCAGGGTCGTGCCCGACCCGACGAAGGGGTCGACGACGGCCCGACGGGCGTACTTGCGCAGGAAGATCTCCGCGAGCTGGGGGACGAACTTGCCCAGGTAGGGGTGCAGCCCGTGGACGTGCTTGGTGCGCAGCCGCTGGGGGAGGTCTGCCTCGCGCCAGTTGAGGTTGAGCTGCTCCAGCGGCGTCTCGGGCGTCACCGTGTCGAAGGCCGTGAAGACAGGCTGGTCGCCGTAGAGCAGGTCCTGCTTGAGCATCCCGACCGAGCGGCGCCGGCTCAGGCGCCGAGGGTGCGACCCGTCAGCGCCTCGTCGGCCGCCCGCCGGGCCAACAGGTCGCAGATGGCCTGCACGAACGCCTCGTCCTGTGGCCCGAAGGCGGCCAGCGTGTCGCTGTCGATGTCGATCTCGCCGAAGACCGTCGAGCCCTGGCGGATGGGCACCACCAGCTCGCTGCGCGTCTGCAGGAAGCACTGGAGATAGCGGGGATCCTGGTTGACGTCGGGCACGTTGACGGTCTCGCCCGTCGAGGCGGCCCACCCGCAGACGCCGGAGTGGAGGGGGATCTCCACGTGCTGCGTGGGGGCGGGCCCGTCCCATGCCCACAGCCGCAGCACCGATCCCTCGACCATGTAGACGCCTACCCAGTTGTAGTGGGGGTAGCGGGCTCGCAGGTGCGAGACCACGTCCTGGCAGA
>DATCKA010000083.1:0-5699 GCA_036562495.1 Limnochordales bacterium
CGTATGGCTAAGCCAGCAGGACGCCGGGGGAGCGCCCCGTGTGGCGCTGAGAGTGCGGCGGCGGCCGCAGACCCCTCGAACCTGATCCGGGTCATGCCGGCGTAGGGATGGCGTCGTCGGGTGAAGCGCCCGCACCGGGCGGTGTCGCCTGCTGGTGCCCGTCGCGGCCGGCTCGCCTCCGCTAGCCGCCCTCCCCCGCGAGAAGGGAGCGCGAGACCGCCATGGTGCAAGCTTCCCGCCTACCCCGGGCGCTGACCATCGCCGGCTCCGACAGCGGCGGCGGGGCCGGCATCCAGGCCGACCTCAAGACGTTCTTCGCGTTGGGCGTCTACGGGATGTCCGCCATCACCGCCCTGACGGCCCAAAACACCCGGGGCGTCCAGGCCGTCCACGAGGTGCCGGCCGAGATGGTGGCGCAGCAGATCGACTCGGTGGCCACCGACATCGGCATCGATGCGGCCAAGACCGGCATGCTCGCCAGCGCTGCCATCGTGGAGGCCGTGGCGGATCGGGTCCGGGTCCACGGCCTGCGGCAGCTGGTGGTGGATCCCGTCATGGTGGCCAAGAGCGGGGATCCCCTCCTGGCCGCCGACGCCGTGGAAGCCGTACGCCGCCTGCTGCTGCCAGCCGCCCTGGTGGTGACGCCCAACCTGCCGGAGGCCGCTCGCCTGACCGGCCTGACGGTCGACAGCCCCGAGGCGATGCGAGAGGCGGCTCGACGACTGCACGCCATGGGGGCCCGCTACGTGGTGGTCAAGGGCGGACATCGCCTCGACCGCCGGGAGGAGGCCGTCGACCTGGTCTTCGACGGGAGCTCGTTCGTGGAGCTCGCCGGCCCCCGCTTCGACACGCCCCACACTCACGGTACGGGCTGCACCTTCTCGGCGGCCATCGCCGCCTACCTGGCCCGCGGCCTCGAGCCGGTGGAGGCCATCCGCCAGGCCAAGGCCTTCGTCACCCGTGCCATCCGGGCCGCCGTACCCCTCGGTGCCGGTCACGGCCCCACCCACCATTGGGCCGGTGCCGATCTGGGCGGGCCGGGGTGGGAGATGGGTGGAGTCGCCCCACGCTGAGACCGCGGGGGCGAACAAAGGCTGACGGACCCCTGTCAGGGACAGGACGCGACGATCCCTCCCGGGACGGCGCCCACCGGCCCGTCCCGGGGGAGGATCGTCCATGCTCGACCATCACAACAATCTGTGGTGGACGGAGGAGGCCATCCGGGCTCGGGTCCGCGAGCGGCACGCCGGAGCTGGGCTCTCGTTGCCCTGGGAGTACCGAAGCCGGGAGGAGTTGGCCGGGGCCCTGCGCTCGGCCCTGGCAGCCGACGCGGCACGTCGTCGTCGCCGGCTCGCCCGCCGCATCTATCGGGGGGTCGTGCGCATCCTGAGCCTGCTGGGCCAGTGAGACGCCTCCAGGAATCCGCCCACGGAAGGCGAACGGTCATTCGGGGGGAGCCCCTTGAATCGGACCGAGCGCCTGGCGGCCATCACCCTGTACCTGCTGGCCCGACGCAGGGTGACGGCCGCCGAGATCGCAAAGGCCTTCGAGGTGAGCGAGCGCACCGTCTACCGCGACCTGCAGGCCCTCGCGGAGGGCGGGCTGCCGCTGGTCGCCCTGCCGGGGGCCGGGGGCGGCTATGAGTTGCCGCCTGCCTACCGGCTCACGCCGCTCACCCTCACACCCGACGAGGCGGTCGCCGTCTGGGTGGCCATCGAGGCCCTCAGCGGCCCCGACCACCCGCTGCGGGAGGCGGTGAGGTCGGCCTGGCTGCGCATCCATGCGGCCCTGCCCGACGAGCTCCGACGCTCCATCGTCGACGTGGGGGCCGCCGTGGACGTGAGCCGCATGGGCCCGGAGGTGCGGGTGGGCCAGGGCGTCTTCGCCGCGGTGGTGCGAGCCCTGCGAGAGCGGCGCCAGCTCCGCATCCGCTACCACGTGCCGGCCACCGGCGAGACGACCGAGCGGGTGGTCGACGTCTACGGGCTGGCCTGCGTCCAGGGCCGCTGGTACGCTCCCGCCTACTGCCACCTGCGCGGGGACCTGCGCTCGTTCCGGCTGGACCGCATCGAGTGGGCCGAGCTGCTGGAGAGCGGCTACCTGTATCCCCGTGACTTCGACGTCCGCCGCTGGGTGCAGGAGACCTTCGGCATGGCCGGTGACGCCGCGGAGCGCGTGACGGTACGGGTGCGCTTCTCATCCCGGGCCGCACGTCGTGCCGTCGACGATCGGTTCTTCCGCGGGTACCTCGAGCGCCTCGCGGACGGCGGCATGGAGGCCCGCCTCAGCCTGCCGGCACCGGAGCTCCCGTATTGCGCCGAGCTGGTGCTGGCCTACGCCGGAGAGGCGGAGGCGCTGGAGCCGCCGGAGCTGCGCGACCTGGTCGCCACCCTCGCCCAGCGGGTGGCGACGCGGCACGCAGGGCCGCCGGTCACGGACGGCGGCCCTGCTCGCCAGCCGGCGGCGCAGCCGTGCTAAACCGGCAGACCCCGTAGAGGGGGCAGTAGCCCGACGCGGCCGTGGCGCCCAGGATGACGCCGATGGCCAGCAGGGCCCACCGCCAGGGCGAGGCCCACGCGACGGCCACGGCCACCAGTGCCAGCGCCACGACGGCGCGAACGGCGCGATCCCACGACGCCAGGTTGTGCTGCATGAGCGCTGATACCCCCCGGGGGAGTCTAGCGTCCCACCCGTTGCCGGGTCAACAAGACCGCCGGACGCGGCGCCCTCAACCCTTGACGGCGCCGGCCGTCAGCCCCGCGATGAACTGCCGGGACATCGCCAGGTACAGCGCCACCAGCGGCAGGCTCGCCAGCACCATCCCAGCGAAGAGCAGCCCCCAGTCGGTCTGGTACTGACCGAAGAAGATGGTCATGCCCAGGGGGATGGTCTTGAGCCGGTCCGACTGGATGAAGAGCAGCGGGAAGAACATGTCGTTCCACCAGGGGACGAAGTTGACGATGGCGACGGTGGCCAGGGCCGGGCGGACCAGCGGCAGCATCACCTTCCAAAACGCCTGGAACTCCGTGCAGCCGTCGATGCGCGCCGCCTCCCGCAGCTCGCCCGGCAACGATCGCAAGAAGCCGGTGAGCAGGAAGACCGACATGGGCATGCCGCTGGCGGCGTAGGTGAAGATGAGCGCCCAGTGGGTGTTGAGCAGGTGGAGCTGCTTCATCAAGAGAAACAGGGGCAGGATCCCCAGCCGGATGGGCACCATGATGCCGGCGAGGAAGAAGAGGTAGACCCACTGCCGCCCGCGGAAGGGCAGCCGGGCGATGGCGTAGGAGGCCATGGAGGCGCAGGTGAGCACCAGCACCAGCGAAGCGCCCGTCACCCAGACGCTGTTGCGGAAGTAGACCGAGAAGTTGGCCCTGCTCCAGACCCGCGCGAAGGGTTCCAGGCTCCACGACGCCGGCAGCCCGAAAGGATTCATGAAGATCTCCCGGGTGCTCTTGAAGGCCGTCACGACCATCAACGCGAGCGGGGCCACGAAGACGACGGCCATGGCCGTCAAGAAGCCGTAAAGCAGCACGTCCCACAGGCGCCGCGTCGCCACGTCAGTATTCCACCTGCCGTCCCTGCAAGAGCCGGATCCCCGCCCACGAGACCGCCGCCACCATCACCAACATCAGCACCGCGATGGCCGATGCGATCCCGATCTGGCCGGGTTCGCCGCCCGTGGTGGAGTCCCCGAAGGCGGTGCGGTAGAAGAATGTCCCCAGCAGATCCGTCGAGTAGGCCGGTCCGCCGTTGGAGCCCTGCATGACGAAGACCAGCTCGAAGGCGTTGAAATCATAGATGAACGTGAGGATCGTCACCATCCCCATGACGGGCGCCAGCAACGGCAGCGTGACGTGGCGCAGCGTCTGCCAGGCGTTGGCCCCGTCGACTCGAGCCGCCTCCTCCAACTCGGCGGGAATGGCCTGGAGGCCCGCCAGGAAGACGAGGATGGGAAAGCCCAGCCACCGCCAGGCGTTGATGAGGATGATGCTGACGAGAGCCGTCCTGGTCTGCCCCAGCCATGGCTGGGCCCACTTCCCCAACCCCACCAGGCGCAGCAGTTGGTTGAAGCCGCCCCACAGCGGGTTGAGCAGCAACAGCCACAGGAAGCCCACCACCACCAGCGACAGGGTGTAGGGCAGGAAGTAGGCGGCTTGGAAGAAGCCGAAACCCCGGCGCTTCTGGCGGAACATGAGGGCGAAGAAGAGCCCCAGCGTGCTCTGGATGGCGAAGGTCATCGCAAAGAAGAGGACGTTGTGCTTGAGCGCCCCCACGAAGCGCACGCTGTAGGGCGGCTCGAAGAGCACCGTGCGGAAGTTGCGCAGCCCGGCGAAGCCCTCCCGGATGAGGCCATCCCACTCGAAGAGGCTGTAGCCCAGGGACGAGGCGAGGGGATAGACCATGAACAGGCCGTAGAGCACCATCCCTGGCAGCAGGAAGGCCAGATGGATCCGCCGCCCCAGCCACCGGTCCAGCATGTCCATCCCCTCACCCCGTGCGACGGCGTCAGCGGCCCTGGAAGGGCTTGTACCAGCGGGCGAGCCCCTGCTGGATCTCCCGGGCCACCTGCTCCACCGTCATCTCCCCGATGAAGAGGGCCTGCAGCGTGTTTTGCAGCAGGGTGGAGCCGCTGGGCTGGTCGTAGCGGAAGGCCGTCAACATCAAGTACGGCGTGCCATGCCGGCGCATGAGATCCGCGAGCTTGGCCAGCGTCGGCGAAGACGGCACCGTGCCAGGCACCGCCGACATCTGCTCCAGCCGGTCGGTAAACATCTGGCCGTACTCCCGGGTGGCCAGCCACCGCACGAAGGCCAGGGCCTCCTCGGGGTGCGCGGTGGAGGCGTTGATGCCGTACGATCCGTCGACGTACATGGTGTGCCAGACCGGGTCGCCGGCCCGCTCGGGCGGCACGAGGAAGGCGTCGATCTTCAGGTCCGGGTTCATGAACTTCATGGTGCCGAGCTCATAGGAGCCGGCCATCCACATGGCGGCCATCTCCTGGGCGAACATGGCCTGCATGTCGGTGTAGGCGATGCCCTCGAAGCCCGGCGGCAGGTGAGGCTTGAGCTCCAGCATCTTGCGCAACGCGTGGATGAAGCGCGGATCCTCGAAGGTGGTGCGCCCGCTCACCACGTCCTCGTAGAAGGGCGTGCCACCGTAGAAGTTGGGCGCGACCGCCCCGAAGAAGGTCTCCATCGTCCAGCCTTCCTTGGAGCCGTTGGCGAAGGCGATGTAGCCGGCGTTGCGCACCTTGCCCGCCAGGTCGAGGAACTCCTGCCAGGTCTGCGGCTCCCTCAGCCCCAGCTGGTCGAAGATGCGCCGGTTGTAGAGGATCTGCACGGTCTGCACCGCGAAGGGGACGCCGTAGATGCGGCCGTCGCGGATGCTGCGCGCGCCGCCGAGCACCTCCCTGGAGAAGCCCTCGAGGGCCTGCACCTTGTCATCCAGGGGCATCAGATACCCGGCGTTGGCCAGGGGCTCCATCCCTCCGTAGGCCCGCAGCTGGATGATGTCAGGCCCCGACCCGGCCTGCAGAGCCGTGGCGAGGATGGTGTTGTACTCGGTGTTGCGATACGGCACGAAGCGGACCTCGATGTCCGGGTGGGAGGCCTGGAAGGCCCGGATGAACTCCTCGTAGGCCGCCTGGTCCTCGGTGCGCCAGCTCCAAAACGTCAGGGTCGTCTTGGCGGCCACCCCCG
>DATCKA010000096.1:0-3046 GCA_036562495.1 Limnochordales bacterium
GACCGGCCGCCCTATGTAGAGCACATCGCGCACGTCGTTGGACGGCAGGCCGTGGTGAGTGTAACGGCGCAGCCAGTTGCCCGCCAGGTCCAGAGGGCTGGGGCGGTCCTGCGTCGTCGCCTGTGTGCGGTTGAGCACCACCGTCAGCCCCGACTCGGTCGCCAGCAGCCAGGCAAGCGGCGGGCGCGAGAAGGCCGGCGAGCCCGGGTCGCTGCCATCCGACACCGAGCCCGGCACGGCCGGTGCGATGGCCCGCACGGTGAGGCCACTCAAGCCGTGCGCCGTGGTGTAGAGGTGAGCCGTCGGCTCACCTGTCGGCTCGAGCCGCACCACGGTCAAGCCGGCCCCGTGCCCCACCATGACCAGCGGGGCGTCGGCCACTCCCGACGCCGGGTCACCCTCGGCGCTCCCTACCACGGCGTAGCCCCGATTGGCCTGGTGGTCGCGGAGGTTGTCGTCGACAGGAAATCGGTCGTACGACCATGCCAGGTCCCACTGCCCCCACCAGCCGTGCCCGGTGCCCTCTCCCCCCGTGGGGCCGCTCGTCCCGTACGAGCCGCTCAGGGCCGCCACGACGTGGGTGTTGGGCATGGTGAGGGCCCTCTCCGGCTCCACGAGCGGTCGGGGCTCGTCCGCCTCGACGAAGAGGCCGCCGGCCAGCCGCCAGGGCCCTCCCTCCCCGGCCGGCGACCAACGGGCCTCCAGGCCCATCATGTTGCGGTTGTACTCGGCACTCGCCCCCAGCCCGCCACGAAAGTACTCGAACTGCACCGTCAGGCGGCTGGTGGGGGCCACTTCCCGCAAGAGGGTCAGGATGCCGAGCTCGTAGTCGAGCAGGTAGTCCACGTTGCGCTGCAGCAGTGCCCCGTCCAGGTAGACCCTCTCGCTCCCCACCGCGATGGACGTGCCCAGGAAGTAGACACCCCCGCTGACGCTGTAACGGTACCGCACCCGCAGCGCCGCCAGGTCGCCCTCCGGCCCCAAGAGCTCGGCGACCTCTCCCGCGTACTGGACCTGCAGCACGCCCTCCTCGGCGTAGAGCCGCCATCCGATGCCCCGGTCCTGGGCCGGCTCCAGCCTTCCCTCCCGTGCTCGCACCTGCACCTCGAGCGATTGGGGATCGACCTCGCCCCGCCCCAGCAGGTAAAAGGGGGCATCGGGGCCCCCTGGGTGGGAGCCGTCGACCTCGTTGGACGTCCCCACCCCCAGGCGCTCCCGGAAGTGCGGGCAGGTCCCGATCGCGTCGACGGAGACGGGCCCCTCCGCGGCCGCCGCCCAACCGTCGCCACCGGGATACGGCCCCAGCCCCGCCCACAGCAGGTAGTGCGAGCGTAGTCGCCGCAGGAACTCCACCTCCGAGGCGCTGCCTCGCACGAGCGGGTACTGTCGCTGGCTCGGCCCGCTCAGGCCGTTTTGAAGGTTGTACCGACGGATGAGGGCCTCGACGTGGGTCCGCAGGAGATCGAGCGACTCCAGGCGGAGCAGCACGTACCCGGGCGCCGGGGCGTCCGGTGACGCGAGCCCGACCGCCTGTCCTGCCTCGAGGGCGAAGTAGGTGCGGGCCGCCTCTTGCGGAGGCAGACCTGGAGGCTCCGCGGCCTCGGCCTCGCTCGGCAGCGGAGCCAGGACGCCCACCTGGCCGGACGGCTGGCCCGGCTCGAAGAGCAGGAAGTCGAGCCCGTAGTCGGTCAGCAGCTGCGACAGCGTGCCGCCGGAGGTTGGGACACCGCACGCCGGCGCCACCGCCTGCTCCACGGGCACCCACCACACCCGCACGAAGTCCGCGTCGAACGGGCGGTCGAGGCGGAAGCCCTGGGCTCCTCGGGCGTCCGCCACCATGACCGAGCCGTCGCCGAGCGTAGGGGCGTACGGAGGCGGCTCGCCTCCGCTGGCGGTGATGACCCACTCGACGGTCTCCTCGCTGCTCTGCCCGATGAAGGTCTTGCTGGCCGGGATGCCACGCGCCCTGCCGACCAGACCGACCAGGGTGAAGTCGCCCCACGTGGCCTCGGCGCGGGCTCCCATCAGGGCGGCGGGGCTGGTGGCGTAGCGGCTCTGGGAGCGCAGCTGCAGGTCGCCCAGGTGCAGCACGCCGTCGGCCCAGCGGATGTCGACGCCGAGGAGCTGGAGGTTGTCGCTGCGGACGTTGTCCAGGTCAGCCGAGACCGTCACGCCAGGGGCCACGTCCCCCTCGAGACGCAGCCGCAGCTGCTGCTCGAAGGTCGGCACGCCGTCGGCGAACAGTTGAGAGCCACCAGGGACGGACTCGGCGTCGCCCAGCGCGAAGCGCAGATGCCAGACGCTCTCGCCATCGATGCGCAGCGCCGGAGGGCGGTCGCTCCCATCCGCGTCCGCGGCGCGCCCCACCGGTCCCACCACGACCAGCACGGTGAGGGCCAAAGCCGGCCAGGTCGCCCGTCGCGCCAGACTCGGTCGCATGCTCGTCCGGGAGGTTCATGGGCGGCGGGCGACCTCCTGCCCGCATCACGAGGCCTCTGCCGGCGGCCCCCGGTGCACCCCGGTCGTCCTTGACAGGGGCTGGGACGCTGGCTAAGCTCCTCCACGGACCCCATAATCATTATGACTATGGAGGTGTCGACCGGTGTTCCTGCGTGTCGATCGCCTGCAGGTCGCCCTGCCGCACCCCGAGGAGCCCGACCCCAATGCCGCTGCGGCCGTTCAGGAGCTCCTGGGCGGGCGGTTCGGCGAGATGTCGACCCTCATGAACTACATGTACCAGTCGTTCAACTTTCGCGGCCGCGACAAGCTGAAGCCGTACTACGACCTCATCGCCAACATCGCCACCGAGGAGCTCGGCCACATCGAGCTGGTGGCCGCCACGGTCAATGCGCTGCTGTCGGGCTCCACGAGCCCAGCAGCTCCCGACGAGGCGCCGCTGTCGCCTGCCACGTCGCTGCGCAACACCCACCACTTCATCGCGACGGGCCAGACCGCGCTGGTGGGCGACTCGATGGGCGGGGCCTGGCGAGGCGACTACGTCTTCTCCAGCGGCAACCTGGTGCTGGACCTGCTCCACAACTTCTTC
>DATCKA010000098.1:0-36552 GCA_036562495.1 Limnochordales bacterium
CGCGAGAAGCTCGAGGAGGACCCCATGGCCCCCCGCTACATCCAGACGGTGCGGGGCGTGGGTTACCGATTCAAGGCGCGCCCCATCAAGCCCGGCGTGCGGCCGGAGGCGGCTGCGAGCAGCGAGACGGCGGCGGGGTAGACGCGCGGCACAGCTTCGTCGCCTTGCCAGGCTTGAGGTTGGGAGGGGGGCCGCTGCCCTGCAGGATCCCACTCGACGGGAGTCGAACCTCCCCTTCCGTGCCTTTGGGAATCCGCTTCCTCACGTTGCAGCGGCGCCCATTCTGGGAGGGCTTCAAGGAAGGTGCTATCTAAGTCGAGCCAATCCGTCGCGGACCTCTTGGCTGACCAAGCTGGGCGCCCCCGTACCTTAGCCCGTCACCTGGTCGACGGTTCATTGCTGCTCTTCGCGGTGGCTGCCCCTTTGAGCGGTGGCGGGCTGGCTCTCGTGCCGCTAGCCCTTTCTCTGCCGGTGTTGGTTCGACAGCTTCAGCAACGTCCCCGGCTTATGTGGCCCGCCGCGAGTCTGATCGGGGCGACGTTGATTTCTGCGGCGCTTGGGGTCGACAAGCTGGATGGACTGGGGCATGTCGTAGGACTGTTGCTGCTGGCGGCGGTAGGGTTAGCGGGTGGTCACGCCCTCGCTTCGGACACGGTCTTGCTGAGGCACCGCTGGCTTCCCGCGGCAACGGCCAGTACGGCGGTGATGGCCGCTTACGCTGTCTACCAGCATTTTGGGTTGCACATAGCCAGGGCGACGGGATTCGGTGGCTTCGCCAACCGGCTCGGGACCCTGCTGGTCTTCTTCGGGTTTGTAGGGCTCGGTTATTTGCTGACACTGCCCACCCGGTGGCGGTGGATATCGATACCGTTTGGGGTACTCGTGCTGGCCGGCGTCGGCGCCACTATGTCGCGGGCTGCTTGGGTGGCAGTGGTGGTAGGGGCCGCGGTGATGGCCCTACGCTGGGGACGGAAGGGAGTAGCGATGTTGCTGCTCGTCTGCGTCCTCGTCGCCGGCGTGGGGAGCTTGCAGCCGCGGTGGGTTGGGCGTTGGTACAGTATCTTCGACCTGCACGACAACCTTGATCGCATCACGCTGTGGTGGACCGCGTTACGCATCTTCGCGTCCAGTCCACTCGTGGGGCGCGGTCCTGGCAGTTTCCCTCAGTTGCAGGCCGCCTTCATGCCCGACCCTGCTCCTGCACGGGTTCCCATATCCTCGACGCCCCATAGTGTGCTGTTTGGGCTGGCCGCTGATACGGGGCTACTTGGATTGGCAGCTTTCAGCTGGTTGCTGGCAAAGGCCCTCGGCATGGCCTGGACGGTGTGGCGGTACGGCGACATCTTCTCGGTCGGGCTTGTGGCCTCCGTCGTCGCGACCGTGGTCAATGACCTGTTCGGTCAGGGTTTCTACGCCATGGAGGTAGCCTCCGTCATGTGGATCGGCTTAGGCCTGCTCGATGGGATGTACACCGGCCATCGGGATGGACTTCGGCGCGGGATCAGCGATGAGCGCTGAGCCGCCGTCCGTGCTCTTCTACGCCGACTTGTGTCGGCCGTTCGCCCCACCGGATTTCGAGACGCGGGCGATGGGTGGTAGCGAAACCGCCCTGTATTACGTCGCTCGGGGCCTAGCAGCACTGGGTCATCAGGTCACGGTCGTCGCCCATCCGAACACTCGGCAGGGCGTGTACGACGGTGTCTCCTATCTCGATGTGGGTGGAGCCGAATGGCGGGAATGCCGCAACGTCGACGTAACGGTCGTCTTCCGGCAGCTCCCGCACGCACGGCGTCGATTGCCTGGGCGGCACCGGCTCTTCTGGGGCCACGACCATATCGGCCTTTATCCCGAGCTTCCGCATGGCGTCAAGCGTACGATGCTGACCGCAGCATGGCGTTTCGGCTACCGTCTGTTTGGCCGGGACGCACCCGGCGTGGTTGCCGTGAGCCGGTGGCTGGCCGATTGTTACGTCGAGTTTGCTGGCTGGCCCTCCGACCGAGCCTGGGTCATTCCAAACGGCGTTAACCCGGAACTATTTCGCGACATCGGCCCGCGCCCGCCCGCGGACGAGAGCCGGCCGCTACGGGTGGCCTACACCTCGGTACCCGAACGGGGGTTGGCTCTGCTGATCACTCGCATCATGCCGGCCATCTGGCGAGAGATCGCCGATGTGGAGTTACATGTCTTCAGCTACCGCCCCCTGGAGAACTACCGGGCGTTGGCCTCTTCGGCAGGGTCCCGTGTGGTGTTCCACGGCGGACTTCCGCAGCGGGAGCTGGCTCGGACGCTTGCGTCTTACGACCTCTGGCTCTACCCGACCGATTTTCCGGAGACCTCTTGCATCGCGGCGATGGAGGCCCAGGCGGCGGGCTTGCCTGTCGTCACCTCGGCCCGCTATGCGCTTCGAGAGACGGTAGAGGACGGCCGCACCGGCATCCTCATCGAGGGTACGGTAGGCTCGGACGAGTACGTGGAGCGCTTCGCCAGCGCCGCGGTGAGGCTCTTGCGGGATGCTCGCCTCAGGCGAGAGATGGGAGAGCGTGCCCGTCGCCGCATCTTGACCGAGTTTACGTGGAGCAAGGCCGCGCAACGGTGGAGCCAATTGCTCCATCAAGTGGCAGCGGGAGCCGGGAGTCACCCGTGAAGGTCTCGGACATACGCCGTATCAGGCGAACCCGCCCCCTGGGTCAGCTGGGCCACGACGGCCTCGGCGATCCGACGAGCCCCACCCCTCGGTCCCATGCGAGAGCGGCCTGCTTCGCTCATGCGTCGGTAGAGCTCCGGCTCGTCGAGCACCGTCCGCAGGGCCTCGGCGATGGCGGCACCGTTGGGTTCCACGGGTAGGACCGCGTCTCCGAGCAGGAGGCGCTGGCGCCGCACCATCGCGTGAGTCATTTGCGGCCCCGTACCGGGAGGCAGGATGACGGGTTTCCCAAGACCGGCCGCCTGTTCGTTCGCCGTCCCGGCGAGACCGATGACCAGGCTCGCCTGATGGATCACGTCACCGAACCGATGGGTGAGGACCGTGACGGTCGCACCGTCGGGGTGGACCAGGGTCCAAGCCCCTTCCCCGAGTGTCTCCGCCGCGGGCGCAAGGGACCAGCCCGTCCCGACCAAGGCATCGGACAGGGGAGCGAGCGGGAGGCTGTCGGCCCACGCCGCCACGAACCGGCAGTCCCGGAGCCCTGACCGGAAGGCGCATAGCACGCCGTCGAGCGCGAGCCTGAAGTTGGCGTACGCCTCGGCCCGGCTGCCCGGCAGAATCGCGACCGTGGGCCTCGCGTCCCCGTCGTCAGGACCACCCAAGCCTCTCCCGGTAACCTCGAAGGCGTCCATCATGGGATTGCCCACGAACATCGCCGGCACACCGTAGGCGCGTAGCATGTCGGCGCTGAGCTGGTCCCGTGTGAAGACGACGCGGGCGCACTTCTTCATCAGGCTTCTCTCGCCAGGGTTGGAGATTTCCTGCCCCTGGGTCAGGTACGCCGAGTCCGCGATCGCTACGAACACGAGAGGACGCCGGATGATCCAGCGCGCCAGGTAGAGGATGAGCCGATCGCCCACGCCAACGACCAGGTCGACGTTGGGTGCCCATCGTCTGAGTGCCCAAGCCTGTCGCAGGTGCAGGCGGATCAACCCTGCTCGCAGGTCGAGCCAGAGGGCCCGGGACCGTTTCAAGCCCACGAAGCCCCCGCTCGGCATCTGTCGAGTCGGGGTGATGACGGGGAGCCCAAGGCGCCGGTAGGGCCCTCCGTCGCCCACGATGGGGGCGGCCAGCACGCGGGCAGACGGAAGCATGTCGCTCAGTTCGCGTGCGATGGCTGCAGCTACTACATCCTCGCCATGGCCATTGCTGACGAACAGCACGACGGGGTGACCTTGGTGAGGTGCCATGGCTTCATCTCCGTCCGGGCCGGCGAGCCGACAGCAACTCGATCAGGGTGCGCTCCCACTTCTGGGCAATCGCGTCCCACGAGCGCTGTTGCAAGGCGAACTCGCGAGCGGCGAGCCGCATCCGCTCCAATCGATGGGTGTCCCGGAGCAGTTGCACGACCGCCCTGACATAGTCGGTCGAGAACTCCGGAGTGCCGGGAACACCTTCGACCACGACTCCCCGTTCACCGTCCCCCGCCAACTCGGGAAGGACCCCAAGTGCGCTGGTCACTACCGGCACCCCGGCTGCCATAGCCTCCAGCACCGCGATGGCGCCTAGTTCCTCGAAGTTTGAAGGGTAGGTCATCAACGATGACGCCATGAGTTCCTGGGCCAGCAGGTGCTTGGGCAACGCCCCACGGAGGCGGACTCCTGGCCCTGCGACAGCCCGGAATGCTTCCAGTGGTCGGTACGAGAAGACGTGAAGCTCAGTCTGGGGTAGCTCCGAGCGTATCGCAGGGTAGATGTCGCGGAGCAACGACTGCAGGCCGCGCTCGGGCACCGACGTGTAGACCAAGCGCCACGGATGTCGCGGCGGCACGGACTCACCCCGGAACAGGGAAGCGTCAATGCCATTGGGCATGATTCGCAGCTTTTGCTCGGGCACCCGCAGCAACCAGGCGAGCTGTCGGGCCATGAACTCGCTCACCGCGAACACGGCGTCGACCCGCTCATGCCACAACGGTCCGGTCAGTTGTCGCCACCCGATCGCAAGCGCTCGAGCCATCCTTCCCCGTGGGGAGGTGCGAGAGACTCCCTGGTAGTCGTGCACCCAGAAGACGCGCAGGCGCGACGGAATACGCACGGTCACGTCGAGCATGCGACGAAAGAGTACGAGCACGTCCGGCGGCCTCGTCTGGGCCAGGCTGCGCCACTGGGCCTGTTGGCGATGGAGATCGACGTAATGGACTCCGTCATACTCGCCGGCCTCGTCTCCGCAATGGTTGAGCACCGTGACATCGTGTCCCAGCCGGGCCAGACCCCGAGCCACGTAGTAGAGCGCGGTCTCGCTGCCGCCGAGGCCGGTAGTGGAGAGCGTTCGGGGTGAGAAGGGTTCGGACTGTCGTGCGAAAAACCAGATGCGCATGCTATCACCCAGGTGAGTTCGAATTATCGCTCCCTGGCTCTTCCACTGCACTCGTCGAAACCCTGCACGCCCATGTGCCGATCGCTTGGACGATCGGGCATGCAGGGGGCGCGGCCCTCGATGGCCAACGTCGTTCCCCTGGTCACCGGCCTGGTGTGGTATGTTCGTGCGGGGAGGAAGGGCATGTCCATTGCGTCCGTCTCGGTAGTCGTCCCGGTACGAAACCGTGAAAGGCTCATCGGGCCCTGCCTCGAGCACCTGCTACGTGCTGCCGAGCTGGCTGCGGGCAGCGGGTACCGCTTCGAGGTCGTCGTGGCCAACGACGCCTCGACGGATGGCACGGGCGAGGTGGTCGATGCCATCGCGGCGCGGAGCCGGGTGCCCATCCGCCACATCCGACTGTCGGAGCGTCAGGGGCCCGCTCGCGCCCGCAACGCGGCATTGGAGATGGCCACGGGAGAGCTCGTCGTCTTCGTCGACAGTGACGTCATCGTGGTCGACTCGTTCTTTCAGGCCCATCTGGAGGCTCATGACCGTGCCGGCCCCCGTGCGCTGGTGCTCGGCCCCGTCATCACCGTGCCCTCGGTAGAGGCTGCCATGCGCGCTCCAAGAGCGAGGATCTGGGACCTCTCGACCAACCCGCTGGATACGGCCAACGCCTCCGTAAGGAGAGAGCATCTGCTGGCGGTCGGTGCCTTCGACAGTGGCTTCGAGGGAATGGGCTGGCAGGACATCGACCTGGGGCTCCGGCTGCTCCAGCATGGCCTGGTGCGCACCCGGGCGAAGGGAGCCGTGGGGTATCACGTCAAACCTCCGCTCACGGAGTCGTCTCAACTCGCGATGATGCTGGCGAAGGAACGGGAGCGGGGCCGGTCGGCTCACCGCTTCCTGGCCAAGCACCCGGGCCTGACGAGCCGCCTGGCGGTGCAGGCCACCGTCTTGCATCGGATGATCAACTGGGTCTCCCGCATGGGAGGGCTCGTCGACGAACGCAACGTGCTGGACTGGGTGCGGTGGGCCCGCCAGCGCAACCTGACCGCTCTCGAGGTCATCTGGCTGTCCGGCGTGCTCAATCAGGCGTACTTGAGGAGCTTTCACTCCGGCAGCGCCACTGCCGTGCGCGAAGCCTTGTGATGGGCGGGGACGGAGGGCCGTGAAATGCGGGTAGGTGTGGTAGGCGCGGGTTACGTGGGGCTGGTGGCGGCGGCCGGGCTGGCGCTGGCGGGGCATGACACGGTCATCGCCGAGGCCGATCCATCGCGCCTGGCTCGGCTCCGAGAGCGACGAGCTCCCTTCCTGGAGCCCGGGCTGGACGAGTGGCTGCGTCAGGCGGGAGAGCGGTTGTCCGTGGTGAGCTCCGTGCAGGAGATGGGCCCCACGGACGCCATCATGATCGCCGTGGGGACGCCGTCCGGGGTATCGGGGCAAGGAGACCTGACCCAAGTGCGGCAGGCCATCGAAGAAGTGGTCAGGACCGCAGCTCCCGGTACGGTCATCATCATGAAGAGCACCGTACCCCCAGGCACGGGGCGAGACCTGGTCCGCCAGTACATCGCCCCGGCGAGGCGAGGACTCGCTTACGTGAGCAATCCAGAGTTCCTGAGGGAGGGCAGGGCGCTTCACGACTGGCTGCACCCGGACCGCATCGTCATCGGCGCCGATGAGGACTGGGCGGCGGAGCGCGCCGCAGAGCTTTACCGGGGGATCGAGGCCCCGGTGCTGCGGACCGACATCACCAGTGCCGAGATGATCAAGTATGCAGCCAATGCCTTGCTCGCCACCAAGATCTCCTTCATCAACGAGATCGCCAATCTCTGCGAACTGGTAGGGGCACACATCGACGACGTCGCCCGAGGGGTTGGCATGGACCCCCGCCTTGGCCCCCACTTCCTGCAGGCTGGCATCGGGTACGGAGGCTCGTGCTTTCCCAAGGACACGCGGGCCCTGTACTTCACGGCCGCCGTCAACGGGTACGCCTTCGAGCTGTTGCGTGCCGTCATCGAGGTCAACCGTCGGCAACGCATTCGTGTCGTACACCGGCTCAATGCATTGCTCGACGGGCTAGCAGGGCGAACCGTGGCGGTCCTGGGGCTCGCCTTCAAGCCGGGCACCGACGACACGCGTGAGTCCCCGGGGCTGGAGATCGCGATGACGCTGGCGGGTTACGGCGCCAGGGTACAGGTGTACGACCCGGTGGCCGTCTTGCCCGAAAGAGGCGGACCCCCCGCTTCCCCCGTGGTGCTCTCACCCGGATTGGTCCGGGTCCCCGCGTTGGAGGATGCGGTGCGCTCGGCTCAGGCCGTCGTCGTGGCGACCGAGTGGCCGGAGTTCGTCGAAGCCGACTGGCAGCGGCTGTACCGGCTGATGGTGGCTCCCCGAGTCGTCTTCGACGGACGCAATTGTCTCGACGCGACGAGACTCGCTGCGATGGGCTTCCGGTACGTCGGCGTGGGACGGCGGGTCGAGCCGGCGACGGGCCGCGGCGACGTGGCCCCGGTCTCATTGGCGGACGGCACCGGCGGCTCATGACGGTCCCTGCCTGGCCTCAACAGGTCATGCGAGGGGTCGCGGCCACGTAGTGTTTGCGCGTGGCGCCCGTCTTGACCGTACCGCTTGGACTCGCGCTGGCGCTGGCCGGCGTCCGGCTGGGGTACGCCGCGTCCCGGGACGCGGCCGGGAGTTGGGCGACTGTCGGCCTGCGGACGCTCGCGGGCCGGTCGGGCTGGCTGGTGCTGGCAGGGGCCGTGGCGGCGGCGGCCCTGCACAGCTCCAGTGCCGTCGAAGTGGCGGTGCTGACCCTGGTACAGGCGCGCACCCTGGCGCTCGACGACGGGTTGTTCGTCATCCTGGGGGCCAACGTGGGGACCACCGTCACCGCGCAGCTGGTCGCGCTGCGGCTGCCGGGGCTCGGGGCCCTGGCCATGGGGCTGGGGCTGCTGGTGATGCTGGTGTCCCGGCGAGGCGGGACGGCCCTGGCCATCTTCAGTCTCGGTTGCTTCCTGCAGGGGCTCGACCTCGTGGCTGCCGGCGTAGGCCCCTGGGTGGCCGGGCGGCTGGCGTCGCTGGGGCACGCCGGTGTCGCCTCCCCTGCCAGCGGGTTCGCGTGGGGATGGCTGCTGACGTCCCTGGTGCAGAGCAGCACGGTGGTCTCGTCGGCGCTGGTCAAGATGGCTGGCGAGGGGCTCCTGGCGCCCGAGGTGGGCGTCGCGGCCGTCCTGGGGGCCAACGTGGGCACGGTGACGACCGGGCTGGTCGCCTCGCTGTTCGTGGGGCGGGGGGCGCGATGGCTGGCGCTGGCCGACTTCGCCCTCAATCTGTGGGGCGCCGTGCTGGCTCTGGGCCTGTTCGGATGGTTCGTCGAGCTGCTCCAGCGGTTGGCCGAGAGCCCCTCGCAGGTGGTCGCCCACGCCCACACGGTCTTCAATGTCGTCTCGCTGATCCTCGCCTGGCCGCTCGTACGCCCCCTCGGCCGGTGGCTGGCCTCCCGCCTCGGCTGACGTCTCACCCCGTGCCCCCTGAGCCCGCTCGTCGGCAGGACTCGTCTCGAGGGCGCCGAAACGGCGCCGGGAAGGTAGGGGAGCGCGCGGGATGGACGTAGGGGCGGCGGTGGTCCTGGGCCTGGTGCAGGGCCTGACGGAGTTCCTGCCGGTGAGCAGCTCGGGTCATCTGGTGCTGGTGCAGCACCTGCTGGGCATCACGACCCCCCAGCTGCTCTTCGACGTGGTGGTGCACCTGGGCACGCTGCTGGCCGTGCTGGTGGCGTTGCGGACCGAGGTGCTGGCGGTCCTGCGCGGGGTGGTCGCGTGGCCACGCCTGCTGGCGGGAGGCCCCCTGGCCGCATCGGATGCCCGGGACGGACAACTGGCTGCGTGGGTACTGGTGGGCACCATCCCCGCAGGCATCGTGGGGCTGACCCTGGATGATGCCATCGAGGGGCTGTTCGGGTCGGTCCGCACGGTAGGCCTGGCACTGATGGCGACGGCCGCGCTGCTGGCCGTTGCCGATCGGGCGCGAGGCCGTTCGGCAGGACTGACCGAGGTGGGGTGGGGGCGGGCCCTCGTCATCGGGCTGGCCCAGGCGGTGGCCATCATCCCCGGGATCTCCCGCTCGGGCTCCACCATTGCGGCCGGCCTGTTGACGGGTGTCCAACGAGATGCGGCGGCGCGCTTCTCCTTCCTCCTGGCGGCGCCCACCATCGCCGGGGCAGGCCTGCTCGCGGCGCTCAAGGGGGCCAGCGGCGAGCTGGCCTCTCCCGGGACCGCGGTGCTGCTGACGGGCTTTGCAGCGGCGGCCCTCTCCGGCTACGTCGCCATCCGTCTCCTGCTGGCCACGCTGCAGCGGGGGGCGCTACGGTACTTCGCCATCTACGTCGCCGTGGTGGGCGTCTGGGCACTCGTCGGGTCGTAGGCCTCGGACGGGGTGAGCGGGGACGAGACGGCGCTTTCGTCCGCTTCGGCTGCTCAGGACGATGGCGGTGGTGGCTGCCGTCGCATGGCTGGGGTACGCCTGGCTGGACGCGGCCGCGGCGTGGGTGGCGGCACGCCTGGGGCCCACCGAGGTGGGGCGCTGGGGCGAGCTCCTGGAGGCGTACCCGGGGACGCTGCTCATCGTGCGGGTGGAGCGCCTGCTGGCCGCGCCCCAGGCGGGCTACGTGACCCCGCTGGTCGGTGAGGGCCAGTCGGTGGCGACCGGTACGCCGCTGGTGCGCATCCAGCCCGAGCCGCCCGGCTCGCCGGCCGTGCTGGTGACGGCACCCTTCTCCGGGGTGGCGAGCTTCCTCGGCGACGGGTGGGAGGGCGCCTACTCGCCCGCGGCCCTGGCCGCCGCGAGCCTGCCCGAAGGCTTCCAACCCCGCAGCGTCCCGTTGGCGCCCCACCAGCCGGTGGCGCGGGGAGAGCCGGTGGTGCGGCTCGTCGACCAGCGGGAGCTCCTGGGCGTCTTCTTCGCCGACGGCTCGCTCCCCGAGGGCCTTGGCCCGGGCGCCCGCGTCGAACTGGTGGGACCGAGCGTGGTGGACGGCGTGCCCGCCCGGGTGATCGAGCGCGTCGCGGCCGGGTCGGGCCAGGGCGTGCGCCTGGTGTTGCGCATCGACCGTCAGCCCGTGGACTGGCTGTATCGACGCGTCGAACGGGAGATGCGCCTGGTGGTCGGCCGGTACGAGGGTGTCATCCTGCCCGCCTCGGGGCTGACCCGGCGACGGGGTCGGCCGGGCTACTGGCTGGCGACGCCTGGGGGTCCTTCGTTCGTCGCCGTCGAAGTGGTCAAGCAGATGGGCCGGTACGTGGTGGCCCGCGGAGTGCCCGACGGCGTGCGGGTCTATCGCTGGCCCCGATGGCTGGAGGGCTTTTGAGCGCCAAGGAAGTGGAGTGAGCGGCCGTGGGGTTCATCGAGCGGGTGCTGGCCTGGTTGGGCGTCGAACCTGAGCAGAGCGCGGCGTCGGACCCGCCTGCACCGCCGACGTCCGTCGCCGCGGTCCGCGGATCGGGGGAGAGCCCCGTACGGCGAGGCCGGGTGGTGACGTTGCCCAGCGCTGCTGCCACGCCGGTGTCGTCGGGCGGTGCCGGGCGCGGGGTGAGCCGGCTGGTGGTCTTCGAGCCCCGAACCTTCGACGACGTGCAGGCGGTAGCCGGGCACCTGCGCGAGGGCCGGCCCGTTGTGCTAACGTTGAAGGCAACGGATCGGGAGACCGCCCGGCGCGTCGTCGACTTCGTCTCCGGGACGCTGTACGCGCTGGACGGCTCGATGCGGCGGATCGACGACGACATCTTCCTGTGCTCCCCGAGCGGCGTCGACGTAGAGTGGGAAGGGTTGAGCGCACCGTGAGACTTGGCGAGCGGGTGGCCGTCATCGGCGCCGGGGCCATGGGCGAGGCCTTCATCAAGGGGTTGTTGCGGCAAGGGCTCGCGACGCGCGACGAGATCGTGGCCACCGACAAGAGCCCGGAGCGGCGCGCCCACATCGAGCAGGGGTACGGCGTCCTGGTGACCGACGACAACGCCGAGGCGTTGCGAGGCGCAGACACCGCGGTGGTCGCGGTCAAGCCGCAAAACATCGTGGAGGCCCTGCGGGAGATGGCGCCGGCGGTCGACGTCAACCGCCACCTCGTCATCTCCATCGCGGCCGGTGTGCCCACCTCGGTCATCGAGCGCCGCCTGCCGCCGGGCACGGCCGTGGTGCGGGCCATGCCCAACATCGCCGCGCTGGTGGGGCAGGCGGCCACGGGGCTCTGTCGCGGCACCTTCGCCCAGGAGAGCCACCTCCAACGGGCCCTCAAGCTCTTCGAAGCCATCGGCCGGGCCGTGGTGGTGCCCGAGGGGCTGATGGACGCCGTGACGGGTCTGTCCGGCAGCGGCCCCGCCTATGCCTACCTGGTGGTGGAGGCCCTGGCCGACGGCGGGGTGGCGGCCGGCCTCTCCCGGGAGGCGGCGCTGTTTCTAGCGGCGCAGACCCTGGCGGGGGCGGCGCGCATGGTGCTCGACACGGGACGCCATCCCGCAGAGCTGCGCAACTGGGTCACGTCGCCCGCCGGCACCACCGCGGCGGGCCTGACCGTGCTGGAGAGCCGGGGGGTGCGGGGGGCATTGATGGAGGCGGTCCTGGCGGGGACTCGACGGTCGCGTGAGCTGGGAGAGGCCGGCACGGGGGGCACACGGGATGGCTGAACTGTGGCGCTGGTTGGGGTTGCTCATCTATCGGCTGCTGACCCTCTACAGCTGGGTCATGCTGGCGCGGGTGCTGCTCTCGTGGCTGCCCGTCGCCTCGTATCATCCGGCGGTGCGGCTGGTGCGGGACCTGACGGAGCCGGTCCTGGCCCCCATCCGACGCGCCCTGCCGGCGGTGCCGGGCCTTGACTACTCGCCCATCGTCGCGTTCTTGCTGATCTCGGTCGTGCAGCAGGTGGTCTTGCACCTCTTCTGAGGCGTACGGTATACTCATCCTCAACATAGATACCATCCGGGCTCACAGGCGATGCGCGGGACAGTAGCGGCGATCCGCCGGCGCCGCAAGCGAGTCGGGGACGGTGCGAGCCCGACGCCCGGCCCGCCGTGAAGATCACCCGCAAGCCGCCCGCCGATCCGGATCGCCCAGGGGACGCCACGAGGCGCCCCGAGGCATCCGGGGTAGACCGGGCCGGAGGCAGGCCGTTATCCTGCCAGCAGCGTGCGTCACGGGCGCACGTCCATCGGAGGGGGAGAGCGCCCGCCCCGGAATGGGGTCGGGTCCGGGGTCCGAGTCGCGCTCTCCAACAAGGGTGGTACCGCGGGAGCATGCGAGTGTGAGCGGCTCTCGTCCCTTGGGACGAGGGCCGCTTTCGTTTTGGCATCAACCAATCCGCTCGGGAGGGCCGTAGCGACCATGGGCACCGACACCAAGTCGCAGCGAAAGCAGGCGGGGGCCGACTACTCCAAGACGGTCCTGACGCCGAGGACCGCCTTTCCCATGAAGGCGGACCTGCCCCGCAGGGAGCCGCAGTGGCAGGCCTTCTGGGAAGAGCGCCGACTCTACCAGCGCCTCCTGCAGGAGCGCAAGGCGGCAGGCGCGCCCCTCTTCGTCCTGCACGACGGGCCTCCGTACGCCAACGGGCACATCCACCTGGGCACCGCGCTCAACAAGATCCTCAAGGACTTCATCGTGCGGGTGCGGGCCATGGAGGGGATGCTGGCCCCCTACGTCCCCGGCTGGGACACCCACGGGATGCCCATCGAGCACGAGGTGGTGCGGCGATACGGCGTCGACCGCCATGCGATGCCGGTGGTGGAGTTTCGCCGCCTCTGTCGGGAGTACGCCCTTCACTTCGTGAACGTCCAGCGCGAGGAGTTCAAGCGCCTGGGGGTCTGGGGCGACTGGGAGCGGCCCTACCTGACCCTGGAGCCGGAGTACGAGGCCCGGCAGGTCGAGCTCTTCGGGCAGATGGTGGAGCGGGGCTACATCTACCGGGGCATCAAGCCCGTCTACTGGTGCCCTCGCTGCGAGACGGCCCTGGCCGAGGCCGAGGTCGAGTACCGGGACCACACCTCGCCCAGCATCTACGTCACCTTCCCATTCAAGGAGGGCACGGGCGTCGCCCGCGAGCTGGCCAGCGCGGGGGCGGCCATCGTCATCTGGACCACCACCCCGTGGACGCTGCCGGCCAACCAGGCCGTCGCGGTGCACCCCGACCGCCCCTACGTGCTGGCGCGCGTCGGCGGGCGCCTGCTGGTGGTGGCGGAGGCCCGGCTGGCGGCGGTGGCCGAGCGCGTCGGTGCCGATGACGTCGAGGTGCTGCGACGATGCCAGGGCTTCGAGCTGATGGGGGCGACCCTCTCCCACCCGCTGGAGGCTCGTGAGGTGCCCGTGGTGGGCGACGACATGGTCAGCATGGAGGAGGGCAGCGGCGCCGTCCACATCGCCCCGGGCCATGGGCACGAGGACTACGAGGTGGGCCTGCGCTACCAGCTCCCGGTGGTGGCGCCGATCGACGACCAGGGTCGCTTCACGTCCCAGGCGGGCCCGTACGCCGGCATGAAGGTGGACGAGGCCAACCCCGTCATCGTGGCCGACCTCGAGGCAAGGGGGCGTCTGCTGGCCAGCGGTTCCATCCAGCACCAGTACCCCCACTGCTGGCGGTGCAAGGGACCGGTGCTCTTCCGGGCGACGGAGCAATGGTTCGCCTCTATCGACGGCTTTCGCCGCCAGGCGCTCGAGGCCATCGACCGGGTCGAGTGGATCCCCTCCTGGGGCCGGGACCGGATCCGGCAGATGGTGGCCGAGCGGCTGGACTGGTGCATCTCCCGCCAGCGGGCCTGGGGCGTGCCCATCCCGGTCTTCTTCTGCAGCCGCTGCCAGCGGCCGCTGATGGACCGGCGCAGCATCGATGCGGTGGCGGCGCTCTTCCGGCGGGAGGGGTCCGATGCGTGGTTCACCCACGAACCGGAGGAGATCCTGCCGCCCCAGACGCGCTGCCCGCACTGCGGGGGGACGCGGTTCGTCAAGGGCACCGACACCATGGACGTCTGGTTCGACTCGGGCTCCAGCCACAGCGCGGTCCTCGAGCAGCGAGAGGAGCTGCGCTGGCCGGCGGACCTCTACCTGGAGGGCACCGACCAGCATCGCGGCTGGTTCCAGTCCTCGTTGCTGACGGCCGTGGCCACCCGGGGCGAGCCTCCCTACCGGACGGTGGTGACCCACGGCTTCGTGGTGGACGGCCAGGGCCGGGCCATGCACAAGTCCCTGGGCAACGCGGTGTCCCCTCAAGAGGTGATCGAGCGGTACGGGGCCGACGTGCTGCGGCTGCTGGTCGCCGCCTCCGACTATCACGAAGAGGTACGGGTCTCCGACGAGATCCTGGGCCGGCTGGCCGAGGCGTACCGTCGCATCCGCAACACCGCTCGGTTCTTGCTGGGGAGCCTCTTCGACTTCCGCCCTGACCAGGACGCCGTGCCCTACGACGAGTTGGAGTACCTGGACCGCTGGGCGCTGGCGCGCACGGCCGAGCTGTCGGACCGATGCACCCAGGCCTACGGGCGCTACGAGTTCCACGTGCCCTTCCACGAGATCGTCCGCTTCTGCACGGTCGACATGGGCGGCTTCTACCTGGACGTCCTCAAGGATCGCCTCTACTGCGAGGCGGCCGACTCGAAGACGCGCCGCTCCGCCCAGACGGCCCTCTACCACATCCTGGACGTGCTGGTGCGGTTGGTGGCGCCGGTGCTGGTGCACACCGCCGAGGAGATCTGGCAGCACATGCCCGAGCCCCGACCGCACGAGAGCGTCCACCTGGCGCGATGGGTCGACGTGAGCGCCTGGCGCCGCCCCGAACTGCTGGAGGCCATGGAGCCCTTCTTCGCCCTGCGGCGGGAGGCGCTGCGGGCCCTGGAGCAGGCCCGGGGAGCGGGGCAGATCGGCTCGTCGCTGCAGGCGGAGCTCACGGCCGAGGCGCCGGCGTCGGTGGTGGCCTCCTTGCCGGCGCCGCCGGAGCAGCTCGTCCGGTGGCTGATGGTGGCTTCGCTGGAGCTGCGAGCCGTCGAGGATGGCGCCCCTTCGGGCGACGGGACGTCGCCCTGGCGCGTCGAGGTGCGGCCGACAGGCCATCCCAAGTGCCAGCGATGCTGGCGGCACGTGCCGTCGGTGGGCTCGGTGCCGGCGTGGCCCGACGTCTGCGACCGGTGTGCGTCGGTGCTGGAGGGGGCAGACTAGGCCCACGGGAGGCCCGGATACGCCTTGAGCGGGGCCAGGCGCGGCCGCCGGGAGTACATGTCGCCGGCGGGGCGGCTCATCGCACGCCTCGACGAGCTGGTCGCAGCCTTCGAAAAGGCTAGCGTTGCCGAGTTCATCGAGCTGTACCGGCATCCGGCGCGTCTTCTGTCGCTCAACTTCGTGGCGGGCGTCTTCCGGGGCTTCGGCATCGCCGTCGGCTTCACGGCCATGGGCGCCGTCTTCGTCTACGCGCTGGGACGGCTGGCCGCCCTCAACCTGCCCTTCATCGGCAACTTCGTGGCCGAGCTGGTGCGGATCGTCCAGATGGAGCTGAGCCGTCCGTAGCCGCGTGCGTGCCGGGGCCCCGGACCTCCGAAGGTGCGGGCCTCGCCGGGAGATCCAACGCGGCGAAGGGACGGGTGTCCCATGGGCGGCGGCCTCTCGGATGCGACCCGTGCCAAGCTCCGCCGGCGACTGGAGAAGGTCGCGGCGCGCCTGGACGAGCAGGCCCGATCGCTGCGCCAGGGCGGCCTGGAGCGTCCGCTCTCGGAAAGCGTCGGCGAGCTGGCCAGCTACGATCAGCACACCTCGGATCTGGCAGCCGAGACCTTCGAGCGCAGCAAGGACCTGGGGCTGCTCGAGCGGGTCCAGCTCACGGCCCAGGAGGTGCGGGATGCGCTGCGGCGGCTCGACGAGGGCCGCTACGGCTACTGCGAGCAGTGTGGCGGCTACATCGGCACCGCCCGCCTGCTGGCCTTGCCCTGGGCACGGCGATGCGCTGCCTGCCAGGAGGCGCACGACCTGGAGGAGGAGCGCCGGGTCGAGGACCGGGCGGTCGGGCGCCGCCCCCTGGAGGAGGCAGCCTTGATGCCCCCGTTCGGCCGCGCCGACCAGCGCAATGCCGGGGAGACGGGGCTGGATCCGGACGACATCTGGCAGGCGCTGGCGCGCTACGGCAACGCCAACTCGCCCCAGGACGTGCCCGGCGCGGTCGACTACGACGAGACCTGGGAGGGGGCCGACACCGAGCAGCCCGGCGGCACGACCGAGGTGGAGTACATCCCCGACATGGCAGGCACCGGCGTGGTCGACTACGACCAGGTCTACCCCGACCCCTCGACGTCGGGGCGCCGCCGCGCGCAACGGGGCCCGACGGAGGAGACGGGGGGCGACGACGACCTCGAGGGCGATCGGTGGATGTAAGTCGGGACGCATGGTAAAATAAGCCGACCTGCGCCGGAGACGGGTGAGACAAGGGGTGCTGCGCGGCCCGCGCATCACGGCGGCTTGGGCCCTCGGGACCCTGGTGGCCGACCAGGCGGCCAAATGGGCCGTCGGGCGATGGTTGCGGCCGGGCGAGTCGGTCGCGCTGGTGGGGGAGGTGGTGCGCCTCACCCACGTCACCAACCGAGGGGCTGCCTTCGGGCTCCTGGAGGGGCGCTACGGCCTGTTCGCGGCGGCGACCCTTGCCATGCTGGTGCTGGCGGGGGTGTTGGCCGCCCGCATCGGCACGCGGTCGTCCCGGACCTTGATGGGGCTGGGGCTGGCTGCAGGCGGCGCCTCGGGCAATCTGGTGGACCGGCTGCGCGACGGGGCCGTGCTCGACTTCATCGACGTGGCCGCATGGCCGGTCTTCAACCTGGCCGATACCGCGATCGTGGCGGGCGTGGTCCTGCTGCTGTGGCACCTCGCACGTGAGGCGCCTCCCACGGTGGCGCCGCACGCCGACGGCGGCGAGAGCTGAGGCAGGAGGGGCCCCGTGTACCGGGGCCAGCGATGCGCATGACGGAGCCAGGAGAGGGATTCCAATCCGAACTCAACCTGCGCGTCCCACCCGACGCCCACGGGGAGCGTGTCGACACCTATCTGGCCCAATTCACCCAGCTGGGGCCCTCCCGCAGCTACGTGCAACGCCTCATCGCCAGGGGCTACGTGCACGTCAACGGCCGGCCCGTCAAGGCCGCCTACCGCGTGGCCGAGGGCGACGAGGTATGGGTGCTGGTGCCCCCGCCCGAGTCGCCCGCCGACCTCAAGCCGGAGCGCATCCCCCTCGACGTGGTCTACGAGGACGACCACCTGATCGTCATCAACAAGCCCCGGGGGATGGTCGTGCACCCGGCGGCGGGCAACCCGTCGGGCACCCTGGTCAATGCGCTCCTGGCTTACTCGCCCAAGCTCTCCGGCATCGCCGGCGTCATGCGTCCCGGCATCGTGCACCGGCTCGACAAGGACACGACGGGGCTGCTGGTGGTGGCCAAGACCAACGAGGCCCACCTGGGGCTCACCCGACAGCTCAAAGAACACGACATCCAGCGCATCTACTGGGCCATCGTCCGCGGCCAGCCGGGCGAGCGAGCCGGCATCGTCGACGCCCCCATCGGACGGCACCCCCACGACCGGTTGCGCATGGCGGTGGTGCCCGATGGGCGTCCGGCCGTCACCCACTACACGGTCCTGGAGCGCTTCGGGGCGTACAGCCTGCTCGAGGTGCGCCTGGAGACGGGGCGGACGCACCAGATCCGGGTGCACATGGCCTACATCGGCTACCCCATCGCCGGCGACCCCGTGTACGGCGCCGGCCGGGGGTCCAAGGCTCGAGGCGAGCTCGGCTTGCGTGGACAGGCTCTGCACGCTCGCGAGCTCCGCTTCCGGCACCCCGTGACCGAGGAGCCCATGCAGTTCGTCGCGCCGCTCCCGCAGGACTTCGAGGCGGCTCTCGAAACCCTGCGACAGCAAGCGCACCGGACAGGTGCCGGCGCGGCAGGCAGCCGGTGAGCCCGTCCGGCGGGGCAGGTCAGGCCGAGCCACGGAGGAGGCGAGAGGCCCGTGGGTCAAGCGATGCGCGCCAAGGCGGAGATCATGGATGCCCAGGAGATGCGTCGGGCCCTCTCCCGGATGGCTCACGAGATCCTGGAGCAAAACCCCGACCCTTCCTCGCTGGCCTTCATCGGCGTGCACCGCCGGGGCGTGCCCCTGGCAGATCGTCTGGCCCAGCAGGTGGCCGCCATCGAGGGGCGGCCCACCCCGCCGGTGGGAGCCCTGGACATCACCCTCTACCGTGACGATCTGACGACCGTGGGGCCGTTGCCGGTGGTGCGGCGCACGGAGATCGACTTCGATGTCAACGGCCGCTCGATCGTGCTCGTCGACGACGTCCTCTACACGGGACGCACGGTGAGAGCGGCCCTGGACGCCATCATCGACCTCGGCCGGCCCGCTCGCATCCAGTTGGCCGTGCTCGTCGACCGGGGCCACCGGGAGCTGCCCATCCGGGCCGATTTCGTGGGCAAGGTGGTGCCGACTGCCCGGCGCGAGCACGTGGAGGTGCGCCTCGCCGAGGTGGACGGAGAGGATCGCGTCGTGATCCTGGAGCGCCTCGATGGGGAGGATGGACAGGCGTGAGAGCCGGCGACCGAGGCGAAGCCCGCGGCACGTGGCCCAGGCACCTGCTGGAACTGGCCGACCTCGAACCGGGCGCCATCGAGCAGATCCTCGAGACGGCGGATGCGATGCGTCAGGTCTTCGACCGGCCGGTCAAGAAGTTTCCCACGCTACGGGGCCGCGTCGTCGTCAACCTCTTCTACGAGCCCTCCACCCGCACCCGCACCAGCTTCGAACTGGCCGCCAAGGCCCTGAGCGCCGACGTGGTCAACGTGGCCGTGGCCCAGTCCAGCGTCGTCAAGGGTGAAAGCCTCGTCGACACGGCGCGGACCTACCAGGCCCTGGGCGCGGACTACCTGGTGGTGCGCCACGCCTCGGCAGGCGTCCCCCACCTGCTGGCGCGCACGGTGCAGGTACGGGTGCTCAACGCCGGCGACGGCGCGCACGAGCACCCCACTCAGGGGCTGCTGGACCTCTACACCATCCGGCGCCGCAAGGGCCGCATCGCGGGGCTCAACGTCCTGATCGTGGGCGATGTGCTGCACTCCCGGGTTGCACGTTCCGACATCTGGGGGCTGCGCAAGCTGGGCGCCAACGTGGCCGTGGCAGGGCCGTCCACGCTGATGCCCGTGGGGCTGGAGACGCTGGGCGTGCGGCGCTTCGATCGATTGGACGAGGCCCTGGAGTGGGCCGAGGTGGTCAACGTGTTGCGCATCCAGCGGGAGCGGATGCAGCGGGGCTACCTGCCCAGCCTGCGCGAGTACCGCCTGCGTTGGGGCCTGACCGCCCAACGTCTGCGACGGCTGCCGGAGGACGTGCTCATCATGCATCCGGGACCGGCCAACGTGGGCGTCGAGATCGACGAGGAGGTGCTCGTCGACCGCCGCAGCGTGGTGGCCGAACAGGTGACCAACGGCGTGGCGGTACGGATGGCCGTGCTGTACCTGATGGCGGGGCGGGAGGGCGAGGCGGGATGAGGCTGCTCATTCGCGGTGGACGGGTCATCGACCCGGCGTCGGGCATCGACGACGAGCTCGACGTCCTGGTGGAAGACGGACGCATCCGGCGCCTGGCCGCCCTCATCCGGGAGGGCGCCGACGAGGTCGTGGACGCCCGGGGCGCCTGGGTGATCCCGGGAGCCATCGACATCCACGTGCACCTGCGCGAGCCCGGACTGGAGCACAAGGAACGGATCGAGACCGGCACCCGGGCCGCGGCGGCCGGTGGCATCACGGCCGTGGCCTGCATGCCCAACACCAACCCCGCCATCGACACGGCCGCCATCGTCTCCCACGTCTACGCCATCGCAAGGGCGCAGGGGCTGGTGCGGGTCTACGTCATCGGCGCGCTGACCAAGGGGCGCCAGGGGCAGGAGCTGGCCGAGATGGGCGAGATGGCCGACGCCGGCGCGGTGGCCTTCTCCGACGATGGCGACACGGTCATGGACGCCTCGCTGATGCGAAGCGCCCTGCTCTACGCCGCCCAGCTCGGGCGGCCGGTGGTCGTCCACTGCATGGACGCGTCCCTGGCCCGCGGCGGGGTCATGCGCGAGGGCCCTGTCGCGACCCGGCTCGGGTTGCCCGGCATCCCCGCGGAGGCGGAGAGCATCATCGTGGCGCGTGACATCGCCCTGGCCCGTGCGACGGGGGCTCGTCTGCACGTGGCCCACGTCAGCACCGCCGAGTCGGTGCGGCTGGTCGCCGAGGCCAAGGCGTCGGGAGCAGCGGTGACGGCGGAGGTGACGCCGCATCACCTCTTCCTCACCGACGAGGCGCTGGCCGGCTACGACGCCTCCGCCAAGGTCAACCCTCCTCTGGGCACCGAGGAGGACCGCCAGGCGCTCCGGCGGGCGCTGGCGGAGGGGATCGTGGACGTGGTGGCCTCCGACCACGCCCCGCACGCCCCCGAGGAGAAGGAGGCGGAGCTCGACCAGGCGCCCTTCGGCGCCGTGGGCCTGGAGACCATGCTCGCGCTGGTGCTGGGCCACCTTGTGCGAGAGGGCGTGCTGTCGCCGATGCAAGCCGTAGCCGCCGTCACGTCGAAGCCGGCGGCGGTTCTGGGGCTACCGGGCGGCCGACTGGCCGAAGGGGCGGTGGGCGACATCACCCTCTTCGACCCGGCCGGGCGCTGGGAGGTGGACCCGGCACGCCTGCACTCCATCGGCAAGAACACGCCGTTCGCCGGCTGGCGGCTGGAGGGGCGCCCGGTCGGCACCGTGGTCGGCGGACGCGTCGTGATGCTGGAAGGCGAGCTGTTGGATGTCCGAGGGTAAAGGATTCCCGCACTTCGGGGACCGGCTGGCCGAGGCCGTCGAGACCCGGCGCTCGTGCCTGGTCGTCGGCTACGACCCCGACCTGGATCGCCTGCCGCCGTCGGTGCTGGAGCCGTTGCGGCGCCGGCTGGCCGGTTTGGGGGAAGAGGAGGCCCTCCGGCAAGCCGCCGAGACCGTCGAGCAGGTCGGTCGCACGCTGGTGGAGGCGTGCGCCCCCCATGCGGTGGGGGTCAAGTTCCAGTTCGCGTTCTTCCTCGCCCTGGGACCGTGGGGTCTCGCGACGCTGCGCCGCCTCATCGCGCACGCGCAGGGCCTGGGGCTCGTCGTCATCGCCGATGCCAAGCCTGGCGACATCGCCAGCACCTCGGCCGCCTACGCCCGCGCGCTCATCGGCACGACGCCGCTATTGGGGATCTCCGAGGCGACCGTGCTGGGGGCTGACGCCTGCACCTTCAACCCCTACCTGGGGCCCGACTCGGCGGAACCGTTCTTGGCCTGGGTCGAGGGGTCGGGGCGGGGGCTGTTTGCTCTCGTGCACACCTCCAACCCCGGCGCGAAGGCGCTGCAGGAGTTGCGCCTGCAAGACGGCCGCCAGGTGGCGGAGGCGGTGGCAGATGTCGTAAACTCGTGGGCAATGAGCCGCCGAGGGGCGAGCGGCTACGCCTCCGTCGGGGCCGTGGTGGGCGCCACGTACCCGGAGGCTCTCGTCTCGTTGCGCCGACGGCTGCCGGGCGTCTGGCTACTGATGCCGGGCGTCGGGGCGCAGGGGGCATCACCCGAGGCCCTGGCGCCGGCCTTCGACCGTGAGGGGCTCGGCGGGCTGGTCAGCGTCTCCCGCTCTCTGCTGGAGGCGTGGCGCCAGCACGGCGGGGATCCGCGGGATTGGGCGACGGCGGCAGCCACCGCCGCGAGCAGGCTGCGAGAGGCCCTGGAGCGGGTACGTAAGGCGGCATCTCGCTGAGGGGCGGCGGGCCGTTGGGAGCGAGGGGGTCGACCGGATGAGAGCGGGACAGGCTCCGGTGGCGCCTCGGATGTCGCTCGCGCGGGCGCCGGTCGTCGGGCTCGAGCGGCTGGGCGAAGCCGTCGTGCGGCTCGACTTCGAGGCCCCGGAGCTGGCCGGTGCGCAGCCGGGGCAGTTCGTGCACGTGCTGTGTCGGGAGGGGGCATCCGGCGGGCCGCTCTTGCGGCGCCCCTACAGCCTGGCCGGCGTCGACGCCGTGCGGGGCGTCGCATCCATCGTCGTCAAGACCATCGGGGTCGGCAGCCGCTGGCTGGCCGCGCGCCGGCCCGGCGACGTGCTGGACGTGCTGGGCCCCCTGGGGCGAGGGTTTTCGACGGGGGTGACGGGACCGGCGCCGGGGACGGTGCTCTTGGTGGGCGGCGGCACGGGACTGGCCCCCCTGCTCTTCCTGGCCCAGCGGCTGGCGGCCCAGGGGCCGGCCCCAGAGGTGACGGTGGTGGCGGGCTTTCGCAGCCGGGCCGACGTCATCCTGGAGGAGGCGCTAGCGGCGACGGGCGCCCGGGTGGTGGTGGCTACCGAGGACGGCAGCGTCGGGCTCCGGGGCACGGCGGCGCAGGTGGCCGAGCAGCTCTGGCGCGACGCCTCCCGGGTCTACGCGTGCGGCCCGTGGGGGCTGTTGCAGGCCATCGAGCGGCTGCGCCGAGCCGACCCCAAACCGGTCGAGGTCGCCGTCGAGACCATGATGGGATGCGGCGCCGGGGTGTGCCTGTCGTGCGTGGTGCCGTGGCGGCGCCGCGAGGGGTACCGGGTGACGGGTTGGGCGAGGGCGTGCGTCGAGGGGCCGGTCTTCGACGCCGGTGACCTGGTCTGGGAGGGGTGTCCGGGCGCCCGTGCGTGACCAACTGGCGATCCAGCTGGGGCCGCTGCGACTGCGAAACCCCGTGGTGATGGCATCGGGGACCTTCGGCTTCGGGCTCGACTACCGAGGGCTGGTGGAGCCCGACCAGGTGGGAGCCGTCGTCACCAAGGGCCTCAGCCTCGAGCCCTGGGTGGGGCATGCGCCCCCGCGGCTGGTGGAGAGCCCCTGTGGGACCATCAACGCCATCGGCCTGGAAAACCCCGGGGTCGACATCTTCGTCGAGCGGCTGCTGCCCGAACTGGTGGCCACGGGGGCCACGGTCATCGCCAACGTGGTGGGCAAGACCCAGGAGGAGTACGCCGAGGTGGCCCGCCGGCTCGAGGCCGCTGGTGGGGTGGCGGCACTCGAGCTCAACATCTCCTGTCCCAACGTCAAGGAGGGCGGGATCGCCTTCGCGGCCTCTCCCGTCATGGCGGCCAGCGTCGTGCGGGCGGTGCGGGCGGCGTCGCGGCTGCCCATCTTCGTCAAGCTGGCACCCATGGCGGCCGACCCGGTGGAGGTGGCGAAGGCCTGCGCGGCGGCCGGGGCCGACGGCTTCACCGTGGCCAACACCTATCCGGCTCTCGCCATCGACGTGGAGAGTGGACGCCCGGCCCTGACCGCCGAGGTGGGCGGGCTCTCCGGCCCCGCCATCCGGCCGCTGTCGGTACGGTTGACGGCTCGTGTCTGGCGGGCCACCGGGATGCCCATCATCGGCAGCGGGGGCGTGGAGACGGCCCGGGACGCACTGGAGTACCTGATGGCGGGCGCTCGAGCCGTGGCGGTGGGGACGGCCACCTTCTACCGTCCCACGGCGGCGCTGGAGATCCTGGAGGGCCTGCGCGAATACATGGCCCGGCAAGGGCTGGCCGACCTCGAGGCGCTGGTGGGCAGGGCCGCAGGGCCTCCCGAGGAGACGGCCGCCGACATCGAGGGGCAGGCGGCCCGGTACCTGGAGCGCACGGGCGCGCTGCTGCAGGGCCACTTCCGCTTGAGCTCGGGGCTCCACTCCGACCGGTACGTGGAGAAGTTTCGCCTGCTGGAGCGGCCGACGGTGGCCGAGGCCCTGGTGCGGCTGCTGGCCATCGCTTGCTGGGACCTGCGACCGGACGTGGTGGTGGGACCGGCCACGGGGGGCATCCTGCTGGCCTACGAGCTGGCGCGCCAGCTGGGGGTCTCCCGGGCCTTCTTCACCGAGCGCGTCGGAGGGCAGATGGCGCTGCGCAGGGGGTTTTCGGTCACGGGGGAGGCGGTGCTCCTGGTGGAGGACGTCATCACCACGGGCGGCTCCCTGATGGAGACGGCGCAGGCCGTGCAAGAGGCCGGCGGCCGGATCGTCGGTGCCTGCTCCCTCATCGATCGCAGCGGCGGCCGCTTCCGACCGCCCTTTCCGTACCGCACGCTGATCCGACTCGACTTCGAGACGTGGGACGAGGCGGCGTGCCCGCTGTGCCGGCAAGGCGTCCCCATCGCCGAGCCTGGCAGCCGGCGCATCGGGTAGCCGAGCTCGAGGGGGAGGCGCGACCATGACATCGCCGACGGGCAACGGCCTGCGCCGGGCGCTGATGAGCGTCTCCGACACGCAGGGCCTCGTGGAGCTGGCAGGGACGTTGTCGCAGATGGGGTGGGAGATCTGGGCCACCGACGGCACGGCCTCTCACCTGGAGGCGGCAGGCGTGGCCGTCCGGCGGCTCGCCCAACTGACCGGTCATGGGACCTTGCTCGGCGGGCGGGTCAAGTCGCTGCATCCGGCCGTCTTCGCCGGGGTGCTGGCGCGGCCCGACGAGACCGACCTGACGGAGCTGGAGCGGCTGGGAGGCGTGGCCTTCGACTGGGTGGTCGTCAACTTCTACCCCTTCGGGGATTACGTCGCCCGCCTGGGAGACCGGCCGCCCGACGTGCGGGAGCTGGTGGAATTCATCGACATCGGCGGGCCCGCCCTGGTACGGGCGGCCGCCAAGAACCACGATCGGGTCGCGGTCGTCACCGACCCCTCGCAGTATCCAGCGCTACTCGACGAACTGCGCCGGTCCCCTTCGGGCCAACTCAGCCCTGCGACCCGTCGCCGCCTGGCCGTGGCCGCCTTTCGTCTGACGGCCGCCTACGATGCCCTGGTGGCCACGACCCTCGAGCGTATCGAGGCAGGCGAGGGGAGCGGGGCCCGGCTCCCCGACGTGCTCCACCTGGTGGCCGAGCGCTGGCGCGTGGCGCGCTACGGCGAAAACCCCCACCAGAGCGGGGCCATCTACCGCATCCCCTGGTCGGGCCCGTCCGTGCCCTGGGGCAACGTGCTGCAGGGCAAGGAGCTGTCGTACAACAACGTGGCCGACGCCTCGGCGGCCTTGGAGCTGATCCTCGAGCTGGCCGACCGTCCCGCGGCCTGCGCCATCAAGCACGGTAGCCCGTGCGGCGCGGCGGTGGCCGACACGCTGGCGCGAGCCTACGAGCGCTGCTACGAGGCGGACCCCGTCTCCATCTTCGGCGGCGTGGTGGCCCTCAGCCGGCCGGTGGACGCGGCGACGGCCCAGCTCATGGAGCGCACCTTCCTGGAGGTGATCGTGGCGCCGTCCTTCGAGCCCGATGCCCTGGCCATCCTGGCCAAGAAGCCCCGCCTGCGACTCATCGAAGTGGGTCCCATGGAAGGCCGGGGGCGGGCGGTGGGCTGGCCCACCTGGGAGGTCCGCAGCGTCCCCGGAGGGCTGTTGGTGCAGACGCCGGACGAGCTGGACCTGGTGGAGGAGCAGCTGCGCACCGTCACCCAGACGCCGGTGCCCGACGCCTTGTGGCCCGACCTGCGCTTCGCCTGGCGGGTGGTCAAGCACGCCCGCTCCAACGCGATCGTGGTGGCCAGGGACGGCCAGACCCTGGGCATCGGCGCGGGCCAGGTCAACCGCATCGACGCTGCCCGTCAGGCTCTCCAGCGCGCCGGAGCGCGCGCAGCAGGCGCCGTGCTGGCCTCCGACGGTTTCTTCCCCTTCTCCGACGTGGTCGAGCTGGCAGCCGAGCACGGGATCGCTGCCATCATCCAGCCGGGCGGGTCCATGCGGGACCACGAGTCCGTCACCGCCGCGGACCGGGCCGGGCTGCCGATGGTCTTCACCGGGGTGCGCCACTTCCGGCACTGAGGAGGCCTTCCCGGGGGGCCGGCAGCACGTGCACAGTGCGCTCGTGGTCGTAGACGACGAAGCCTGGCGGAGCCCCCGGCGGCTTGCGGACGTGTCGGCGACGGGTGTAGTCGACCGGCACCGGCACGCCTGCGTCGCCATGAGCGCTGTAGCGAGCCGCCAGGGCGGCGGCCTCCTGCAACGTGGCAGGACCCACCTGGTCGGCGTCGGCCCGCACCACCACGTGCGCACCGGGCAGGCCCCGGGCGTGCAGCCACAGATGCTCGGGTCTGGCCACGTGGAAGGTGAGATGATCGTTGGCCGCCGCGCTCCGTCCCACCAGGATCTCGAGGCCCTCGGAGGAGCGGTAGCGGGTCACGGGCAGCCCATCACCGGTGCCACGAGACCTCCGGTTCGGGCCTCTTGGGGCCTGGCGGCCACTCTCCCCGGCGGCCGGTGGCCGCCGGCCTCCCGGCTCCTCCGAGAGCTGGTCCGTCTCGGCCTCCAGGGTCGCCAGGACGTCGGGGTCGTCGGCCGTCTGGACCAGGACCTGCAGGGTCTGCAAGGCCTCGAGGCGACGACGGCTCTCCCGTAGGGTCTCCTCCAGCGCGGCGACGGCCCGTCGGGCCTTTTGATAGCGGCGGAAGTAGGCGGCCGCGTTTTGCGCGGGCGACAGCGCGGGGTCGAGCTCGATGGTGAGGGGGGGCTCTCCCGTCGGCCGATCGGCCGGCGGCAGGACCACCTGCGTCGCCCCGGGCGGCACGTCGTGGGGGAAGGTGAGCAAGAGCTCCCCGGACCGGCGCCAGCGCTCGGCATCTTGCGCGCGCCCGAGGTCCTCCTCCTGACGGGCGATGCGACGCGCCAGCCGGCGGCACTGCTCCTCGAGGCGGCGGACCAGGGCGCGGCGACGAGTCTCGAGCCGATCCTGGCGAAACCGGGCGGCCCACCAGGTGCCCACCGCCTCCAGGGTGGGCGCGTCGGCGGGTTCGGCCGGGGGGCTCTCCCCCGGGCTCGCCGGCGGCCCCGGTGGAGGGGCGTAGGGCTGATGGAGGGCCAGCGCACGCTGAGGTCCGGGTGTGCGCAGCCAGCCGGCCACCTTCCCGTCGACCACCAGGACCGCGTTGGCGGTGCGCCCCGTCATCTCCAGCGCCAGGACGGCCTCGGGCTCGGAGCCCCGCCGAAAGTGCAGCAGGACGACCCGGTCCCCGGGCACGGCCGAGGCGCCGGCCAGGCGACTGCCCTCCAGGTGTTTGCGCAGCAGCATGCAGAAGGTGGGAGGCTGGAGCGGATTGGGCGGCCTCGAGCCGGTCACCAGGCCCAAGGCCAGCCGCCCCGGCGTCGTGTCGGCCACCAGGACCCGCTCGCCTCCGGGCCCGTAGAGATGAAAGACGAGCACGGTCGCCTCGGGCTGGTAGATGCGCTGGACCCACGCCCCGGCGAGGCTGGAGGCGATGGCGTCGGCCAGCCTCGCCAGGCGTTGCGCCGTGAGCTGCATGGGCACCTGACCCCCGGCGATTGTACCACGCAGGACGGAGGAACCGCCTGGCTCGGGGCGTAAGCCACAGGGTATGAGGGCGCAAGGGGACGGCCGGGACGCCTCGGCGAGGATGTCGAGGCCGCGGCGGGCAGGCATGCTGGTGTTGGCCATGGTGGGCGCCTGGGGGCTCCTTTGGTTGGGTGGCCGCGCGGCCCCATCGCCTCCGGGCGAGGCGGCCGCGTCGGCCTGGCTCGCCTCGGCCTTGGAGGACCTGGCTCGCGGGCGGAGCGAGTCCGCCATCGGCAAGCTCCGCCTGGCGAGATGGAACGTCCCCGACGATCCCGAGGCCCCCATCCTCCTCGCTTGGGTCCACGCATCCCGCGGCGAGTGGGACCAGGCCGCGGAGCTGGTGGCGTCGCTGCCCGAGGAGCAGATGGACCCGTCGAGCCGACTGGCGGCGCGGGGCCTCCTGGCCATGGCCTACCACGCCACGGGCCGCTTGCCGATGGCGGCCCGAGCCTACGGGGCCGTCCTCGAGCAGGCCCCCTCGGCAGTCGTGGCCCTGGAGGGGCTGGGCGAGCTGGCGCTGCAGGCGGCGCGCGACGAGCGCCGGGGCGCGCTGCTATCGGAGGCGTGGCCCTCCTCGCCGGCACCGGCTTCATCGGATGCGTGGCGGGCCGCCGCTGAAGCCTACCTGCGGGACGCCATCGCCAGGGCCCCCGACCGGATAGACCTCTACGTCCTCCTGGCCGGCAGCCTCATGGAGTCGGACCGCTGGGACGAGGCGGAGACGCTGCTGAGACGAGCCTTGCGAGTAGACTTCCAGGCAGCTCGTGTCCACTTCGCCCTGGGGCAGATCTACGAGCACCGGGGCGACCGCCAGGCCGCCGTCTCGGCGTACCGGCGAGCCCTGGAGGCCGATCCCTCCTTCACCCCGGCCTTGCTTCGCCTCGAGCGGCTGGAGCCGAGCCGCTCCGAAAGGTGACACCCGCCCCGGGGGGCGCACCGGGGCTCACCCACCCCGTCTGCCCATAGACCTTTAGGGGGGCCGAGGACAGCCCCCCAATCGCACCGCGGGAGGCTCGACGGGGGATGGGACCACGCCGGATGCAGCGCCAGCCCACCCGCGCCGGTGGAGCGGCCGTCGACGACGGGGAGTCGCTGGCACTGCAGGAGCTTCTGAAGCGCCTGCGCACCGATGCCCGCACCGGCCTCGATCCTCACGAGGCCAGGACCAGGCTCCTGCGCGACGGCCCCAACGAGCTGCCAGCGGCCACAGGAGCCGTCGGCTGGCAGCTGTTGTGGGATCAGGTCCGCTCCTTCATGACCCTGCTGTTGCTGGGCGCCGGCGCCCTGGCGTGGGTCCTGGGGGAGATGGCCGACGCGCTGGCCATCGTGGCCATCGTCGTGCTCAACGTCCTGCTGGGCTTCGTGCAGGAGTACCGGGCCGAGCAGGCCATCCGGGCCCTCGCCCAGTGGCGGGCCCCCAGGGCGCGGGTCGTGCGGGGAGGCCAGGTGCTGGATGTGCCGGCGGGCGAGCTGGCCGTCGGTGACCTGCTGCTGGTGGAAGCCGGCGACCGGATCCCCGCGGACGCCCGGGTGCTCGAGGCCTACGCCCTCCAGGTGGAGGAGTCGGCCCTGACCGGCGAGTCGGCGCCCGTGCCCAAGGTCGTCGTCGACGTGCCCTCGCCGGACGAGGTCGGCCCGGGCCGAGCCGGCCACGTGCTCTTCGCCGGCACGACCGCCGTCTCGGGCAGCGCACGGGCGGTGGTGATCCGGACCGGGGTCCACAGCGAACTCGGCCGCATCGCGGCCATGGTCTCCGAGGCGCCCCGTCCCGACAGCCCCCTGCAAGACGCTCTCGACCACCTCGCGCGCCGCCTGGTGGCGGTGTGCGTGCTGGCGGTGATGGTGGTCTTCGCCGTCGGCCTGGCCCAGGGCCAGCCCTGGTACGGGATGCTCATGGTCTCCATCAGCCTGGCCGTGGCGGCCATCCCCGAGGGGCTGCCGGCCGCCATCACGGCGGCATTGGCCCTGGGGGTCCAGCGGATGAGCCGACGACGTGCGGTCGTGCGGCGGCTCAGTGCCATCGAGACCCTCGGTTGCGCCAACGTCATCTGCTCCGACAAGACGGGCACGCTCACCCTCAACGAGATGACCGTCGTGCGCATCGAGGGGCCCTGGGGAGCCGTGGACGTCAGCGGCCAGGGCTTCGCTCCATCGGGCGGCTTCTTCGCCGATGCCAAGCCCGTGGATCCCCTGGGGCAGCCGGCGCTGGAGCGCTTGCTGCGGGCAGGGGTGCTGTGCGGCCACGGAGATGTGGCGCACCGGTCGGGACGATGGGTGGCGGTCGGCGACCCGACCGAGGCCGCCCTGGTCTGCGCGGCACGAAAGGCCGCCCTCGACCCGGCGCGACTTCGAAGCCGCTACCGGGTGCTGGCGGAAGCCCCCTTCGAGGCGGCACGGCGGCGCATGAGCGTGGCCGTGGCGTTGGACGTGCCGGGAGTGGCCGAGGTGGTGGCCAAGGGGGCCCCCGACGCCATCCTGTCCGCCTGCGGGCGGTGGCAGGGAGCCGCCGGCGAGCAGCGGATGGGGAGGGCCGAGCGTGCCCGCATCATGGAGCGCGCGGAGCAACTGGCGGCGGACGGGCTGCGGGTGCTGGCCGTGGCTGCCCGGCGGGCGGCGGTCGCCGACCTGCCCGACCCCCGGTCGTCCCCCGAGGCGTTGGCCGAAGCCCTGGAACGGGACCTGACCTTCCTGGGGCTGGTGGCGCTCCGAGACCCGCCGCGTCCCGACGTGGCGGCGGCCATCGAGCGAGCGCGCCGGGCTCACGTGCGCACCGTGATGGTGACCGGCGATCACCCGGCAACCGCCCGTGCCATCGCGGCGGCCATCGGGCTGGCCCGGGAGGACGAGCCCGTGCTGACCGGGCGTGAGATGGAGCGCATGAGCGACGAGGAGCTGAAGGCCCAGCTCGACCGGTGCCGTCTCTTCGCCCGGGTGCCGCCGGACCAGAAGCGCCGGCTGGTGCAGCTCCTGCGCCAGGAGGGCCACGTGGTGGCGATGACCGGGGACGGGATCAACGATGCGCCGGCCCTCAAGGAGGCCGACATCGGCGTGGCCATGGGCATGGCCGGCACGGACGTGGCGCGGCAGGCCGCGGCGCTGGTGCTCCTGGACGACAACTACGCCACCATCGTCGACGCGATCGAGGAGGGGCGGGCCATCTACGACAACATCCGCCGGTTCGTGCGCTACCTCTTGGCCTGCAACACCGGCGAGATGCTGACGATGCTGGGCGCCAGCCTCTTGGGGTTGCCGATGCCGCTGACCGCCCTGCAGATCCTGTGGGTCAACCTGGTGACGGACGGCCTGCCGGCTGTGGCGCTAGGGATGCTGCCTCCTGCGAGGGGCGTGATGCAGCGACCGCCCCGCTCCCGGCAGGAGGGGCTCCTGTCGCGGGGGATGGTGGAGGAGATCGCGGCGCAGGGCTTGGTCATCGGGCTGAGCACCCTGCTCGTCTTCGCCGCCACCCTGGCCCTGGGAGGGGGCCAGACCGAAGCCCGGACGGCGGCCTTCGCCAGTCTGGTGCTCTCCCAGCTCGTCTACGCCCTCAAGATGGGCTACGACGCAGGGCGCCACGGGTTGCCGCCTCCGGTCCTGGCGGGTTCGGTGCTGATCTCGGCCGGGCTGCTGGGAGGCGTCGTGGGCTGGCCGGCGCTGCAGCCGCTCTTCGGCACGACCGCCCTGCCCGCGGGCGTGTGGGCCCTGGTGGCAGCTGGCTCGGCGGGAGTCGCCGCCCTCCAGGCCATCGGCGACTGGGGTGCCGTCCGTGCGGCGCGGATCGTGGCGAGGCTCATCCCCGCCCTGTCACGAGGGCGCACGTCGTGATAAGATGAGGCCCGTCAGAGAGGTGACAGGCCTTGGCGCAGCCCTTGCCCCGCGAGGCGTCGACCGCTCCCGCCCCTGCGAGCATGACGGGCTTCGGGGCGGCCCGGGGGCCGAGTCCGTGGGGTGCGCTGGAGGTGGCGATCCGCACCCTCAACCACCGCTACCTCGACGTGTCGTGCCACTGGCCACGCGGCTGGCCATCGCTGGACCCCCTCGTCCGGGAGCGGGTGGCCGCCCGGCTGGTGCGGGGGCGCGTCGAGGTGAGCGTGGTGGCGCAGGAGTTGGAGACCGCCCGGCGAAGTGTGCGGGTGAACGCGGCGGTTTTGCGCCAGTATTGGCAACAATTGACGCAAATCCAGCAGGAGATCGGCTCCTCGGTCGCGTTCTCGGTCGCTGACCTCCTCGTGCTTCCGGAGGTCGTCTCGGTCGATGAGACGCCGCCCGGCGAGGAGGCCCTCTGGGAGGCGCTGGCTCCCTTGATCGACGCGGCCCTCGACCAGGTGGAGCAGATGCGGCGGGTCGAGGGGGCCAGGCTGTGGCAGGAGACCGCGGCCAGGCTGGACGCGGTGGAGGCGGCGCTGAGCCGTTTGCGTGAGCAGAGCGGCCAGTTCGCCCGGCTCTACCAGCAGCGGCTCGAGCAAAGGCTCGAGGGGCTGCTGGCGAGCTCGGCGATCATCACGGAGGGGAGGCGCCTGCTCGACGACGAGGCCTTCCGCCAGCGCCTGGCCCAGGAGGTGGCCATCTTCGCTGACAAGGCCGATGTCTCCGAGGAGCTGGATCGACTGGCGGAGCACGTGGCCCACATGCGCCAGCTTGCGGCGGAGCGGGCGCCGGGCCGTCGGATGGAGTTTTTGTTGAGGGAGATGGATCGGGAGCTGTCCACGGCCACCGCCAAAGTCGCCCAGGCCGAGGCGGTCCACCGCCTCATCGAGCTTCGGGCCGAGGTCGAGCGGATGCGTGAGCAGATCGCCAACTTCGAGTAGGGGGGCCAGCGGGTGGAGATTCGGCTGATCAACATCGGCTTCGGCAACATCGTCTCGGCCAACCGCATCGTGGCCATCGTCAGCCCCGAGTCGGCGCCCATCAAGCGCATCATCCAGGAGTCCAGGGACCGGGGCCGACTCATCGACGCGACGTACGGGCGCCGCACCCGGGCGGTCATCATCACCGACAGCGAGCATGTCATCCTGTCGGCCGTGCAGCCCGAGACGGTCGCGCACCGGTTGACGAGCCGGGATCAGGCGGATACGCCCGCGCCTGCCCAATGACCACCTCCTCCTTGATACCTGGCCAGCTCGAGCGCGGCTTCCTGGTGGTGGTCTCCGGCCCCGGCGGCGTCGGCAAAAACACGCTGGTCAACGCCGTCCGCCGCCGGATGCCCGAGCTGCTCTACTCGGTCTCGGTCACGACCCGGCCGCCTCGGCCCGGGGAGGTGGACGGGCGTGACTACTTCTTCGTGACCGCCGAGCGCTTCGCCCAACTGGTGGAGGCGGGGGAGCTCCTGGAGTGGGCGCGCTTCGGCGACCACCTGTACGGGACGCCGGTGCGCTACGTCTCCGAAGCCGTGGCCTCGGGCCGCATCGTGCTGCTCGACATCGACATCCAGGGGGCGCGGCAGCTGAGGGCCTCGCGACGGCTCGACGCCGTTTTCGTCTTCTTGCTGCCCCCGTCGCTGGAGGCATTGCGGGAGCGCCTGCTCCGCCGGGCCTCTGACGACCTGCGCACCATCGAGCGGCGACTGGCCATGGCCTTGACAGAGATGGAAGCCGCGCCCGATTATGACTACGTCATCGTCAACGCCAACGTCGATGAGGCGAGCCTGCTGCTGGAATCCATCATCCGGGCCGAGGCCTGCCGGCCGCACCGGCTCCGCTGGCCCGTGGTGGAGCCGGCGGCCTCGTCACGACAGGAGACCCGGCCCGGTCGTTAGAGGAGGGCGGGACGTTGCTCAACCAGCCTCCGCTGTACGAGATGCTGGCGAGGAATCCGGCTCGCAGCCGCTACACGCTGGTGGCGGCCGCCGCCCGGCGTGCACGCCAGCTCCTGGAGGGCGAGCCGCCGGTGGTGGCCATCGACTCCACCAAGCCGGTGACCATCGCCCTGCATGAGATCTATCGGGGGCTCGTGATCTGCGAGCTCCCGTCCCGGAGCGGGGTCAAGTAGACCACGACTCCGGGACCTCGTCCCCGTCCGCCGGCGTCGATGGCGGCCCTGGTCGCCATCGACCCCCACGATGCCGCGATCGACCGTCTCCTGAGCTACCTGGCCCCCGAGGGAGAGCCGCTGCCGGCCCCGGGGGAGCGCGTCCAGGTGCCGCTGCGCCAGCGCGTGGTGCGGGGATGGGTCGTGGCCCATGCCCCGGCTCCTGCCGGCGTGCGCCTCAAGCGGATCGTCGGGGTGGGCCCCGCCGAGGAGCGTTGCCCGGCCGACGCGCTGGCGCTGGCCCAATGGCTGGCGCACCGGTACCTCTCACCCCTCGGGGCGGCCATCGACGTCGTCGCCCCGCCCCCCGCACGCCGCGGCGCCCCGCGGGGGTTCGGCGGCGTGGTGCCCGACGCGCGGGCGGATACCTCGCAAGCGCTGGGCCGGCAACAGCCGCCGCTGACCGTCTGGCAGCGCGAGGCGCTGGCTCCCATCGTGGAGGCCATCCAGCGCCGAGAGGCCCAGCGTTTCCTGCTGTGGGGCGTGACCGCCAGCGGCAAGACCCGGGTCTACGAGGAGGCCGTGGCGGCCTGCCTCGAGGCCGGTCGCTCGGCGGTGCTGCTGGTGCCCGAGATCGCCCTCACACCGCACCTGGTGGCCTCGCTGCGCCGCCGCTTTGGCGATCGGGTCGCGGTGCTGCACAGCCAGATGGCGGCGAGCTGGCGGCGCTATCACTGGGACCGGATCCGCTCGGGCGACGCCCGGGTCGTGGTGGGCGCTCGCTCGGCGGTGCTGGCGCCCGTCACCGACGTGGGGCTCTTCGTGCTGGACGAGGAGCACGAGTCGTCGTACAAGCAGGACGAGTCGCCCCGCTATCACGCCCGGGAGGTGGCCTTCCACCGGGCGGCGGAGGCGGGGGCTGCCGTCGTGCTCGGCAGTGCCACGCCGTCGCTGGAGTCGATGCAGGCAGCCCTCGAGGGTAAGTTGAGGCTGTTGCGGCTGCCCGAGCGCATCGATGCTCGCCCCATGCCGAGCGCCCGCATCGTGGACCTCCGGGAGGAGCTGGCCGCCACCGGCGAGGTGTCGCCCATCAGCCGGGCGCTGCGGGAGGCCCTGCGGGAGGTCGTGGCCGCACGGGAGCAAGCCATCGTCTTCGTCAACCGTCGCGGCTTCTCCGGCGCTCTCATCTGCCGGGCGTGCGGCTTCTCCTGGCGATGCCCGCACTGCGACGTGGGCCTGACCTACCACCACGGGCCCGGGCGGGGATGGCTGCGGTGCCACTACTGCGGCTACGAGACCGAGGTGACCGGGCGCTGCCCCCGCTGCGGCGACGAGGAGATCGCAGCGGTCGGCTTCGGCACCCAGCGGGTGCAGGCCGCCCTGGCCGCCGCCTTCCCGGGGGTGCCCGTATTGCGCATGGACGCCGACACCACGGGTCGGCGCGACGCGCACCGGCGCATCCTGGAGGACTTCGCCCGGCAGTCGCCGGCCATCCTGGTCGGCACCCAGATGGTCGCCAAGGGCCACGACTTCCCCGGCGTGACCCTGGCGGCGGCGGTGCTGGCCGACGTGACGCTGCAGCTGCCGGATTTCCGGGCCGCGGAGCGGACCTTCCAGCACCTGGTGCAGGTGGCGGGGCGGGCGGGCCGTGGCCAGCGTCCCGGCCAGGTCATCGTCCAGACCTTCCAACCCGACCATCCCAGCATCCAGGCCGCCGTCTCGGGCGAGGCGGAGCGCTTCTACCAGCGAGAGCTGGCCTTCCGGCGCCGGTGGTCCTACCCGCCTTTCGGGGAGCTGGTACGGCTGGTGGCCCAGGATCCCGAGGAGCCCCGGGCCCGGGGCGCGGCCGTCGAGATGGCCCGACGCCTGGAGGAGGCGGCCGCCGGACGCAACGGCGTGAAGGTGCTGGGCCCTGCGCCGGCGCCCATCGCCCGGCTGCGGGATCGCTGGCGGTGGCAGGTGGTGGTGCGAGGCCCGTCGCCGGTCCCTCGGGAGCTGGTGCGCGGCCTCATGGAGTCGGACACCCTGACGGGGGCCTTGCGGCCCGAGTCGCTGGTGGTGGATCCCGACCCCGTGGACGTGCTGTGAGGGCGTACCGGCAACGCTTGCTATAATACCCGTTGACGAGTCGACAGGCCTTCGATGGCCGGGAAGCGAGGCGGGCGAGCGGTTGGCTTTATTGCCCATTCGGAAGTACCCTGACCCCGTGTTGCGGCAGAGGGCGAAGCCGGTGGAGCGCATCACGCGCCGGCATCGCAAGCTCATCGAGGACATGCGCCAGACGATGTACGAGGCGCCCGGCGTGGGCCTGGCGGCCAACCAGGTGGGCGTGCTGGAGCGCATCATCGTGGTGGATCCAGGCGATCAGTTCATGGCGCTGATCAACCCGGAGATCCTGGAGCGCCGCGGCGTGGACGTCGACGTGGAGGGCTGCCTCAGCATCCCCGGCGTGACGGGGTACGTGGAGCGCGCGGCCGTGATCCGCGTGCGCGCGCTGGACGAGCGCGGGCGCCCGGTCGAGCTGGAGGCCGAGGGGTATTTGGCGCGGATCATCCAGCACGAGGTGGATCACCTGGACGGGGTGCTCTTCATCGACAAGGCCAGCCGCCTGGTGGAAGAGACGGAGCCCGAGGGCGAGGCCGCCGCGGCCGGTGGCCGCAGCGATCGCCCGGGCCGGACCGAGGAGGCGAGCCCCTGAAGCTGGTCTTCGCCGGCACGCCGGACTTCGCGGTGCCGAGCCTGGAGGCCCTGGTGCGCGCGGGGCACGAGGTCCGGCGGGTCGTCACGCAACCCGACCGGGCTCGGGGGCGCGGTCAGCGGCTGGCCCCGCCGCCCGTCAAGGAGGCGGCGTCAAGGCTGGGGCTGGCCGTGTGGCAGCCCGAGCGGCCCGACGCCGGCCAGTGGCTGGAGCTGCTGGCCGAGACCGGGGCCGAGGCGCTCGTGGTGGTCGCCTTCGCCCACAAGATCCCGCCGCCCGTCCTGGCATATCCCCGGTATGGGTGCATCAACGTCCACGCATCGCTCTTGCCCCGATGGCGAGGGGCCGCTCCCATCGCCCGTGCCATCCTGGAGGGCGACCGCATCACCGGCGTCACCATCATGCAGATGGACGAGGGCTGGGACACGGGGCCCATCCTGTTGCAGGCGACCGAGGTGATCGGCGACCACGACACGGCCGCCTCGTTGCACGACCGCCTGGCCGCACGGGGGGCAAAGCTGCTGGTGGAGGC
>DATCKA010000102.1:0-5248 GCA_036562495.1 Limnochordales bacterium
CTGGAGGACGAGGTGCTGCAGGCGGCCGCCCTCAGCGGGGCTTCGACGCAGGCGGGCTTCGTCACCCGTGACGAGGACGGCCACGCCATCGCCGTCGTGAGCGAGGCCAACCCGTGACGCCCACGGCACGCCGCAGGGCCGACCCCGTGCCGCCCTGCCTGGACGAGCGCGGCGTCGTGCACACCGTCGGCCACTCGACCCGAAGCCTGGAGGAGTTGGCAAGGTGCCTGGCGGGCCACCGCATCGAACTCCTGGTCGACATCCGCACGGTGCCACGGTCGCGGCGCGTGCCCCACTTCAACCGGGAGGGCATCGAGGCCGGTCTGGCGCAAGCCGGCTACCCGGTGGCGTATCTCCACCTGCCCGGACTGGGCGGGCTGCGCCGCAGCCTGGGCCAACGCTCGCCCAACCGCGCCTGGGACAACGACTCCTTCCGGGGCTTCGCCGACTACATGCTGACCGACGCCTTTGCCCAGGCGCTGGACTCCTTGCTGGCCATGGCCGCCGAGCGACGTGTGGCCATCATGTGCGCCGAGGCCGTGCCATGGCGCTGCCACCGCTCGCTGGTGGCCGACGCCCTCACCGTGCGAGGGGTGCCGGTGCGCCACCTGATGAGCCCGACCCGCTGCGACGTCCACCGCCTGACGCCCTTCGCCCGGGTCGAGGGGACGCGGATCACCTATCCCGGCCCCTCGTGACGGGAGGCGACCCTTTCATCGCCGCGCCACCATGCAGACGAAGCCGGCGCCCGGGACAAGCCCCTCGACAGGCGCAGCCGCCGCACCAAAGCGCTCATCCCGGACGTCGTCATCGAGCACCCCACCCTGCTATCGCCCGAGGCGCACCAGCCGTGACGAGTTGCCCAGGATGGCCAGGTCGGGCAGCGACTGGGCCACCGCCGCCAGCGCCGGCGGCAACAGCCCCGTGGCCGCCAGCGTAAGCCCGGCCAGGTTGTAGACGGCGGTGAAGAGCAGATTGCCCCGGATGACCCGCAGGGTCCGGCGGGCGATCTCGAAGAGGCGGGGCACCATCCGCCAGTCATCGTCCATCAGCACGACGTGGGCCGCCTCGATGGCCACGTCCGTACCCAGCGCCCCCATGGCGATGCCGACGTCGGCCTGAGCCAGGGCCGGTGCGTCGTTGACGCCGTCGCCGATCATGACGACCCGGTGGCCTCCCGCCTGGTACTCCCGCACGACGGCGATCTTGTCCTCGGGAAGGAGCCCGGCGCGGTAGACGATGCCGAGCTCGCCCGCCACCGCCGCCGCCACGCGCTCGTTGTCGCCCGTCAGCATCTCGACGTGCCGGATGCCGAGCGCCCGGAGCCCGGCGATGGCCTCCCGCACCTCCGGGCGCAACCGGTCCGCCGCGGCGAGGAGACCGACGAGTCGCCCGTCCCGGACGACCCGCATCACCGTCTTGCCCTCGCCCTCGAGGCGCCGCACGACCTCTGCGGCGCCATCCATCTCCCCGGCCCCACCCGCCTCCCCGGCCCCGCCCGCCGGCCCGATCCGCCCCACCTCGACCGTGTGGCCACCCCATTCCGCCCGCACGCCTAGGCCGGGCAGCGCCTCGAAGCGGGCGGGCTTGCCGGGGGTCACCCCCTCCCGCCGCGCCGCCTCCCGCACCGCCTCGGCCAGCGGGTGTTCGCTGTCGCGCTCGGCGGTGGCGGCCAGGGCCAGCACCTCGGCCCTCGACAGCCCGTCGAGCGCCACCACGTCAGTGAGCTGAGGCCGACCGGCGGTGAGGGTGCCCGTCTTGTCGATGAGGACGACGTCGGCGCTCGCCAGGAGCTCCAGGTAGCGCCCGCCCTTGACCAACAGGCCCCGGCGGGCGGCCGCTCCGACCGCCGCCAGCACGGCGACGGGCGTCGCCAGGGCGAACGAGCACGAGCACGCCACGACCAGCACCGCGGCCGTCGAGAGGGGGTTTCGGGTCACGACCAGCGTGATGGCGGCCACTCCCAGCACCACCGGCAGGTAGTAGCCGGAGAAGCGGTCGGCCAGCCGCTGGATGTCCCCCCGGTGCGACTCTGCCTCCTCCACCAGGCGGATGATCCGCCCGAAGGTCGTGTCGGGCCCCACGTGCGTGGTCCGGATCCTCAGGCTGCCCAGACGGGCCAGCGTGGCGGCGAACACCCGGTCCCCGGGCCCCACCTCGACCGGCATGGACTCCCCCGTGATGGCCGCCTGGTCGATCGTCGCCCGGCCAGCCACCACCTCCCCGTCCACCGGGATCTTCTCGCCCGGGCGCACGACCACCATGTCCCCGGCCTCCACCCGCTCGACGGGCAGCTCGACCTCCTCGCCGTCCCGCACGACCCGTGCCATGCGAGGTGCCAGCTCCACCAGGCTCCTGACGGCCCGACGGGCCCTCTCGGTGGTGTAGCGCTCGACGAAGTCGCCCACCCGCATGAAGAAGACCACGACCGCCGCCGTGGCCCACTCGCCGACGGCGACGGCGGCCAGCGCCCCAAGCGTCATCAGGGTGTGGGACGTCACCCGGCGGCGAAGCGCCGCCCGCATCACGCTGCGGAAGACGGGCAGGCCGCCAGCGACCACGACGGCCAGCCACAACGGCCACGGCACCCGCCGGGTCAGCTCGCTCCACAGGCCCAGCCACTCCCCGACTACGACGCCCAGCAGGATGGCGCCGAAGAGGGCCCCGAGCAGCAGCAAGACCGGCCTCGCAGGGCCGCACGCCCCGGACGAGAGCCCGGCACCACGTGCCGGCGGGGCGTCCGTAGCCAGCTCCGAACGGGCCCCCGGCCGGATCGGGGCGTCGAGCTCCGCGGATGTGCCCGCGACGTCGTACCCCGCCGCCCGTACCGCCTGGCGGATGTCTTCCAGGTCCGCCCGCGCCGGGTCGAGGCGGACGATGGCCTTCTCCGTCGCCAGGAGCACCTCGACGTCCTTGACGCCGGGCTGCGATGCGATGGCCGAGCGCACGTGCCGCGTGCACTCCGCGCAGTCCATGCCGGTGATGCGAAGCTCCACGGTGAGTTCATCGGGCATGGCCGGTCACCCGGACAACGACGCGGGAGAGCGCCTGCAGGAGCATCGACATGGCCTCCACATCGTCATACGTCTGAGAACTGATAAGTCAGCGGCGTGCCTCGCGTCAATCCCCCGGCGGGGTCGGGTACCCGGTGAGGAGGAGCGGGGAGAGGCCCGGTCATTTCCTCGGTTATCTATCCGTCCCGGAGCCGGCGGGCCCCCTCATCACCCAACGCCTGCAGTCGGCCATGCAGGTGTCGCAACCGGCCCTCTTTCACTTGTCCGCCGTGCACACCAGGAGCTGCCGCTTGCAACCTGGCCCGAACGGCTCCAGTGAGTAGTCGCCGTACTTCTCCTCGATTCGAAAGCCGTTGTAGTGGAGCAGCGCGTCCAGTTCCTGAGGGAAGTACATCCGCATGTCGAGCCGCTCCGTGAGCTCCGATCCGTCGGGGAGCCGATAGAGCAACGTGATGTGGTTGATCTGCGTCGCGTCGTCGTACCGGTTGCTCTCGGTGACCTCCACCTCGCCCGCTCCGTCCGGGTCGGGATAGCGGCCCCACGGGAACCGGGCGGCCGGATCCCGCATCAGGAACCGGAAATCGGGATTGAAGACGTCGATGAGGAACCGCCCTCCGTCGGCCAGGTGCCGCCGCACGCACCGCAGCATGCGCTCCAGGTCTTGCCACGAGAGAAGCAGGCAGATGGAATTGAACCCCAGCAGGATGGTGCGGAACCGTTGGCCCGGCAAGTCGAACTCCCGCATGTCGCCCCGGACCCATGTGATCTCGACTCCCGCCTGAGCCGCCTTGAGCCGGGCGCCTTCCAGCATCGACTCCGACAGATCGAGCCCCACCACGCGGTGCCCGTCCTGCGCCAGGGGGACGGCGATCCGGCCCGAGCCGCACGCCAGCTCCAGGACGGGGTCACCCCACCTGCGCACCTGGCGGCGGAAGTAGTCGATGTCCTCCTCCAGGCCGGCGTTTTGCAGGTCGTAGTGGCGCCAGTCGCGGTAGAGGGGCTCCGGGTGCGGCGCTGCCATGTGCTTCAAACCCTCCCGGGAGCACGGTTCGACCCGCATGACCCGCCCCCTGCGCGTGCCAGTAACGACGGCGCCCCGGGCGGCTGCCTCGGCCGTGCGCCCCGCAGCCCCTGCCTCCCACTTCGGTAGGAGCCGGACCTACGCCTCGAGTCGCAACGCGCTTCAACCGCCGGACGGAAGCGCCCAGCCCTCGGCTTCCCCTAGCCTACGGTAGGCGAGCGGCCATGCCGCAAGGCCTGAAGAAGGGGGCCCGAGAGAATGGACGCAAACGTATCCCGCACCGCACTGGTCACGGGTGCCAGCCGGGGCCTTGGCTTCTGGCTGGCCTGGGAACTGGCCCGGCGCGGCTGGTCTGTCGCTCTGATGGCCCGTAGCCGGGAAGCGCTCAAGGCGGCTGCCGCCGAGATACAGAAGGTCGCCGCCGCGGGCGCGGACGTGCTCTACGAACCGGGAGACGTGGCCGACGAAGCGTCCCGCCTCCGCCTGGTCAAGCGCGTCGACGAGCGCTGGGGTCGCCTCCACCTACTGGTCAACAACGCTTCGCAGCTGGGGCCGACGCCGCTGCCGCCGCTCGCGGAGTTCCCGGTCGAGGCCCTGGAGCCCCTGTTTCGCACCAACGTCGCGGCCCCATTGCGCTTCGTGCAGCTCTGCCTCCCCCTGCTGCGGGCCGCGGGGCAGGCCCTGGTGGTCAACGTCTCGTCCGACGCCGCCGTGGGCGGGTATCCCGGCTGGGGTGGCTACGGTGCCAGCAAGGCGGCGCTCGACCTGATGAGCCTGACGCTGGCCCACGAGTTGGCCGGCACCGGCGTGCAGGTACTGGCGGTCGACCCCGGGGACATGGATACCGACCTCCACCGGCTGGCCGTGCCGGACGCCGACCCTGCCGAACTGGCTTCGCCACGAGACATGGCCGTCCGCCTGGCCGACCTGGTCCAACGTCGCCTCGCGCCCGCCGGCACGCCCGACGAACGCTGGCGCATCTGCCTGGCCGCCGAGAACGGGGGTGAGAGCGGTGCTTGAGACGCGCCGGATCGATTTCGTGCTCCCCGACGAGGCTGCAGCCGCTGCCCCTCCCGAGGCGGAGGGACGGCCTCGAGACGACGTGCGGCTCCTGGTCATCGACCGAGCCGAAGGCCGGTGGCGCCACGCCCGCTTCGCCGAGCTCCCGGCGCTGCTGCAGGCAGGCGACCTGCTGGTGTTCAACGTCTCGCAA
>DATCKA010000111.1:0-11006 GCA_036562495.1 Limnochordales bacterium
GACCGCCATTGAGCAAGGCGTCCAGGCCATTGGGGAGCAGGCCGCCGAGCTAGCCCGTGAGGCGAGCCTCCGGGCCGCGCAGGAGGGGTACGCACCGGTGGGCGTGGGGCTCGCCGTGGCCGGCCAGGTCGACGTGCGCCAACAGAGGGTCGTGGGTGCCACCCGGCGTTTCGAGGGGTGGGAGCGGGTGCCGCTCAAGGCCATCGTGGAGCGGGTAACCGGACTTCCTGCGACGATGGACAATGACGCGAAGGCTGCGGCCCGAGCCGAGTTGCGGTGGGGAGCGGCCAGGGGAACGCGCTTCGCCATCGTCGTCACCGTGGGCACGGGGGTCGGTGGGGCGCTGGTGGTGGACGGACGGGTGGTGGATGGGACCCGCGGGCTGGCCGGGCACATCGGCCACATCCCGGTGCGGGAGGAAGGCCCGGTGTGCCCTTGCGGCCGGACCGGCTGCGTCGAACTGTACGCAGCCGCACCGGCCATCGTTGCCGCCGCGACGGAGGCGGCGGACCCGTGGGTGGCGCTGCATGACGCGACCGACGTCTGGCGAGCGGCGGAGAAGGGCCAGCCGTGGGCTCAACTCGCCCTGGACCGGGCAGCGGAAAGCCTGGGGATGGCCCTGGCGGGTCTCGTCCACTCGCTCGACCCCGAGGTGATTGTCATCGGGGGAGGATTGTCGGCATGGGGTGAAAGCTGGCGAACTCGGATTGAGCGTGCCGTGGCCGCCAGGGTCATGCCGGCATTCGCCGGATGTTTCGAGGTACGGTTGGCCGCCTACGGGCCCCAGGCGGGCATCGCAGGGGCGGGTGCGCTGGTTCTGGATCAGGTGCAGGGACGGTGAGCGGGATGCACCCCCTGATGGAGAACCGGCCGGAGATTCGTGAAGCGGCAGCCTACTACGACGTCATTGTGGCGGGCGGAGGGACGGCAGGCAGCGTTGCAGCCATCGCAGCGGCCCGCATGGGGGCACGCACCCTACTGGTGGAAGAGCAAGGCTTTCTCGGAGGGACAGCGACGGGAGCTCTTGTGACTCCCTTGATGCCTAACCGTTTGAACGGCGTTAACCTGAACCGCGGCATTACGGACGAAATCAAGCATCGCCTGCGGGCTCGTGGAGCAGGGGGCGAGACCCCCGAGAACGACGGATGGTTCGACCCGGAGGCGCTCAAGTCGGTACTCGAGGAGATGGCCGTAGAAGCTGGGGTTGTACTGCTCTACCATACTCGAGCTATCGATGCCGTGGTAGACCAACGACCGGATGGAAGCAGGCGTTTGGTGGGCATCTGCGTCCATAACAAAGCGGGTTTCCAACGCATGGACGCCGCGGTCTTTATCGACGCAACGGGGGACGCGGACCTCGCCGCTGCGGCAGGATGTCAGTGGGAGAGCGGCAGCGAGGACGGCACGCGTCAGGCTTTTTCCCTTCGCTGGATCGCTGGCGGGATCGACGTGCCCAAGCTGGCACGGTTCGTCGAGGATTTGGGCGGCCACCGATGGCCTCCTGGCTACTTTGAGGCGGCCATGGTCTGGGGACGCGGCCATGTCTTGGAGCCGGTCTTCCGCAGGGCGGTGGAAGCCGGAGATCTGGAGGAGGCAGACGGCGACTACTTCCAGTGTTTCAGCATACCAGGTCGGCCCGATGCCTTGGCCTTCAACTGCCCTCGCATCGCCCAGAGGGTGGACGGTCTCAATCCGTGGGATTTGACCCGGGCGCAGATCGTGGGACGGCGGGCCATCGACCGGCTGCTGCGATTCTTGCGCACCTATCTGCCCGGGTGTGAGCACGCGTATGTGCAGCAGGTGGCGCCCATGGTGGGTGTCCGTGAGAGCCGCCGGGTGTTGGGTGATTACGTCCTGACGTTGGAGGACATTGTGACGGGCCGTAAGTTTGACGATGCGGTCGTTAGAAACCGCTATCCGGTTGACATCCACTTGGTGCGACCAGGGGGTGAGACAAGGTCTGGCCTTGAACACGGGGATGCTCGCCGTCCACCGGAGGGCGATTACCACGAGATACCTTACCGATGCCTGCTGCCCAAGGGCATCGATGGCCTGCTGGTGGCGGGCCGCTGCATCTCTGCCACGTTCGTGGCTCAGTCTGCGGTCCGCATTCAGCCGAACTGTCACTCGCTAGGACAGGCAGCCGGGACGGCAGCGGCCCTCGCGGTCCGGGACGGGGTCACCCCGCGTCAGATCGACGGGGTAAGGCTGCGACGGATCCTTCGAGAGCATGGGGCTGACCTGTGAGAAGGTGGGGAACGCGAACCATACGGTAGCCGGCTACCTGTGATGGTCGTGCCTGTCTCTTCCCATCTGGATGAGAGGAGAGTGCATCATGGTTCGCCGTGTTGTCGTTGTCTTGGTGGCGCTGGGCCTCATCGCTGGGGCGTGGATGTCGACAGCTGTGGCATCGGAGCGGGCAACGATCCGTGTGTGGTACGCCGGAACCGATCGGTTCATGATGGACGTGGTCAACAACCAACTCATCCCCGAGTTCGAAGGAGCTAACCCCGACATCGACGTGGTGGTCGAGTTCGTACCGTGGGGCGACATGTCGACGAAGCTGGCCACGGCCTTTGCAGCCGGCGTTGCTCCTGACCTGTTCATGCATGGGCAGGCGGCAACCGCTGGCTTCGCGGCGGGCGACCAAATCGAACCCCTGGACCGGTTCCTGGAGACCATGCCCGACGCATCGGACTTCGGTCTGACGCTGGACGCCGGAAAGTACTTCGGGAGCCGTTACATGATGCCGATGTTCGGATCGGGCTGGCTGCTACTGTACCGCGCCGACCAGTTCCGCGAGGTTGGGCTGGACCCCACCGTGCCCCCGGCGACCTGGGAGGACCTCCTCGAGGCAGCCAAGCGATTGACGGTATGGAGCGGAAGTCGGTTGGTGCGCGAGGGACTCGACCTCCCGTCGACAGGAGTCAACCCCCCGCAGATCTGGGCCAACTTCCTGTGGCAAAACGGCGGCGACTTCTTTACGCCGGACTTCACCGACGTCGCGTTTCATAGCTCCGAGGGTCGGGAGGCGCTGCAGTACATCGTCGACCTGATTCACGTACATAAGACGACGGACACCCAAGTGAATATGGGGAGGGGCAACGTGCCACCTCTCGCAACCGGCGAGATCGCGATGCTATTCGGCGTGCCTGGCGATGTGGCCAACGTCAAGACCTACGCTCCGCAGGTCTACCCCGAAGTCAGGGTAGCGCCTCCGCTGCGACGCAAGGAACAGGTGGCTCTCTATGCGTTCAACGGTTTCTTCATGTCGAAGAGCAGCCAGCACAAGGACAAGGCCTGGCGGTTGCTAGAGTATCTGGCCTCGCCGAGCGCGATGGAGAAATTCGTCCGCACTCTCCAAGCGATACCGCCTCGACAGTCCCTGGCGTCGTCTGATTACGTCGCGACGGATCCCGCTCTACGGGTGTACGTCGAGGGGGCTCGGTACGCGCGGGGCAATCCCAACGTGCCAGAGTGGGTGCGTGTCCGGGATACCCTCTCTCGCTACCTCGAACAGGCCATGTACGGGGTGATGAGCCCGGCGGACGCCTTGAATCGCGCAGCTTCGGAGGCAAGGCGCTTCCTGTCCACGCCGTAGAGGGAAGGAAAGCCCACTTTACGGGGACGAGTGCCGAGCGGAGTTACCGTCCGGGATGGTAGAACCGGGCGGAACTCCGCTCGGTCGGACAGAAGGGATACGGCGTGCAAGCGACGACAGGGATTCGAGCTTATTGGAAGGACCGGAACAAGCGGTACACCGCTTCGATGGGTTATCTCTTCGTATTGCCTGTTGTGATTTACGTTGTGGTGGTACATTTCCTCCCCATCGCTTCATCGCTATATCTCAGCTTCACTCGGTATACGATCCTGTCGCGTCCGGTTTGGGTGGGGCTCGCCAACTACGCCCGCCTGCTAACCGACGACCCGTTGTTTTGGCGGGCGATGCGCAACACAGCGCAGTATGCTCTCGAAGTATTGCCGCTAAACATCGCGATATCCATTGGGCTCGCGCTGCTCGTCAACAGGGCGACCCGTGGCGTGGTACTCTTTCGTACCTTATTCTACATGCCTGTCATCACGTCTATCATCGCTGTCAGCATGATCTGGCTATGGCTCTATGAGCCCCGCTCCGGCTTGCTGAACTTGCTGCTGGACCAGGTTGGACTGGGGCCAGTCCAGTGGCTCGGGGACCCGCGACTTGCCCTGCACTCCCTGGTTCTGATGCGGGTATGGCGGGGCGTGGGCTGGAACATGGTCATCTATCTCGCGGGGCTCAAGGGAATCCCGCAGGAGTACTACGAAGCTGCCGAGATGGACGGCGCTTCACCGTGGAGGAAGTTCATCCACATCACGTGGCCGGCCCTCAAGCCCATCACCTACTACGTTATCGTGATGGGCTTGATCAGCACTTTTCAAACCTTTGGTGAGGTATATGCGATGACGGCCGGAGGCCCTCTCGATAGTACGACAACTGTTGCCTATCTCATCTATCAGCGCGCGTTTCAGTACTACGAGATGGGAGAGGCCTCCTCCATGGCCTTCACCCTCTTTCTCGTCATCTTCGGTCTCTCCTTGGTCAACGTGCGATACTTTCAGTCGAGGATGGAGTAATTCGCTGTGAGAAGGATCCCAATCCACGCCAAGGACGCGCGGATTCGGATGGGTCGCCTGCGGCGGATGGCCGCGGGCGTAGCCACCTACGCGTTGCTCGTGGCGATCGCCGTGGTCATGGCGGGCCCATTCCTCTGGATGCTGTCGAGTGCCTTCAAGCCCAATGAGGAGCTCTTTGCGTACCCCCCGGTGTGGATTCCGACGAAGCCCACCCTGGAGCACTTCGTCAACGCCTTCCGATACACCCAGTTCGACCGCTACTTCCTCAACAGCGCCCTGGTCTCTACCACGGCCACCATCCTCAACTTGTTCTTGTGCTCGCTAGCCGGCTACGCTTTCGCTCACCTTGACTTCCCCGGGAAGTCCATTCTCTTCTTCGCAATCCTGGGAACCATGATGATCCCTGTCTATGTCACTCTCATCCCACTCTTCATCCTCGTCAAGATGTTTCCCTTGGTAGGCGGGAACAACATCTTGGGCCAAGGAGGCACCGGCCTCATCGACACTTATGGCGGGCTTCTCTTGCCTCACATCATCCTGGTTTTCGGAGTCTTCCTGACGCGGCAGTTCTTCAGTAGCATTCCCCGTGAGCTGGGGGATGCCGCGCGAGTGGACGGGGCCGGAGAGTTCGACATCTACCTTCGGATCTACCTGCCGTTGAGCCGCCCAGTCATGGGGACGCTCGCCATCTTCGTCTTCACCTCGGTATGGGACGATTTCCTATGGCCTCTCGTGGTCACCAACTCCGACCGTATGCGAACCGTACAGCTCGGGCTCCAGGTCTTCCAGTCCCAGTTCCGCGTCGAGTGGGGCCCACTCATGGCGGCCACTCTCGTCGTCACGTTGCCGGTGTTGCTGGTCTTCCTTCTCAATCAACGCCACTTCGTTCGCGGGATCGTTGCGACCGGCTTGAAGGGGTGATCGTGTGGTCATCGTCGTGTTGCCCCTCGACGAACGGCCCTGCAACCACACCTACCCCGGGATGTTGGGGGCCGTCGGGGGCGTCGAGGTGCGGGTGCCGCCCGCTTCGCTCATGGGTCGCAAGAAGCAGCCGGCCGACGTCGACGCGCTGGCCGAGTGGCTGAAGGAGGCGGCCGAGACGGCCGACGGGCTGGTGGTGGCCGCCGAGACGCTGGCCTTCGGCGGGCTCATCCCGTCGCGGGTGGTGTCGACGCCGACGGAGCAGGCGCTGGCGCGCCTGCGTGTGCTGGAGGAGGTGCGGCGGCGCCGTCCGGGCCTGCCCATCTTCGTCCAGGGCGTCATCATGCGGACCCCAGCCTACGACAGCGACGACGAAGAGCCGCCCTACTGGGCCCTCTACGGGCGGCGGCTCTTCCTCTACTCGGTGGTGCTCGATGCCCTGGAGCGGGGCGAGGCGGCCTGGGAGCAGGTGCGGGGCGGGGGCCGCACGGTCTCGTCGCCTGCCTTCGAGGCCGAGCTGGCCGGGGTGCCGTTTGGGGGGCTCGAGGCGCGGCGGGCGGCTCTGGAGGGCGAGATCCCGCAGGACGTCCGGGAGGAGTGGCGGTGGCGCCGCCAGCGCAACCATCGGGTCAACCAGGAGCTGGTGCGGCTGGTCGCCGACGGGGTGGTGGATTTCCTGGCGCTGACGCAGGACGACTGCTTCCCGCTCGGCATCCACATGCAGGAGCAACGGCGACTGGCGGCCCTGGTGGCGGAGGCGCAGGCTTACCGGCGCGTGCTCATCTACCCCGGGGCGGACGAGGTGGGGCTGGTGTTGCTGGCCCGGCAGGCGCTGCGGGCGGCGGGGCTTCGGCCTCGGGTGGGGCTGCGCTTCTCGTCGACCGAGGGGCCTCGCATCGTGACGCGCTACGAGGATCGGCCGCTCTTGGAGACCATCAAGGCGCACCTGACGGCGCTGGGCGGCATCTGGGAGCAGGACTTCGGGCGGGCCGACATCGCCCTCTTCGTCAACAGCCCTGAGGGACCGCAGCAGGAGGCGGCCCGCCAGGATGCGGCAGGCGGGGCGGGCGCGGGCAGCGGACGAAACCTCGCTGAGTTTCTCGATGCGCTGGCCGATGCGGTGCAGTCGAATCCCCGGCGGGCGGTGGCGCTGGCCGATGTGGCCTACGCCAACGGGGCCGACCGGGCGCTGGTGGAGATGCTGCCGGCTTACGTGTGGCCGCCCGACCTGGCGGCCTACGCCGGGTGGAACACGGCCGGCAACACCCTCGGCTCGACGCTGGCGCATGCGGCGCTGCGGTGGATGGCCTGCCAGAGGCCGGAGGGGCCGGCGGCGGAGCATGCCGAGCGGGCGCACCTGCGCTACCTGGCGCTGAGGTTCATCGAGGACTGGGGCTATCAAGCGGTGGTGCGCCAGGAGATGGCGCGGGGGCCCGTGGCGGCGATGGGCGTGTCGCCGTACGCGCTCGGACCGCATCGGGAGACGCTGGCCGGCGAGGCGCGGGCGCGGCTCGAGTCGGTGTGGAGTGCCTGGCGGGCGACATGGCAGCCGGAGCTGGCCGCGCGGGAGGGGAGCGGCGGGCGAGACGTCGGCGTCCGAATCACCGGGCTCGACTTCCCGTGGGACCGGATCTTCGAGGTAGGGCTGACCGTCGAGGTCGACTGAGCGGAGAACCTCTCTACCGGGGGGCGTAGCGCACCTCGTCGCCCTCCACCCGGACGAGGCGTCCCTGGTCGACCAGGTACTCGAGGTGCGCCAGCGACTCCCCCATGGCAAACCGGGTCCGGAAGAGATCCGGCTGCGGCCCGAAGAGCCGGAGGTTGACCTCCCAGGCCGTAGGCGGTCGCCGGCTCTCCTCGACGGCCCGGCGCACGATGCCGAGCGTCGCATCCAGGCGCTGGGCGTGATGGGCGGCGAGCTCCCGTGCCCGGCTCTCGAGGTCGACGATGGGCTCCCGATGGCCGGGCAGCACCAGGCGGGCGGGCAGGTCGCGGATGCGCCGAAGGGAGGCCAGGAAGCGCTCCAGCGGGTTGGCGTCGCCCTGCGGGAGGAGGCTGATGTTGGGGCTGATGGTGGCGAGGACGAGGTCGTCGGCCAGCAGCAGGCGCTCGTTCGGCTCCCACAGCACCATGAGCCCGTCGGCGTGGCCCGGCGCCCAGATGACCTGGAAGCGGCGGGGGCCGACGGAGATGACGTCCCCCGGCTGGATCCAGCGCACCTGCGGCAGCGGCCGCACCATGGCCACGGCGGCCTGGTGCAGGGCCGGCAGGTCGGCGGTCAGCTCGGCGGGCATGCCGTGGCGGGCGAAGAAGGCAGCCAGCCTGTCACCCATCTGCTGGCCGTCGAACCAGAAGGCCGTCACCTGCGGCTGCTCCTGCCCCAGCATGACGACCGGCGCGCCCGAGAGGCCCTGGAGCCATCCGGCGCACCCGAAGTGGTCGGGGTGGTAGTGCGTGACGACGATCTGGACGATGTCCGACGGGCCGATGCCGAGGGCCGACAGCGCCAGCTGCCAGGCCGCCTCGGCGTCGGGGGTGTGGAAGCCCGTGTCGACCACCGTCCACCCCTCGTGCCCCCGCAACAGGTAGGCGTTGACGTAGCGGAGCGGCACCGGGATGGGGATGGCGAGCCGCCAGACCCCGGGGGCCACCTCGACGGGTGGTGCGGTCTCGGCGCCTGCACCGATGGGCGAGGAAGTCAACGGCGATCCCCCCGTGGCTGCGTTGCGAGGCACGCCACGCAGATTCGTCCCAGGGGGCGGGTCACCTCCCGCAGATGCCGGCGGCGGCGAGACCATGGCCGCCCTGCGATTGACAGGGGTCTGGCGGCGACCTTATGATGGGTCTCGGCCGGACGGCCTGCGGGCGGGCGTAGCTCAATGGTAGAGCACTGGCCTTCCAAGCCAGGTACGGGGGTTCGATTCCCCTCGCCCGCTCCACCCCTGGCCGTGGGCGTCCGACGCCTCTCACCACGCCCCAAGCGGTGCGCCCGTAGCTCAGGGGACAGAGCGGGGGCCTTCTAAGCCCAAGGTCGCGGGTTCGAATCCTGCCGGGCGCACCAGTCACTACAAGGGTTTGCCGTTCCGACTGGGATCCGCCGCGCGTTCTCTCGCGCGTTCCCGAGACTGTCAAGTCCTGCCACGGCTAGCGGTGCGCGTCGCTACGCGTGGTCTTGGAGAGCCCTTTCGGCTCTGGCAATGGCGCGGTCGATGGCGGCCGCCGGCTCTTTCAGCATGTTTCCGTGTCCTACGGCGAGCAGTGCAGGACGATATTCCCGTAACTTGCGCGCACTTTCCAGCGCGGTCCGCCTATTCCATGTGGCCAGTGCCGGAAATGGAAACAGCGGCTGCCGTTGCCCCGAGACGGCGACACCTCCCCAGGTTTGAAAGGCGTCGCCTGCAAGAAGGGTACCGTTGCGTGTGTCCAGAAACGCCATCGACCCCGGCGTGTGTCCGGGCGCGGCTATGGCAAGCAGCGAGCCTATACGGTCGCCTTCTTGAATCAGAACATCTGCCCGTGTCCGTACGCCTCTGGGTAGTGAACCGCGTATCGGAGTAGCAGGCTCACCAGGGTCTAGCGTGCGGTCTCCGGCCAACAGCCGGGCGTCTCGCCTGGAGATATGAACACGGGCATCCGACAACACCTGTTTGAGCGCGTCGAGTGCGCCGACATGGTCTGCGTGCGCGTGAGTCAGGACGATGCGTGCGATCGGTTTGCCGATCTCGCCGGCCACCGCCAGGATTCCCTTCCAACTGTGAGGCAGCGCCGCATCGACGAGTGTCAAACTGTCGTCTTCCTCCACCAGATAGCAATTGACGGGAAAGATCCAAGGTAGAAATGTCAGCTGAAAAACCGGGCCTTCGCGAACTACTCGCAAGGCGAGACCCCCTGTCAGCTCCCGTGGCCCGTGGTACGGTAGTGGGTACGGTTACCGTGACTGAGTATACCACGGCCGCTGTCGCGCTGCTCCGTACGGGCTCGGTGAGACGTGCGAGGAGGGCAGCCAGCGGGGGTGGAAATGAAGACCCAGGCAGACCCATGACCAGGCTGGGGGGCACGCGGGATGCGAATCGGGAGGCTGGAGAGAGTGGCCCTTCAGCAGGTCTGGCCGCATGAGGAGAGGGACTTCACTCCCTGGCTCGAAGATAACCTCGACGTGCTGGCCGACGCCATCGGGTTGAGGCTAACACCCATCCAGCGTGAGAAGGCGGTCGGCTCCTTTCAGGCCGACCTCGAAGCGGAGGACGACGAAGGCCGCCGAGTGGTCATTGAAGCACAACTCAGGCCCAGCGACCACGATCACCTCGGCAAGCTCCTCACCTACCTGACCAACCTTGAGGCGAAGGTAGCCATCTGGATTTGCAGCCATCCCCGCCCCGAACACGTCCGTGCGGTTGCCTGGCTAAACGAAATCACGCCGGCGGACACGGCGTTCTACCTCGTGCGGCTAGACGCTTACCGGATCGGCGACTCGGAGCCTGCGCCACTGTTCACCCCCATCGTCGCACCCTCGGTCGAAGCGAAGAACCTCGGCGAGCACAAGAAGGAGGTGGCGGAGAGGCACCTGCTTCGTCACCGGTTCTGGGAGCAGCTGCTCGAACGAGCCAGAGGACGGGGCGTCGTCACCCACGCCAACGTGTCTCCCTCGACGGACAATTGGATCAGCGCCAGTGCTGGCAAGTCGGGCCTGGCTTTCAGCTACTTGGTGTGGCTCAAGGACAGGGCAGCCGTGGAGCTTTACATCGACACGGGTGACCAAAGCCGCAACAAGGCCATCTTCGATCACCTGTATGCCCAGCGGGAACTCATCGAGAAGGAGTTCGGCCAGCCGCTCCAGTGGGAGCGTCTCGACGGTCGTCAGGCGTCACGAGTGCGCTACGTGCTGGAAGAGGGCGGCCTGAAGGACGGGGAGGACCGGTGGCCGGATATCCAGGACGCCATGATCGATGCGATGGATCGGCTTTCCCGGGCCCTCAAGCCCCACATCGCCGCGCTCGCGTTATAGGCCGGCCGGCGGCGGCACTATCCGAAGCCTCACTCTGCGGACCAAATTGGGGCTGGAGCGATGCGCCCCTGGCGAGCACTTGTGAGCGTCTGGCCAGTGCAAGGGGGTAAGTCTCCTTGAGGGAAGACGCATACGAAGAGGTGCTGTTCCGCTATCCTGAACTCATCGAGCCCGGCATGCGCAGACAGGACCGGCAAAAGCGGGCCAGCAAGTACGGGGCTCGGCTGGACCTCTTGCTCGTGGATTGTCAAGGACGCAGGGTGATCGCTGAACTCAAGAGGGGCATTGTACACCCGGAGCAGGCAGAGGATATCGTGGCGCAGCTGAGCAAGTACAAGGTAGCCTACCGACCCGACCGCTGAACTGGCAGAACGTGGACGGGCAAGGCGGACGGTGCTTGGGCTCTGGCAGCCCCGGATGGCGCAGGTACTTGCGCACCGTGTTTCGGGCAAGGGGAACCCTTGAC
>DATCKA010000112.1:0-1809 GCA_036562495.1 Limnochordales bacterium
GTCCCAGGTGGCGAAGCGATGCACCCGGTCAGGCCTACCGCTGGTGTAAACCAGCGGCCCCATTGAAGCGAGGGCGAGCCTGGGGCCGAGGTCTACAGCGCAGCTGCCCTACCGCTGGTGTAAACCAGCGGCCCCATTGAAGCGAGGCGATGCGCCGGGCGTCCCGCTGGGCAACCGTCTACCGCTGGTGCAAAGCAGCGGCTCCATTGAACCGTGGAGGGTGGCCGCCGGACGCTGTGGGGTGCCCAGCCTACCGCGGGTGTAAACCAGCGGCTCCATTGAAGCTACCCGAACCGGTTCGCCAGCGCGTCGACCAGCGCCCCTACCCCTGGTGTAAGCAAGTGGCCCCATTGAAGCCGGACGCCTGACCTAACCCTCGTCGTAGCCATATTGCCCGGCCCGTTCACTCATCTTCGCCGGGGGATGTGGATGATGGCGCGCGGGCGGAAAGCCCGCCAGGGGCCTACTTGCGGTGCAATCTGCGGGTCACGAGAATCTGTTCGGTGTGGCCCAGGGCATGGCTGGCCACCATGCTGATCGCCTGGCCGACCGGATGCCGCTCCCCTGTCGGCGTCGCGACGTAGCGGTCCATGGCGCCGGGCAGGTGCCGCAGGAGCTGGACCAGGTGCTCGCGGACCGCCCGGAAGAGGGCTACGGCAGGGCCGATGGGCCGGCTGGCGTAGTCGAGCGCCTCCGCCCAGGTTTGGGGATGGTACGGGTTCCCGTAGAAGGTGCGGTCGGGTTCCGCAAGGGCCATCCTGGTCCGGGCCAGGATGCTTAGATCCAGATCCGCCTCGCCGAGCCCGGCAAGGACGCGCTCGAGATGGTCGGGCCCGTAATGGCCTATGTCTCCCTTTGCGGGCTAGACACGGTACCCGTGCGTGATGGCCGGGACGCCGAGCCGTTCGGCGGCATACCGGATCAGCTCCGGGCAGAAGTAGTACCCATTGATCGCGGTGATCCGCTCCCCGGCGGTGCCGAGCGTGATCAGCCAGGCCAGCGCCTTCTCGTGCTCGGGGGTGCGGTAATAGACGAAGACCGTCTCCCGCCCGTCCAGCACGCCCAGTTCGGCCCACTGGACCTCCGACTCGGCAGCCCAGTCGGCCAGGGAGTACTTGCGGATCGTCTCCTTGCCGTACTCGACGCCCAGGCCGACGATGTCGCAGGTCGCGTCGTCGGTCAGGAGGGCGGCGATGCCGTCCGGGTCCCGCCGGTTGAAGGCCTCCAGGTAGGCCGCTACCACGCGGCTCGACGGACGGGTGACAGGGACCACCCTCGGCGGCTCCGGTCGGTCCGCGGCGGCGCGCAGGGTGGACCGTGCGCGGTGCAGGGCCGCCTTCACCGCCCCTTCGGTCGAACCGATCATCCCGGCCACTTCGGCGGCCGTGAAGTCGAAGACGTCGATGAGGAGGACGACCACGCGCTGGCGCGGCGGCAGCAGCCCGACCAGGTGCTCGATCGCCGCCAGCGTCTCCGCGGGGTCCACCTGGGTCCCTCCGGTCTCCGCAACGGTCGTCGGGTCGCCCTCGTCGAGCTCCTCCCGGACGCCCCTCGTCCGGCGTTGCTGGTCGATCCAGGCGTTGGAGGCGATGCGGAAAAGGTAAGCCCGGGGCTCCAGGGGCTGCCAGTGAGTCAGCCGGGCGAACGCACGCATCAGCGTCTCCTGGACCAGGTCCTCCGCGTCCCACGCCGAGCCTGTCAGTCGGAGGCAGTACCGCCAGAGGGCGGGGCGGTGGGGTTCGATCATCTGCTGAAAGGTCGTCGCGAGCTGGTAGACGCTCCTGCCCAACTCGTGCAAGGCCTGCGGTT
>DATCKA010000062.1:0-4056 GCA_036562495.1 Limnochordales bacterium
CACGATGAGGGCAACGGCGCCCCTGCGAGTCGTGCTCGCGGGGGCTTTTCCTTTTGAGCGGGGAGGAGGAACCAGCATGAGGCGACCGATGGGTCCCGATGACATCAAGGCCGCCATCCGCGAGATGAACGTCGGTACCATCAGCCTGCAATTCACCGACATCCTGGGTACGGTCAAGCACGTGGAGATTCCGGCCACCCAGATCGACAAGGCCCTGGCGGGCGAGCTGATGTTCGACGGCTCGTCCATCGAGGGGTTCGTCCGCATCGAGGAGTCCGACATGTACCTGCGGCCGGATCCGGCCACCTTCGTCGTCCTGCCCTGGAAGACCCGCGAGGGCCGGCGCACGGCGCGCCTGATCTGCGATGTCTACAACCCCGACGGCACGCCCTTCGAGGGCGACCCGCGCTACGTCCTCAAGCGGGTGGTGGCGGAAGCCGCCGAGATGGGGTACGTGATGAACGTCGGTCCGGAGCCGGAGTTCTTCCTCCTCGACCGGGCGGCGGCGGAACAGGGCCGGCCCGTGACCCTGGACCACGCCGGCTACTTCGACCTGGCGCCGGTGGACAAGGAGGAGGAGGTCCGCGCGGAGATCGTCCTCACCCTGCAGGAGATGGGCTTCGAGGTGGAGGCCGCCCACCACGAGGTGGCGCCCTCCCAGCACGAGATCGACTTCAAGTACGCCGACGCCGTCACCACCGCCGACAACATCGCCACCTTCCGCTCGGTGGTGCGTACCATCGCCCTGCAGCACGGGCTGCACGCCACCTTCATGCCGAAGCCGTTCCATGGCGAGGCCGGCTCGGGCATGCACCTGCACCAGTCGCTGTTCCGCGGCAACGAGAACGCCTTCTATGATCCCACCACGCCGGACCGCCTGAGCACCGTCTGCAAGCAGTACATCGCCGGTATCCTCGAGCACGCGCGGGCCATCACGGCGGTGACGAACCCGCTGGTCAACTCCTACAAGCGGCTCGTCCCGGGTTACGAGGCGCCGGTCTACGTCGCCTGGTCGTACCAGAACCGCAGCCCCATGATCCGCATCCCGGCCAAGCGGGGCCTGAGCACGCGGATCGAGTTGCGCTCGCCCGACCCCTCCTGCAACCCCTACCTGGCGCTGGCCGTCGTGCTGAAGGCGGGCTTGGACGGCATCAAGCGCGGCCTGACGCCGCCCGACCCGGTGAACGGGAACATCTATCACATGAGCCCGGCCGAGCGGGCGGAACTGGGCATCGTCAGCCTGCCGGGCTCCCTGGCCGAGGCCATCGAGGCCCTGGAGCAGGACCCGGTGATCCTGGAGGCCCTCGGTCCCCACGTCGCCTCGCGCTACCTGGAGGCGAAGAAGATCGAGTGGGACGTGTACCGCACCCAGATCACGCCGTGGGAGTTGCAGGAGTACCTGGCGAAGTACTAGGGCGGCGGCCGTGGCGGGCCATGGCCGTGACCCCAACCCGGTGCCGGCCTGCTAGCACGGGACGAACCGGCATCAAGGCAGGGGGATCCGCGTGAGCCAGCTGGAAGTCGTCGCCCTGGGGTTCGACCCCGCCGATCCCGCCGCCCGCTTGCCCCGGTCCCTGGTGGAGACCGGCTGGCCGATCCTGCTGCAGGTGGGATGGCCGTCGGAGGAGTGGCTGGCGCGGCAGCGGGCCGACCTGTTCGTCCTGCGGGCGGCCGGGGTCGACCAGATCGCCGAGCGGACCCGGACCATCGGCCGCGTGACCGGGCGGCCGGTGATCTGGTTGGGTGACCCTGCCTCCGGGGAGCCGGAGGGCTTGTGGCAGCACCTGACCTCCGACGACTGGCCGGTCTGGGCCGTTCTGCCGGTGGACGCGCCTCGCTGGCAGGTGGTGGCCGTGGCCCGCTCCCTCGTGGCCGTGACCGAGCGCCTGCGCGCGGCCCGCCGGGAGGTGGAGGAAGCGGCCCGGAAGCTGGAGGACCGCAAGCTCATCGAGCGGGCCAAGGGCATCCTCATGGACCGCTTCGAGCTGGCCGAGTCCGAGGCCTACCGGCGGCTGAGGGAGACGGCCATGCGCCAGCGCAAGCCTCTGCGGGAGATCGCCCAGAGCATCATCGAGTTTGCCGCCCTCGAGCGACCCGCCGCGCCGCGGCGGCGGTCGCCCGGGGCCGGTGGCGCACCGCCCACCGGTGGTGAACCGCCCAAGCGTTGAAAGGCGGCCGAGGTCGCCGCGGGGCCCCGGGTACCGCCTGGTGGCCAGCGATTCCGAGGTGCGGCGCCCGGGCGCCCGCGGTCCTCGGGTCCTTCACCCGTTGTGCTGGGTGGTGAAAAGGGGCGGCTGCACGCGTGCAGCCGCCCCTGCGTGTACGTCCGCCAGGGGCGCGTGCGCAGGGGCGGACAGTCACGGGCCCGCAGCGCCCGCGTAGGATGACCCGGGCGGAGCAGGCGGCCGCCCGCCCGAGGAGGTCGGACACCATGTGCGGCATTGCGGGCTGGATCGACTGGGAACAGGACCTGACCCGGCAGCGCCCCGTGCTGGAGGCCATGACCGCCACCCTGACCCGCCGCGGGCCGGACGGGGGCGGCCACTGGTTCTCCCGCCACGCCGCCATCGCGCACCGGCACTTGCGCGTCGGCGACCCGGAGGGCGGCCGGCAGCCGCTGGTGCGGGAGCGCGGGGGAGCCCGGTTCGTCCTGACCTTGGACGGCGAGCTGTACAACGCGGCCGAACTCCACCGCGAGCTGACGGCCCGCGGCCACCGCCTCCGCAGCCGGTCGGGCGCCGAGGTGCTGCTGGCCGCCTTCATGGAGTGGGGCTCGGCCTGCCTGGAGCGGTTGAACGGGGTCTTCGCCTTCGCCGTCTGGGATGAGGGCGCCCAGCGGCTCGTCCTGGCCCGGGACCGCCTGGGCGCGAAACCGCTGTTCTATGCCCGGCGCGGTGACGCCTTCCTCTTCGCCTCGGAGCTGAAGGCGCTCTTGGCCCATCCCGCGGTGGAACCCGTGGTGGAGGAGGGGTTGGCGGAGATCCTCGCCCTGGGACCGGCGCGCACGCCGGGCCACGGCGTGTTCAAGGGCGTGGAGGAGCTGCTGCCCGGCCACTACCTGACATGGGACCGCAGCGGCCTGCACTCGGGCCGGTACTGGGCCCTGGAGAGCCGGCCCCACGAGGATTCCCCGGAGCGTACCGCCGCCACGGTGCGGGACCTGCTGGCCGACGCCACCGGCCGGCAGCTGGTCGCCGGCGGGCCCGTCTGCACGCTGCTGTCGGGCGGCCTGGATTCCAGCGCCGTCACCGCCCTCGCCGCCCGGGCGCTGGAGCGGCAGGGAAGCGGCCCTCTGCGCACCTTTTCGGTGGAATTCACCGGCAACGAGCGCTACTTCCAGCCCAACGACTTCCAGCCCGAGGCCGACGCCCCCTACGTGAAGCGGGTGGTGGCGCACCTGGGGACCGCCCACCGTGACGTGCGCCTAGACACGGGGCAGCTGGTGGAAGCGCTGGCCCGGGCGGTGGAGGCGCGGGACCTGCCCGGCATGGCGGACATCGACGCCTCCCTGTACCTCTTCTGCCGCGAGGTCGGCAAGGAAGTGGCCGTGGCCCTGTCGGGCGAGTGCGCCGACGAGGTCTTCGGCGGCTACCCCTGGTTCTTCCGGCAGGAGGACCTGGCGGCGGAGACGTTCCCCTGGCTCCGCAAGCTGGACGCGCGGCTGAAGGTGCTGGCGCCCGGGCTGAGGGACCGCATCCGGCCGCGGGAGTACCTGGCGGAACGGTACCGGCAGGCACTGGCCGAGGTACCCCGCCTGGCGGGGGAGGAACCGGCCGCGGCGAGGCGGCGGGAGATCGCCTACCTGACCCTGACCCGCTGGATGCCCGTCCTGCTGGACCGCAACGACCGCATGAGCATGGCCGCGGGACTGACGGTGCGCGTGCCCTTCTGCGACCACCGGCTGGTGGAGTACGCATGGAACGTGCCCTGGGAGCTGAAGACGGCCGGCGGGCGGGAGAAGGGTTTGCTGCGCCAGGCGCTGGCGGGGGTCCTGCCCGAGGACGTCCTCTGGCGGAAGAAGAGCCCCTTTCCCAAGACCTTCGATCCGGCCTACCT
>DATCKA010000118.1:0-9317 GCA_036562495.1 Limnochordales bacterium
CGGTGGCCCGAGAAGGATTTCAGTTCGTCTCCGTCACCTCGGACCTGCGGCTGCTGATGGGGGCTGCCTCTTCTGCCTTCGAGCGCTTGCGCAAGAGGTGAGTCGCAGCATGCCGCGGCGCCTGTGGCACCGCGACGGGAGAGGAGCCTGACGCGATGAGGCGCACCTTCGACGTCTACGTCACCCGACGGCTGCCCGAGCCGGGCATGTCCATGCTGGCTACCCTCGGACGGGTGGAGGTCAACCCGCACGACCGTCCCCTGACCAGGGCGGAGCTGCTGGAGGCGGTCCGTGGTCGGGACGGCCTGGTGACGCTCCTGACGGACCAGATCGACGCCGAGGTGATGGATGCAGCGGGCCCCCGGCTGCGCGTCATCTCCAACTATGCCGTGGGCTTCAACAACATCGACGTGGCGGAGGCGACCCGGCGTGGCGTGCTGGTCTGCAACACGCCGGGGGTGCTGACCGAGACCACCGCGGATCTGGCGTGGGCCCTGATCATGGCCGTGGCCCGGCGGATCGTCGAGGCCGACGCCTTCATGCGGTCGGGCCGGTTCGAGGCGATGGGGGGCTGGTCGCCCACGCTGCTGCTGGGCTCCGACGTCCACGGCAAGACGCTTGGGATCGTCGGCTTTGGACGCATCGGGGAGGCAGTGGCGCGCCGGGCGCGCGGGTTTGACATGCGGGTCCTCTATCACGACGTGAGGCGGCGACCGGCCGATGAGGAGCGCCGGCTGGGCGTCGAGTACCGGGACCTCGACGATCTGTTGCGCGAGTCCGATTTCGTGTCGCTGCACGTCGACCTCAACGCGTCGACCCGCCACCTCATCGATGCGCGGGCGCTCTCCCTGATGAAGCCCACCGCATACCTCATCAACACCTCCCGGGGCCCCGTGGTGGACGAGGCGGCGCTGGTGGCGGCCCTGCGAGAGGGCCGCATCGCCGGTGCCGGGCTCGACGTCTTCGAGGACGAGCCGCGCATGGCGCCGGGGCTGGCCGAGCTGTCCAACGTGGTGGTGCTGCCCCACATCGCCAGCGCCAGCATCGAGACCCGGGCGCGTATGGCGGAGATGGCGGCGGCCAACCTGATCGCGGCCCTGTCGGGCCAGCGCCCGGCCCACGTGGTCAACCCCGAGGTGCTGGAGGGGAAGCGGGCATGAGCGAGCGAGGGATGACCCTGCCGTCGGCGGTGGCCGCCTACCTGGAGGCCCATCGCCAGGCCCACGTGGACGAGTTGATGGAGTTGCTGCGGATCCCGAGCATCAGCGCCCTCGGCGAGAGGGCGGGGGACGTGCGGGCTGCGGCCGAGTGGGTGGCGCGGCGGCTGGAGCGGGCGGGCATCGAGCACGTCCAGGTGCTGCCGACTCCACGCCATCCCCTGGTCTACGGTGACTGGTTGCACGCGCCGGGGCGTCCGACCGTGCTGGTCTACGGGCACTTCGACACCCAGCCCGTGGATCCGGAGCACCTCTGGACGCGGCCGCCCTTCGAGCCGTGGATCGACGGCGACCGGCTCTACGCTCGAGGCGCCTCCGACGACAAGGGCAACATGCTGATCCCCATCCTGGCCTGCGAGGCCTGGCTCCGGGGGGAGGGGCGGTTGCCCGTCAACGTGCGGTTCATCTTCGAGGGGCAGGAGGAGATCGGCAGCCCCTACCTCGACGCGTTCGTGGAGGCCCACCGTGACCTTCTGGCCTGCGACCTGGTGGTGAGCGCCGACGGGGGCCAGTTCGCTCCCGACGTGCCCGGCCTGACGGTGGGCACCCGAGGGCTTTGCGCCGTGCAGATCGACGTGTATGGGCCTGCCACGGACCTCCACTCGGGTACGTACGGCGGCACCATCCAAAACCCCATCCACGCGCTGGTCGCGTTGCTGGCCTCCATGCGGGCGCCCGACGGCCACATCCTGGTGGAGGGCTTCTACGACCGTGTGGCGCCGCCGACGGCGGAGCAGCGCCGGCTGCTCCAGGCCGTCCCCCACGACGACGACCGCTTCCGCGAGGCCCTGGGCGTCGTCGAACTCTTCGGCGAGCCCGGGTACAGCACGTTGGAGCGTCAGGGCCTCCGCCCCACGCTGGAGATCAACGGCATCTGGGGCGGCTTCCAGGGTGAAGGGGTCAAGACGGTGCTGCCGGCGGAGGCTCACGCCAAGATCACGTGTCGCCTCGTGCCCGACCAGGATCCCGAGGAGATCCAGGCGCTCATCGAGCGGCACGTGCGCCGGCATGCGCCGCGGGGGGTGCGGGTGCAGGTGCAGAAGCTCCCCGGCCTGGCCCGTCCCTACGCGATGCCGACCGACCACTGGGCCAACCAGGCGGCTGCCGACGTGCTGCGGGAGCTGTACGGGCGGGAGCCGGTCTACCAGTGGATGGGAGGGACGGTGCCCCTGTACGAGGTCTTCTTGACCGAACTGGGGGCGTATACCCTGACGTTCGCCTTCGGCTCCCCCGATGAGCAGATCCACGCGCCCAACGAGTTCTTCCGGCTGTCCAGCTTCGAGCGAGGCAAGACGGCCTGGGCACGCCTGATGGCGCGGCTTGCGGCCGTCAAGGCGGCCGATTGACGCTGCAGGACGGCCGTGCTATCATGGCTCGGCAAAATCCCAAGCGCGTGCTTCTGGCTCTTATCCAGAGCGGTGGAGGGACGGGCCCGATGAAGCCCGGCAACCGGCGCTGACACCCCGGTGGACGGCGCACGGTGCCAATTCCCGCAGAATGGCGTTCCATTCTGGGAGATGAGAGCCCGGGCTCTTGCCTCTCTTCGAGACGGACAAGAGGCGCGACTTCTCGCCCAGACCACACAGCGCCGCCCGCGGCGAACGCCAAGCGACAGCGTCCAGAGCACGCGAGGAGGCAGGGGGCACGCGTCATGTCCATGCATCGGGATGGCTGGCCCAAGCGCGACGAGGCCATGCGGCCGACGACGGGCAACTCGCCGCGCCGGTGGGCGTTTACCTCGGAGTCGGTGACCGAGGGCCACCCCGACAAGGTCTGCGACCAGATCGCCGATGCCGTCCTCGACGCCATCTATCAGCAGGACCCCTACGCCCGGGTGGCCTGCGAGGTGGCCACCAAGACGGGGTTCGTGCTGATCTTCGGTGAGATCACCACCACCGCGCGTGTCGACGTGGCCAAGGTCGCCCGGCGTACGCTCAAGGAGATCGGCTACGATAGGCCCGAGTACGGGCTGGACGCGGACAGCTGCGGCGTGCTGGTGGCCCTGGACGAGCAGTCGCCCGACATCGCCCGCGGTGTCGACCGCTCCCTGGAGGCCCAGTCCCGCGCAGACGGGCTCGCCGACGCCTACGACACCCTGGGCGCAGGCGATCAGGGCCTGATGTTCGGCTACGCGACCCGGGAGACCCCCGAGCTGATGCCCCTACCCATCGTGCTGGCGCACGCCCTGGCACGGCGGCTGGCCGAGGTGCGCAAGAGCGGCCTGCTCAGCTACCTGCGTCCCGACGGCAAGACCCAGGTGACCGTCGCCTACGAGGGCCAGGAGCCGGTGGCGGTGACCAGCGTGGTGGTCTCCGCCCAGCACGATCCCGACGTGTCCATGGAGCGGCTGCGGGCCGACATCGAGACCCACGTCGTGCGCCACGTCATCCCGGCCCAGTACATGACGCCCGAGACCCGCGTGTTCGTCAACCCCACCGGGCGGTTCGTGGTCGGGGGGCCTCAGGGCGACTCGGGCCTGACGGGCCGAAAGATCATCGTCGACACTTACGGAGGCATGGCGCGCCACGGAGGCGGCGCCTTCTCGGGCAAGGACCCGACCAAGGTGGACCGCACGGGCAGCTACGCGGCCCGCTACATCGCCAAAAACCTGGTGGCGGCCGGGCTGGCCGACCGCTGCGAGGTGCAGCTGGCCTACGTCATCGGGGTGGCGCGGCCGGTCTCGGTGATGGTGGAGACCTTCGGCACCGGCAAGCTACCGGAGCCCGTGCTGGAGGAGATGGTGGTGCGGCTCGTCGACCTGCGGCCGGCGGCGCTCATCGAGCGCTTCGAGCTGCGGCGGCCCATCTACCGCCAGCTGGCCGCCTACGGACACTTCGGGCGGCCGGAGCTGGATCTGCCCTGGGAGCGCACCGATCTGGTCGACGCGCTGCGGCAGGAGGCCGAGCGGTGGCTCGAGGCCGCGGGATCTGCCCGGGCGGCCGCGGCCGTGGCCTCCGAGGCGGATGAGCGGCGATGACGCCCCTGGCGGAGCAGGGTCGGGCCCGCATCGAGTGGGCCGACTCCTTCATGCCGGTGCTGCGTCAGATCCGGGAGCGCTGGGAGCGCGAGCGACCCCTGGACGGGCTGCGCATCTCGGCGTGCCTGCACGTGACGACGGAGACGGCCAACCTGGTGCGGACGCTGGCAGCCGCAGGCGCGCAGGTGAGGCTGTGCGCCTCCAACCCGCTTTCGACCCAGGACGACGTGGCGGCCGCCCTCAACGAGGTCTACGGCATCCCCACCTTCGCCCGGCGGGGCGTCGGCTCGGACGAGTACTACCGCCACATCCACCAGGCCCTCGAGCACGGCCCGCACGTGACCATGGATGACGGTGCGGACCTGGTCACCACGCTGCACACCCAGCGGCAGGATCTGCTGAGCGGGGTGCGGGGCGGCACCGAGGAGACGACGACGGGCGTGACGCGGCTGCGGGCGATGGCCCGAGACGGGGTGCTTCGCTATCCCATCGTGGCCGTCAACGACGCCCGCACCAAGTTCATGTTCGACAATCGCTATGGCACCGGCCAGTCGACGCTGGACGGGCTGCTGCGAGCCACCAACGTGCTCCTGGCGGGCAGCACGGTGGTGGTGGCCGGCTACGGGTGGTGCGGCCGCGGGATCGCGGCGCGGGCCCGTGGCATGGGCGCGCGGGTCATCGTCACCGAGGTGGACCCGCTGCGGGCCCTCGAAGCCGTCATGGACGGCTTCGCCTGCATGCCCATGCTGGAGGCCGCCCCCCTGGGCGACATCTTCATCACCGCCACGGGTAACACCGGGGTCATCCGTGAGGAGCACATGCTCCGCATGAAAGACGGCGCCATCCTGGCCAACGCAGGCCACTTCAACGTCGAGATCGACGTCGAGGCCCTGGCCCGCCTGGCGAGGGCTCGCCGGCAGGCGCGGCCGGACGTGGAGGAGTTCGAGCTGCCGGGCGGCAAGCGGCTGCGCCTGATCGGGGAAGGGCGACTGGTCAACCTGGCCGCCGCCGAGGGGCATCCCGCCCAGGTCATGGACATGAGCTTCGCCAACCAGGCCCTCTCGGTGGCGTGGCTGGTGAGCGAGGCGGGCAGCGGCCTGTCGCCTCAGGTGTACCCCGTGCCCGAGGCCATCGACCGCGAGGTGGCGAGCCTCAAGCTGCAGGCCATGGGCGTGTCCCTGGACGTCCTCACCGATCGTCAGCGACGCTATCTGGCCGGCTGGCAGGAGGGCACCTGATCCGACGGGGCGCACGGGGGCGTGGCCGGCAGTGCGGGCTCCCGTGCGCGAGCTACCAACCCCTCTGCTCTTTCCATCGGGTACTTCGGGGAAGCATGACCTCCCTGGGCCGACGCGAAGGCTAGCGCGCGTCGAGGGCGTCAGTTAGACTAACGATCGTCACGCTACCCTCCCGAGGCCGCGCCGCACCCGGGAGGTATCGCCCCATGCGACCTGTGTCGAGTCGGTCCCGAGCCTTCGCCATCCGACTGCTGTCGCTGATGGTGGCCCTGGGCGCCATCTTGCCGTCGCCGGCATGCGCGTCGACCGTCCGGCTCCGGGTCACGGTCAAGGAGGCCGCCGAGATCACGTTTCCCTCGGGCCAGGAAGTGACGCTCCAGGCCCGTCCGGGAGAGAAGGCGCAGGGCTCGCTGTCGGTCAAACTGCGGTCCAACGCACCTTGGGTGCTCCGTCTTGCGGCCGACCGCGAGCCGGTCCTCCCCGGTGACACGCCCCTCGTCAACCTCGTGCAGTGGCAGGCGTCCGGGCGCCAGGGGACCGTGGGCCAGCCCTCGCTGCAGGACGTCGCCTCCGGACAGCCCACCGGAGAGTCCGGCGTCACGATCACGTTCGCCTTCGAGTACACGGTCAGCTACGACGACGCCCCCGGGGATTACACGGCCGACATCGACCTGGTGCTGGCGGCCCCGCTTTGATGGCCAGCTCGTCGGAGAGGGGGCGGGATAGATGACGCGGGCGGGACGGTTCCATCGGTGGGTGCTGGCGGCGGCGCTGCTGGCCGCGTGGCTGGCCACCGGCGAGCGGGCCTGGGCTTCGTTGCGAGTCGGTCCCCTGGTGCTGGAGGCTCCGCCGGGCTGCCCGGCGCGCCTGGGGCCGGTGGAGGTCACCAATGTGGCCGACGAGCCGGTCCACGCACGGGTGGAGGTGGTGGGGCTCACCCACGACCTGGAGGGCTTCCCGGTCTTCCTCGACGAGCCCTCGGCCCGGGCGTCAGCCCGAGCGCTGCTTCGCCCTGACTGGGAGGAGGCCGAGCTGGCGCCAGGGGAGAGCCGGGAGCTGTGGCTGGACGTGATGGGATGTCCTGACGAGGGCGCCTACGCCGCGGCCCTGGTCTCCGCGCCGGTCCTGACCGGCACGCTCAAGGTCGGCGTCCTGGTCCTGCTGCACGGCCGGGAGGCCTGGCCGACCGTCCCGGTGGTCCTGGAGGGCGTATGGGCCCAACAGGAGGCCACGGGGCACCCTGTCGAGATCGTGGCGCGGGTGCGCAATCCGGGAGCCGCCGGCACCATGGCGCGGGTCGAGGCCCTCATCGTGGGGCCCGATGGCGAGACCCTGGAGCGGCTCTGGCTCGGGCCGGGGCGCGTGCTGCCCGGGGCCAGCCGGCTCCTGAGGGCGAGCTGGCAGCCGCCCCTGTTGCCGCCCGGCCGCTACCTCGTCCAGGCGCGGCCGCACCCGGAGTCATCGCTCGAGCCGACGCCCTCCGTAGCCCGTTTCGATGTGATCGGTCCCTACCAGGTGGCCGTGGTGCGCGGGGGACTGAGCCTCGCCCTGGCGTCCGATACGTCACCACCTTCGCTGGTGGCCTCCGTGCACAATCGGGGTGCCGTGCCGGTGCGACCCCAGCTGGCCGTGACGTTCGCGAGGGAAGACGAGCCGCTCGCGTCGCAGCGCCTGTCGGGAGCGGAGGTGGGACCGGGGGAGGTCGGATGCGTCGAGGTGCCGTGGCCGGCTCACCTGCCGCCGGGGACGTATCGGGTGGAGGCGGTGTGGCTCGATGGGGACCGGACCGTCGCGACTCATGGCCTGGAGGTGACGCTCGGCGCGGCGCTCGCCAGCCACTCGGGGGAGCGGTCCGCTCCATGAGCGGGGCACGGCGAGTCGGCGGCTGGCTGGGGGCGATCCTGCTGGCCCTGACGATGGGGGTCGCCACGGGGCCGGAAGCCGCCAGGGCGTGGGAGCCGTGGGTCGGGGCCGATGGCATGGCAGGGCTCTCGCCGAGCGTCGCCGTCGGCCCCGGCGAGAAGGCGGTGGTGGGGGTCGTCTCCATCGGGACCCATCCGTCCGCGCAGCAGGTGGCGCTCACCATGGAGGCGCGGCAGCCGTATCTGGCCGGGCCCGGGGACGCCCGCATCCCCATCGACCGGCTGGAGTGGGCCTTTCAGCGGCACCCGACCGATCCCCTGGCCTTTCAACCGATGCGGACGGGTGTCGTGCCGGTCCATCAGGCCGGCGGGGGATGGCTGGGCGACGTCGTCTGGCGGTTCGGGCCGACGTGGGAGGACGCGGCGGTGGCCGGCCCCTACGAGGTCGACATCGCCTACACCCTCTCCCCTTCGTCGGTGGACCACTCGCCGGCGCTGGTGTGGCCCAACCCCTATCCGCTCGGCTCGGGCCGGACCCTCGACGTCTACGTCTACCGGGACAAGCCTGGCCATGTCTTCGTCGCGTTTTGGCCCGGGGGCGGCGGACCGTGCACCACGTCCACGGTCGTCGGGTACGGCTACCCATACCCCGTGCAGGCCGGGTGGAATCTCCTTCGCCTGAGCCCCGGCAACCCCGGCGTCCCCGTCATGCAGCCGGGCAACTACTGTTACGGCATCGCGGCGGGCTTGTGGGGCCCTGTCATCGCCGGGGGTACGTTGCAGGTGGTGGAAGGCGGCGCGCTGGGCGCCCTGCAGGTGGCCGTCACGGGCGATCCGGATGGACGGCCCCTGCCGGGCGCCACGGTGCGGCTGGCAGCCGAGGGCGAGGCCTTCGGCCACACCGCTTCGACGGGTGACGACGGGCGGGCTGGCTTCGAAGGGTTGACGCCGGGAAAGTATCGGCTCGAGGCGCAGGCCGACGGGTACCTGACCGCGACCCGGCAGGTGCAGGTGGCGGCCGAAGGCCCGACGCCGACGGCGGTTTCGATGCACCTGGCCCAGGCTCCTGAGGCGACCCTGAGCTTGCAGGTGCGTCCTGCCGGAGGCGAGCGGTGGGTGGCCGTGGGGGATCGGGTCCGCCTCGAGGTAGCTCTGGAGCTGCACGACACGGGCGTCGAGGGCTTCACCGAGGTGCAGGTGGACTTGGGGCCGGCGCTGGCCGTGGTGCCGGGCTGGTGGCGCATCCGGCCCGTCGCCGCCGACGACGCCGTTGCCTGGCGGCCGCCGCTGCTCGTCTGGCGCCGACCGGCCAGCGGCGCGGGGCGGGCCGTGCTGGAGGCCGAGGCGGTGGTGACCCCGCTGGCCGAGGGCCTGCGCTCGGTCGAGGTGGAGGCGGCGTGTCGGATCGAGTCGCCCGCCGGGGAGTGGCGACCCCGCTCCGTCTCGGCCCGCCTCGAGATCGACCCCGAGGGGCGTGAGCGCAGGGGCCTCGTGCTGGGGACGCTCCGACGGCCCCAGACGGGGAGTGCCGAGCAGACGTGGTGGGTCGTGGCCGAGGACGGCACGTGGGTCGAGGTGGACGCCAACGGATACTTCTCGATGGCGCTGGCCGAAGGGGTACACATTCTGCGTGCCCATCCGGGTGCGGCCGACTCGCCGGAGATGGCGCGACCGGGCCCGGGGATGGTGGTCCGGGTACAGCCGGGGGCAGTGGTGCCGGTGGTCCTGCAGGCGCCTCCGGCGGATCCGGCCCCGCTGGACACGGCGCGGGCGGTCGGGGTCGATGCGGCGGGCCGGCTGGCCTGGGGTCCCGGCGGCCCCGTCGAAGGGGCGGCGGGCCTGGCAGTGCGGGCAGGGGGGCCGGGGCTAGGGCTGAGGGCAACCGGCGCGGTCGCGGCCGACGGCGTGAGGCTCGGCCATGCCGAACTCCGGCTCGGTGCCCACCTCCTGGCTGCTGGCGACCTCGACGCGCTGGGGTTGCGGCGGGCGGTGGGGGATGACGGGGGTCGGCTGCCATCGGGCG
>DATCKA010000009.1:0-1564 GCA_036562495.1 Limnochordales bacterium
TCGAGGGGTTCGCCGAGGCGTCGCCGTTTCGCATGCTCGGCATCATGGTGGACGTCTCCCGAAACGGCGTGCTGCGGCCAGAGGCCGTGCAGCGCCTGCTGCGGCTGGTCGCCCTGATGGGCATCAACACCTGCATGCTCTACACCGAGGACACCTACGAGCTGCCGGGCGAACCCTTCTTCGGCTACCTGCGGGGGCGCTACTCCCAGGAGACGCTGCGAGCCCTCGACGCCTACGCCGCCGCCCTCGGCATCGAGATGATCCCGTGCATCCAGACCCTGGGCCACCTGGAGCAGATCCTCAAGTGGCCGCGCTTTTGGGACTACCGGGACACCGAGAGCGTCCTCATCGCCGAGGAGCCCCACACCTACGAGCTGGTCGAGCGGATGATCGAGGCGGCCAGCCGGCCGTTTCGCACCCGGCGCATCCACGTCGGGATGGACGAGGCGTGGGGCATCGGCACCGGGCGCTACCGGGAGCGCCACGGGGAGCGGCGGCCGTTCGACATCCTCAACGCCCACCTGGCGCGGGTGCGGGAGATCTGCCGCCGGCGGGGCCTGCGGCCCATGATCTGGAGCGACATGTACTTCCGCCTGGGTTCCAAGCGGCACGAGTACTACGACCGGGAGTCGGTCATCCCCGAGGACGTCCGGCATAGCATCCCCGGCGACGTCGACCTGGTCTACTGGGACTACTACCACGTGGCCAGCGACTTCTACGAGGAGTGGATCGATCGGCACCGAGAGCTGGGCACCGAGCCCATCATGGCGGGCGGGGTGTGGACGTGGAACCGCCTGTGGGCGACGCTGCCCTTCTCGTTCACCGCCACCGAGGCCTGCATGCGGGCGTGCAAGCGCAAGGGGTTGCGAGAGGCCTTCGTCACCCTGTGGGGCGACGACGGGATGGAGTGCGACGTCTTCAGCGCGCTGCCGGGCATCCAGTTCTTCGCCGAGCATGGCTACACAGCGGCCGAGACTGTCGACCCGGAGCTGCTGCGCGCCAACTTCCGGGGGGTGTGCGGCCCCGGGGCGGAGCTCGACGACTGGGTGCGGGCCAGCGCCGTCGACGCTCCGCCGGGGGTAGACGACCCGGCGACGTCGCGGGCCAACCCGAGCAAGTGGCTGCTGTGGCAGGATCCATTCCTGGCGGTGATGGACCCGCTGGTGGAAGGGCAGCCGCTACGGGAGCACTACGAGCAGCTGGCGGCGGAGCTGGCGGAAGCGGCCGACAGGGCGGCGGCTGCAGAAGGCTACGGCGGCCGGTCGCTCGGGCGGCGGCTGATCTTCCCGGCTCGGCTGGCGCAGGTGCTCGCCATCAAGAGCGAGCTGCGCCGACGCCTGGCGGCGGCCTACCGACAGGGGGACCGGGCGGCGCTGCGTCGAATGGCCGCCGTCGAGCTGCCGGCGCTGCGGGCGGCGGTCGAACGGCTGTGGCGCACGCACCGGGCGATGTGGATGGAGACCTACGAACCGTTCGGGTGGGAGGTCATCGAGCGCCGGTACGGAGGGCTGATGGCGAGGCTCGCCACGGTCAGCGAGACGCTCGAGGCCTACCTGGACGGGCG
>DATCKA010000013.1:0-5594 GCA_036562495.1 Limnochordales bacterium
CGCCGAGGCCGCGGCCGCCGCCCAAGAGGCGCAGGGACGGCTGGCCCGGCTGGAGCAGCTGCGCGGGCGGTGGGTCCGGGTGCAGGCCGTGCAGTCGAAGGTCGAGGCGTCCGCCCGGCGGCTCGCCGGCGTGGACCGGGCCCAGGCGCTCTGCAAGGAGGCGGCCGAGATCCAGCAGCGCCTTCAGCGCCTTGAAGGCTTCACCCAGCGGATCGCTCGCTGGAAGCAGTCCATGCGCCAGGTGCGGGCGGCCCTGGTGGCCGCCGAGCAGCAGGCGCAGCAGGCGATGGAGGCCTACCGGCAGGCGCTGGCCGAGGCGGGGCGGTGCCCGACCTGTGGCCAGCCGGTGGACCCGGACAGCGTAACACTGCACCTCGGGGAGGCGGTTTGAATGGCGGCGGACGTGGCGGCGCGGCTCCAGAAGCTACAGCGGGCCCTGGATGAGGCCCGGACCCTGAAGAGCAAGGCGGAGGGGCGGAAGGAGCAACTGGAGGCGGAGCGGCAGCAGATCCTGGAGGAGATGCAGGCCGAGGGGGTCACGCCCGATACCCTGGAGGAGGAGATCGCCCGGCTGCGTCAGGAGCTCGAGGCGAAGCTGGCCGAGGCCGAATCCCTGGTCCCCTGGGATCTGATCGGCGAGGCGCCGGGAGGTGGCGCCCGTGCCGGCGAGCCTTTCTGAGCTCAAGGAGCGGGCCCAGCGGGCCCGCTCGGAGCTGGAGCGGCGGCGGGGGGCGCTGGAGGCCCTCCAGCGGGAGGCCGCCCGGCGGCGCGAGGCCCTGGAGAAGGCCACGGCCCAGGCCGAGCGGATGGCCAAGGTCAAGGCCTTCTTGGATGAGGCCAGCGCCAGCGCCCGGGAGCTGGCCCGTCAGGAGGCCGAGGCGATGGTGACCGAGGCCCTGCAGGCCGTTTTCGGTCCCCGGCTCCGCTTCCGGGTGCAGCTCGGGGAGCTGCGGGGGCGGCCCCACGCGGAATTCAGCGTGGAGGCCGAGACGGCGGACGGAATGCCCTTCGCCGGCGATCCGGTGGATGCCCACGGCGGCGGCGTCGTGGACGTGCTGGCCCTGGCTCTGCGGATTCTTCTGCTGGAGAGCGCCCAGCCGCGGATCGAGGGGCCGCTCGTCCTGGACGAGCCCGGCAAGCACGTGAGCGCCAACTACGCTCCGCACCTGGCCGCGTTCCTGGCGGCGGCGTCCAAGGAATTCGGGCGGCAGGTGATCCTCGTCACCCACAACGAGGACATCGCCGCTGTCGGCGAGCGGGCGTACCGGGTGGAGCTGGATGGGGGCGTGAGCCGGGTGACGGAGGCCAGTGTGTAACGGAAAGGGGAACGGGGCGTGAAGGCGACAGGCTACGTCCGGCGCGTGGATCACTTGGGACGGGTGGTGATGCCCAAGGCGATCCGGCGGGAGCTCGGGCTGGCTCCCGGTACGCCCATCGCCATCGCCGTGGACGGGGAGGACATCGTGCTGGAGAAGTACCGGCCCCGCTGCGTCTTTTGCGGGCAACCCACAGCGGAAACGGTGGCCGGTAAGCTGGTGTGTCCGAAGTGCCAGGCCGAGCTGGCGGCACGCGGACAGGGGCACGCGGCGACAGGCGATTGAGGAAGGGGCGGCGAGATCGGTGCTCGAACTCGTCCGTTGATCCCATCCACTCTATTTGGTATGAATAAGATGTAACACAACCTAGCGTGGCCTTCGTGGGGCATCCGAGCTGGGTGACTGACCCGGCGGGATGCCCCTTTTTGGTTTAGGCGAAAGGGGGTGAAGGGGCCGTGGCGGCCGCACACGAGCCCGAGGCGATGGCCTATCTGCGCCGGGTGGAGGCAGTGGAGCAGGTGGAGGTACGGCTCCACGAAGGGGACAACGCGGCGATCATCGGCGTCAGGCTGCTGCGCGCCGAAGTGTCCCTCGAACTGGTGACCCGGGCCGCGGGCTGATTACCGGCCCGGCGGGGGCGCCCTCCTCCCCTCCCGGGGGAGGAGGGCGCCCTCTTGCTCGCCGGTCCAAATACGCCCGATTTGTCCGAAATCGACGACGGCGGCCGGCCCTCCCGTTACAAAGGAAGAGACGGAGGAGGCGATACCGTGGTGATCGTGGCAGGGCATTCGGAGTCGGTCGGGACCGGGGAGAAGGGCGCCGTTCCCGCTCGCGTGGAAGTCTTGCGGCGCACCGTGGACGAGCAGCTAGGGATTTCGGGCGCCGGCCTGGCGGGCCTGGTTGCCGGGTTGTTTTTCGGAGGCGGCGTGTGGCCCATGCTCAATGGCGTGGCCGTACCGCCGCTGTGGGTTGCCGGGCTGCTGGCCGTGTGGCTGGGGGTGCGGACGCTCCACGAGCTGGTGCACTACTTCGCGTACCGGGTGATGGGCTACGAGGCGCATATCTCGCTGGGTTGGCCGGCGTACTGCTGGACGCCGCAGCCGGTTCGCCGGAACCAGGCGCTTGTTGTCCTCATGGCGCCCTTCTTCGCCCTGACCGTCCTGGCGTTGGCGGGCATGGCGCTGTCCTCCGCGTCGGTTGTCCAGGGCATGTGGTCCTTCGTGGGGGCGCTGAATGCGCTCGGGTCGATTCAGGACTTGCGGGAGGCCTTCGTGCTGGCCGGTAAGCCGCCGTCGGTGCAGGTGATGGACCTCCGGAATGAGATGCGCGTGGTCCTCGATCCGGCGCCGGAGGGCCACTGACGGGGCACGCGGGAGCCCTAAAGAGGGCAACCCCTGGCGACGTGATGGCGCCCCGCCCAAAGGCGGGGCGCCGCCTTTGCAGGCCCTTACCAGTTGTAGGTGAGGCTGCGGAGCGCCTGCCGCTTGAGCTCCAGCGCCGCCTGGCGGTAACGCTCGACGTGCTGGGGGTTCCGGTACCCTAAAAGCTCCGCCAGCACGTCCGTCTCCAGGTTCGTCTGCGCCGTCAAGTGCGCCGCGAAGGTGCTCCGGAGCAGCTTCACGTTCGCGCGGATCCCCGCCCGCTGCGCCCAGGTCGAGACCACCCGCTCGACCGTCCGGGGCGCCACGCGGTCCCCGCGCACGGTCAGGAACAGGGCCGGCACCGCCGCCGGCGGCCGCTTTTGGAGGTAGGCGGCCACGGCATCCTTGCTGGCGGGATGGAGGGGGAGGAGGTGCCGCCGGCCCTTGATCCGCAGCTGTTCGGCCTCCAGATCCACGTCGTCCACGTCGAGGCCGCAGAGTTCCCGCAGGGCCAGTCCCTGGTAGAGCGACAGCGTGACGATGGCCAGATCCCGGGGGCCGGTCCACTCAAAGTACGCTCGCTCCCGCTCGGTGAGGCCCCGGCCCTGGCGGATGGCGTCAAGCAGCCGCCGCACCTCGGAGGGGAGGAGGTAGCCCGGCACCCGGTCATCCTCGGGTGGGTGCAGGCGGGCAAAGGGGTTCCGCACCCGTACTCCCATCCAGGTCAGCCCGTCATACAGCGAGCGAAGGGCGTAGATCTTCCGGTGCAAAAACGCGGGCACCCGCTCGCCCCCGCCGGTCTTGCCGTGGCGTTTCTGCTCGGCGGCGATGTATCGGGCCGCCAGCCGCTCGTCCACCGCCCGCAGCCGGCCGAGAAGATCGGGCGCCTCCAGGGGCTGCTCGGCGAGCCACCGCAGGAAGGCGTCCACCTCCCGCCGGTACGCCTTGGCCGTCGAGGGCTTGAAGTGCCGCTCAAACAGCCAGTAGGCCTCGAGCTGCTCCAGCAGACCGGCCGCGTCCATGGCATTCACTCCCCTGAGATACATTCGGCAAGAAACGTGGGCCGACCTGCAGGCCCCTGGCGGCTCCCATCCTGAAAGGTCTAATCAGAAAGGACGGCCGGCGCGTGCTCTCACCTTTCCCGCAAGAGTTTTTACGAGCGATTTGTCCGGTTGGCCCGCGCGGCTGCCCTGGACGCGCTACGCTCGGTGTGCAGGCGGGAGACAGGGGGTGAGCCCGATGCTGGCCATGCGGGATTACCAGAAGGCGGCAGTGGAAGCCGTCGAGCGGGAGTTCCGCCGCGGCGTCACCCGCCAGCTGATCGTGCTTCCCACGGGCACCGGCAAGACCGTGGTCTTCAGCCACGTGGCCAAGCGGCGGGGCGGCCGGACGCTGGTGCTGGCCCACCGGACCGAGCTTTTGGACCAGGCGGTGGCGAAGATCCAGCTGGTCTGGCCAGAGGCCCGGGTGGGGCGGATCCAGGGTCCGCAGGACCGGCACCAGGGCCGGGACGTGGTGGTGGCCAGCGTGCCCACCCTGGCCCGCCCCGAGCGCCTCCAGCGCCTGGCCCCGGAGTTTAGCACCATCATTATCGACGAGGCCCACCACGCCGTCGCCGAGAGCTACCGCCGCATCCTCGATGCCCTGGCCGGCGGGCGGCGGGATGTCCTTATCCTCGGCGCCACGGCCACCCCGGACCGGGCGGACGGCCGCTCCCTGCGGCCGGTGTTCGAGAAGATCGTCTACCAGCGCACACTGGTGCAGATGATCGCGGCCGGGTATCTGTGCGACCTCCGGGCCAAGCGGATCTATTCCCGCGTGTCGCTGGACGGCGTGCGGGTACGGGCGGGCGACTTTGACGCCGCCCAGCTCGCCTCGGTGCTGAATACGGCTAACCGCAACGAGCTCATCGTGGACAGCTACCTCCGCTTCGGCGAGGGCCGGAAGGCCATCCTCTTCGCCGCCGACATCGAGCACGCCGAGGCCCTGGCCGAGCTGTTCCGCCGGCGAGGCGTGCCGAGCCAGGCCATCAGCCAGCGCACGCCCGCCCGCCGGCGGCGGGCGCTGCTTTATGCCTTCCGGCGCGGGCAGATCCAGGTGCTCACCAACGTGGCCGTCTTCACGGAGGGCTTCGACGAGCCTTCCATCAGCTGCGTCATCCTGGCCCGGCCCACGCGCTCGAGGGCGCTTCTCGCGCAGATGGTGGGGCGGGGGACCCGGCTTCATCCGAGCAAGAGAGACTGCCTGGTACTCGACATCGCCGACACCACCGCCCAGCACCAGCTCTCCACCGTGGCCGACCTGGTGGGCCTGGAGGGGGCAGGGGAGGCCATGGCCGCCGGCCGGTCGGTGCTCGAGGTGGTGCGCCAGCGGCAGGGCGGCCGCCGGGAGCCCGAACAGCAGGTCCTCGGCATCGGCGTGGACCTGCAGGCCTTCGACGTGGACCTCTTCAACCGCTCCGCGTTCCGCTGGGTGGTGGACGGCAACCGCATGCGCCTGCCGCTGGGCGGCGGGGCCGGCATCAACCTCATCCCCGCCGGCGAGGACCGCTGGGAGGTCTGGCTGGATCAGCGGGGAGAGGCGCCGGTGCTCCTGCACGAACAGGTCCTGCCCGTGGACTGGGCCCAGGCGGTGGCCGAAGAGTACGTGCGGTCCCGCGCCGCCCACCTGGCCCGCAAGGATGCCCGGTGGCGGCAGATGGAGGCGACGCCCGGGCAGATCGAGACCCTCAAGAAGCTCGGGTTGCCCGTGCGGCCGGGCATGAGCCGCGGGGAGGCAAGCGACGCCATCAGCCAGGTCCTCGACGTGCAAGCGCTCCGGCGGTTTCGGCCGCGGAGGCCGCCCCTCGCCCGGGCGGCCGCCCGATAACAGGAACAAGGAAGGTGGGATCGACGTGCGGCGGATCCTGACCCGAGTC
>DATCKA010000025.1:0-11240 GCA_036562495.1 Limnochordales bacterium
CTGCTGGTTGCGCAGCGTGGCGAGCACGTCGCCCCATCGCCGCTGCACCTCGTCCAGCAGCAGCGGCCCCCCCTGCGTCCGAGGCGCCGCGGGCGGCGGCACCGCCGGAGAGGGCGGAGGGGCCGTCGCACGCGCCGGAGCGGGGGGAGTCGGCGGCTCAGGCACCGGCCGAGTCGGCGGCTCGGGCGCCGTCTCCGGGGTCGGCCCGGGTGCCGGCCGCAATAGGGGGCCTCGTACGGGTTGTTGCCCGGCTCCGGACGCCTCCTCGGCCGGCCGAGCCTCGGCCGGCCGCGCCAGCCGCATCAACGCCAGCTCCAGGACCAGACGGGGGTCGGGCGCCCACCGCATCTGCGGCTCGGCGGCGATGAGGCTCTCCATGGCCGCCACCAGGCGCGGCAGGGGCGTGCGCTGGCCGAGGGCCGCCGCCCCGGGGGCCGGCGACGGCACGCCGGGGCTTGCCGCCTCCTTGCTACCGAGGAGCTTGTAGGCGGCCGCATCCCGCAGCAGGCTCAGCAGATCCTTGGCCACCACGCGGGGGTCCACCCCCTCGTCGGCCGTCAGGCGGCCGATGAGGGCCAGCCCTCCCGCCACGTCACCGTCCACGAAGTATTGGGCCAGCTCCGCGAGCGCCTCCGGCCGCACCAGGCCCAGCACCTCGGCCACCACTGCCGCGTCGAGCCGCTCGGGGCTGTAGGCCATGCACTGCTCCAGCATGGAAAGCGCGTCGCGGACGCCCCCGTCGGCGTGGCGAGCCAGCAGGGCCAGGGCCTCCGGCTCGGCCTGGACCCCCTCGGCCCGCGCGACCTTGGCGAGGTGCCCGATGAGCTCGTCGGCCGTCAGCCGGCGGAAGTCGAAGCGCTGGCAGCGGGAGAGGATGGTGGCCGGCACCCGCTGGGGCTCGGTGGTGGCGAAGATGAAGACGACGTGCGGCGGCGGCTCCTCCAGCATCTTCAACAAGGCGTTGAACGCCTCGTTGGTCAGCATGTGCACCTCGTCGATGATGTAGACCTTGTAGCGAGCCTGCGCCGGCGCGAAGCGCACCCGCTCCCGCAGCTCCCGGATCTCGTCGATGCCCCGGTTGGAGGCGCCGTCGATCTCCATCACGTCGAGCGAGGAGCCCTCGGTGATCTGGCGGCAGGAGGCGCACGCGTTGCACGGCTCGGGGGTCGGCCCCTCGGCGCAGTTGAGCCCCTTGGCCAGCAGCCTGGCCAGCGTGGTCTTGCCGGTGCCCCGCGGACCGGCGAAGAGGTACGCGTGGGCCGTGCGGCCCCGGGCCAGGGCATGTGTCAGGGTGCGCACGACGTGCGCCTGGCCCACGACCTCTTCGAAGCGCTGCGGACGCCACTTGCGGTACAGCGTGAGATGCGGCTGCAACGGATCGTTCACCTGCGACCCCTTGGGGTCATGGAGTTCGACGCCGGGCCCTGCCCTTCATGCCGGGCCGGCGCGAGGGCGGCTCGCCCTCGGCGAGGAGGACGAGCCGCCCGAAACAAGTGGCCGTGCACCCGCCGTTGACCAGACCCCTCCGGGCGATACCCCGGCCGCCAGCTCGGGCCAGGCACCCTTGCGGCACCCAGGGGTGCTCACTTACCGTTGCTTCCTCCCGGACCTGGCGGGGTTCGTGAGTCCCTGCTGCGCAAGACCCAGCCGTCAGCGCCACGTACCGGGGCCGGGCCCCACAGGGGTCGGCCGCGGGCGGGAATTCGACCCCGCTATAGCGGATTGCGGGTACAGGGCACCGCTACCTCCCCGTCTAGCACGGCCAAACCCATGTCTTCCGATAGGGCGTCCCCATTATATCATCGGACCTCTCCCCGCTGGGGCCGGTGGTCTTGTCCAGGGGCCCATGGCCGGCCGGTCGAATGGATGGGACGGAGGTGCCCGATGGTGACGGTCGATGCCGATGCCTCGTCTCCCCTGCCGCCCCCCGTGCAGCGCGTGGTCGACGCCCTTCGCGCGCAGGGCGTCGACTTCGAGCTGCGGCGCTTCGCGGTCAGCACCCGCACCGCCCGCGAGGCGGCCGCCGCCGTGGGGTGCGAGGTGGGCCGCATCGTCAAGAGCCTGGTCTTCGTCGTCGGCGACGAGCCGGTGGTGGTGCTGACTTCGGGTGCTCACCGCGTCGACCTGGGGCGACTGGAGGCGGTGCTCGGCGCCCCGGCCCGATCCGCCTCGCCGGAGGAGGCCGAGGCCGCGACGGGCTTCCCGGTCGGGGCCATCCCGCCCGTGGGCCACGTGCGACCGTTGCGGGTGGTGATGGACGAGGCCCTGCTGGCCTACCCACGGGTCTGGGCGGCCGCCGGCACGACGCAGGCCGTCTTCGGCGCCGACCCCCGGGAGCTGCAGCGAGCCACGGGAGCCCGGGTGGCAGTCATCGGGGACGACGCCTGAGACCGCCTAGCGCCGCGCCACCACCCGCAACGCGGCGAAGGCGGCCGTCAGCGCCAGGACGATGGCCGGGCCCGACGGGATGGAGAGGTAATAAGAGAGGTAGAGTCCCGCCACCGATCCGATGACGGCCACCCCCACCGACAGGGCGGCCATCTCCCCGAGGCTGCGCGCCACCAGGCGGGCCGCCGCCCCCGGCGTGACCAGCAGCGCGAGCGTCATGGTGGCGCCCACCGTCTGCAACGCGAGCACCGTGGTCAGCGCCACCAGTGCCAGGAGCGCGTACTGCAGCCACCCCACCGGCAGCCGCAGCGTCACCGCCAGCACGGGGTCGAAGGCCACGATGGCCATGGGCCTCCACAGCACCAGCACCAGGGCGGTGGCCACCGCGGCCAGGCTGGCCGTACGCACCAGGTCGGCCGGGCCGACCCCCAACAGGTCGCCGAAGAGCACGTGCGTCAGGTCCACCGCGTACGCCCGCCGCGTCGAGATGATGGCGACCCCCAGGGCCAGCGCCGCCGCCATCACCACGCCGATGGCCGTCTCCTCCCGCACGTGGCCCTCCCGAGCCACCGCGTGGATGGCCGCCGATGCAACGAGGGCTGCCGCCAGCGCACCCCAGAAGAGGGCGGCGCTGCCCGCACCGGCCACCAGGTAGGCCACGGCCACGCCCGGCAACACCGCGTGCGCCAGGGCGTCGGCGAAGAAGGCCGTGCCCCGCACCACCGTGAAGGTGCTGGCCAGCCCTCCCACGCCTCCGACGAGCAGGACGGCCACCAGGGCGTGGCGCATGAAGCCGTACTCCAACGGCTGGCGCAGCCACAGCCAGACCGCCTCGAAGACGTCGACGGCGCTCATCCCGCCATGGGCCCCCCGCAGACGGCTGGCTCGGGCCACGGGACGGCCAGCGAGCCGCCGCCGGACCGGGCACAGACCAGATCCGGCGGCCCGTAGGCCAGCAGGCGCCCGTTGAGCACCAGCACCCGATCGAACCAGTGGCTGCCCGCCACGAAGTCGAGGTCATGGGTGGAGATCATGACCGCCACCCGCCGTGGACGTAGCAAGCCGAGGGCCTCCACCAGGCCGGCCTGAGCCGCCTGCTCCACGGCGTTGAACGGCTCGTCGAGCACCATCAGCGGAGCTCCCTGGGCCAGGGCCCGGGCCAGGAAGACCCGCTGCTGCTGCCCGCCCGACAGGCGCTGGATAGGCGTCCGCGCCAGGTGGGCGAGCCCCACCTGCTCCAGGGCCTCCCACACGGCCCGCCGGTCCTCGGGCCCAGGGCGGCGCCAGAGACCATAGAAGGGGAAGCGCCCCATCATGACCACGTCCCACACCGAGGCGGGGTAGTGCCAGTTGACGGCCTCCTGCTGCGGGGCATAGGCCAGGGCCGGGGCGCCGCGCTCGGCCGGCGGGGCGAGAACGACCCGACCGTGCGTGGGCCGCAACAGTCCGGCGATGCACTTGAACAGCGTGGACTTGCCGGCGCCGTTGGGCCCCACCACCGCCACCCGCTCCCCCGGGAAGACGGCAAACGTGACGTCCCGCAGGACGACGCGGGGGCCGAAGGCGACGGTCAGGCTCTCCACCTCGAGCACGGGTCGGGCCGGTCGGGGTTCGAGCTCGTCGCTCATGGCCGCAACGCCTCCACGATCCGCCGGACGTTGGTGTGCATGAAGCCCTCGTACGTCTCCGCACCGGAGCCCGGCGGCCCCAGCGAGCCGGTGTAGAGGGTGACCAGTGGCAGGCCGGCCTCCCGGCTCACCCGCTCGGCCACCACCGGAGAAGCCGTCGCCTCCGCGAAGATGGCCCCGACCGGGAGCGACCGGATGCGTTGCAGCAGCCGGGCGATGCCGGCCGCCGAGGCCTCGGCCAGCGTGCTGGTGCCGGGCAGGACGGTGCCCACCACGGTGAAGCCGTATTCCACCGCCAGGTGACCCAGCGCGTCGTGATTGGTGACCAGCAACCGCCGCTCGGGCGGGATGGTCGCCACTTGCTGGCGAATCCAGCCGTCCAGCGCTCGCAGGCGCTCGCGATAGGCCGCGGCCCGGGCCCGGTAGCCCGCCTCCCCCGCCGGGTCGATGCGGGCGAGGCTGTCGGCGATGAGCTCCACCGCCATGGCCACGCGCGGGGCGCTCCACCAGAAGTGAGGATCCCACCCGGCCTTCTCCCCATGCTCGTGGGCGTGCCCGCCGCCCGACGCCTCGTCTCCCTCGGCGGCGATCTCGTCCCAGCGCAGGGCCACCCGGGGCGCCAGCTCGAGCACCGTCACCTCCGGTGGGGCGCTCTTGACCAGGCGTGACAACGCCGCCGGCTCCAGCCCCGCTCCGACCATCACCACCAACTCGGCACCTGCCAAACGCTTCGCATCGGCGGGCCCCGGCTGGTAGGCGTGCGGGTCCGCCCCCACGGGGATGAGGGAGACGACGGACCACGCCTCGCCCGCCACCTGCCTCACCAGGTCCTCCAGGATGGTGGTCGTGGTCACGGCCCGGCGTACCGCGACCGCCGCCCGCGCTCCTGCTTCGAGGGACGCGGCCATGAGCGAGGCGGCCGCGGCGGCCGTCCCGATGGTCAGCATGACAACCGCCCCGCGAAGTGCACTCTTGAGACACCGTCTCATCATAGAGATCGCTATCTTCCTCCGGTCGGACTCGAGGCCCGTGGGGCGGCGCGTCAACTCTCGTCCGCGCACACCTGGCACAACCCGTAGAACTCGAGCAGATGCCCCTGCACCCTCACGCCCCACTGGCGCTCCAGCTGGACCGCCAGGGCGTCGGCGTCGCAGCGGCCGAACTCGATCACCCGATGGCACCTGTTGCAGATGAAGTGGTGGTGGTGGCCCCGATGGGCAGCGGCGTAGTGCGCCTGGGCCGTGCGCAGCAGCGACGGCTGCACCGCGCACAGCCGGCTCAAGATCGCCAGGGTCCGGTAGACCGTGGCGCGGCCCACTCCCGGATGCCTGCGCTGCACCTCGGCCACGATCTCGGGAGCGCTGCGGTGCTCCCCCGATTGCATCGCCTCCACGACCGCCCGCCGCGCCGCCGTCAAGCGGTAGCCGGCCTTGCGCAGCGCCTCCAGCATGACCGCGCCCGGCGCCTCGTGCTCGCCGGACGGCGTGCCGTGGCGCTCGACGCGGGCTCGGTCCTCGTCGTGGCGGTTTGGACGCATTGACTGAGACATCGTCTCAATTATGGTCGGGCGGGCAGTCGGGGTCAACGGCCTTGTCCATCATCCGACGCCAGGCAGCGGCGGACGAAGGCGTGGTGACCCGGGGCCATGTTATCGTCGCTGAGAGCCTCCACCTCGACCCATCGGACCTCGGTCACCTCGTCGAGCTGGGCACGGGCCGGGACGTCGGGCGCCTCGACCCGGTAGAAGAACCGCAGCGAGTTGAAGGCGTGCTGGAAGAAGGCGACGAAGCCCTGGTCGAACCCCACGAACGCCCGCACCGCGACCTGCAGCCCCGTCTCCTCCTCGTACTCCCGCCGCAGCCCCTCCTCCAGCGTCTCCCAGGGCGCGACCGCGCCGCCCGGCAGCTCCCACCGCCCCGAGAAGCGGGACCGCGCTACCAGCACACGCCCGTTGCGCACGGCGATGCCATAGGCGGCCGGCCTGAACCGCAGGGCTTCGGCGGGGAATTGCCGGAGCTGGCCCTGCACCGTGATGCACGCCACCATCCGCTTCGGCGCTCGCATGTTCTCCCGCCCTTCGACCGGATCATCGCGCGCCCGGCAGGAAGTAGCCGCCGGGAGACGAAGGAGCCTGGCCGTGAAGGCCGTCCAGTTCGACGTGACCATCCCCCGCTACGTGGCGGCCCGCCTGGCGGGCCGCGTGACGCCTGATGCCTACACGGGCCCGCTCGGGGCCGCTCGGTTGCGGGAGCTGCCCGTGCCGCAGCTTCCGGGCCCGGACTGGGTGCTGGTCCGCACCCGGCTCGGCGGCGTCTGCGGGAGCGATCTCCACACCATCTTCCTGGAGACGAGCCCGTCCACCTCCCCGCTGGCCTCCTTCCCCTTCGTCCTGGGCCACGAAAACGTGGGCGTCATCGAGCGCCTGGGGCCCTCGGTCGAGGGCTTCTCGGTAGGGCAGCGGGTCGTCGTGGATCCGGTCCTGGGCTGCGAGGCCCGCGGGATCGACCCGCCGTGCCCTGCCTGCCAGCGAGGCGACTATCAGCTCTGCCATCGCTTCACCGAGGGCCGTCTGGCCCCGGGCACCCTCATCGGCACCTGCCGCGACACGGGCGGGAGCTGGGGCGAGTACTTCGTCGCCCACCGGTCGCAGCTGCTCGCGGTGCCCGAGGCGCTCTCCGACGAGGCCGCCCTCATGGCCGAGCCTTTCGCCGTAGCGCTCCATCCGGTCTTGCGCTGGCCGCCGGCCGAGGGCCAGACGGCGCTGGTCATCGGCGCGGGCACGGTGGGCCTCGGTGTGGTGGCGGCGCTGCGGGCCCTGGTGCCGGGGGTGCGGGTGGTGGTGGTCGCCCGTCACCGGCACCAGGCGGACATGGCCGCCCGGCTCGGCGCCGACCAGGTGGTCACCGAGCGCGGCGCGGCGCTCGACGACCGGCTGGCGTCGCTCCTCGGCGCCAGGCTCTTGCGCCCCCTCCTGGGCAAGCCCGTGCCCGTGGGGGGCGCGGACGTCACCTACGAGTGCGTGGGCAGCGCCGCCAGCATCGGCGACGCCCTGCGTTTCACGCGGGCCGGCGGTCGGGTGGTGCTGGCCGGGCTGGCCGCCATGCCGCGAGGGGTCGATTGGACCCCCATCTGGCTCAAGGAGCTCGAACTGAGGGGCACCTACTGCTACGGCTACGAGCGCCTGCCCGACGGGCGGAGGATCCGCACCATGGCCTACGCGCTGGAGCTGATGGCCCAGGGCAAGGTGGACATGGCTCCGCTGGTCACCCACACGTTCCCGCTGGAGCGGTGGCAGGAGGCAGTGCGCACGGCCAGCCGCAAGGGAGGCTCCGGGGCCATCCGGGTCGCCCTGGCGCCCTGAGCGGCGTCGCCTAAGGGCGCAGACTCGCCAGCTCCCGGCAGGCGTCCTCGTAGCCGGCGCGGATGGCAGCCTTGATCGCTTCCCGATCCCCGAAGCCCAGGGTCCCTGGCGGATCCAGCTCCCGGTCGGGGCAGATCTCCAGCAGCCCCACCACCCGCTTGCGGCGCCCGCCCTGCTCGTAGCCGATGGCCGCCTTGAGCCGGCGCATGAGCGGGCCGTCCGGATCCCGGCTCTGCTCGATGATCTCCACGATCTCGTTGATGCGCCGGGCCTCACGCAGGTCCACGTAGAGGAGCCGGTCCAGCATGACCGGCCACAGCCGGCGTACCACGGAGAAGACGTCGGGCATGGGGCTGGGGTCCGGCGCCGGCCCGTCCCGCCCGCCCCGGGGCATAGTGGCGATCACCAGCACGTCGGCCACGCCCCGACGGATGACGGGCCCGAGGGGGGCGTTGTCGAAGACGCCGCCGTCGACATGCCAGTGCTCCCCCACCTGCTGGGACGGGAAAGCCACCGGGATGGCCGACGAAGCCAGCACGGCGTCCAGCACCCGCACGTCGGGCGTCGAACGGTCGAAGACGACCGGCCGACCCGCGTTGAGGTCCGCGGCGGTCACCAGCAGCTCCACCCGCCGGTAGTCGCCCAGGCGGCGGTCGCGCGGGAGGAAGCGCAAGAGGCGCTCCACGGCCCGGGCGTGATCCAGGAGCGAGCGCACCGACTGCCAGACCGCCGGCTTCGGCCCGAAGATCGCGAGCCGCCCCAGAGCCGACAGGAGTCCTTTCCAATCGAGCCGGATGGTCCCCTGAAGCTCGAGCCACGTCTGCTCGGCGGCAGCCAGCGCACCGGGGAGGTCGCCCGACTCGATGCCCTCGGCCACGACGGCGCCGTGGATGGCGCCGATGGAGCTGCCGCTGATCACAGCGAAGGGCGATGGGCCGAGCTTCTCGACGGCGGCGCGCAGCGCGCCCACCTGGTAGGCGCCCCTGGCACCGCCCCCGCTCAGCACGAGTCCGAGCGGCGAAGGGGGTCCTGTCCGCGTTCGCGTCATCTTGATCCGCCTCTCACGATGCCGGCCCCATCCAGGTACCTCGGCGCGACGCCCCTGCAGGGTATGCGACGGGCCAGGCACCGGTGATCCGGCCAAGGAAACCGGTCTCGCTCGTCGAACGCCGGCTGGGAGCGTGATGGGCTCGTGCTCGACTACTTCCATGCCCTGGACCTGTTCTCCCCCGAGCAGCGCCAGCTCCAGCAGGAGGTGCGGCGCTTCCTGGACGCCGAGGCGCTGCCGTACGTGCGGGAGTGGTGGGAGCGGGGGGAGTTTCCCAGGCACCTCATCGCCCGCTTCGGCGAGCTGGGCCTACTGGGGGCCAACTTGCCGGAGCAGTGGGGATGCGCCGGGCTCGACAGCGTCGCCTATGGGCTGGTCATGTACGAGCTCGAGCGCGTCGACTCGGGGCTGCGCAGCTTCGCCAGCGTGCAGGGCGCGCTGGTGATGTACCCCATCTACGCCTACGGCTCCGACGAGCAAAGGCGGGAGTGGCTGCCGCGCCTGGCCCGGGGCGAGGTGGTGGGCTGCTTCGGGCTCACCGAACCCGAAGGGGGCTCGGACCCCGGGGCCATGGCCACCCGCGCGCGGCGGGTCGGCGGCGACTGGGTGCTGACGGGCACCAAGCGATGGATCACCAACGGCAGCATCGCCCACGTGGCCGTCATCTGGGCACGGGACGATGCCGGAGCCGTGCGGGGCTTCCTGGTGCCCACGGACCGGCCCGGCTTCGTCGCCCGGGAGATCCCCCACAAGATGAGCCTGCGCGCCTCCATCACCTCCGAGCTGATCCTCGACGACGTGCGGGTGCCCGCGTCGGCGATGCTGCCGGGGGCCGAGGGGCTGCGGGCGCCCTTGAGCTGCCTCACCCAGGCGCGCTACGGCATCGCCTGGGGAGCGATGGGCGCCCTGGAGGCGGTCTACACCGAGGCGCTCGATTTCGCCCGGAGCCGCGTCACCTTCGGCAAGCCCATCGCATCCCGCCAGCTGGTGCAGGCCAAGCTGGCCGACATGGTGGCCGACCATACCAAGGGGCTGCTGCTGGCCTGGCGCCTGGGCCGCCTCAAGGACGAGGGCAATCTCCGCTACACGCAGGTCTCGCTGGCCAAGCGCGACAACGTCCGTGCGGCGTTGCGGGCCGCCCGGGCCGCCCGCGAGATCCTGGGGGCCTCGGGCGTCACGCTGGAGTACCACGCCATCCGCCACATGCTCAACCTGGAGAGCGTCGACACCTACGAGGGCACCTACGACATCCACACCCTCATCGTGGGCCGGGATGTGACAGGGCTGTCGGCCCTGGATTGAGGGCATCGACGAGGGTGGCGGGTACGACGCCGGGGACGCCGACCGGCGGGCACGGGGGGATGGAGCCATGGGCGCGCCGCTCGTAGGGATCCGGGTGCTGGACCTGTCCCGGGTGCTGGCCGGGCCGTACGCCACTCAGATCCTGGCGGATCTGGGGGCCACCGTCTGGAAGGTGGAGCCCCCCTGGGGCGACGAGACCCGGGGCTGGGGGCCGCCCTTCGTCGGAGGCGAGAGCGCCTACTTCCTCGCCGTCAACCGCGGCAAGAAGGGCCTGGCCATCAACCTCAAGGACGAGCGGGGCCAGGCCCTGGTGCGGGAGCTGGCCCGGCGAGCCGACGTGCTGGTAGAGAACTTCAAGGTCGGCGACCTGGCCCGGTACGGCCTCGACTACGCCTCGCTGAGCCCCCTCAATGAGCGGCTGATCTACGCCTCCATCACCGGATTCGGCCAGGAGGGCCCCCGAGCCGCCGAGCCCGGCTACGACATCGCCCTGCAGGGCATGACGGGCATCATGAGCGTCACCGGTGAGCCCGACGGGCCGCCCACCAAGGTGGGGGTGGCCTGGATCGACGTGATGACCGGGATGATGGCAGCCGTGGGGATCCTGGCGGCCCTCTTCGAGCGCGAGCGGAGCGGGCGAGGCCAGCACCTGGACTTGAGCCTCCTGGAGGTGGGGCTCTCGGCCATGGCCAACCTGGCGCAGAGCTTCCTGGTCACGGGCGTCCCGCCACGCCGGGTCGGCAACGCCCATCCCCAGATCGTGCCGTACCAGGCCTTCGAGGCCGTCGATGGGTGGTTCATCGTGGCGGTGGGCAACGACACGCAGTTCCGGCGGATGTGCGAGGCCATCGGGCGCCCCGACCTGGCCGACGACGAGCGCTTCCGCACCAACGAGGGACGGGTGCGCCATCGGGACGAGCTCGTGCCCATCCTGGCGGAGCTCCTTCGAAGCCGGCCCCGCCAGGCCTGGCTGGATGCCCTGCGGCAGGCGGGCGTGCCTGCGGCGCCGGTCTACCACCTGGGCGAGGCGCTGGGGGACCCCCAGTCCGTCGCTCGAGGCGTGGTGTGGCGGGTGTCCCACCCGAGCCTGGGCGAGCTGCCGTACGTCGCGAGTCCCCTGCAGCACCTCTCCCGTACACCGGCAAGCCCCTCGGGCCCGCCGCCCCTGCTGGGAGAGCATACCGTCGAGGTGCTGGTCGAGGAGTTGGGGCTTTCGCCAGAGGCCATCGAAGAGCTCCGAGCCAGCGGCGTCATCGCTACCGGCTCGCCACCTGCCAGACGCCCGGCGTGAGACCCTGCCTCGAGCGGTGGTCCGTTGCGTAGCGCCGGCGCGCAGGGGATGCTCGACGCTTGACAGACCACCGGCGGGGGCCGTATGGCTAAGCCAGCAGGACGCCGGGGGAGCGCCCCGTGTGGCGCTGAGAGTGCGGCGGCGGCCGCAGACCCCTCGAACCTGATCCGGGTCATGCCGGCGTAGGGATGGCGTCGTCGGGTGAAGCGCCCGCACCGGGCG
>DATCKA010000073.1:0-4334 GCA_036562495.1 Limnochordales bacterium
TCAGGCCATCTCGTAGCCAGCTTCTTCGACGGCCTCCCGCACCTTCTGGTCGTCCAGCTCGCCGGAGAAGGTCACGGTGACCTGGCCCGTCCCCAGGTCGACCTCGACGCCGGTGACACCGGGGATGCGGGAGATGGCCTCCGTCACGGTCTTCTTGCAGTGGTTGCAGGACATACCCTTCACGTTGTAGACCTTGGTCGCCATAGCGCAGCGCCCCCTCAGTAAAGGATCTCCACGGGAAGCAGGTTCAGCGCCCGTCCCGCAGAGGGCATACCCCCTGTGGGTATTCCGCCCGCATCCTAGTTCTCTGTCCTGCGGGGTGTCAACCCGTGAGCGGCCGCTTCCGGATCGCAGTGCAGATGAGGATGCCCAGCGATGTGCCTCGCCTGTACGGGATCGAGTCACTTGGTAGGTTTGTTGCCGCCCTCTAAGGCTTGCAGGTGGGCCTGGCACAAGCGGACCATCTGCTCAGGCGTCATGTTCATCATCGCGCGGTGCATCGCGGCGGTCTGCTCGGCCGGCATCGCGGCCATCGCTTCGTGCATGGCCGAGAGATCCTCCCACGACGGGAGACTTCCGGCCTGCTGGATGGTCCCGGCGGCATCCTGTTCGGGGGCCTTTGCCCGGGTGACGGCGAATCCGACCGAATAGGTGCCCAGCACGAGGGCCAGGACGCCCAATACCACGATCCACCTGCGCATCGCTTACGCCTCCCTTCCCACGCGAGATGACCGCGACGGCCCTACCCACGCGTGACTGTGCCCGACGACCCGCCGTGGCCAGCGACGTGGTGGGCCGCGGTCGCCACGCCTCTTGCTGCCTCTACGGTACCGCCCGCGTGTGAAGGCGCCGTGATGCCCTCGTGAAAAGTTGGTTGAGACGGCCTCGGCGACGTCCACACTTTCTTCACAGACTGTTCAGGGTGATTTCAAGAACGGGATGTAAGCTTAAGGCGCAGCTCCATGGCCCCCTCTATGGCGACCCTGACGGGGGCCATGGAGTCCGAGGGATCGGTGCGAGCGAGCGTGAGGAGTGAATGTCTTTGGGTCGCAGGCCAGGATCACCGCAACGACGGCTCCATCCTCCAGGCCGCGCCCTCGCCGGCGAGCGGCTTGTAGCCACTACGCTGGTCATCACGGGCCTGCTGGCACTGGCCGCCGCGGTGCAGCCCGCGTTGTTCTCCCGGTTGGTGTCCGAAGATGGAGGGCCGGCCGCCCTCCTGGTCTTCGCGGCCACCGGCGCGGTCAGCACCGTACTGCTGGCCGGCGTGATCGCATTGGTGTACCGCGCGTGGACGGGAGGTGACGAAGGATAATGTGGCACGCCTGGTGCTACGGCAGCTGGGGAGGCTGGGGCCTGGGGATCCCCATGATCCTCTTCTGGCTGGTACCTCCGTTGCTCGCGGTCGGCCTTTTCTGGGTGATCCTGCGAAGGAGCGGTGGCCGGGCCAACCGGGCAGCCGATGTCCCCAGTGCAGAGGACAACCGGCGGGCGCTGGCCATCCTCAAAGAGCGGTACGCCCGTGGGGAAATCTCCCGGGACGAGTTCGAACACGTGAAGAGCGAGATCCTATCGCCTTAACCCGTCACGTGACTCGCTTCTCGCGTTGGTGCTATGGCCAGGGAGGTAAGCCGCAGTGACCCGCAGCGGTAGCCCCGACATGGGCCTGACCCAGGGGCCTGACCCCGGTACCGCCGGGGATGACCGGCCGGCGGTGCTGGTGGTCGACGATGAGGCCGAGATCCGCCGGCTTCTCCGCCTGTACCTGGAGCGCGGCGGTTTTGACGTGATCGAAGCTGGGGATGGCGCCGCGGCATTGCGCATCTTCGAGGAGGACAGACGGCGGGACGGTCACCGCATCGCGGCGGTCATCCTCGACCTCATGCTGCCCGGCGTCGATGGCTGGGAGGTTTGTGAGCGACTTCGCGCGCGGGACGACGTGCCTATCCTCATGCTGACCGCGCGAGGGGAGATCCACGAGCGGCTTCATGGCTTCAATCTGGGCGCCGACGACTACGTGGTCAAGCCCTTTGATCCCCGCGAGGTGGTGGCGCGGGTCCGGGCGCTGGTGCGGAGAAGCGGCACCGGCCGGGAAGTGGCACGAACGGCCGCAGCGCCGCCGCCACTGCGGTTCGGCGGCCTCGAAATCGACCCCGCCGCACGTACGGTGGCGGTGGACGGCGAGCCCGTTACCCTCACCCGGACGGAGTTTGACCTCCTGGTGACCCTGGCCGAGCATCGCGGCCAGACGCTGAGCCGTCAGCAGATCCTCGACCGGTTGCGCGGCGGCGATTATTTCGGCGACGAGCGCCTCGTCGACAGCCACGTGAAGAACCTGCGGGACAAGCTGGAACCCTTCGGGCTGCGGGACATCATCGCCACGGTATGGGGCGTGGGGTATCGGTTTGAAGGCTGACCACCACTCCCCCGGGAATGGCACTCCGGGTATATGCCATGCCGCCTGGCACATGACGATCCCAAACCGGGTCAGCATACAAACCACTCGCATCCGAAGGGAAAGTATTGCATCCCAGCCATGAAGCTCCTCTGTCGCTTACAGATCTCTTAGACCTTGCATGTCCCTGGTGCATGCGCGCTCGGACAGCGGCTTCGCACGGGTCGCCGGTCATCCTCACCCGCCCCACCTTGACAGGATGATACCCCCATGGGGTATGTTGGGCCTGAACGGAGCGTGATGTCGATGGAGGATCAGCGGATCGCAACGGATACGGCAGACTCCCGGGTTGAACAGAAGGCCGCCGCGGCCGAGGGCGCGGGCACGAGGTGTGATACTACCCACACGCGGCGCATGCCGCCGCACGCCGACCGGAAGAAGCTCCTGGACCGGCTCCGCCGCATCGAAGGTCAGGTCCGGGGACTGCAGCGGATGGTGGAAGAGAAGCGGTACTGCGTCGACGTGCTCATCCAGGTGGCGGCTGTGCGCGCGGCCCTGGATGCCGTGGCCCTCCAGCTCCTGGAGCAGCACACCCACCACTGCGTGCAGGACGCTATCCGCAGCGGCAACGGTGACGAGGCGATCGACGAGGTCCTGGCCGTGGTTAAGCGCTTGTTATAGCAGGCAAAGGAGGAGCCACCGTGAGTGACGTGGCGGTAAAGGACAGGACGGCCTCCGGCACCGGGGGTCAGCCCCAGGTAGGCGCTAAGGCGGTCGAGCTGACCCTGCCCGTGGAGGGCATGACCTGCGCCGCCTGTGCCAACCGCATCGAAAGGGGCCTGAAACGCCTGGACGGCGTTGTCGAGGCAACGGTCAACCTGGCCACCAACCGGGCCCGGGTCCGGTTCGACCCGGCGCGTGTGAGCGCCGCGGACATGGCGGCGCGCGTCAGGGACCTGGGTTACGAGGTTCCGCTGCAGCAAGCCCGCCTCTCCATCGAAGGCATGACCTGTGCCGCATGCGTTAACCGGGTCGAGGCTGCGCTGCGCAAGTTGCCGGGTGTAGTCGATGCCACCGTCAACCTGGCGACCAATACCGGCACGGTCCGGTACGTCCCCGGCGCTGTGGACGTGGCGGAGATGCTGCGGGCCGTCCGCGGTGCCGGTTACGAGGCCCGGCCGCTGGAAGACATGGGTGACGAGAGCGAGGCGACGCGCCAGCGGGAGATCCGCGGCTGGTGGAACCGTTTCCTGCTGGGCGCGGTCTTGTCGCTGCCCTTGCTGGCGGCCATGGTCAGCCACTACTTCATGGTCGAAGGGCCGGTGGTGGACCTGCTGCGCAACGGCTGGGTGCAGCTGGTCCTGGCGACGCCGGTCCAGTTCTACGTCGGCTGGGTCTTCTACCGCGACTCCTACTTCAACCTGAAGAACCGTAACGCCAACATGTCGGTGCTCATCGCCCTGGGCACCACGGCCGCGTACTTTTACAGCCTGGCGGCATTGCTATGGCCGCAGCTGGGCATCCCGGGCCTGTATTTCGAGGTCAGCGCCCTCCTGATCACGCTGGTGGCGCTGGGCAAGTACCTGGAGGCCGTAGCCAAGGGACGGACGTCGGCGGCCATCAAGAAGCTCCTGGGCCTGCAGGCCAGGACGGCCCGGGTGATCCGGGACGGCCGCGAGCAGGACGTCCCTGTCGACGCCGTGGAGGTGGGCGATATCGTCATCGTCCGCCCCGGCGAGAAGATCCCGGTGGACGGCGTGGTCATCGAGGGCCGGTCGGCCGTGGACGAGTCGATGCTGACCGGCGAGAGCCTCCCCGTTGAGAAGGGTCCGGGCGACGAGGTCATCGGCGCCACCGTCAACACCACGGGCACCTTCAAGTTCCGTGCCACCAAGGTGGGCAAGGACACGGCGCTGGCCCAGATCGTCCGGATCGTCGA
>DATCKA010000070.1:0-175053 GCA_036562495.1 Limnochordales bacterium
GCTCCGGCGCGTGCGACGGCCCCTCCGCCCTCTCCGGCGGTGCCGCCGCCCGCGGCGCCTCGGACGCAGGGGGGGCCGCTGCTGCTGGACGAGGTGCAGCGGCGATGGGGCGACGTGCTCGCCACGCTGCGCAACCAGCAGCGCCGGAGCGCTGCCAAGGTGGAGGCGCTGCTGCGAGAGGGCCGTCCCATCCGGGTCGACGGGCTGGAGATCACCATCGGCTTCCCGGAGGATCGGGCCTTCCACCGCAATGCCGTCGAGGGCGACGAGAAGGCCCGGCAGCTGGTGGAGAAGGTCTGTTCGCGGCTCTTGGGTCGTCCGGTCACCATCCGCACCGAGATCCTCAACGGCGAGTCGGCCTTGCCGCCGGAGATCGCCGGCTCCGACGACGAGGAGCCGCCGGAGCCTCCTCCCCCGCCGCCTCCGTCTCCCCGACCGAGCCCGTCCCTCTCCGCGGCGCACGAGGTGGCGGCGGCCGTGGAGCCGCCGCCGACACAAGCACGTCCGGCGGCGACCCGGCCGGCCCGGCGCCGGCGCGCCGAGCCCGAAGACGACGAGTGGGACGACGCGACGCTGAGAGCGGTGCTGGATATCCTGGGGGCCCGGATCATCCGGGAGTTCGAGGAGCCGCCCGAGGCCGAAGGCGCCGTGCCCGACCAGCAGTCCCCGAGCGAAGGAGCGTGAGGTCGTCGTGCCCGGTCTTCCCGGTCCCTTCAACATGGCCAAGGCGATGAAGAGCCTGCAGAAGTTCCAGCAGTCGCTGGAGAACCTCCAGCAAGAACTGGCCGAGCGCACCGTAGAGGCTTCGGCCGGAGGCGGCGCCGTCACGGCCGTGGCCGATGGCAGCGGCCGCCTGCGGGCCGTGCGCATCGACCCCGCGGCCGTCGACCCGGCCGACCTGGAGATGCTCCAGGACGTCATCGTGGCGGCGGTCAACGAGGCGCTGCGTCAGGCCAAGGCCATGGTCGAGAAGGAGATGGCGCGCCTGTACGAGGAGCTGGGCCTCCCGGGCCTCCCCGGCCTGCCGGGCCTTCCGGGCGCCTGAGCCGGAGAGGAGCGCGGCCTCTTGGAGCTCGCACGCCCCCTCGCACGGCTGGTGGACGAGCTGATGCGCCTGCCGGGCATCGGCCCCAAGACCGCGCAGCGGCTCGCCTTCCACATCGTGCGGATGGGTCCCGACCAGGCTCGCCGTCTGGCCGAGAGCATCATCGAGGCCCGGGAGAAGACGCGGCTGTGCTCGGTCTGCTTCAACTACACCGAGGCCGACCCGTGCCGCTTCTGCCAGCCGGGCTCGGGCCGGGATCGCTCCGTCATCTGCGTCGTCGAGGAGCCCAAGGACGTGACGGCCATGGAGCGCACCCGGGCCTTCAAGGGACTGTACCACGTCCTGCACGGCGCCCTGTCCCCGATGGAGGGGGTGGGCCCGGAGGCGCTCAAGATCAAGGAGCTCATCGCCCGCCTGGGATCCGGAGAGGTCAAGGAGGTGGTGCTGGCCACCGACCCCAACGTCGAGGGCGAGGCCACCGCCATGTACCTGGCCCGGATCATCAAGCCGCTGGGCGTGCGGGTGACCCGTATGGCCCATGGCATGCCGGTGGGCGGTGACCTGGAGTACCTGGACGAGGTGACGCTGGCCCGCGCGCTGGAGGGCCGGCGCGAGGTCTAGGGAGCCGTCGGCCGGCCGTAGCGTGGCATAACGGCCCCGGACCCGCATACCCTTGCACCGTGGGCGGCGCCCTGAGGGCGTCGACCGCCCCACTGGGAGGGGTCGTCTGCGGTGCTAGCGCAATCGCCGTCGCCAGCCGGCCCGGGACCCGTCGACCTCACCCCTGTGGTACCGGCCGAGGTCGCGGCCCTCGTGGAGCAGGCCCGTCGGGAGTGGATGGCGGCCCAAAACGAGTTCGACTCGGTGACCGACCCGGACCTGGTGGATCACGCCATCTTCGCCATGCAGGCCGCGGAGCGGCGCTACGTCTACCTGCTCCGGCTGGCCAACCGCCTCCGTCGCGAAGCCGTCGAGGCGCGGGATGCCGGCGTGGACGCGCTCACGGAGTCCGGACGACGTCCAGCAGCGACCCCGCCAGCCCGACCAGCCCGATGGCGGCGTGGACGATGAAGGCCCGCCGGGATGCGGCGGGATCGCCGGCCGAGCGTGCGGCGTCGACGTGATGCCAGACCAACAGCCCGGCCGCCAGGGCGACGCTGCCGAAGTACCACCCGGCCCGTCCGCAGGCCCACCCGGCCGTCACCCAAAGCGCCACGGCGCCCACGTGGGCGACCCGCGTGGCGGGCGACGCGACGTCGCCGCCGAGCCACAGGGCCGTGGCAGCCGCCAGTAGCCACGCGGGCCCCTCTACGGTCCCCCGCACGGCCACCCAGCCGGCGATGGGCCCCATCGCGTGAGCCAGGGGGAGCACCCACCCCGACCCGCCACGGCTTCGCGCCTGCCCGTAGGCGACCCAGAGCGCCGCCGGCAGCGGTGAGAGCCACAGGCTCGGCGGGTTGAGCTGGCCGGCGGCCGTGATCAGCGCCAGCGCCCCGCAGAAGGCCAGCGCGAAGAGCCTCGCCGCGCCGGGGCCTCGCTCGGCGCGCGGCTCGCCGCCGGTCGGCTCCGCATGCACGATGCGGCCGATGGCACCGGCCACGACGGCGGTACCCCCGGCCGCCAGCGTGACCCAGGCCCAGACGGTCACCGGCGGCACGCCGCCGTAGGCCAGGACGCAGGCGGCGTAGAGGGGGGGCAGGCCCAGGGCAGGCAGGGGAGGCAAGCCCTCGGGTCTCGACCCATGGACGGGTCGGGTCACGTCGAGGTCTGCCAGCCGATGGCTCGCAGGACGAACCGGCTCAACTCGGGGGCCAGCTCCGCCAGCGGGCGCTCCTGCGATCTCGTCAGCCACCAGACGACCACCTCGTTGAGGGCGCCCAGGATGGCCGCACTGGCCAGCGCCGTGTCGCCCACCGCCAGGGGATGCCGGGATGCTGCCTGCTCGAGGTACGACTGGATGATGCGGGCGAAGCGATCCATGAGCTCACGGCGCTTGGCCTCGAACTGCGGATTGATGCCGACCGCCTCGATGAGGAACAGCCGCGTCAGCTCCGGATACCGCCCCATCAGCTCGAGCCCCGCCGTGATGGCCGCCTCGACCCTGCCCGGGCCGCCTCGGGCCGAGTGACGCACGGCATGCTCCAGCGCACCCGCCAGCTGGCCGGCGAACTCCTCGACGAGGCGCAAGAAGAGGGCCTCCTTGCTCTCGAAGTGGAAGTAGAAGGCCCCCTTGGAGCTGCCGCACTCGGCGACGATGTCGTCGACCGTCGTGCCGTAGTACCCCTTGCGGGCGAAGACCTTGATGGCGGCCTCGAGCAAGCGCCGGCGGGTGGCTTCCGGCGAGCGGCGCTCCACTGCCGGAGACGTCACGGCTCCTCCCCTGCGAAACCGACCGGTCGGTCGACGCCATCGTAGGAAACGGAGCGATCCCTGTCAAGACGACGAGCGCCCGGCTTTAGCGCACCTTGGCGGGCGAATGCCCGTGGGAGGAGGTCTCGGCCAGCACCCGCCCGATGCCCGCCGCCGTTGCCACCGCTCCCAGCTGGATGGCTGAGACGGCCCACCACGCCAGGGAGTAGCGCCCTCCGACCTGCTGGACGAGCCACCCGAAGGCAGGTGGGGAGAGCATGGTCCAGACGTACAGCACCGTCATGCTCAGTCCCACCATCACCGCCGCCGAGGAGCCCGCCCGCTCGGAGAGGAGGGTCACGTAAAGGCCGTTCCACCCCAGCATGGTCAGCCCGCTCAGCAGGGCGGCCGCCCCGGCCACGAGCGTCGGGAGCGGCGACAACCTTGCCAGCGATGCGACGACCGCTGCCGACAGCGACGCGGTCGCCGCCGCCAGCGCCAGGGGCCGCACCCTATTGGCCCGGAAGAGCCGGTCCGAGAGCCATCCCCAGAGGAGCCGCCCGATGATGCCGCCGGCGTGCACCAACAGCAGCAACCAGGCGGCCCGGGCCGGGACCCACCCGAAGACGTCCACCATGTAGAGGGGCAGGTAGCCGGTGAGGCTGAACTGTCCCGCTGCCAGCAGGCAGGCCGTCAGCGTGGTCAGCACCAGGACGGGGTCCCGGATGAAGCGCCACGGGGCCTCGACAAAAGAGGGGCCGGCCCCGGGCGGGACATGGCGTGGCGGGCGGACCCGCTCGAGATCGGCCAGGGCGACCCAGGTCGCCAGGCCCGCGGCCGCGCACCCCGCGGCTGCGACCAGGAGCGCCAACCGCCATCCGTGCCGGGTGGCCAGCCAGGGCAGGAGGCACGCCCCCGTCAGACCGCCGATGGGAAGCCCCGCCTGGCGCACCCCCATGGCCAGCCCTCGCTCCCCGGACGCGAACCAGCCCAGGACCGCGCGGGCCCCCGCCACCTGGCTCGACGGGAAGCCCATCCCGGCCACGGCCAGCACCAGGGCCAGGACGGCGAGGGACGGGGACGTGGAGGCGGCCGTCGCCAGCAGGCCCGTCAGCAAGGCTCCCGCGGCCATGACGTGTCGCTCGCCCCATCGCTCGGTCGCGACGCCCGTCACATAGAAGGCCAGCAGCGCGCCGAGGTCGAACGCTCCGAGAACCGCCCCGGTCTGGGGGAGCGAGAGGCCCATGTCCGCCCGGACGAAGGGGGCGAGCGCGGGCAACCCGAAGCGTACGAACGTCAAACCGGCCTGCTGCAGGGTGGCCACGGCGAGGAGCCGCCAACGTTGGGGCGGCGAGGGATCGCCGGAGGGGTGCGGATACATGGGCAATGGTCTACGCCCCCGGAGGGGGCTTTCCTCCCGGCCGCCGCGGAAGCTAAAGTGGACCTCGGAGGCGATGCGAGGAGCTTGGTGGTGCAGGCGACCCGAGCGGGATCGACTCCGCTCCTGCGAGCCCTGATCCGGGCGGCGAGGCGTCGACCCGTCGTCTTTCACACCCCCGGACACAAACGGGGGCACTGGGTGCCGGCCGGATGGATGGGGCGGAGCGGGTTTCCGTGGGCCTGGGACGGGGGCGACGCGGTCTGGGACCCGGCTCACGGCGACGACCTGCTCGAGGCGGCCGCGGAGGCGGCCCGGCTGGTGGCCCGGGCGTGGGGTAGCGAGCGGAGCTGGTTGCTATGGAATGGTGCCACGGCCGGGATCCTCGCGATGGTCCTGGCCAGCGTGCGCCCGGGCGGCCGGCTCTTGATGCCGAGGTGGGTCCATCGCTCGGTCATCGACGCCCTGGTGCTGGCCGACGCCATGCCCGTCTTCCTTCCTTCCCGATGGCTCGGGGGATGGGGGATGATCCTGCCTCCCACCGCGCAGGATGTGGCAGTGGCCCGCGCATCGGACCCCGACGCGGTGCTTGTGACCAGTCCGACCTACGAGGGCATCGTCGCCGATCTGTCCGGCCTCGCGGCCGCATCCCGACCGGCACCGCTCCTCGTCGACGAGGCGCACGGCGCACACCTCGCCTTCTATCCGGCACCCGCTCCGCCGACCGGGTCGCGGTGCGGGGCGCACCTGGTGGTCCACGGTGCCCACAAGACCCTGCCGGTGCTGACCCAGGCGGCCTTGCTGCACTGGACCGGCGCCGCCCGCGAGCCCGACGCGGAGCGGGTCCAACGGGTGCTGGCGTGGGTGCAGAGCACGAGCCCGCAGCCGGCACTCCTGGCTTCCCTGGACGCGGCGCGGGCCGAACTGGAGCGGCACGGCGCCGACAGGGTCGCCCGAGCCGTGGAGCTGGCCCGCCGAGCGCGCGCCTCCATCGAGGCGTCCGGACCGTATCGATGCCTGGCTCCGACCGACCTGCCGGCGCCCTACGTCCTCGACGAGACGCGCCTGACGGTGGAGGTGACGGGCCTGGGGCTGCCGGGCTGGCAGGTCGCCGAGGCGCTTCGGCGCCGCTACGGCGTCTGGCCGGAGATGGCCGGTGGGAGCTACGTCGTCTTCATCGTGACGGGGGCCGACGACGATGCGAGCATCGGGGCGCTCGTGTCGGCCCTGGGGGCGCTGGCGAGGGAGATGGAGGCCCGAGACGGCCGCCGAGTCGGACGCGGCGGCTTGGCCCGATCGTGGGGGGAGGCCATGCCGCCGCCCGGTCCGCTGGTGATGCGACCCCGGCAGGCCGCGCTGGGGAAGGCGCGACGCGTCCCCTGGGAGCAGGCGGTGGGACGCGTCTCGGCGGCTACCGTGACGCCCTATCCGCCGGGGACCCCCCTTTCGATTCCCGGGGAAATGATCACAGACGAAGTTGCATCGTTCGCCCTGAGGCTCGTGGCGTCCGGAGCCCTGCTCCGGGGCAGCCCGGGCCAGGGGCGAGAGGCATGGGTCGTGGATGCATGAGTCGAGGGTGGTGAAGGGCTGATTGCCCACCATCAAGCCGGCCGCACGCCGTGAGGTCATGGACAATCTGGCCCAGCTGCTGGAGGTGTTGCCGCCCCACATCCGGGCCGAGCTGGAGGCCATCGACCGGGTGCACGAGCTGCTGGAGATCGTCCTGGACCTGGGGCGCCAGCCCGAGGCACGGTTTCCCGACGGCTTCGTCTACCTCAGCGACGACACCGTCACCCGCGAGGACCTGGACTACGTCGTCAAGCGGGTCGGCCAGTTCGGTCAGGACAATAGGGCCGGGATCGAGCGTACGCTGCACCGCATCTCGGCCATCCGTAACCGCAACGGCGACATCATCGGGCTGACCTGCCGCATCGGGAGGGCCGTCTTCGGCACCATCGACATCATCCAGGACGTGGTGGAGTCGGGACGCAACATCCTCCTGCTGGGACGGCCGGGCGTGGGCAAGACCACCATGCTGCGCGAGGTGGCGCGCATCCTGGCCGACCAGTTCAACAAGCGGGTCATCGTGGTGGACACCTCCAACGAGATCGCCGGTGACGGCGACGTCCCCCACCCAGCCATCGGCCACGCCCGCCGCATGCAGGTGCCTCGGGTGGACCTGCAGGCCCGGGTCATGATCGAGGCCGTCGAGAATCACATGCCCGAGGTCATCGTCATCGACGAGATCGGTACCGAGGAGGAGGCCCAGGCAGCCCGCACCATCGCCGAGCGGGGCGTCCAGCTCGTGGCCACGGCTCACGGCAACACGCTCGACAACCTGGTGCTCAACCCGACCCTCTCCGATCTGGTCGGCGGCATCCAGGCCGTCACCCTCAGCGACGAGGAGGCCAAGAAGCGGGGCACTCAGAAGACGGTGCTGGAGCGCAAGGCGCCCCCGACCTTCGACGTGGTGGTCGAGATCCGCGATCGGGACCGTGTCGCCATCCACCACGACGTGGCCACGACCGTGGACCTGATGCTCCGGGGGATCGAGCCGTCGCCCGAGGTGCGGGTGCGCAACCCCGACGGCACGATCCAGGTGGAGGAGGGCGGCCCGCGCCAAGCGCCGGGGACCGCCGGGCCCGACAACCGTTTCGACGCCCGGCCACCCGAGGTCCACGGTAACGGGGGCGGCGGAGCGCGCGCCTTCGTGGCGCCGAGGGACGCCCGGCCGGCCGGCCGGGACGGGGAGACGCCTCCGAGCCCGTCCCGCCTGTGGGGTGGGAGTCGCCCGGCCCGGATCTTCCCCTATGCCGTCAGCACCTCCCGCCTGCAAAGAGCGCTGGCGTCCCTGCCCGTGCCGGTGCAGATCACCCAGGACCTGGACTCGGCCGACATGGTGCTGACCATCAAGGGCCAGTACCGCAAGATGCCCAAGCGCCTCAAGGAGGCGGAGCGCCGGGGCCTGCCCATCCACGTGATCCGGTCCAACACCCTGGCCCAGATGGAGCAGTTCCTGGAGCGCACGTTCTTGAGCCCCGAGGACGCCAGCGCGCTCATGGAGGCGCAACGCGCCGTGGAGCAGGCGCGCCAGCTGGCCCGGCCGGTGGAGCTCAGCCCGCAATCGGCGTACATCCGAAAGCTCCAGCACGAGCTGATCGAGCGCTACAACCTGCGCTCCACGAGCATCGGCGAGGAGCCCAACCGCCGGGTCCTCGTCCTGCCCGAGGAGATCCGATGAGCCCCCGGGGGATTTTCATCACCCTGGAGGGGCTGGACGGCACCGGCAAGAGCACCCAGGCGCGGTTGCTGGCGGGGTGGCTTCGGCGCCGGGGGCTGGAGGTCCGGCACACGTGGGAGCCGGGCGGGACGGTGCTGGGGCGTCGCCTGCGGGTTTTGCTGCTGCGCGAGGGCGAGCCGGGGGGGATCCCGGTCCCCGAGGCCGAACTGTTGCTTTGGATGGCCGATCGTGCCCAGCACGTGGCCCAGGTGCTGCTTCCCTGGCTGCAGCGGGGCGCCGTGGTGATCTGCGAGCGCTACACCGACTCGTCGGTGGCCTACCAGGTCTTCGGCTCGGGGATGGATGAGGAGCTCGTGGAGCGGCTCAATCGCTGGGTGACGGGCGGCCTGCAGCCGGATCTGACCTTCTGGCTGGACCTGCCGGTCGGGGAGCGCCTGCCCGGCGCCGGGACGACGGGGCGTGATCGCATCGAGTCCCAGGGGGAGGCGTTCTTCCGGCGGGTGAGAGAGGGCTATGCGGCCCTGGCGACCCGCTACCCGGAGCGCATTGTCCGAATCGAGGTGGCGGGCAAGACGCGACGAGCCGTCCAGTCGGAGCTGCGCGACGTGGTCGTGCGCCGGTTGGGCGAGCGCTTGCAGGAGCTGGGGTGGGGGGCACCGGTGCGACGATGAAGCTGTTGGTGGCGGTCGTGCAGGACCAGGACGCGCCGGCGCTGATGGCGCGGCTGGTGGAGCGGGGCTTCGGCGCGACGAAGCTGGCCAGCACCGGGGGGTTCTTGCGAGAGGGCAACACGACGCTGTTGATCGGTGTCGACGACGATCGCGTGGCAGCCGCCCTCGAGTGCATCCGGGAGGTGTGCCATCGCCGCCGCCATGCGGGGACCGGCCCGGGCACCGAGGTGGAGGTGGCCGGTGCCACCGTCTTCGTGTTGGGCATCGACCGCTTCGAGCGAGTCTAACGTCGATGGAAGGGTCGCGCATCGAGGGCCTGCCCCGACGCCGCCGGGCGCCGCAGGTGACGACGACCCGCCGGGGAAGCGCCCGGGCGACGACGGAGAGCCGGGCGCCCGCTCGGGCGTTTAGCACCGAGCTCGTGGAGGCGGACCGCCGGCGCTACCAGGAGGCGCTCCAGCTGGCCCTGGATGAGGTCGAGCGCACGGGCGACGCGCTGCGCCGCTCCCCCGGGGAGTCGACGCTTTTCGCATACCGGCAGGCCGTGCGGCGCTTCTGTCAGCTCGCCCTGGCGCGCACCTACGCGGTCGAGCGGCAGTTTCGCGTGGACCCGCGGGGCGGGCGCCGGCTGCACGTGGTGGTGCGCAAGGTGGACGAGGCACTCGATCAGCTGGCCCGGGAGGTGCTGCAGGGGCAGCGCTCCGCGCTGGCCGTGGCCGCTCGCCTCGACGACATCAGGGGGTTGTTGCTGGACCTTGTCCGATGAGGGGGCTCGCCGCACCGAGGCCGAGAGCCGGCCGTACCCGTTGCGCTTCTCCGAGATCATCGGCCATGTCCGGGTGGTGCAGTGGCTGGCCCGCATCGCCTCCGAGGGGCGGGGGCCGGGGGCTTACCTCCTGTACGGGCCCGAGGGCGCGGGCAAGACGAGCCTGGCCTCGGCCTTCGTCGCGGCCCTGGCCTGCCGTCGTCGCTCCGCCCAGGGAGAGGCGTGCGGCGTCTGCGAGGCGTGCCGGGCGGTGGCCGCGGGCCGGCACCCGGACGTCACCTGGGTCGAGCCGGCCGCTGACGCTGACGGGATCGGCATCGACCAGGTCCGGCGCCTGCGCAACTGGCTCGGGATGTCCGCGACGTCGGACTGGGGCAAGGCGGCCATCATCCAGCAGGCCGATCGCATGAGCCTGCAGGCGGCCAACGCCCTGCTCAAGACCTTGGAGGAGCCCCCGGGTCCTGCCGCGATCGTGCTGCTGGCCCGAGATTTGCAGGCCATCCCGGAGACCATCCAGTCGCGGTGCCAGCGCTTCTTCGTGGGCCCCGTGCCGGCTCCCGTGCTGGCTCGCGCCCTGGCGTCCCGCCTGGGTCTCGATGACGACGAGGCCCACACCCGGGCGGTGCTGGCCGGAGGCCTGCCGGGCCGCGCCCTGGACCCCTCGGGTTCAGCGGTCGCCGCCTGGCGGCAGCGGGCCATGGAGTGGATCGAGCAGGCCGTCCAAGGCTCGCCGCGGGAGCTCATCGGGCTCGCGAGGGACGCCGAGCGGGCCGGGCCTCACGAAGTGGACGCGCAGTTTCAGGCGATGATATGGTTGTGGCGGGATGTTGCTGCATGGGGCTGGGTGAGGAGAGCCGACTGCCTGATCGACCTCGGCCTGAGCGACCGAGTCGTCGCCGTAGGCCGGCAGGTCGACCCCGCGCGCGCCGTGGACGCCCTGGAGACCTTGTTGACGGCGCGACGGATGCTGGCGGAATACACGCACCCGAGGCTGGTGCTCCACTGGGCATGGATGACGCTGCGCCGGGCCCGGGCGGGGCCTGCGAGCAGGACAGGCCGTCCGAGGCGGTCCGCGTAGCGGGGGTGCGCTTCCCCAAGAGCCGCAAGGTGTACGACTTCGACGCCAACTGCTTCGACCTGGCCCCGGGCGACTGGGTGGTGGTCGAGACCCGGTACGGCCAGGAGGCGGGGCAGGTGGCGTCGCCGCCGCGTCTCATCCCGCGGCACGAGGCGCCCGAGGGGCTGCGTCCCGTGCTCCGGGTGGCGACGGAGGAGGACATGGCCGCCCGGCAGGCGTGGACCGAGCGCGAACCCGAGGCGATGGCGACGGCTCGGGCCATGATCGAGCGGCACCAGCTCCCGATGCGGCTGATCGATGCCGAGTACGCCTTCGACGGGAGCCGGCTCACCTTCTACTTCAGCGCCGAGGGTCGGGTCGACTTTCGCGCCCTTGTCAAGGACCTGGCAGGGCACTTCCAGACCCGCATCGACCTCCGCCAGATCGGTGCCCGTGACGTGGCGCGCATGGTCGGGGGCATCGGGCCGTGCGGGTTGCAGCTGTGCTGCAGGACCTTCCTGCAAGATCTGCGGCCCGTGACGCTCCGGATGGCCAAGGAGCAGGGGCTGGCCCTCAACCCCGAGAAGCTGTCGGGCCTTTGCGGGCGGTTGATGTGCTGCCTCGCCTTCGAGATGGAGGGGAAGGCCGCCTGTCCGCGCCGGCGCGGCGCGGAGGTTTCGGAGGCCGAGACCGACTCGGCCGAGAGCCCGGAGCTGGAGGACGGTCACCCGGCGGCGTGAGCGGTACGCTCTGGGTCTGCGCCACACCCATCGGCAACCTGCAGGACGTCTCGCTGAGGCTGCTGGAGACGTTGCGGCAGGTGGACGTGGTCGCCGCGGAGGACACGCGGCGCACCCTCAAGCTCCTCAACGCCCACGGCATCCGGCGCCCGTTGGTCAGCTTCCACGAGCACAACGCCCGCCGACGCCTGCCCGAGCTGCTGAGGCGCCTGCACGCCGGCCAGAGCGTGGCCCTCGTCACCGATGCCGGCACCCCCGTCATCTCCGACCCGGGAGCGGAGCTGGTGCGGGCTGCCCACGAGGCGGGCATCGCCGTGCGGGTGATCCCCGGCCCCTCCGCGGTGGTGGCGGCCCTGGCCATCGCGGGGTTGCCGGCCGAGCCCTTCTGGTTCGAGGGGTTCCTGCCGGCGAGGCGCCGGGCGCGGTTGGAGCGTCTGGAGCAGCTGCGGGCCCTGCCGGCGACGCTGGTCTTCTTCGAGGCGCCGCACCGCCTGGCCGACAGCCTGGCCGACATGGCCGCGGTGCTGGGAGACCGGGAGGCGGCGCTGGCACGCGAGCTGACCAAGGTGCACGAATCCGTCGTGCGCGACACGCTACCCGGCCTGGCCCGGCGGGTGGCCCAGGGCGAGGTGCCATCGGTGGGAGAGTTGACCCTGGTGGTGGGCCCGCCGGCGCCCGGGGCTCAGGGCGAGCAAAAAGACCCATCCGTGTCGACCCAATGAGCCGGGCCGGGGCGAGGCCGGCGGCGGCCGCGAGGTCGGCCCTCGGCCCGCCCCGGCGTCGACGCTCCTCTCAGGAGACCTGCCGCAGCTGTTGCAGGCAGTCGGCGCAGATGTTCTTGTCGCGGTAGCGGTGGAGGTTTTCGGCGTTACCGCAGAAGATGCAGGTCGGCTCGTACTTCTTCAGGATGATCTTCTCGCCGTCGACATAGATCTCGAGCGGGTCCTTCTCGTTGATCTGCAGGGTGCGCCGCAGCTCGATCGGGATGACGACGCGGCCCAGGTCGTCGACCTTGCGCACGATGCCGGTCGACTTCATCGTCCTCGCCCCCCTTCCCCGGTCGAGGCACGAATTCCTGACGTTTCCAGATTAGCGCGCATTACATCATATGGAATAACCGTCAGAGCGTCAACATAACCGGCAGAAAACGGAAGCCTCCCTGCCGTTTACAGCAGCCGACCCAGCAGGGCGACCAGGCCCGCCGCCACCAGGGGACCCACGGGGATCCCTCCCAGCGCCCAGACCCCCGCCAGGGAGCCCAGCACCAACCCCAGCAACACCTCCGGGCGATCCCGCATCAGCGAGACGCCGTCCGCGGCCAGGCGGCTCGAGACCAGCCCGACCATGAAGCTCAACAGGCCGGTGCGCGTCAACGCCACCCGCCCGAAGAGCTCCGGCGCCCCGGCTACCCCGCTCACCGCGGGCAACAGCAGCCCCAGCACCAGGAAGAGGATGCCGAGCTCGGTGCTGTGACGGGCCACGCCCTCCACCGTGCCGGGCGGGCCCAGGGTGCGCAGGGCCAAAGCCAAAAGCGCCGCCAGCCCGACGGCGTCGTTGCCTCCCAACAGTCCCAGGGCACCCAGTGCCACCAGCAACAGCGACTCCCACATGTCCACGCGGGGAATCCTATGCGCCCGACCCGCCGGCTCTGCCAGGGGATGCCGCCTCGGCCGGATGCCGGCGAAACGGGTATAATAAGTCGTCATCGGGGGGTGCGCCGCGCATGACGGCCCCACAGTTGACCGAAGACGCGGTCCGAGAGGCGCTCAAGCAAGTCGTCGACCCGGAGCTCGGCATCAACGTCGTCGACCTGGGACTGGTCTATGGCATCACCATCGAGGGCGGCAAGGTGCACGTCCGCATGACGCTGACGGCCATCGGTTGCCCGCTGGCCTTCATGGTCAACCAGATGGTGGACCAGGCCGTCCGACAGCTGCCGGGGGTCCAAGAGGTCGAGGTGGAGCTGGTCTGGGACCCGCCCTGGACGCCGGAGCGGATGAGCGAGGAGGCCAGGGCGCTTCTGGGCTTCTGGTGAGCGGCGGAGCGGAAGGAGGGGGCCCTACGGAGCCGTCGGTCGCATCGCGTGATGGGGTGGGCAGCGTGCCCGAGTCGCTCCTGGTGGTCATCGAGGTGCCCAAGGGCACGCAAAACAAGTACGAGTACGACCCCGCCACCGGCCGCATGGTGCTCAACCGGGTGCTCTACTCGCCCATGTACTACCCTGGCGAGTACGGCTTCGTGCCCGACACGCTGGCCGAGGACGGGGATCCCCTGGACGTGCTGGTCATCTCCAGCATCGCGACCTTCCCGGGGTGCGCCGTGCCCGTGCGGGTGTTGGGCGCTCTCGACATGGAGGACGACAAGGGCCCCGATACCAAGATCCTGGGCGTCATCAGCGTCGACCCTCGGCTGGAGCAGATGGGCACGCTCGCCGACGTGCCCCATCACTTCCTGCGCGAGGTCGAGCACTTCTTCAAGGTCTACAAGGAGCTCGAGGGCAAGCCCTGCATCATCCGCGGCTGGCACGACGCCCGCCATGCCTGGCGGTTGATCGAGGAGGCCCGGCAGCGCTTCGTCAACGGCGCTTCCGGCATCTGCTCCCCGCCCACCGTCACCTACGGCGAACGATCCGGCTGAAGCTCCAGCCCAAACAGCTCCACCGCCGCTTGGGTGGTCGCCTGCGCGACCGCCTCGACGGGCAGGCCGCGCAGGCGTGCCAGGCTCTCGGCCACCAGCGCGACGTGGGCAGGCTCGTTGCGCTGGCCGCGATGGGGCACAGGCGCCAGGTAGGGCGCGTCCGTCTCCAGGACCAGGCGCTCCAGCGGCACCGCGCCGATGACGGCCCGGATGGCGTCGGCGTTGCGGAAGGTCAGCATCCCGCCCACGCCCAGATACCACCCCAGCGCCAGGGCCTGCTCGGCCTGCTCCCGGTCGCCGGCGAAGGCGTGCAGCACACCCCGCACCCGCGGGTAGCGCCGGATGATCGCGAGCACGGTCGACTCCGCCTCACGGGCATGGACGGAGACGGGCTTGCCGAGCCGTTGGGCCAGGTCCAGCTGCCGCTCGAAGATCTCCTGCTGCACGTCACGCGGCGAGAAGTCGTAGTGGAAGTCCAGCCCGATCTCGCCGATGGCCCGCACCTCGGGCTCGGCAGCCAGCCGCTCCAGCGCCTCGAGCGCCGCCTCGGGCGCTCCGGCTCTGCCCGCCTCGTGGGGGTGGATGCCCACCGCGACGGCCACCGCAGGCATCCCGTCGCCGGTGGCGAAGCGGCGGGCCAACGCCACGGTACGCCGGGCGCTGTCGAGGTCGGTGCTGCAGCTCAGGACGGCCCGCACGCCCCTCTCCCCGGCCCTGCGCAGCACCGCCTCCCGGTCCTCGTCGAAGCGGGCGTCGTCCAGGTGGACGTGGGTGTCGACCAGCGGCGGGGCCTCCGGACGGGGTGTGGTCGTCACTTGACCACGCTCCCCGGTGGCACGGGCTCCTCGACCGTCACCAGCGTCAACCGGCCATCGGGGGCCGTGGCGGCCAGCAGCATTCCCTCCGAGCGTTCGCCGCGCAGGGTGGCCGGCTTGAGGTTGGCCACCACCACGATCCGCTTGCCCACCAGCGACTCGGGGGCGTAGTGGCGCGCGATGCCCGCGACGATCTGGCGGGGGCGCCCCTCGCCGACGTCCACCTTGAGCTTGAGCAGCCGATCCGCACCGGGTATCCGGTCGGCCTCCAGCACCGTCGCCACCCGGAGTCTCACCTTGCCGAACTCCTCGATGCCGATGAGCCCGTCATCCTCCTGGGCCTGGCCCCCCGTCGTCGGCGTCTGGGCCGCCCCTGTCGCCGCTGCCTCCGCGGCACCCTCTCGAACGGTGGGGGTGGCGCCTTGAGCCTCCTTGCCTCCCGACTTCTGCGGGGCGCTCTCCTCGTCGAGGATGCGGGGGAACAGCGGCTGACCCCGCCGCGTCCGGGTGCCGGGCCGGATCCGACCCCAGCTCAGGTCAGCGAAGCGCTGGCTCTCCAGCGGCTCCTCGATGCCCAGCTGCTCCCAGATGGCCTTGCCGGTCTTGGGCAGGAAGGGGGCGACCAGGAGTGCGGTCACCCGCAGCGCCTCGGCCAGGTGGTAGAGCACCGTGCGCAGCCGCTCGTCGGCCGCCGGGTCCTGCTGGCGGCGCCGGTGGAGCTGCCAGGGCTCGGTCTGGTCGATGTACTTGTTGGCGCGCCCCACGAAGCGCCAGATGGTGGCCAGCGCCGTGTTGATGTCCAGCTCCAGCATCCGCCGGTTGGCCTCGGATGCCACCTGCTCGGCCAGCTCCACGAGTTCGCGGTCGACGGGCTGCTGGGGCCCCGGCTCCGGCACGATCCCCTGCTCGTAGCGCTCCAGGATGCTGAGGGTCCGGTAGACCAGGTTGCCCAGGTCGTTGGCCAGGTCCGCGTTGATCCGATCGATGAGGGCCTGCTCCGAGAAGTTGCCGTCCTGCCCGAACGAGACCTCCCGCAGCAGGAAGTAGCGGATGGCGTCGCTGCCGTACCGATCGATGAGCACGTTGGGGTCCACCACGTTGCCCCTCGACTTGCTCATCTTCTGCTGGTCGAACAAGAGCCACCCGTGCCCGAAGACCTGCTTGGGCAACGGCAGGTCGGCCGCCATCAGGATGATGGGCCAGATGATGGTGTGGAAGCGCACGATCTCCTTGCCGACCAGATGCAGGTCCGCGGGCCAGTACCGCGCGAACTTGGCCGGGTCCTCCAGGTAGCCCACGCCGGTCAGGTAGTTGGTCAGCGCGTCGAACCAGACGTAGATGACGTGGCGCTCGTCGATGGGCACCGGGATGCCCCAGTCGAAGGTCGTGCGCGAGATGCACAGGTCCTCCAGCCCCTGCTGGATGAAGGCCACCATCTCGTTGCGCCGGCTGGGAGGCTGGATGAACTCGGGGTGCTCCTGGATGTGCCGCAGCAGGCGATCGGCGTACTTGGAGAGCCGGAAGAAGTAGCTCTCCTCCTGGAGCCACTCGACAGGGCGCCCGCAGTCGGGACACTTGCCCTCCACCAGCTTGCTCTCGAGCCAGAAGGTCTCGCACTGGACGCAGTACCAGCCCTCGTAGGTGGCCTTGTAGATGTCGCCCTTGTCGTAGATGGTCTTGAAGATGTGCTGCACCACCCGGATGTGGTCGGGATCCGTGGTGCGGATGAAGCGGTCGTACTGGATGTCGAGCCGCTGCCACAGCTCCTTGAAGGTGGCCACGATCTCGTCGACGTACTGCTGGGGGCTGACGCCCTTCGCCTGGGCCTTGCGCTGGATCTTCTGGCCGTGCTCGTCCGAGCCGGTCAGGAAGAAGACGTCCTCGCCCAGGAAGCGATGCCAGCGCGCCAGGGCATCGGCCGCCGTCGTGGTGTAGGCATGGCCGATGTGAAGCCGATCGCTCGGGTAGTAGATGGGCGTCGTCAGGTAAAACTTGCCGCTCGGCTCACCCATCCGACCAACGACCTCCTCATCGGGACCTGGACTGGTGGGGACAAAACGAAAAGCCCCTCGCCTCCCCTGGGGGCGAAGGGCTTGCGCGCCTGCGCGGTACCACCCCGGCTTCGCTGCCGCCTCGCGACGGACAGCCTCAGCGGGTACGCGGCCTGAGCCGGATACCCTGGCGCGATAACGGGCGCACCCGGCTCCCTCTACTGATCGCCCGCTGCGGCGACGTTGGAGGGGCCGCTCCGGGGCCATGTTGGGCGGGTCCTTGCCGCCGGCTCGCACCCTCCCGGCTCGCTTGGAGGCAGGTCTCCCGCCTACTCGCTCCCCATCATGGCGGCTGACTTTGACCTATACTGGGTGTGGCCCTATTGTGTGGTCCTCGTATCGCGGATGTCAAGGGCCGGGCGCCGACCGGCCGAAGGGGGCCGAGAGATCCATGCTCCTGGCACGATTGCGGGCAGAGGTCGTCGGAATCGGCCGGAGGCTCTTGCAGACCGGCCTCGTGGTGGGCACCTCCGGCAACGTCAGCGCCAGGGATCCCGAGACGGGCTACATCGCGATCTCGCCCTCGGGGATGGAGTACGACCGCATCGAGGCCGACGACGTGCCCGTCGTCGACGCTCAGGGAAACCGGGTGGAGGGACGCCGCCGCCCCTCCACGGAGCTCCCGACGCACCTGCTCATCTACCGCCACCGCCCCGACGTGGGGGCCGTGGTGCACACCCACTCGACCTACGCCACCGTCCTGGCGGTGCTGGGATGGTCGCTGCCGCCCATCCTGGGGGAGGCCGCCGCCGTGCTGGGCGGGGAGGTGCGGGTGGGGGAGTATGCCACCACTGGCACGGAGCAACTCGGGCTTTACACCGTCGAGGCCCTCGAGGGGCGCCAGGCAGCTCTCATGCGCAACCACGGCGCCATCGCGGTGGGCCGTGATCTGCGCGAGGCCCTCCACGCGGCCTGGGTACTGGAGTCGACCGCCCGCGTCTACTGGGCCGCACGGGTAGCCGGCTCGCCGCTGGTGCTGCCGCCCGATGAGGTGATGCGGGTGCGCCAGGGCTATCTCGCCAACTACGGCCAGCGGCCCGGAGGCTCAGGGCCCCGAGCCGAGGGGGTGCGCACATCCTCGTGACACCGCACCGGCTGCGTATCGCCCTGGCCCAGATCGATGCCACCGTCGGGGATCTGGAGGGCAACGCGCGCAAGATCGAGACCCTGGCCGCGACGGCCTACGAGGCAGGCGCGCAGCTCGTCGCGTTCCCCGAGCTGGCCCTGACGGGCTATCCACCCGAGGACCTGCTCCTTCGCCCGGGCTTCGTCCGGGACAACCGGCGGGTGCTGGAGACCCTGGCCCGGCGCCTGCCCCCCATCGTGGCCGTCGTGGGCTTCGTCGACGCCGATGACGACATCTACAACGCCGCCGCGGTGGTGGCCGCAGGGGAGATCCGGGCGGTGCACCGCAAGATGCTCCTGCCCAACTACGGCGTCTTCGACGAGTTGCGCTACTTCGAGGCAGGCCGCCGTCCGCTGGTGGTGCAGCTGGGCCCCTGGCGCATCGGGATCAACATCTGCGAGGACATCTGGTACCCCGACGGCCCCGCCCGGCTCCAGAGCCTGGTGGGTGGCGCCCAGCTGCTGGTCAACCTGTCGAGCTCGCCGTACCACATGGGCAAGATCGCCGAGCGGGAGCGTATGCTGGCCACCCGTGCCATGGACTACCGAGTGGCGCTGGCCTTCGTCAACATGGTGGGAGGCCAGGACGAGCTGGTCTTCGACGGCACCAGCGTCGTCATCGACGAGGACGGCCACACCGTGGCGCGGGCTCCCTGCTTCGAGGAGGCGCTGGTGGTGGCCGACGTGGACCCGGCGTCCGTCTTCCACCGCCGGCTGCGCGACCCGCGGCGCCGTCAGCAGCGGCTCTACTTGAGCCAGCACGAGGCGGCCCCCGCCGTCGAGCTGGTCACCCTCGACCTGCCGCCGGCGCGGCCGTCAGCGGCCATCCCGGCAGCGGCCCCGGTCCCCGTGGTGACCGACGCCCGACCCCTGCCCGATCCCGAGGCGGAGGTGTGGGGAGCCCTTCGCCTGGGCCTGCGCGACTACGTGGCCAAGAACGGCTTCGAGACCGTGGCCGTGGCGTTGTCGGGGGGCATCGACTCGTCGCTGGTGGCCGCCCTGGCCGTCGACGCCCTCGGGCCCCATCGGGTGGTGGGCGTGACGATGCCGTCCCGGTTCACCCCGCCCGAGAGCCTGCAAGATGCTCAGGAGGTCGCCCGGCGACTGGGCATCCGCTGCGAGGTCGTCCCCATCGAGCCCGTCTTCGCGGCCTACCTCGAGACGCTGCGTCCGCTCTTCGGCGAGCGCCCCTTCGACACCGCCGAGGAGAACCTGCAGGCCCGCATCCGCGGCACCCTCATGATGGCACTGGCCAACAAGTTCGGATGGCTGGTGCTGACGGCCGGCAACAAGAGCGAGCTGGCCGTGGGCTACCTGACCCTGTACGGTGCCGACACCGCCGGCGGCTTCGCCGTCATCAAGGACCTGCCCAAGACCTGGGTCTACCGCCTGGCCCGCTGGCGCAACGCCCGGCAGGGCGACCCGGTCATCCCCGAGCGCGTGCTGGTCAAGCCGCCCTCGGCCGAGCTGCGGCCCGGCCAGCGGGACACCGACGAGTTGCCGCCCTACGAGGAGCTGGACCCCATGATCGCTGCCTACGTCGAGGAGGACCGGGACGCCTCCGAGCTGGTGGCCATGGGCTTTGCGTCCCAGACGGTGGGGCGCTTCGCGGCCATGGTGGCGCGCAGCGAGTTCAAGCGGCGGCAGGCGCCCCCCGGGGTCAAGGTGACGCCCCGTGCCTTCGGCCGGGACTGGCGCTTCCCCATCACCAATCGGTACGTCGAGCGCCTGCCGTCGTAGGTCGTCTCAGGATGGCCGCCGCCAGCGCAGGATCAGCCCCGCCGGGATGGGTGGCCACGGGCGCACCGAGTCGGCGGGGATGGGGTTGTTGTCGAGCGCCACGGTCAGTAGCTGCTGGGGCGACGGCGGTGGAAGCAGGAAAGCGGCCACGGCCTCGCCCCTGTCCACCCGCTCGATGGCGCCGGCCACCGAGGTTTCCACGTCGAGCGGGGGCGCGTGCAGGCGGCTCAGCTCGGGGCCGATCCCCAGCGCTCGCTCGAAACCCAGCGCGTGCAGCACGTTGACGTCCATTGCCCGCCACGTCGCACGGCCCAGGGGATGGGTCCAGTTCTCCATCAGCATGCGGCCCTTGGAGCGAGCCACCTTGACGCGGCCCCCTCCCAGGTACAGGACGAAGCCGGTGAACTCGTCGCGGGCCTTCCCCAACTGGGCCAGCGCCGCGTCGACGCGCTCGAGAGGGGTGAGGGACTCCGCCTGGGAGCCGACGTCGAGGAGACGGAAGCAAGCGGCGAGGCGCTGCTCCACGCTCGCCGCGTCGAGGCGTGACGATGACAGCAGCAGCCGGTGCACCGGCAGGATCGCCGGGGTCTCGCCCGCGTCGGCGGGCGAGTCGCACGGCGTGAGAAACGCCAGCACCGATGGCGGCGTGCCGTTGACCTGCCCGTCGGAGGACTGGGCCGCCAGTCGCCGGAGGGCCTCCACCTGGAGCGCGCCCTGGACGACCGCTACGGGCACCTGCGAGAGGATGTCGGCCAGCTCCCGGGCGGCGTCGACTTGCATGCGCCACAGGCGGTGCGAGGTCCCGTCAGCCGCCTCGATGGCCAGGACGGGCTCGCCCTGCTCGACGGTCCCGGCCAGGATCTCGTCGAGCCGAGCCCGCCGCGCGCCGGTGGCTGCCTTGGCGAACAGGCCCCACACCGGGGCGACGTCGACGGCGAAGGCCTTCATCACGGGCACCATGGGCTCCACGGCCGCCGGGTCGATAGTCTCGACCCGCTTGGGCGGGGCCGGGTCGCCCACCCCCAGGGCCGCCACCACGGCCCGGTAGGATGCGGTCTCGGGTACGCCCGGGCCGTGACGCCGGTCCTCGGGCACGGGGCGCCTGGCCTCGTACAGATAGAGCGTGGGCGACTCGTCGCGCACCAAAAGCCCCCTGGCCAGCCAGTCGCTCACCACGGTGCCGGCCCAGTCGGAGAAGAGGCGGGAGGCATGGGGACGGGCTTCGTTCGTGTCGGTCCCGGGCCCGCCTCCGAGCTGCGCCGGCTCTCCCGTGGGTCGGCGAGCCGCCGGACGCCAGTCGGCGGCGTCGGCCAAGAGCGAGCCCACGTCGCCCACACGGGCCGGGTCGTAGCGGATCCCCGCGAACAGCGAGACCTTCGGCATCGCGCTTGTCGCCATCCTTTCCCAACGACGAGGGGTTTCGTCGGTCATCCGACGTATCCTGGTATCGTCCCTCACACCCTACTTCACAAGGAGGCCGCCGTGACGACCACCATGCGACGTCCTGGCAGGACACCCGATCCGGACCTGTTGGCGGAGGGCGTGCTGGCCAAGTTTCTGCGCTACGTCCAGGTGGACAGCCCCTCCGCCGAGGGAGCCGCCCAGGTGCCGTCGACCCCCGAGCAATGGGAGATGGCCCGTCTCCTCCGAGACGAGCTGGAGCGCCTGGGGCTGGAGGAGGTGGAGCTGGACGAGCACGGCATCGTCCTCGGCACCCTGCCCGGCACCGTCCAGGGGCCGGCCATCGGCCTGCTGGCCCACTACGACACGTTTCCCGGCGTGCCGGGACGCTCGGTCAAGCCCCTGGTGCATCGCGCCTGGGACGGGCGCCCCATCCGCCTCCCGGCGGGCCCGGTGCTGGATCCCGCCGACCAGCCGGCGCTTGCGGCCTGCGTAGGCCACGACCTGGTCACCTCCGACGGCAGCACGCTGCTGGGCGCCGATGACAAGGCGGGCGTGGCCGAGATCATGGAGGTCCTCTGCCGGCTCATCGGGGAGCCCCACCGACCCCATCCGCCTGTACGGGTGGCCTTCACGCCGGACGAGGAGACGGGCAAGGGCATCGGCTTCCTCGACGTGCGTCGCTTCGGGTGCGTGGCCGCCTACACGCTCGACGGCAGCGTCGCCGGCGAGCTGTCGGGCGAGAACTTCGACGCTCGCAACCTGCGGGTGACCATCGAGGGCCGCAGCGCCCACACGGGCACCGCCCGCGGCCGCATGATCAACGCGGTGCGGCTGGCGGCCGACTTCATCGCCCAGGTGCCGGCCACTCTGTTGCCCGAGACGACCGACGGCCGCGAGGGCTTCATCCATGTCGACGCCATCGAGGGCAACATGGAGAGGGTCACCCTCAAGGTGGCGCTACGGCACTTCAGCGTCGAGGAGCTGGACCGGCTCCACGAGGTGGTGCGCCAGGCCCTCCAGGGGCTCGAGCTGCGGTACCCGGGCGCCCGCACCGCCGTGGAGGTGACGGGCGGCTATGCCAACATGGCGCGCCGCCTGGCCGCACACCCCGAGGTGATGGAGCTGGCGCGCGAGGCCATCCGGAGGGCCGGCCTCGAGGTGGTGGAGGTCCCCATACGGGGAGGCACCGACGGCGCCCGCCTGACCGAGCAGGGGCTGCCGACACCCAACCTCTTCACGGGCGGGATGAACTACCACAGCCGCACCGAGTGGGCGTCGGTGCAATGGATGGAGAAGGCCGTGGAGACGGTCCTCCACCTGCTGGAGCTCTGGGCCGAGCGCATGAGGCGCTGACGCGCCGGTCGGCTCACCTCGCGTGCCCGGCCAGGGCCCGGCGGATGCGGTGCACCACCACGTCGGGTGCGGCGACCAGCTCGCGGTTTTCCACGTGGAGGACCCGGTAGCCCATCTGTCGCAGCGCCTCGTCTTTGCGCCGGTCCTTGGCCCGCACGTCCGCGGCCAGGTGTACCAGGCCGTCGAGCTCCACGACCAGCCGCTGGCGGGGGAAGAGGAAGTCCACCTCGTAGACGCCGATGCGCACCCGCCTCCGGAAGTCGCTCAGACCGGCCCGGCGCAGGGTAGCGGCCAGGCGGTCTTCCATGGCGTGCGGCGTGTGGTCGGGAGCGGGCCGGGAGGAGGGGGCCGGACGCGCCTGCACTTCCCGCAGGCGCTCCTCGAAGAAGGAGCCGCCCGCCGAGGCGATGCCCCACCGGGATCGTGGCCGTCGGGGAGGGGTCATCGCCGCCTCGCCCCCGCCGGGGCCCCGGCAGGGTGTGCTTGCCCGACCGGGTTGTCGGTGGGCCGACCCTCGGGCGGGGATGGCGACGTCGCGGCGTCCCACCAGCGACGAGCGAAGCGAAACCATGGGATGGCCACGGCCAGGCCAGGGCCCACCAGCGCCGCCACGACGATGCTGCCGACTCCGACGGGGCCGCCGAGGGCCCAGCCGGCCAGCGTGGCGCTGCCCTCCAGCAGCACGCGGGCCACGCCGACGCCGGGCTCGCTGCGGACAAGGGCCCCCGGCGGGGGACGGCGCCCGATGCGTGCGCGGGCGAAGCGCCGGGCCAGGGCCAGGGTCATGCCGTCACGAGGGCCCGCGCCGAGGCCGGCGCTCAGGTACCATGCCGACCCCACCGCCAGGAGCGCGACTCCCGCCAGGAGGGCTACCCAAGCGGCCAGCGGCCCCCGGGGCATCGGCACCAGTTGCCAGGCCTCGATGAGATCGTAGGCGGCGCCCACGTACCACATGTTGAGCAGCGTGCCCAGGCGAGGGGGCTCGCCCAGAGCCCAGGCTCCCAGCACCAGCACCAGGCCCACCAGCTGGTTGGCCTGGCCGAACGTGATGGGCAGACGCAGGCTCAGCCCCATGTGCAGCACGTCCCACGGGCCGAGCCCCAAGCCCGCTAGCACCTGCAGCCGGATCCCCGCGGCGATGAGGGTCATCCCCGCGACCATCCACAGCCAGCGCAGCGGCGCCCGCCAGCTTACACGAATGGCCGAGGAGGCCGACCGGGTCGATGGGGCCGACGAAACGTCCATGATGTAGGCATTATACCGAAGAGGGGGCGCGACGATGGAACCGGCAGAGCTCGAGGGCATTCAACTCGAGGTGGAGGGCGTGCGCCTGGTGGCCCTGCGGGGCGACATCACCCGACAGGCGGTCGACGCCATCGTCAACGCGGCCAACTCCAGCCTCATGGGAGGCGGTGGGGTGGACGGGGCCATCCACCGGGCGGGTGGCCCGCAGATCCTGGAGGAGTGCAAGGCCATCGTGGCGCGCCAGGGCCCCCTGCCGCCGGGAAGGGCTGTCATCACCACCGGAGGGCGCCTGCCAGCTCGATGGGTCATCCACACCGTTGGTCCCATCTGGCGCGGGGGCGGGCACGGGGAGGCCGAGACCCTGCGCTCCGCCTACCGGAGCGCGCTGACGCTGGCCGTGGAGCGAGGGCTCGAGAGCATCGCCTTTCCATCCATCAGCACGGGCGCGTACGGGTATCCCATCGAACTCGCCGCCCCTGTGGCGCTACAGGCCGTCACCGACTTCATACGAGAGCAGGCGGCCGGAGGCGGCTTGTCGCTACGGGAGGTGCGCTTCGTGCTGTTTTCGCAGGCGGACCTCGACGTCTACCGGCGGTTGATGCAGGCGGCGGGTGCCCGGGGCCGGTGAGAGCCCCGGGCACCTCGTCACAGTCCGTACAGCTCGCCGTACTTGCGCTCGAGATAGGCTACGTAGGGCTCGATCCGGATGGGCCCGCCCGTCACCCGCTGCACCAGCTCTTGCGGCGTCAACTTGGCCCCGTGGACGTGGATCCGCTCCCGCAGCCACGACAACAGCGGCGAGAAGTCGCCACGCTCGATGGCCTCGGGGATCTCGGGGCGCTCCTTGCAGGCCTGCTCGTAGAACTGCACCGACAGGATGTTGCCCAGGGTGTACGTGGGGAAGTAGCCGATGGAGCCGTGGGACCAGTGAATGTCTTGCAGCACGCCGTGCGCGTCGTCCCGAGGCCGCAGCCCCAGGTAGGCCTCCATCCTCGCATTCCAGGCGTCGGGCAGGTCGGCCACCGATAGGCGCCCCTCGAGCAGGTCGACCTCGAGCTCCAGCCGCAGGAAGATGTGGAGGTTGTACGTCACCTCGTCGGCCTCGGTACGGATCTCGCTCGGTTGCGAACGGTTGACCGCCCGGTAGACGGTCTCCACGTCGACCCGGCCCAGCTGCTCGGGGAAGATGGCCTGGGCCCTGGGCAGCAAGAAGCGCCAGAAGGCCCGTGAGCGGCCCACGACATTCTCCCAGAGCCGCGACTGCGACTCGTGGATTCCCAGCGACGCCCCGTCGAAGAGCGGCGTGCGCCGGAAGGCCTCGGGGATCCCCTGCTCGTAGAGGGCGTGCCCGCCCTCGTGGATGGAGGAGTAAAGCGCCGACGAGAAGTCGTTGGGGTCGATGCGCGTCGTGACCCGCACGTCGCCGGGGCCGAAGCTGGTGGTGAACGGGTGGGCCGAGCGATCCTGGCGCCCCCGATGGAAATCGTAGCCGATGGCACGCAGGACCTCCAGGGTCAGACGCCACTGGCCGTCCTCGTCGTAGCTCTGATGCAGCACGCTATCGTCCACCGCTGCGGACCGCTCGGAGATGGCCCGCACCAGTGGCACGAGTCGCTCCTTGAGCTGGGCGAAGAGGGGGCGGATGTCGTCCAACGTCATGCCGGGCTCGTACTCGTCCAGCAAGGCGTCGTAGCGGTGCCGCTCGTAGCCGATGCAGTCGGCCAGCTCGCGCACCAGCCGCACGTTGCGCTCCAGGTGGGGGGCGAAGGTGCGAAAGTCGTTGGCCGCCTTGGCCCGGGTCCAGGCGTCGGTGGCCAGCGAGGCGGCCTCGGCCAGCTCCGCGGCCAGCCGGACGGGGACCTTGACGGCACGCTGGTAGTGGCGCCGGGTCACCCGGACCAGGCTCGCCTCGAAGGAGTCGTAAGGTAGCTCGGCCGTCCGCTCCTCCAGGCGCGCCAGCAGCTCGCCCACACGGGGCTGGACGAAGGCCTCGTGACCCAGCCGCGCCAGCGTCGACAGCGCCAGCGCCCGGTCGGTGGCGCCCCCCGCGGGCATCTGGGTCTCCTGATCCCAGTGGAGGACCGCCGACGCGTTGCGCAGATCGGCGACCGTGCCCAGGATCTCGAGAAGCTCGGTAAACTCGCTGGAGGACCGGACCTCCTCGGCAGACGGCATCGCAGACCTCCTCACCCCGCGGCGGACGGGGCGCTCGAGGACACGGCCCCGACCGGCGCTCCGTCGCGCATGAGCTCTTCCAACGCCCTCCTACGCTCGTCGATGGCCTGTTCCTGCTCCCATCGCTCCGGAGGCGCGGCGCGGTCCTGGCATGCCTCCGGGGGGAGGGGGCAACGTTCACAGGTCTCGTTGAGCAGCCCTTCGGGGATGGCCGGGTCGGAGGCGAAGCGCACCCGGGCCCGTAGCTCGTCGTCGATGCGCAACCCCAGCGTGACGCTGGTGCGCAAGAACGGCGGCAGGTTCTCCTGCCGGGCGAAGCCCAGGCAGAGGAACTCGCGCTGCGACTGGAGGAACCTCGAGCGCTGGATGCCCAGCAAGGGGCCCGGTTGGCCGAGGCGCGCCAGCTCCCGGATGAGCCGGACGGTCAGCCACCGGCGGCAGTAGTGTTCCTTGAGGTCGAAGCCCTTGGGCAGCGAGAGCTGGCTCATGTTGAGATGCTTGTAGAGGCGATAGGTGCCGTTGATCTCGGAGAAGCGCAGGAAGTGCACCTTGAGGCCGAAGTGGCGGGGCACCAGCTCGCTGAACCGATACAGCAGCGTCTCGGGCGTCACGTCGTAGGCGTCCAGGAGCCGGTAGAGCCGCTCCGGCTGCCACGTGGCCAGCTCGAAGAGGGCACCCAGGTCGGCCACCACGGGCTGCTCCGGCATCAGGATGGCGCCGCCCACGTAGGCCGCCTTGAAGTCGTTGAGGACCTGGGAGAAGGAGTCGACCCGGTCGGGCGGGTTGGTCAGGGCGCGCTCTCCGAGCCCGAGGATGCGGTAGCCGGCCTCCCGGGCCAGCACGAACTTGCGCTGAGGCCCCGTCAGCGCGGGATTGAGCAGCAGCCGCGGCCGGCGGCCCGGCACGAAGATGGCCCGATAGGCGGCCAGGGCAGGGCGAGAGTCCGCCGGGATGAGGCCGAGCTCGTAGCCGAAGCGCTGCTGGAGCACCTCTTGCAGGGCATCCTCGGGCACGGGCAGCGACCGGTCGAGCCCCACAGCCCGGGCGAAGGCCTCGGCCTCCCGCTCCAGCGCCTCGAAGTAGTTGCCGTGCAGCTCCTGATACGAGCGCAGGGCAGCCCGGAAGAAGTGCTCCTCCCGGATGTTGTAGCCGCGGGCCACGTCGGCCAGGGCCTGGGCGAGCGCGCCGATCTCCGCCGGAGAGCGGGTCAACAGCCCCACCACGGCCGCCGGATCCACCCCGAAGAGCTCCAGCGGGAATTGCTGGAGCACCTGGGAGCTGAGGGCGCTCTCCAGGAAGTGCAGCGGCGGCTCCAGGCGCAGGGAGACGAGCTGGTCGTAGTCGTAGCCCAAGGCCCGCGCCAGGCGCAGGATCTTGTCGGCCTTGGGGTACTTGCGGCCCTTCTCGATCTCGGTGACGTAGGAGGGCGACAGCCCGGCTCGGGCTGCCAGCTCGGAGAGGGAGAGGCCCTGGCTCAGCCGCGCCTGGCGGAGCTTGAGCCCGAAGATGATGTGGATCGGGTTGAGGCTCACCCGATACCCGCCCCCGTGCGGCAGCGTGCAAACCTTGCGAATGCTTCTAACACGGGGGCGGGGTCGGCGTCAAGGCGAAGGTGCGCCGGGCGCGAATCCCAGCTCGCCGCGAATCGTCGCCGGGCAGGCCCGGCCCTGCCTGCTCAGCGGATCTCGAAGACCAGGGTCGCAGCGGCCTGGAAGCCGAGCTCCCCCGGCAGGATCGGCGTGTCGGCCGCCGCCTCCGACAGTCGGGCCAACGGTAGCCGCACCGGCATCTCCGGCGAACTGAAGTAGGCGTCGCGCAGGGTGAGCAGGCTGCCGAGCTGGACGCCGGCTGCCTGGGCCAGCACCCGGGCCTGGCGCAGGGCGTCGGCGACCGCCTGCTGCAGAGCCTGCTCCTTGATGCCCTCCAGGTCCTCCACGGTGAACTGGATGCTCTCGATGCGGTTGGCACCCGCCTGGACCGCAGCGTCGGCCACCGTACCGGCCTGCTCGACCGGCCGTACCCGGATGTGCAGCCTGTAGCTGGCCCGGTAGCCCGTCAGGCGAGGCTCTCCGCCCCGCTCGTCGGTGCGGTACACGGGGGTGAGGGAGATGCCAGCCGTCTGGATGTCACGGGCCGGGACGCCCAACTCCGACAGCGCGGCGACGATGCGCTCCACCTTGCGAGCATTGGCCTCGTGAGCCTGGCGGGCCGAGGGCGCCTGCGACTCGACGCCGAGGGTGATCTGTGCGACGTCGGGAGGCGCCGTGACGGTCGCCCGTCCTGTCACGGTCAGGGTGCGCTCGGTGGAGGCGTCACCGTCGGGGCCCGCTCCCTGGGCCAGCGCCATGGCGGTGACCAGCGACAACGTGGCGACGGCCGCGGCCGGGATCCACCATCGCAAACGAAGACCCGTCATGTGCAACCTCCCCGCGGGCAGGGCCGGCGCCCTGCCGTGCTGACACCATAGGATTCGGGATGCCGGTCATCGGTGCGGCGTCATCGCGACCGGGCTCGTCTGGAGGCGACGCCAGGCTCTGCCGCGGCGTCGGCCGACCTGCCCGCATCCCCGCGGGTGCCGGTCAGCCATGGAGTGGCGCCTGCGTATCGCCCGGCCGGGCAGTGAGGCCGCAGCTCGCAGGCATCGCAATGCGGCCGGCGAGCCACGCACACCTCCCGGCCGAAGTAGATGAGCCGCAACGGCAGCGTGGGCCACTGGTCCCGGGGGAAGAGGGCCATGAGGTCCTGCTCGATGCGTGCGGGATCGGTGGCCATGGTCAGCGCCAGCCGGCGGGAGAGGCGGGCGACGTGGGTATCCACCACGATGCCCATCCCTGCGGCTTGGGGATCCCATCCCGGCCAGCCACCGATGGCAGCGGCCGAGAGCACGACGTTAGCTGTCTTGCGCCCGACGCCCGGCAACGTCAGCAGCTCCTCCATCCGGCGTGGCACCTCGCCGTCGAAGCGGGTCAGGATCTGCCGGGCCGTCTCCTGGATCATCCGCGCCTTCTGCCGGAAGAAGCCCGTCGGGTGGATGATGGCCTCGAGTTGCTGCCGGTCGGCCTCCGCCAGGCTCCGCGCGTCGGGGAAGGCCGAGAAGAGCCGGGGCGTCACCTTGTTGACCGTCGCGTCGGTGCACTGAGCCGAGAGGATGGTGGCCACCAGGAGCTGCAGCGGGGAGGCGTGCCGCAGCGGCACCCTCACCTGCGGGTAGCGGTGCCGCAGGACGTTGAGGATGGCAAGAGCCCTGCCCTGTCGGCGGCGCGTCGACTCCCGGCGGGGGTCTCGAGGCGCCTGGGTGGCGGTGGAGTGGTCGGTGCTCATACCCCTTACCTTACCACACCCGTCTTGGTCCTTGTCCGGATGGACATTTGTCCATGACATTCGGCAGGATCGGGGGCGGCCGCGCCGAAGCCCTTCGACGCGACGCACGGGGTTAGGAAGGGGCTCGGATGCAACCGTTCACCTGGCAGCAGGGGCTCGTCTCGGTCCTGCCGGTGGCCCTGGCCCTGGCCATGGGGGCCCGCCTCATCTGGTCCGAGCTGGGGCCTCTGGTCGAGTCAGCCCGGCGGGCCCAGACGGCATGCGCAGCATGGACGGACCCGGCCCTCCAGGGCCTGGCCCGACGGTGGCGAGGGCGCCTCGCCCTGCTGTACGGTCTGGCCGCGGGGGCATGCGTGGCCTGGGCGGTCGTGCTGCTGTTGACCGCCTCGCAGGAGGTACGGGCCGCGCTGATCAGCGCCCTGGGCTAGGATCCGCTCCGGCTGTGGCACCGGCCAGGTAGGCCGCGATGGCCTCGCCTGCCAGGCGCCCGGCTGCCACCGCGTGTACCACCGTATTGGCGCCCGTCACGCAGTCGCCGCCCGCCCAGACACCCGGCAACGAGGTGACGCCGCTCTGGTCCCGCACCAGGATACGCCCGCCCGAGCCGGTCTCGAGGCCCGGCGTGGTTGCGGGCAAGGAGGCCTCGACCCGGTAGCCCACCGCCAGGATGGCCAGATCCACCGGCCTCACGCTCTCGGAGCCCGGTACGGGTCGGGGGGTCGGCCGCCCCGATGCGTCGGGCTCGCCCAGCTCCATGCGCACCAGCTCGACCCCTGTCAGCCGCCCACCCTCGCCGATGAAGCGCCGCGGCGCCACCAGCCACTCGAAGCGCACGCCTTCCTCTTCGGCCAGGGCCATCTCCACAGGCCGTGAGGGGCTGTGCTCCCGGGCTCGCCGGTAGAGGATGGTGACGTCGGTCGCGCCGAGCCGCCGGGCGGTGCGGGCGGCGTCCATGGCCGTGTTGCCGGCGCCGATGACGACGACCCGCCGGCCCGCCAGGTCCGGCAGCGCGCCGGCGCCTTGCCCGTCGGGGGAGAGGCGCGCCCGAGCCACCGCCATCAAGAAGTCCTTGGCGGTGACGACTCCCTCCAGCTCCTCGCCGGGGATTCCCATGGTCTGGGCCTCGTTGGCCCCGATGGCCAGGAAGACCGCGCGAAAGCCGAGGGCGAAGAGGTCCTCGATGTCCAGGTCTCGCCCGACGACGACCTGCTGGACGAAGCGGACGCCCTGGCGCCGCAGCCGCTCGGCCTCGGCGGCCACGGCTCGCTTGGGCAACACGAACTCGGGGATGCCGTAGCTCATCACACCGCCCGGCTCCAGCCACCCGTCCAGCACCGTCACCGAGAAGCCACGACGAGACAGCACGTTGGCACAGGCCAGGCCAGCGGGGCCGGCGCCCACCACCGCCACGTCGCCCGGCACCACGGCCTCGGGCCCACACGGCCATGGCGTCGCCGGGATGGCCTCCCCGGAGCCTAGACGCGCCGCGAGGCCCCGCTCGGCCAGGTAGCGCTCCAGCGCGCCGATGGCGATGGGCTCTCCCTTGCGACCCAACGGGCAGGCCCCCTCGCACTGGGCCTCCCACGCACAGACCCGGCCCGTGCAGGAGGGGATGGGGTTGTGAGCCCAGAGCAACTCCGCCGCCTCCACGGCCCGGCCCTGCGCAACCAGGGCGATGAAGGCCTTGATGGGGTTATGGTTGGGACACCCCACCTCGCACGCTGGCCGGTAGCACTGCAGACAGCGCTGGGCCTCGGCCATGGCGCTGGCGTCGTCGTAGGTGAGGGCCACCTCGGCGAAGTCGTGCACTCGTTGGGCAGCGGGACGGTGGGCGATGGGCACTCGCTCGTACTGGGGCCGACGGGCTGCCACCATGGCTCGATGCCCCCCGCGCCGGCCGGGCCGGCCGCCAGCCGGCTGGCCGCATGCTGCCCGCTGGCGCCATGCGGCGACAGCGTTTCCACGTACCACGATAGCCATCTTCGTTACCAGGGCGGCAGGGCCTTGCGTCCTCCGGCAGACAGGACAAATGTCCTCCTCGGCTCGGGTCGCACCTGTAGTTCAGGCTCGGGGGTAACCCGGATCATTGTCCCGCTAGAGACCGGGCAAACGACCGTTCCTCGGGTGTCGGCCCTACCCCCAAAATGGGGGTGGAATCCGGAATCGCTACCGAATCGACGCGAAAGGCTGCCGGGCCCGTCCGGAACGGCAGCCACATGAGGGCAGGAGCGACGACCGGAGCGAGCGACGAGAGGGAGGTCGGAGCGACGATGCAGACCCTGTGGCGTGTGGTCTTCGGGCTGCTGCGGATCTGGCTGGGGTTCCAGTGGCTCGAGGCAGGCCTGGGCAAGGTGACCAACCCGGCATGGGTCGGCGAGAACGCGGGGGTGGCCATCAGCGGCTTCTTCAAGGGGGCCATCGCCAAGGCGGCGGGCGACCACCCGGCCGTGCAGCCTTGGTACGCGGCCTTCCTGGAGAACGTGGCGCTGCCCAACGCGACCCTGTTCAGCTATCTGGTCGCGTTCGGCGAGGTGCTGGTGGGGCTCGGGCTGATCTTCGGCGTGCTGACCACGGTGGCGGCGCTGGCCGGTGCCTTCATGAACCTCAATTTCATGCTGGCCGGCACCACCAGCACCAACCCCATTCTCTACACGGTGGCCATCGTCATCCTGCTGGCGGGGGCCCGGGCCAGCTACTTCGGGCTGGACACCTACCTGATGCCGCTGTTGCGGCGGTACATCGCCCAGCTGCGAGGACGAGAGCGCCAGGCGACCACCGCCGCCTGACCGCTCCGCAGCCCAGGGCCCGTCCCGACGGGACGGGACCGACCGAGAAGGGAGCCCGGCGTCGAGCCGGGCTCTTCGTTTTTGTCGTTGACACCTTCTCTGCAGCGGCCCTATTATGAAGACAGAATCACTATCAATAGAAAAGAGAGCAGGCGCGTCGCGATGCGACCCGAGCTGGAGACATTTCAGAGGCTGCTGACGGAGCGGGGCTATCGTGTGACGCCCCAGCGGATGGGGATCTACGAGTACCTGCTGGATACCAAGACGCATCCATCGGCCGAGGAGATCTACCAGGCGCTCAAGGACCGCTTCCCCATGATGAGCCAGGCCACCGTCTACAAGACGCTGGACCTGCTGCTGGAGCTGGGGCTCATCGCCCAGCTGGGCTTGGGTGGCCAGGCGACGCGCTACGACGGCAACCCGGACGTCCACGTCAACGTCTACTGCAGCGAGTGCCAGCGGATCTTCGACGTGATGGAGCCGGAGTTGCCCAAGCTGGCCGAGTCGGTCGCTCGCCGGTCCGGCTTCGTCGTCAAGGGCCAGCGGCACGAGTTTTACGGCATCTGCCCCGAGTGCGAGGCGCGACGTAGCGCCCGGATGCAAGAGAGGTGAGTCCACGGTGCAGTCCAGACAGGGAGGGAGCACGGGGACCGTGGCGGAGGCTACCGGTCGTCGCACTCGGGCCGACCGGGCGTCGGTGCGGGGCCGCAAGGCGGCCTCCCCGGAGCGCGAGACTTCCATCAACCTGTTGCAGACGTACCTGCGCGAGATCGGCAAGGTGCCGCTCCTGACGCGCGAAGAGGAGATCGAGCTGGCCAAGCGCGCCGAGAAGGGCGACGCCCGTGCCAAGGCCCGGCTCATCGAGGCCAACCTGCGCCTGGTCGTCAACGTGGCCATGCGCTTCGTCGACCGGGGCGTGCCCGTGCTGGACCTGGTGCAGGAGGGCAACATCGGCCTGATGCGGGCGGTGGAGAAGTACGACTGGCGCAAGGGCTTCCGCTTCAGCACGTACGCCACGTGGTGGATCGTGCAGGCGGTGCGGCGGGCCCTGGGTGATCAGTCGCGCACCATCCGCCTGCCGGCCCACATGATCGAGACCATCGGCAAGGTCAACACCGCCGCCAGCCTCCTGGGTCACGAACTGGGGCGCGAGGCTCGCGCCGAGGAGGTGGCCGCGCACCTGGGCATGGAGCCCTCCCGGGTGGAGGAGGCCATGCGGGCGGCGCAGGAGCTCCTCTCCCTGGAAAACCCCGTCGGCGACGAGGGGATGCGGGTGGCCGACTTCGTCGGCGACGAGCAGTCGCCGCCGCCCGACGAGGAGGCGGCCCGGAGCCTGTTGCGAGACCACGTGCGCGAGGTGCTGGAGTCGCTGCCGCCCGTGGAGCGCACGGTGCTGACCCTCCGCTACGGTCTCGACGACGGTCAGCCCCGGACCCTGGAGGAGATCGGCCGGCGCCTCGGCGTCACCCGCGAGCGGATCCGCCAGATCCAGGAGCGGGCGCTGGCGCACCTGAGGGAGCCGGCCCGCATGGCGGCCCTCGACATGTACCTGTCGTAGGCCGGCGGTCGACCTCCGGGGGCTTTGCCGCCGGACGAAGGCGCGTCGGCAGGAGTCCTCGATACGCCGTCGCATTTCCCGTATGGATACGGTGCGATTCGTGCGCATCGGACCGCCATTTCTATGCGGTAGGGGGCTTGTCGGGTGTATCGAGGACGGTGGGGCATGCTGGCCTGGGCCCTGCACCGGATCTCAGGACTTGGCGTCTTGCTCTTCCTCATCCTGCACATCGCCGACACGGCGCTGATCCTGGCAGGGCCCACCTGGTACAACCGCTTCGTCGCCTTTTACCACGCGCCCGTGATCCGGGTGATGGAGGTCCTTCTGGCCGCCGCGCTGCTCTACCACGCGCTCAACGGCCTGCGCGTCATCGCCCTGGACCTCTGGCCTCAGACCACGCGCATCCACGAGCGCCTCTTCTGGGTGGCGGGCGCTCTCTTCGTCATCCTCTTCGTACCGGCGGCCTACTTCATGCTGCGGCCGCTGTTGACCTGAGGCGGGAAGGGAGCGGGTCTGACGATGGCCGTGCGCCCTGCATACGCGAAGCCCCGTCCGGCCGGAGGAAGCCTCGAGCTCTACTCGTGGCTCTTCATGAGGCTGTCGGGCCTGTTGCTGGTCTTCCTGGCCCTGGGGCACCTCGCCATCATGCACGTCATCCACTCCGTCGAGGAGATCGACTACGACTTCGTCGCAGCCCGCCTGGCCGGGCCCCTGGGGACCCTCTGGCGGACGTACGACCTCCTGCTGCTGGCGCTGGCCCTCCTGCACGGGCTCAACGGCTTGCGAGTGGTCATCGACGACTACGTCCACACGCCCCGATGGCGGGCGGTGACGCTGACGGCGCTCTACGTCGTCGGCGCCTTCACCCTGGTGCTCGGCGCCGTCGTGCTCTTCACCTTCCAGCCGCAGCTCGGATCCTGAGGGGGTCAGCCGACATGCCATCGACGGTGCATACATTCGACGCCGTGGTCGTGGGCGCGGGCGGGGCAGGGCTGCGCGCCGCGGTGGAGCTCTCACGACAGGGGCTTCGCATCGCGGTCATCTCCAAGCTGTACCCGACGCGCTCGCACACGGGGGCAGCCCAGGGGGGGATCGCCGCCCCGCTCGGCAACGTCGAGGAGGACCGGTGGGAGTGGTACGCCTTCGACACGGTGAAGGGGAGCGACTACCTTGGTGACCAGGACGCCATCGAGATCCTGGCCCGGGAGTCCGTCGACGCCATCATCGAGCTCGAGCACATGGGCTTCCCCTTCAACCGCACCCCCGACGGGCGCATCGACCAGCGCCGCTTCGGGGGCCACACCCGGGAGTACGGTCAGGGGCCCGTCCGGCGGGCCTGCTACGCGGCCGACCGCACCGGCCACATGATCCTCCAGACCCTCTTCCAGCAGTGCGTCAAGCACGAGGTGCACTTCTTCAACGAGTTTCAGGTGCTGGACCTGGTGGTGCGCGACGGGCGGGTGGCCGGGGTCGTGGCCTATGAGCTGGCCACCGGCGAGCTGCACGGCTTCTCGGCCCGGGCCGTCCTCTTCGCCACGGGCGGGTACGGCCGGATCTTCAAGATCACCTCCAACGCGCACTCGCTGACGGGCGACGGGCTGGCCATCGCCTGGCGGCGAGGGGTGCCGCTGGAGGACATGGAGTTCTACCAGTTCCACCCCACCGGTATCTACAAGATGGGCATCCTCTTGAGCGAGGCGGCGCGGGGGGAGGGGGCCATCCTCCGCAACGACAAGGGAGAGCGCTTCATGGAGCGCTACGCCCCCACGCTCAAGGACCTGGCCGCTCGCGACGTGGTCTCTCGGGCCATCCACCAGGAGATCCGGGAGGGACGGGGCATCGGCGGCCGCGACTTCGTCCATCTGGACTTCCGCCACCTCGGCCGCGAGGTGCTGGAGAAGAAGCTGCCCGACGTGACGGAGTTCGTACGGACCTACCTGGGCCTCGACCCGGCCGAGGACCTGGTCCCCATCCAGCCGACGGCCCACTACGGGATGGGCGGCATCCCCACCGACGTCGACGGGCGGGTCGTGCTCGACGAGCGCAACACGCCCCTGCCCGGCTTCTACGCAGCGGGCGAGGCGGCGTGCGTCTCGGTGCACGGCGCCAACCGCCTCGGCACCAACTCGCTGGTGGACCTGGTGGTCTTCGGCCGGCGGGCGGGCCGTCACATGGCCACCTTCGTGCGGGAGTCCGACGGGGTGCCCTGGCCTTCGGACGCCATCGCCGAGGTGGCGGATCGGCTGGAGAGCCTGCGCCGGCGCCGCGAGGGACAGAGCGCCGCCGAGATCCGGGAGGCCCTGCAGACCACCATGATGCGACACGCCTCGGTCTTCCGCACCAAGGAGTCGCTGGAGCGTGCACGGCAGGACGTGGCGGAGCTCAAGGAGCGCTACCAGCGGGTGCGGGTCAGCGATCCGAGCCGGCGCTACAACACCGAGCTGCTGGAGACGGTGGAGCTGGGGTACTTGCTGGACGTGGCCGAGGCCGTGGTGGTTTCGGCCCTCAATCGCACGGAGAGCCGCGGCGCCCACTGGCGCGAGGACTACCCCCGGCGGGACGACGCTACCTGGCTCAAGCACACGCTTCTGTACCGCGGCGAGGACGGCGACCACCGCATCGCCTACAAGCCGGTGGTCATCACCCACTTCCAGCCGCAGGAGCGCAAGTACTGAGCGCGGCCCAGTGAGAGGGGATCGAGCGAGGTGCGAGTCAAGATTCACGTACGCCGCTTCAACCCGGAGCAGGACCCGGCGCCCTACTGGGCCCACTACGAGGTCGACGTGGAGCCGACGGACCGCCTGCTGGACGCCCTCCACGAGATCAAGTGGCGCATCGACGGGAGCCTGAGCTTCCGCCGCTCCTGCGCGCACGGCATCTGTGGCTCGGATGCCATGCTGGTCAACGGGGTCAACCGGCTCGCCTGCAAGGTGCTGATCAAGGACCTGGGGCCGGAGATCCGGGTCGAGCCCATCCGGGGGCTGCCGGTGCTCAAGGACCTCATCGTGGACATGGAGCCCTTCTTCGAGGCGTACCGGGCCGTCAAGCCCTACCTCATCGTCGACGAGGAGCGACTGCCCGAGCGGGAGCAGCTCCAGTCGCCCGAGGAGCGCGAGCGCTTCGACGACACCACCAAGTGCATCCTGTGCGCGGCGTGCACCACGTCGTGCCCCATCTTCTGGGCCAACGGTCGCTACTTCGGCCCGGCCGCCATCGTGGCGGCCCACCGCTTCATCTTCGACAGCCGGGATCAGGGCGCGGCCGAGCGTCTGGCCATCCTGGACAGCCGGGACGGGGTCTGGCGGTGCCGCACCATCTTCAACTGTACCGACGCCTGCCCGCGGGGGATCCAGGTGACCCGGGCCATCCAGGAGGTCAAGCAGGCCATCGTATCCAACCGCTTGCGAGGGGATGGTCGTGCCACCGGAGCCCGTGCCCCTGATAGCGCTGCTGACCGACTTCGGGCTCAGTGAGTACGTGGGCGTCCTCAAGGGGGTCATCGCCTCCCTCTGGGAGGACGCCCGCATCGTGGACCTCTGCCACACGGTGAGGCCCCAGGACGTGCGGGAGGGTGCCTGGATCCTCCGGACGACGTACCGGTACTTCCCCCCGGGCACCCTCTTCGTGGCCGTGGTCGACCCAGGGGTGGGCAGCGACAGGGCGGCCGTGGCCGTCGAGAGCCGCCACTATCGGTGGGTCGGTCCGGACAACGGCCTTCTCTTCCCGGCGGTGGAGGATGACGGCGGGCTTCGCATCGTAAACCTTCCTGTACCCCCTGAGGCTTCCAACACCTTCCACGGCCGGGACGTCTTCGCCCCGGCCGCGGCCCGGTGGGCGGCCGGGACGCCTCTGGAGTCGCTGGGCGAGGCCCGCCTGGCGCCCCTGGTGCCGCTCCGGTTCTATCACACGAGCCGACGCGGCGAGGTGGTCCGGGTCGACGCCTTCGGCAACCTGGTGACACCCGTGCCACCGCCGCAGGATGCGGGGCAGCCGGGCCGATCGGTGACGGTGGCGCTGCTGCGCCGGTCGGAGGGCCGGTGGCGCCGGGTTGGCCGGCCGGTCACGGCCCGGTGGGTGCGCACCTATGCCGATGCGCCTGACGGCACCCTGGTGGTGTTGGTGGGTTCGGCCGGCACCCTGGAGGTCTCCCGGGTCGCCGGCTCGGCCGCCGAGGTGCTGGGAGCCCGCAGCGGGGATCGATTGATCTTCCGATTCTCGTGAGGAGGTGACGGGCTCGTGTCGCAGCTGGTGGCGGTCATCATGGCAGGGGGGCGCGGCGAGCGGTTCTGGCCGCTGAGCCGCCGTGCCAGGCCCAAGCAGCTGCTCAACCTCGATGGCCCCCGCAGCCTGATCCAGCAGGCCGTCGAGCGCGTGCTGCCGCTGGTGGACCCCCAGCGGGTGCTGGTGGTGACCAACCGGGAGTACGTCGCCTCCATCCGGGCCCAGCTCCCCGAGCTGCCCGAAGGCAACATCCTGGTGGAGCCCGCGGGACGCAACACGGCGGCCTGCATCGGGCTGGCGGCGGTCCATCTCGAGAGGACGCCGGGCCCGTGGGGGCCGGATCCCATCATGGTGGTGCTGCCCGCCGACCACGTCGTGCGGGATCCCGAGGCCTTTCGCCGGGTGATGAGGGCGGCGGCCGAGGCCGCCGAGACGCACGCCCTGGTCACCATCGGGCTGTGGCCGACCCGGCCCGAGACGGGCTACGGCTACATCGAGCTGGGGCAGCCCGTGGGCAAGGCGCTCGGGTACGACGTCTACCAGGTGCACCGCTTCGTGGAGAAGCCGGACCTGACCCTGGCGCGGCGTTACGTCGCGGACGGCCGGCACCTGTGGAACAGCGGGATGTTCGTCTGGCGGGTGCGTGCCATCCGCGAGGCGTTGGCCCGGCACATGCCCGCCCTGCACGAGGGGCTCGAGCGCATCGCCCGGGCCTGGGGCAGGCCCGATGGGGAGGCCGTGGCCCGGTCGGTCTTCGACGGGCTCGACTCGGTCTCCATCGACTACGGCGTACTGGAGCGGGCCGAGGGGATCGTGGTGATCCCGGCCGACTTCGGCTGGGACGATGCGGGGAGCTGGCCCGCCTTCGAGCGCCTGTTCGCGCCCGACGAGGAGGGCAACGTGGTGCGGGGGGCCCGCCACGTCGGGATCGACACCAGCCAGTGCATCGTCGTCGTCAACGGGACGCAGCCAAAACTGGTAGCGACTCTCGGCGTGCGGGACCTGGTGATCGTGGAGACTGAAGATGTGACACTGGTATGTGCCAAGGAGCGGGCCCAGGACATCCGAGCGCTTCTAGCCAGGCTGCGGTCCCTCGGCCACCAGGAGTACCTGTAGCCACGCTCCGGGCCCGCCAGCCCCGCCTTGAGCCCCCAGACCGATCATGGCAAGATGAGGAAGGTCACCCGGGTCGATCCGCCGTCGCCTGGTGGGCCGCACGGCGCGACGCACGTAACCGCGCCGAGCGCGACCATCACGAGAGGGTTGGGGGGATGGACCATCGGGAGCGTACCGACGCGTCCGATCCGTTTTGGTACCGACGGCTGGCGAGAAGTCATCGCGGATGGTTTCACCTTCGACCGGGTAAGGGTCGTGGCCGCGGCCATGGCCCGCTACCTCCACCAGCAGGGGCTGGCCTCTCGTGGCGTCGGGGTGGGCTATGACGGGCGGTTTCTGTCGGGGCGGTTTGCCCGGGCCGTGGCCGAGGTGCTGGCGGGGGCCGGCATCCCGGTCTTGCTCGCCCGTCGCGAGACTCCCACGCCCGCGCTCGCGGCGGCCGTGGTGGAGCGGGGCCTCGGAGGCGGCATCGTCGTGACGGCCAGCCACAACCCGCCCGAGTTCAACGGGCTCAAGTTCAAGCCGCCCTACGGGGGCTCCGCTACCGAGGCGATCACGGCGCCCATCGAGCGAGAGGCCAACGCGATCCTGCAGGAGCAGGGGGCCGAGATACCGAGGCGCCCCCTCGAGGACGCCATCGCGGCCGGGCTGGTGGAGTGGATGGACCCCATCGAGCCGTACCTGCGCCGCATCTTGAGCCTGGTAGACGTGGAGGCCATCGCCCGGGCCGACCTGGCGGTGGCGGTCGACCCCATGCACGGGGCCGCCCGGGGCGTGCTGGCAGAGGCCCTGCGAAGGGCCGGCGTGCGGCGCCTGGGGGCCGTCCGGGAGGAGGCCAACCCCGGCTTCGGGGGCCTCAACCCCGAGCCCATCGAGCCCAACCTGGGGCCACTCAAGGCCTTCGTGCGTGACGGGGGCTGGCAGGCGGGCTTCGCGGTGGACGGTGACGGCGACCGGATCGGCATGGTCGACGAGACGGGAGGGTTCGTCAACGCGCACCAGATCTTCTCCCTCGTCTTGATGCACCTCGTGGAGCACCGGGGGCTCAAGGGCGAGGTCGTCAAGACCGTCTCCACCACCTCCATGATCGACCGGCTTGCCCAACGGTACGGTCTTCCGCTGGTGGAGACGCCCGTCGGCTTCAAGTACGTCTGCGCGAGGATGCTGGAGGGCGACGTGCTCGTCGGGGGCGAGGAGAGCGGCGGGATCGGCATACGAGGCCACATCCCCGAGCGCGACGGCATCCTCAGCGCTCTCATCATGGCCGAGCTGATGGCCACGACCCGGCTGCCGGTGTCGGGCCTGCTGCAGGAGCTGGTCCGCCGGGTGGGGCCCCACCTGTACGGACGGCTCGACCTGCACTTCGACGAATGCCGCCGCCAAGCGCTGGTACAACGGCTGGCCGGGCACGCCCCCGACCGGATCGCCGATGTACCCGTCAAGGAAGTGAAGCGTGTGGATGGCTTCAAGTTCGTGCTCGAAGACGGCTCCTGGCTGATGGTGCGGCCCTCGGGCACGGAGCCTCTGGTACGGGTCTACGCCGAGGCGGACCGTCCCGAGCGCCTGGATGCCCTGCTCGCCACCGGCAGGCAGTGGATCGAGCAGGTGTCGGCAGGTGAGCGCAGCCATGCTTGACCGTCCCAACGGATTGGACGGGGTCGATGGCCTGCGGGCGCGCCCGCGGCGTGCGGGCTTCCCGTCGTGGCGCACCGGCCCCCGAGTGGCGTTCGTCAGCTCCTTTCCGCCGAGGCGCTGCGGCATCGCCTCCTTCACGGCCGATTTGGCCCGCTCGTTGAAGCGGGCGCTGCCGAGCGCCCATGTCGGCGTCATCGCCATCGATCCGTCCTGGGAGAGGATGGACCGGCAACCGCCGTACGCGGCCGGGGTGGACGAAGTCTTGAGCGTCACCCTGGAGGACCCCGACAGTTACACGGCGGCTGCGGCCTGGGCGGAGCGCCAGGGATACGAGGTCCTCTGCGTCCAGCACGAGTACGGCATCTTCGGCGGCGACCACGGGGAGTACGTCGTGACGCACCTGCTGCGGGCCACCCGCCTGCCGGTCGTCACCACGCTCCACACGGTCCTCCGCCGACCCAACGAGAAGCAGCGGCAGCTGCTGGTGGAGCTGGCTGCCCGGTCCCGTACCGTGGTGGTGCAGGCCCGTTCGGCCCTGGATCTCCTGGAGCGTGTCTACGGCATCGATCGGGCGCGGGTGCTCATCATCCCGCACGGGACGCCCGACTTCCCGGCCATCCCGTCGGCCGAGGCCAAGGCCCGCTTCGGCTTCGGGGAGCGCCCGGTGCTGCTGACGTACGGCCTGCTCAGCCCGGGCAAGGGCATCGAGCAGGCCATCCAGGCCCTGCCCGAGATAGCGCGGCGGCGGCCGGACGTCCTCTACGTCGTGGCGGGCCAGACGCACCCCAATGTGCGCAAGATCTCGGGCGAGGCCTACCGTGAGTCCCTGATCCGCATGGCGGCGGAGCTGGGAGTCGGGAGCAACGTCCAGTTCATCGACCGCTACCTCGACATCGAGGACCTGGGCTGGCTGCTGGCTGCCGCCGACGTCTACGTCCTCCCCTATCCCAACGAGGACCAGGCCGTGAGCGGCACCCTCAGCTACGCCCTGGCCGCGGGCAAGGCGGTGGTCTCCACGCCATTTCGCTACGCCCGGGAGCTGATCGGGCCGGGACGGGGGCTGTTGTGCCGGTTCGGCGACCCGTCCTCGTTGGCCGCCGAAGTCTTGCGGGTACTGGAGAGCGAAGATCTCCGCCGCACCCTGGAGCACCGGGCGCGGGCCTTCGGACAGTCGATGAGCTGGGAGATCGTCGGGGCGCGCTACGGGCGACTCTTCGAATGGGTCGTCGGGTCGTCCAGGGAGGAGCCGGCCGTGCCCGACGCGTCCTCGGCCGCCTGGGCGGCCAAGATGGGGACGCCCCGGGGCGTGCCCCTGTCGGGTGACTGGTCGCAGGCCCACTCCCAGCCCGGGAGGTGAGGCGCCATGTCGGCCCGTGAGCGCCGCCGGCACCGGGCGGCCCCAGCGGCCCACCTCGACACGGGGCCGAGCTGGAGCCTGGCTCACGTGAGGCGCCTCACCGACGCGACGGGCATCGTCGAGCACGCCCTGGGGGCCGTGCCCAACGCCTCCGAGGGTTATACCCTGGATGACAACGCCCGTGCCCTGGTCGCGGTCGTCCGCTACCACCGCTCCACCCGGGACCCCGAGGCCCTGGAGCTGGCGGTGCGCTACCTGAGCTTCATCCTCTACTGTCAGACGGAGGATGGGTGGTTTCACAACGACGTCGGCTGGGACCGCCGCTTCCTGGACACCCGGGCAACCGGAGACCCCGTGGGGCGTGCCATCTGGGCGCTAGGAGAGGCGGTGGCCGGGCTCGGCCTCGAGGGGTTGTGGATCGGCGCCGCTCGCGCCCTCGGGCGCAGCCTGCCGTGGGCACGCAAGCTTACCGACTTGCGTGCGGTCGCGTTCACGCTGCTGGGGCTCCGGGCCCTGGCGCGCAGCTCCCATGCACGCCTGAAGGCCGTCGACGACGGCATGACGGCGGGCTCGGTCAAGCAGATGGCGGCGGAGCTGGCCGAGCGCCTGGTCTCGGCGTACCACCGGACGCGACGCGATGACTGGCAGTGGTTCGAGGACCGGCTGACGTACGCCAACGCCCGGTTGCCCCAGGCGCTGGTGGCGGCGTGGGAGGTGACCGGCCACGGCCCGTTCCTCGAGGTGGCCGTGGCCACCTACCGGTTCCTCTGGGACCACCTGTGGAACGGCGCCTACCTGGACCTGGTCGGCAATCGGGGGTGGTGGGTCCGAGGGCAGGCAAGGGCCCGCTACGACCAGCAGCCCGTCGACGCGGGCGCCATGGCCGAGACCGCCGCCAGCCTCTACGTGGCCACCGGGCGCGTTGAGTACCTGACGCAGGCCGAACGAGCGCTGGAGTGGTTTTACGGGCGCAACGCACTGGGTGCGCCGCTCTACGACGAGGCTACCGGTGGCTGTCGCGACGGCCTGGGCCCCGACGGGGTCAACGCCAACGAGGGCGCCGAGTCGACCCTGGCCCACCTGCTGGCGCGCATGGCGGTGGAGGAGGCGCGCCGGCGAGCCGCCCTGCCCAGGACGCGAGCCATGGCTTGACCGGTGCTCATAGCCGGGGCCGTCCTCCGCACACGCTAAGGGCCGCCAAGAAGGCGGCCCTTTGCAGTGATGGAGCCAGAGCGCTTGCGAGTCTTGCACCTGATGCGGGAGGCCTCCGGGGGGATGGTGACCCACCTGGCGGCCCTGACGGGGGCCCTGCTGGAGGCAGGGGCGGAGGTGGCGGTGGCCGCGCCCCCCGAGGTCCTGGCGCGGCTCGGCTCCCGACTGGAGGAAGGGGACGCCGGCCATGCCTGGAGGGTGCCCCTGCCCCTGTACGACGGGATGCGGCCGGGCCGTGACCTCGCCGCCGCCATGGCACTGCGCAGGACCGTGCGCCGTCTGCGGCCACACGTGGTGCACGCGCACGGCCACAAGGCGGCGTGGGCCTCGGCCCTGGCCATGACGCTGCCCCTGGGCCCGGCCCGCGTGGTGACCGTGCACAACTTCCTTCCCTCGTCGGGCGGTGGCATCTGGGGCGTCGCCCAGCGTCGGATGGTGGGCTGGAGCCTGCGACGGGCGGACCGGCTCATCGCGGTCTCCGAGACGCTCGGACGCTTCGCCCACCAACTCCTGGACGGCAGCCGGCCCGTGACGGTGGTGCGAAACGCGCTGGACCCCCGTTGGTGCAGCCGGGCGAGGCAGCGACAGGACGGCGCGGCAAGGGGCCGTGCCATGGTCGTGGCCTGCGTGATGCGCCTGCACGCATCCAAGGGCGTCGAGATCCTCGTCGACGCCATCGCCGGCCTGCCGGCATCCGTGCAGGTGGAGGCGTGGATTGCCGGCGATGGCCCCTGCCGGGCCGCACTGGAGGCGAGGGCCCGCGCGACGGGCGCGTGGCGCCGGGTGCGCTTCCTGGGATGGGCGGAGCCAGCGCAGGTGTGGGGCGAGGCCGACGTCGCCGTGCTGCCCTGGCTGCGGGAGGGTGCCTCCTACTCGGCTCTGGAAGCCATGGCGTCAGGCCTGCCGGTCGTGGCCCTGGAGTGTCCCGGCAGCCGCGAGGTGGTCCCCGAGGGGGCTGGTATGGTGGTTGACCCCTCGCCCGAGGGGCTGGCCGCCGCCCTCGAGCGCCTGGCCGGAGACCCCGGGCTCCGTCGACGCATGGGCGAGGAGGCACGACGACGGGCGACGGCACGGACGGCTCGCGAGATGGCCCTGGAGACCCTGGCGCTGTATCGCGAGGTGACGGGCGCCGGGCGAACGGCGCCATGAACCTCGGCTCGGGCAGGGAAGGACGCCGGCCTGCGCGCACGGGGCCGTGGCTCGGGGTCGTCGTGGCCATCGCCCTTTGCCTCGGGCCGATCGTGCACGCGGCCGAGCCGTCGGCTCAGGCGGGCTGGCCGCTGTTGGTGGTGACCCTGGATGGTCTCGACTGGGCCTGGCTCGAGCGCTCCGCGATGGGGGAGCAGACGCCGCACCTGCAGGCGCTGATCCAGGGCGCGGCACGTGGCGTCTACAACCCGTTGGCGCCCTTCCGCGACGGCGCGGGGGCCTACCTGAGCCTCGCCACGGGGGTGCGGGTCGAGAGCGCCAGCGCGGTGCGCCTGGCATCAGGCGAGCCGGCGGCCAGCATCTTCGAGCGCCGCACCGGCCGCTCACCGTCGCCGGGGGCCTACCTGCTCCTGGATCTCCCTCGCCTGCAGGAGGAGAGCAGGACGTCGGGGAGTTTCGCACCTCTGGGGTGGCTGGGCGAAGGCCTGCGTGAGGCGGGCGTGCGCGTCGCCCTCATGGGCGACGACCGCTGGGTGGCCACGCCGGCCGAGGGAGGACCGGAGCTTCCGCCGGTCGCCGCCTGGGCCGACCGCTCCTCCCCCCTGGCCGCGGCCGGCTTGCTGGTGGTCGACACGCAGGGGCAGATCGAGGCCGTCCAGCCGCTGGCCGTGAGCGATCCGACCGCTCCCGGAGGACTTCGCACCGATTGGGGGAGCGTGCCGGGCCGCCTGCGAGAGATGGCAGGGGCGGGCGGTGCGGACGGCGAGGCAGCCGGCGACCGGGTGCTGGCCGTCGTGGCCAGCGGCGACCTTTGGCGACTCCTGCGGGAGGGGCCGGAGATGGCGGCACCCGCTCGGGAGGCTCACCACCGGGCGCTGGCCGCCGAGCTGGACCGGCTGGTGGGCTGGTGGCAGGGCGACCCGTACTGGAGCCGTGGCTCGCTGTTGCTGCTGGGGGCGACCGCGCCCTCGATGGACGGGCGAGACGGGCGGCTCCTGTCTGCCATCGTCTGGCGCGGGCCCTGGGAGCCCCGAGCCCTGCGCTCCCTCACGGCCCGGCGAGACGGCCTGGTGATGGCCATCGACGTGGCCCCCACCCTCGCCCGGATGGCCGGCATCTCCGTGCCCTCGGGGGTGATCGGCCGGCCACTGGCGCTGGGCTCGCCGGCTCCCAGCGTGGGGGCGTTGCGGGATTGGGCCGACGACCGTGCCCTCATCTGGTCTGGGCGGATGCGGGTGATGGGCGGCCTCATCACGGCCCAGGTGCTCATCCTGGCCGTCGGGCTCGGCCTCGCCGCGGCCCTGCGCATGGGGCACCCGTCCGGCTGGGTGCACGCCCTGGCCGAGAACCGGGGGCCCGGGCTGGTGCGGCTTGCCCTCGCGTGGGCCGTGGCCGTCCCGCTGGTGTTGCTCCACCCATGGGTGGCCGCTCCTCCCGTGCCCGCCTGGGGCGGCACCACCTGGTCGTTGGCCGCCGTTGCCGTCGGCGCCGGCGCGGTCGCCTGGGTGGCCGGGCGAGTGGGACGCCGATTGGGCGTCAGCGCCACCGCCGTCATCGCCGCGTCGTCGGTGGCGGTGCTGGCGGCTGACGTGATGGGGCGCCTCGACCTCATCGCCCGCTCCTTCATGGGCTTCGACCTCATCGGAGGCGCCCGGATGTACGGGATCGGCAACGAGCACATGGGATTGCTCCTGGGCTCTGCCCTGGTGGCGGCCGGGGAGATAGGCGAGCGGTGGCCCAGGGCATCGTGGGCGCTGACCCTGGTCCTGCTGGGCCTGGCCTGGATGGTGGCCGCTCCCGGCCTGGGTGCCAACGTGGGCGGTTTGCTGGCCGTGGCGACCGGGGTCGGGGTGGCGGCGGCCGGGTGGCACGCCGACGCCCGTCCCCGGCTGCGAGCGGCGGTGGCCAGGGCGCTGGCAGGGGCGGCCCTCGCGGCCTGCCTGCTTACCGTCGCCTGGACCCTCGACGCCGGCGCGGCGACGGGCCAGCAGAGCCATCTGGCGATGACGGTCGAGAAGGCTCAGGAGCTTGGGCCCGCCTACGTCATCTCCGTCGCGGCGCGCAAGCTGGCCCTCAACTGGCGGTTGCTGCGGTACAGCCTCTACAGCCGGGTCCTCTTCACGGCCATGCTGGTGGTGATGGCGGCGTTTTGGCTGCCGGCAGGGGGCTTGCTGAGGGCCCTGACGGACAACCCCCGGATGCGGGTGACCCTGGAGGCCTCGGCGCTGGGCGCGGCGGTCGCCCTGATGGCCAACGACTCGGGGGTGACGGCGGCTGCCGGCGCGTTGTTGGTGCCGGCGGCCTGGGTGCTGGAGAGGGCGCTGAAGGCCGCGCCCGCGGCGCGTGCCACGCGAACCGACGGCGAAGCGTGACCCGTCTGGCGGGTAACAGGACCGGTTGACATCCAGGGGCCTCGCTCCTAAGATCGACTACAGTACCCGGTAGGGTATACAACATCCCGGCTCATGGGTGGGAGGAGGCTCGTTCGTCCGTGGCATCGACGCAACCGCGCGTCATCGTGTACTCCACCCCCACGTGCCCCTGGTGCAACGCGACCAAGCGCTACCTGCGCGAGCGCCAGGTCCGCTTCTATGACGTCGACGTCTCTCGCGACCCCAAGGCCGCGCAGGAGATGATCCGCAAATCGGGCCAGCAGGGAGTCCCCGTCATCGACATCGATGGCCGCATCGTCGTGGGATTTGACCGGGCCCGGATCGATCGGCTGCTGGGCCTGAGGCGATAGACCGCAGACGTGCAGGGGGGTATCCGAGGAGATGACCATCAAGCCGCTCGACGATCGGGTGCTCGTGCGCCCTGTCAAGCCCGAGGAGCGCACCCGGGGCGGTATCATCCTGCCCGACACCGCCCAAGAAAAGTCGCAGGAAGGTGAGGTCATCGCCGTGGGTGACGACGAGTCCATCAAGGTGAAGCCGGGCGATCGCGTCGTCTTCGCCAAGTACTCGGGCACCGAGGTCAAGATCGACGGCGTCGAGCACCTCATCGTCAACCGCTCGGACCTGCTGGCCGTCATCGAGCGAGACGGCGGGCCGGTCGGCTCCTGAGCCGTCCGCGTATGCGTCCTGTCGCGACCAGGCGCCGCCCCCCCTGCCGGGGCGGCGCCTCGCGCCACAGCGTACCCCCTGCGTCTACGAGCTGGCCGTCGAGGTCAACGACGCCGCGTGACGAGCCTCCAGGTACTTCTCGGCGTCCATGGCCGCCTTGCAGCCTGCCGCCGCCGCGGTGATAGCCTGCCGGTAACGATGGTCGGCCACGTCGCCGGCGCAGAAGACGCCCTCCACGCTGGTGCGGGTCTCGTCGTGGACCACCACGTATCCCCGCTCGTCGAGCTCCAGCTGCCCCCGCAAGAAGCCGGTGTTTGGATCGTGGCCGATGGCGACGAAGAGGCCGTGGCACGGCTCGACACGGGTCTCACCGGTCCTCACGTCGCGAAGCCGCACGCCCTCCACGCTCTTGTCCCCCAGCACCTCTTCGACCACGGCGTTCCAGACGAAGCGGATCTTGGGGTGGGCTCGGGCGCGGTCCTGCAGCACCTTGCTCGCTCTGAGCGTGTCGCGGCGGTGGACCACCACCACCTCGGTGGCGAAACGGGTGAGGAAGAGCGCCTCCTCCATGGCCGTGTCGCCGCCCCCCACCACCACGACCTTCTTGCCCTGGAAGAAGTAGCCGTCACACGTGGCGCAGCTGGAGACGCCCCGCCCTCGCAGTCGTTGCTCCGAGGGCAACCCCAGCCACCGGGCCGACGCGCCCGTCGCGACGATGACGGCTTCGGCCTCATAGGTCTGGTCGCCGACCATCACCTTGAGGGGGCGGCCCGTGAAATCGACGCCGGTCGCATCATCGTCGATGAAGCGCGCGCCGAACCGCTCCGCTTGCCGGCGCATGGCATCCATGAGCGCGGGCCCCTGGATGCCCTCGGGGAAGCCCGGGAAGTTCTCCACCTCGGTGGTCAGCATCAGCTGGCCGCCCGCCTCGCGCCCGGCCACCACCAGAGGGCTCAAGTTGGCCCGGGCCGCGTAGATGGCGGCCGTCAGGCCGGCGGGGCCGGATCCGAGGATGATCACCTGCTCCATGGCGCGACACCCCTCCTCGCGGTCGAGCTTCCATCGGTTGGCAGTGCAACACTATCGTGAGTCGACATCACGGTCCGGCTCGAAGGCCTCGAGCCACCGGATGACCTCACGGGTGATGGGACTGGGCGTCGACGATCCCGCCGTGACGCCGACGCGCCGGGCGCCTCTCAACCACTCTGGACGGATCTGATGCACGTCCTCCACCAGGTAGGCCGGCTTGCCCGCTCGCTCCTGCACCACCTGCACGAGGCGGCCGGAGTTGTTGGAGCGTCGGTCGCCCACGACGATGACCAGGTCCACGCTGGCTGCCGCCTGCACCGCGGCCTGCTGGCGCAACTGGGTGGCCAGGCAGATCTCGTTGTAGACCTCCGCGTGGGGGTAGCGGGCCTTGATGCGCTCGATGACCTCCTGGGTGTCCCACTGCGACAGGGTGGTCTGGGTGGTGACGGCCAGAGGGACGTCGTCGGGGAGCTGGAGGCGGTCCGCCTCCTCCGGTGTCTCGACCAGCACCACCCGGTCCGGCGCCTCCCCCAGGACGCCCTCCGGCTCCGGGTGCCCGCGCTTGCCCACGTAGACGATGAAGTACCCCCGAGCCGCGAGCTCCCGCACCAGGTCGTGGGTCTTCGTCACATCGGGGCAGGTCGCGTCGACGCAGTGCAGCCCTCGCGCCCGGGCCGCGGCCTTGACGGCGGGCGAGACGCCGTGGGCGGTGAAGATGACGGTGGAACCCGGTGGCACCTGATCCAGCAGCGCGAGGCGGTCCGGCCCGTCCAGGGACCGGATGCCCAGGCTCTCCAGCTGCGCCACGGCATGATGGTTGTGCACCAGGAGCCCCAGCACGTAGATGGGTCGGGGCGTCGCCGGGTCCCGGGCGACGGCCGTGGCCAGCTTGAGGGCGTCGACGACGCCGTAGCAGTAACCTCTCGGTGAGATGGGTACGACCTCCACGGGCTCGGGGCGCCTCCTTCCCCAACAGGATAGCCCACGCCGAGCAGAGAAGCACGGGTCCGGACGAAGGGAGCCGACCGACGGTGACGGACGACCGCACGAACTCGTGCACGCACGACCTGGCCGAAGGACCGGACGCGGCCCGGGTCCTGGCGGATCTGTGGCGCCAGGCCTGCCCCGGCGAGCCCATCGAGGCGTGGGTGCTCAGGGAGAAGATCTTCGAGGACCCCGACCGGGATCCCGGGCTGTGGTTGACGGCCACCCACGACGGCTGGCTCATCGGAGCGGCCACGGGGGTCGTGCGATCGCAGGGACCCGAGGGGCCGACGGGGTTCGTGCAGTTTCTGGCGGTTGCCCCGGGATATCGGCGCCGCGGGGTCGCGAGCCGACTGCTGGACGAGCTGGAGCAGCGGATGGCCCAACGGGGGGCGCGGCGCATCCGCGCCTTCGGCGGGGCCCCCAGCTATCTGTGGCCGGGCGTGGACGTGCGCTACACCGGGGCCCTCTGCCTCTTCGAACGCAGGGGATACAAGCTCGAGGGCTACGACTTCAACATGGAGGTGGACCTGACGCGGCCCCTGCCGGTCGATCCGCCATCGGTGCGCCAGCAGGCACTGGAGCGCAGCGGAGTGACGGTACGGGCCCTCCGTCGGGAGGATCGGGAGGCTCTGGAGGCCTGGCTGCAGCGTACCTGGGGCCCAAACTGGGCCTACGAGGGGATGCTGGCGCTCGGCCGGCCCGACCCGGCCGGCTTCGTCGCCACACGCGAGGGCGACATCGTGGGCTTCGCGGTCTTCGACAGCACCCGGCCGGGGTGGTTCGGCCCGATGGGAGTGGAGCCCTCCCTGCAGGGTAGCGGCGCGGGTCTCGAGCTCTGCGCGCGGGCGATGGAGGAGATGGCCCGGCGCGGCTACACCAAGGCCGAGATCGCGTGGGCCGGGCCGCGCTGCTTCTATGCCCGCAAGCTGGGAGCCACCATCTCCCGGGTCTTCGCTCGCCTGTCCAAGCCTGTCGCGGCCTGAGCCCCACCGCCGATCCCGGCCCCCGCAGGAGGCCGGGGGTCCCCTCGGGAAACTCTCCGGGGAGGCGCGAGGGACAATGGGGACGGGCGGTGGGATGACAGCCCTGGCCAAGCTCCACCCGGGGCCGGGGCTACGGTTGACACGCGTCGAGGTGCCGGCGGTGGGACCGGGCCAGGTTCGCGCTCGGGTCAAGCTGGCCGGCATCTGTGGCACCGACGGCCACATCTATGCCTGGGACCCCTGGGCGGCTTCCCGCATCCGGCCGCCGGTGGTGCTGGGCCACGAGTGGGTGGGTGTGGTCGATGCGGTGGGTCCCGGTGTCGAGGGCATCGAGCCTGGCGACCGGGTGACGGCCGAGATGCATTTCTACTGCGGCCAGTGCCGGGCGTGCCGGGCCGGCCAGCCGCACCTCTGCCGACACCTGCGCATCGGTGGCGTCGACACCGACGGCGCCTTCGCCCAGTACGTGGTGGTCCCGGCCCGTAACGTCTGGAGGCTCGACCCCGCCATCCCCGACGAGGTGGCGGCCATCATGGACCCTCTCGGCAATGCGGTGCATACGGCACTGGCCTTCCCCCTGTCGGGTGCCACGGTGGCCGTGACGGGAGCTGGGCCCATCGGGTTGGCAGCCATCGCTGTGGCTCGCCGGGCAGGCGCCACGGCCATCTTCGTCACCGAGACGTCGGCGCCACGGCGGAGGCTGGCCGAGCTCATGGGCGCCGACCGGGTGATGGATCCGCGAGAAGGCGACCCCGTGGCGGCAGTGCTGGATGCCACCGGCGGCGAGGGGGTCGACGTCTTGCTGGAGATGTCGGGCCACCCTGACGCCATCCGGCAGGGACTGCGGATGGTGCGGCCCGGTGGGGCCGTCGCCCAGCTGGGCCTGCCCCCTGGCGAGGTGACGCTCGAGCTGGGCGAGCAGATCGTGATGAAGGGCCTCACGGTCAAGGGCATCCACGGGCGGGAGATCTTCCGCACCTGGATGCAGACCAGCGAGTTGCTCCGGGGCGGGCTCGACGTGCGGCCCATCGTCACCCATCGCCTGCCGCTCGAGGCGTACGAGGAGGCGTTCGAGCTGCTGGCCAGCGGCCAGTGCGGCAAGATCGTGCTGGAGATCCCGGGACCGTGAGGACCCCCGGCGAGGGAGGCGACGACGATGGCAGGGCCGTCCGATGCAGCGGCACTGGCGTTTTTGGAGGCGGAGCTGTCCGACCTTCGCCAGCGCGGGCTGTTTCGCTACCCTCGGGTGCTCGATAGCCCGCAGGGAGCCGTAGCGGTCATCGACGGGAGGCGAGTGATCAACCTCTCGTCCAACAACTACCTCGGCCTGGCCACACATCCCGCCCTCAAGGAGGCGGCCGAGCGGGCCGTGCGAGAGTGGGGCGTCGGGTCGGGGGCGGTGCGGCCCATCGTCGGCACGTTGCGCATGCACGAGGAGCTGGAGCGCCGCATCGCTCGCTTCAAGGGCACCGAGGCCGCGCTCGTCTTCCAGTCGGGCTTCACCGCCAACGCCGGCACCGTGGCAGCCATCCTGGGGCGGGAGGACGTCATCATCAGCGACGAGCTCAACCACGCCAGCATCATCGACGGCTGCCGCCTCTCCCGAGCCGAGATCCGCGTCTTCCCGCATCGGGACGTCGAGGCCATGCGCCGCCTGCTGGAGGAGGCCCGTCCCAAGGCCCGGCGCATCCTGGTCGTCACCGACGGGGTCTTCAGCATGGATGGCGATATCGCGCCGCTGCCCGACATCGTCCGGGTGGCGCGCGAGTACGACGCCATCGTCATGGTGGACGATGCTCACGCCAGCGGCGTGCTGGGCACCCATGGTCGGGGCACCGTCGACCACTTCGGGCTGCACGGCCAGGTGCACATCCAAGTGGGGACCCTCTCCAAGGCCATCGGGGTCCTGGGGGGCTACGTGGCGGGCAGCCGTACGCTCATCGACTACCTCATCGCCAGGGCGCGTCCCTACCTCTTCTCCACCTCGCACCCGCCTGCGGTGACGGCCGCTTGCCTGGCCGCCTTCGACGTGCTGGAGCGGGAGCCCGAGCGCATCCAGCGGCTATGGGACAACACCCGGTACTTCAAGGAGGGCCTTCGCCGATTGGGCTATGACACGGGCATCAGCGAGACGCCCATCACGCCCGTCATCGTCGGCGAGGAGGAGAAGGCCATGCGCCTCTCGGACCTGCTCTTCGAGTACGGCGTCTTCGCCCAGGGCATCGTCTACCCGACCGTCCCCCGCGGCAAGGCCCGCGTGCGCACCATCGTGACGGCCGAGCACACCCGGGCCCATCTCGACCAGGCCCTCGAGGCCTTCGAGAAGGCCGGCCGGCAGCTCGGGCTCGTGGGCTCCTGAGAGTACCCGGGGCCACCGGTGGGCGTGCCGCCCGGTGGCCCCGTCGGGTCGTCGAGGCTCAGGCCGCCGTGTCAGCTCCGCAGCCCGGCCTCCTCGAGGACGGCCTGCTCGAGGATGTCGAGCCCCTCCTGGAGCTGATCCTCCTCCACGACGAGAGGCACCAGCAGGCGGATGACGTTGCCGTAGATGCCGGCCTTGATGCAGATGAGGCCTCGCTCTGCGCAGCGCCGCAGGATGCGGGAGGTCTCCTGGTCCGCGGGCTCCTTGGTGCGGCGGTCTCGCACCAGCTCCATGCCGACCATGGCACCCAGCCCCCGCACGTCGCCGATGAGGGGGATCCGCTCCATCATGGCCTCCAAGCGACGCCGGGCGATCTCTCCGATGCGGGCGGCCCTGGCCACCAGGTCCTGGCGCTCGATCTGGTCCAGCACCGCCAGGCCGGCGGCGCAGGCGACGGGGTTGCCCACGAAGGTGCCGCCCACCACGCCCTCTCCGAGCCGGTCGTAGAGATCGGCCCGGGCGATGACGCCCGAGAGCGGGAGGCCGGCCGCGATGGACTTGCCGACGGTGATGATGTCGGGCTCCACCCCGAAGTGCTCGATGGCCAGGAAGCGCCCCGTGCGCCCGAAGCCCGACTGGATCTCGTCTGCGATGAGCAGGATATCGTGCCGGGCGGTCAGCTCGCGCACCGCCCGGAGGTATTCCGGCGGCGGCACCACGAAGCCGCCCTCGCCCTGGACCGGCTCGACGATGACCGCGGCAGTCGCCTCGGGGGCGACCATGGTCACCAGGGCGCGCTCGAGGGCCTGCGCGCAAGCCAGCCCACACTGCGGGTAGCTCAGGCCCATCGGGCATCGGTAGCAGTAGGGGGCCGGCACGCGGTACACCTCGGGGACGAAGGGCCCGAAGCGCGCCTTGTAGGGCTTGAACTTGCTGGTCAGCGTCATCGCCATGTAGGTGCGGCCGTGGAAGGCTCCTTCCAGCGCGATGATCCCCGCACGGCCGGTCGCGTACCGGGCCAGCTTCACGGCATTTTCCACGGCCTCGGCGCCGGAGTTGAAGAAGGCCACCTTCTTGGGGCTACTGCCGGGGGCCTTGGCCGCCAGCCGCTGGGCCAGCCGGATGTAGGGCTCGTAGGGGACCACGGTGAAGTCGGTGTGCAAGAAGCGCTGCGCCTGCTCGACGATGGCCTGGACGACCTCGGGCGGGGCGTGGCCCACGTTGAGCACGCCGATGCCGCCCGCGAAGTCGATGAACTGGTTGCCGTCGACGTCCTCGACCAGCGCACCGGAAGCCCGGGCGATGACCGTCGGCACGGCCGGTGCCATCGCGTCGGGCACGTAGCGACGCATCAACTCCAACAGTTCCTGCGCCTTCGGACCCGGGATGGCGGTTTTCATCCGTGCATACTGGGGCACACGAATCCCCCCTCCCTCGCGTGCCGGTGAGCCGAGGCTCGCGAGTGTTGCGCGCGGAGAAGCCCGCTACGTTAGCATACGTCGCGCGCCGGGGGCTTACCTCTGGTCGCCATCGACCGGGCCGGCCGCCTAGGCGACGGGCGGCAGGGCCACGCCCGGCAGGGTGCCTGAGGCGGCTGCTCGGGCGAAGGCAGGGCCGTAGCGATCCAGCAGGCAGCAGAGGCGTGCCTCCAGCTCTGCCTGGACTCGCCCCGACAGCGGGGGCTCCAGCATCGAGAGGTACTGGCGCAGGCTGAAAGGGATGCGCAACCGCCTGATGAGCAGGAACCCCTCGACGCACGCCGCCTGCTCCATCTCCATGTCGTGGATGGACGCATGGCGACGTCCAAGCATGGCTGCCCGGGAAGCGTGCTGGTCGAAGTCGAGAGCGTGTCCCAGCTCGTGGGCCATGATCGCCACCAGATACGAGATCGACTGGCGGCTAAGATCCGGCCCCCAGACCAGGATGGCCCTCCGGCCCGGGTGATACATCCACTGCTCCGGCAGCGGACTTGGCTCGAAGGCGATCCCCAGCGCTCGCGCGGCCCTCACCAGCCGCTGGACATAGGGGTTGGGTGGAAAACGGGCGCTGAGCCGGCGATCCCATCTCCTCCGGACCAGCGCCGGGAGCACCCGGGGCCCTGCGGGGTGCCCGCCACGCACGCGCCGGGCATGCCATGTCTCAGCATGATGCATGAGAGCATCTTATCAGACCATGCGGCGTCTGCCCGGTGGAAATGCGTGCGACGCATGCCAGGCCTTACTGCCACCCCATGAGGCGTATCGCCACCACCGAGGCGGCGAGGCCGGCGGCATCGGCCAGCAGCCCGGCCGTCAGCGCCCAGCGGGGGTCCCGGATGCCCACCGATCCCAGGTAGACGGTGATGACGTAGAAGGTGGTCTCGGTGCTCCCTTGCATGACCGAGGCCAGGCGCCCCACCAGCGAGTCGGGGCCGTGCGTCTGCAGGAGGTGAGCCAGGTAGCCCGACGCGGCGGAGCCGGAGAGGGGGCGGATGATGGCCATCGGCAAGACCACCGAAGGGATGCCGAGCCACTCGGTCAGCGGGCGCAGCGGCGCCATGACCAGTTCCATGGCGCCAGATTGCTGGAAGAGCTCCGTCGCCGACAGCATCGCGACCATGTAGGGCAGCACCCGCAGGGTGACGGCGAGTCCGCTCTTGGCGCCCCGCACGAAGCTCTCGTATACCGGGACGCCGCGGCTCGCGCCGATGCCGACGACGAGGCCGATCATGGCGGGGACGGCCCAACGCGCCACCCCGTCCAGCCATGCTGCGGTCATGCTCTCACCTGCCCCGGCTGCCATGGCGGCCGCGCAGGTAGGCGTCGGCCAGCAGGGCCACCGCCGTCGAGCAGGCGGTTGCCAGCAGGGTCGGCACCAGGATATCGGCCGGCTGGTGGGCGCCGGCGGCCGCCCGCAGGGCGATGACGCCGGTCGGCACCACCGTGAGGCTCGACGTCGTCAGCGCCAACAGCGTGCACATGGCCGGCGAGGCCCGGGTCGGGTCGGGGTTGAGGCGCTGCAGCTCGCGCATGGCCCTGAGCCCAAGGGGTGTCGCCGCGTTGCCCAGCCCCAGGACGTTGGCGCTGAGGGCCATCAGGATGGCGCCCATCGCAGGGTCCTCGGCCGGGATCCCCGGAAAGAGTCGCCGTGCCGGGCGCAGGAGCGCCCGAGCGAGCCACCGGGTCAGCCCCGCATCGTCCGCGATCTGCATGAGCCCGGTCCAGAGCATGATGGCGGCCGAAAAGGGGATGGCCAGCTGCACGGCGCGGCCTGCCCCGGTGGCGACGGCCTCCGCCACCAGGTTTGGCTCGCCTCGAGCGGCGGCCAGGACGACGCCCGACAGCAGCAAAAAGGCCCACACCCAGTTGACCAAGGCGGTGGACAGCCTCCTCAACCGGAGGATATGAGCGACGTGACCGGAGATTGACAGGCGGTGGGTGTCACGCTACGATGAGTTCGTCATGCTAGTCTGACCTTCAAGGACGCGGCCAGCTCGAGCGGATCCCCGCGAGTCGGGGGCGAGGGGCTGTCCGCGTCCTCTCTTTGCCTGCTATCCAACGTCACCTGCGCTCTGTCGTCTTTCGTTGGAGTCCGCCGGTCATCGAAGGGGTGGCATACCTTGCAACCGACCGCGCAACAAGAGATCGCCGTCGAGTGTCGACACGTCAGCAAGTACTTCTACGTCCGCGAGGAGGGCGCCGCCGAAACGGACGACTCCGCCGGCTCCAACGGCCGCTGGCGGGGGGTGGCGGGCCGGTTGGCGGCCGCGGTCGGCCGCCTGCGGCGCCCGCCTCGCAAGGTGGCCGCCGTCCGGGACCTCTCGCTGTCGGTGCGCCGAGGGGAGATCTTCGGGATCATCGGGCCCAACGGCTCCGGCAAGTCGACGCTGGTGCGCCTGCTGTCGACCCTGTTGTTGCCCGACGAGGGGAGCATTCTCGTCTTCGGGCGCGACGTGGTCACCCAACAGCAGGAGGTGCGCCGCCTCATCAACCGGGTCTCGGTGGAGGCCGCCTTCTTCAAGAAGCTCTCGGCCCTCGAGAACCTGAGCTACGCCGCCCGCCTGTACGACCTGCCGGTCAAGGAGGCACGGGAGCGGGCCATCGACATCCTCCGGCGTCTGGGGCTTCCCAGGGCCAAGCTGGACGTCCCCCTGGAGGACCTCTCCCGGGGCATGCAGCAGAAGGTGGCCATCGCCAGGGCCCTCTTCACCTCGCCGGTGCTGCTCCTGCTCGATGAGCCGACGACGGGGCTCGACCCCCGCTCCAAGCGCGAGGTGCAGGACTTCGTGCAGGAGCTGCACGACCAGCACGACGCGACGGTGCTCTTGACGACGCACGACATGCAGGAGGCCGAGCGGCTGTGCGGCCGCATCGCCTTCCTCAAGGACGGGCAGCTGGTGGCCATGGGCACGCCGGAGGAGCTCAAGCGGTCACGACCGGGACGCGAGCTGACCCTGGAGGATCTGTTCTTCGAGCTGACGGGCAGCGAGTGGCGCCCGCAGGAGGAAGCGGAGGTCGAAGTGTCGTGAGCAAGGCCGAGGTGCTGCGGGAGCTGCGCTCCTCGCTGGCCTTCGTGGAGCGTAACTTCAACCTCTCCCGGCGATACCTGGGCTGGGAGCTGGTCTTTCTCGTCTACACCATCGTCAACAGCGTCAGCATCGGGCTCATCGGGGTCGGTGCCCCCGGCATCGAGGCGGATCCTCGGCTCGTGCTCTACCTGTTGACCGGCGCGCTCTTGTGGAGCTTCCTGTCGGTGGTCTTCAGCGAGGTAGGCCAGGCCGTGCAGTGGGAGCGATGGGAGGGCACCATCGAGTACACGTTTATGGCGCCCATCCACCTGATCACCTACCTGGGCGGCAACTGCCTGTGGGCCGTCGCATACGCCTCACTGCGCACGGCCATCCTGCTGGCTGCGGTGGCGGCCTTCTTCAGGCTCGACCTGACGGGAGCCAACCTGGGAGGGGCAGGCGTGGTGCTGGCCGTGGCCGGCCTCTCCTTCATCGGGCTGGGGCTGATGGCCTCCGTGCTGCCCCTGCTCTCCACGGAGAAGGGGGCCCAGGCGACCAACATCTTCCAGGCCGCGCTGCTGCTGGTGTCGGGCGTCTACTACGACGTCTCGGCGCTGCCGGGATGGCTCAGGCCTCTGGCCTACGTCAGCCCGGGCACGTACACGCTGCGAGCGACGCGGGCCGCCCTCATCGACGGCGCCCCGACGGAGGCCCTGATGGGGGACGTGGCGATCTTGCTGGGCATGGCGGCCTTCTTCATCCCGGTGGGCTTCTGGGTCTTCAGGGCGGGGGCCCGCTATGCCATGCGACACGGCAAGCTCAAGCGAAACGGGTGAGGGTGGCCCCCCTCCCTTGCGCGCCCCCGGATCGGGGCGCGATAATGCCAGCGAAAGGTCAAGGAAGGTCAAGGTCAAACCAGCGGACGACACGGACGTCCGGAGCGGGGGATCTCGAGCTCCATGGCTTCGCTGGCCGATGCCATCGAGCGCCACATCAAGGAGCTGTTCGAGCGCACCGGGGCGCCCTGGGTGGAGATCCGACGGGTCGAGCTGGCGGGGCGGTTCGCGTGCGTGCCGTCGCAGATCACCTACGTGCTGGAGACCCGGTTTACCCCGCGCCACGGCTACCTGGTCGAGAGCCGCAGGGGCGGCGGGGGCTTCATCCGCATCCTGCGGCTCGCCCCTGCGCAGACGGATCGGGCGGGCCTGCTGCGGACCCTGATCGAGCGGCTGGGCGACGCGGTGACGAGCAGCGAGGCCGATGCCGTGGTCGAGCGCCTGCAGCAGGCACGACTCATCGACACCCGGGAGGCCGCGGTCTGGCGGGCGGCCATGCGCAGCGAGACGGAGTGGGTGCCCATCCCGGCCCTGCGGGACCGGGTGCGGGCGGCCCTGCTTCGGAGCATGCTGATGGTGCGGTTCATGGAGGCCGGCGACTCGGAGCCTTACTGAGGCGCCGACGGACGGTGACGGGAGGGTCGACGATGATGTGCCAGCGCTGCGGCACTCGTACGGCGACCGTGCACAAGGTGCGCATCGAGAATGGCGTCACGACCGAGCTGCACCTCTGCGAGCCCTGTGCCCGTGAGACGGGCGAGTTGCAGGTGACGCCGTTCGGCGCCACCTTCGAGGAGCTGATGAAGTCCTTCTTCGACCTGCCTTTCATGGAGATGGGCGCCGGTCAGGAGACGATGAGTCGTACGGCCACTCGTTGCCCCAACTGCGGGCTGTCCTGGTCGGACTTCAAGAGGCTCGGGCAGCTGGGCTGCAGCCAGTGCTACGTCACCTTCGAGCGGGCGCTGCGGCCTGTCCTCAAGCGGCTCCACGGCGCCACCGAGCACACCGGCAAGCGTCCCCGCGAGCGGGGGGAGTCGCTGCGACGGCGGGAGCTGGCACGCCTGCGAGAGGAGCTGCAGGAGGCCATCGCCTCCGAACAGTATGAGCGGGCGGCCCAGTTGCGGGATCGCATCCGGGAGCTGGAGAGGGGGGGCAGCGACCGGTGAGCTTCGAGGACATGGTGCGTCGCCACGTCCGGGGGTGGATCGTGGGCGACGGACCCGAGGCCGACGTGGTGCTGGGCACCCGCGTGCGGCTGGCGCGCAACATCAAGGACATCCCCTTCCCCGGCGTCGCCACGCCGGAGCAACTGCGCGAGGTGGTGGCGCAGTGCCGCCAGGCCATCGAATCCCTCGACCGCGCCTCGGGCGGCCCTCTGACCTTCTCGCGCATGAGCGAGATCGCGCCCCTCGAGCGTGAGCTCCTGGTGGAGCGACACCTGATCAGTCCCATGCATACCCAGGACGTGCGGGAGAAGGCCCTGGCGCTGCGGGACGACGAGTCGGTCAGCCTGATGGTCAACGAGGAGGATCACCTGCGGCTGCAGACGCTGTTCCCGGGCTTCCAGCTCGAGCAGGCCTTGGATCTGGCCGACCGGATCGACGACCGTCTCTCCGAGTCGCTGGAGTACGCCTTCTCCGAGCGGGTAGGCTACCTGACGGCCTGGCCCACCAATGTCGGCACGGGCTTGAGGGCCTCGGTGATGCTGCACTTGCCCGCGCTGGCCCTCACCGGCATGCTGCAGCACGTCTTGAGCGCGGTGGCGCGCTTCGGCGTGGCGGTGCGTGGGCTGTACGGCGAAGGGACCGAGTCGGTGGGCAACATCTTTCAGATCTCCAACCAGGTGAGCCTGGGCCGCAGCGAAGACGAGATCCTCAAGCACCTCTCCAATCTGGCTCGTGAGGTCATCGCCCAGGAGCGTGCTGCCCGTCAGCGGCTGGCGGCCGACCGGGCGGCCCTGGAGGATCGGGTCTGGCGGTCCTACGGGGTCTTGCGCTACTCTCGGGCCATCACATCCCAGGAGGCGATGCAGCGGCTCTCCGACGTGCGGCTCGGTATCGACCTGGGTATCATCAAGGGGCTCGACCATCGCATCTCGAAGGAGCTGCTGGTGCTGATCCGGCCGGCCCATCTCCAGAGCTTCATGGGGCGGGAGCTGTCGCCGGCCGAGCGAGACGTGCACCGGGCAGCCCTGATCCGAGAACGCATCCGCCTGCAGGAGGCGGCGCAGGCGTAGCGGCTGGAAGGAGCGGGTGGTGCGACATGTTTGGGCGATTCACCGAACGTGCCCAGCGGGTCGTGGTGCTGTCGCAGGAAGAGGCCCGGCGTCTCGGTCACAACGTGGTCGGCACCGAGCACATCCTGCTGGGCCTCATCGCCGAGGGTGAGGGCGTGGCCGCTCGGGCGCTCCAGAGCATGGGCATCAGCCTGGAGCGGGTCCGGGCGGAGGTAGAAAAGGTGATCGGCCGCGGCGAGGGCACCACCACGGGGCAGATCGGCTTCACGCCGCGGGCCAAGCGAGTGCTGGAGTTGGCCTTCGACGAAGCGCGCCAGCTGGGCCACACCTACATCGGCACCGAGCACATCCTCCTCGGCCTCATCCGCGAGGGGGAGGGCGTGGCCGCCCAGGTGCTGCGCAACATGGGGGCGGACCTCGACAAGGTGCGCCGCACCGTGGTGGAGCTGCTGGGTGGCTCCGCACCTCCGCAAGCCAAGATGGCCCGCAGCCGCAAGACGCCGACGCTGGACCAGTACGGGCGTGACCTGACCGAACTTGCCCGGGAGGGCAAGCTGGACCCGGTCATCGGACGGGAGAAGGAGATCCAGCGCGTCATCCAGGTGCTCTCCCGCCGCACCAAGAACAACCCCGTCCTCATCGGCGAGCCGGGTGTCGGCAAGACGGCCGTCGTCGAGGGGCTCGCCCAGAAGATCGTGGCCGGGGACGTGCCGGAGACGCTGCTCAACAAGCGGGTCGTCACGCTGGATCTGGCGGCCGTGGTGGCGGGCTCCAAGTTCCGCGGCGAGTTCGAGGAGCGCCTCAAGAAGGTGATGGACGAGATCCGCAACTCCGGCGACATCATCCTCTTCATCGACGAGATGCATACCATCGTGGGCGCCGGCGCCGCCGAGGGAGCCATCGACGCATCCAACATCCTCAAGCCGGCGCTGGCTCGCGGCGAGCTGCAGTGCATCGGCGCCACCACCATCGACGAGTACCGCAAGCACATCGAGAAGGACGCGGCCTTGGAGCGGCGCTTCCAGCCCATCATGGTGGACGAACCCACGGTGGAGGAGACCATCGCCATCCTGCAGGGGTTGCGGGATCGCTACGAGGCCCATCACCGGGTGAAGATCACGGACGAGGCGCTGGTGGCCGCCGCCCGGCTGTCGGATCGGTACGTCACCGATCGCTTCTTGCCCGACAAGGCTATCGACCTCATCGACGAGGCCGGCTCCCGGGTGCGGCTGCAGGCGCTCATCGCGCCTCCTGAGTTGAAGCAGCTCGAGGAGGCCATCCAGGAGATCCAGACGGAGAAGGAGGCGGCCATCAAGAACGAGGAGTTCGAGAAGGCCGCGGCGCTGCGCGACAAGGAGCAGCAGATGCGGGAGGAGCTGGAGCGCAAGCGCCAGGAGTGGAAGAACTCCCGCAGCCGCACGGAGGGCGTCGTCTCGGCGGAGGACATCGCCCAGGTGGTCTCGGCCTGGACCGGCATCCCGGTCTCCAAGCTGCAGCAGGAGGAGACGGAGCGGCTGCTGCACCTGGAGGAGGTGCTCCATCAACGGGTCGTCGGTCAGGACGAGGCCATCGACGCGGTCGCCCGGGCCATCCGGCGAGCCCGGGCCGGGCTCAAGGACCCGCGGCGGCCCATCGGCTCCTTCATCTTCCTGGGCCCCACAGGCGTCGGCAAGACGGAGCTGGCCAAGGCCCTGGCCGAGGCGATGTTCGGCGACGAGGACGCCATGATCCGCATCGACATGTCGGAGTACATGGAGCGCCACACCGTCTCCCGCCTGGTGGGCGCGCCTCCGGGCTACGTGGGCTACGAGGAGGGGGGCCAGCTCACCGAGCGGGTGCGCCGCCGGCCTTACTCCGTCATCCTGTTGGACGAGATCGAGAAGGCCCACCCCGAGGTCTTCAACATCCTGCTGCAGGTGCTGGAGGACGGCCGGTTGACCGACGCCAAGGGGCGCACCGTCGACTTCCGCAACACGGTGCTCATCATGACCTCCAACGTGGGGGCGCAGGAGATCCACCGCCAGGCGCGCCTCGGCTTCCGGGCCACTCAGGACGAGCGCGACGCCTACGAGAGCATGAAGAAGAAGGTGCTCGAGGAGCTGCGGCGCACCTTCCGGCCCGAGTTCCTCAACCGCATCGACGAGGTCATCGTCTTCCACGCCCTCAACAAGGAGCACATCCGGCAGATCATCGACATCCTGCTCAAGCGGGTGGTCAAGGACCTGGAGGAGCGGGGCATCAAGGTGGAGTTCACCGAGGCGGCCAAGGAGGTGCTGGCCGACGAGGGCTTCGACCCCGACTACGGGGCCAGGCCGTTGCGTCGGGCCATCCAGCGCCTGGTGGAAAACCCCCTCTCCGACGAGATGCTCAAGGGGCGCTTCCGGGAGGGCGACACCATCGTGGTGGACGCCGTCGACGGCACGATCACGTTCAGCAAGAAGGAGGAACTCGCGCGAGCTCACCGCTGATAGGGGGCAGGCTACGGAGGGTCGAGTGAGTGGTCGCGCGGCCGAGGGCATCGGCCGCCCGACCTTCTCAGGGAGACGGCGCCGACGAAAGGAGGCGAGGCCCTTGCGGGCCGATCCAAGGACGCCCAAGGTGGGAGTCGTGGGGAGCGGGCTGGTCGGGTCGACCGTGGCCTACACCTTGCTGGTGAGAGGCGTGCACTGCGAGATCGTGCTGGTCGACATCAACCGGGCCAAGGCCGAGGGCGACGCGATGGACCTCAACCACGGCATCCCCCTGGCCGCCCCCTTGAGCATCCGAGCGGGCGACTACGCCGACCTCGCCGAGGCCGACGTGGTCATCGTCGCGGCCGGCGTCGCCCAGAAGCCGGGGGAGACGCGGCTGGAGCTCCTCCAGCGCAATGCCGCCATCGTGGCCGACGTGGCGAGGCAGGTGGTGCGCCACGCTCCCGGGTGCATCCTCCTGGTCGTGACCAATCCCGTCGACGTCCTGAGCTACGTCGCCTACAAGTGCTCCGGGTTGCCCGCCGCGCGGGTCATCGGATCGGGGACGCTGCTCGACACGGCGCGTCTGCGCTTCCTGTTGGGGGAGCACTTCGGGGTGGACCCGCGAAGCGTGCACGCCTACGTCATCGGGGAGCACGGCGACTCGGAGCTGGTGGCGTGGAGCCTGGCCCACATCGCCGGGGTGCGGTTGCCGGAGCTGGGACCCACGTGGGAGCAGGCTGTGCACGACGGGGCCCTCCAGCGGATCTTCGAACAGGTGCGGGGCGCCGCCTACGAGATCATCCGGCGCAAGGGAGCCACGTACTACGCCGTCGCGCTGGCGGTGGCGCGGCTGGTGGAGACCATCCTGCAGGACCAGCGCTCGGTCTTGACGGTCTCGACGTACGTCGAGGACTGGCAAGGCATCCGCGACATCTACCTGGGCATGCCGTGCGTGGTGGGGTGGTCGGGTGTCGAGCGCATGGTGGAGCTTCCACTGGCGCCCGATGAGCTGCAGGCGCTGCGTCGCTCCGCCGACCTGCTGCGGCGAGCGGCGGACGAGGTGGAGCCGATCATCGCCGCCCATCGGCCCGGCGCGGCCGGCGGCGACGGCTCGCTGCCCTCGAGCTCAGGGGTCGGCGCCGTCAGCGCCGCCGGCGAGCGCAGGGCAACCCAGTAGGCGGCGCCGATCACCAGCGCTCCCGCCCAGAAGGGAGCCGCCAGGCCGGCGACCTCGCCCAGGGCCCCTCCCAGCAGGGGCCCTGCCACGGCCCCTGCTCCGTTGACGGACTGCAGCACCCCGAAGGAGCGGCCCCGGTGCTCCGGAGGGGTGCGACGGGCCAGCAACACCCCTGTGGCCACCGCGACCGCGCTCGCGCCGAGCCCAAAGGCGAGCCGTGCCCCAGCCAGGAAGAGGGGATGGGCCACGAGCCCCTGGGCCGCGTGCATGAGGCTGGCGGCCACGATGCCGGTGCGAAGCAACCCCACCGGGTCGCGATCGCCCCACCTCGACGCGGCCGGCGCCCCGATGGCGGTCGCGACGCCGGCCGCCGAGTAGACCATGCCGGTCACCAGGGCGACGTCACGGCTCACCAGGGTAGCCACGTAGAGGGGCAGGGTGGGCTGGGTCATCACCTGGGCCATGCTGAAGAGGAGTTGGAGCCCCATGAGCCGCGAGACGCCGGGGTCGGCCAGGGCCTCCCGCACGTCTTGGACCACCCGGCGACCGACCCGTCGCCAGTCGACGGGGCCCTGGGGCCGGACCTGCTCCTGGATGCCGCTCAGGATGGGCAGGAGCCCGGCCAGGGCCAGCAGCCCGGCGGCCACGAGCATGGCGCCGCGGGGCCCCAGGAGCTGAGCCGACACCCCGCCGATGAGCGGCCCGCTGATGGCACCGGCCGCTGACGCAGCCTGGACGAGGCCCAACGCGCGCCCCAGGTGGCTGTCGGGGGTGTTGGTGGCCACCAGCACGTTGGCAGCCGGGATGTAGCCGGCCAGGAAGCCGTTGATGGCACGCCAGATCAGCAGCTCCCACACCGACCGGGCCCGGGCCATGAAGACGTAGGTGACCGCGATGCCCAGGCCGGCCCGCACCATCATCGGGCGCTTGCCGACCTGGTCGGCAATGGAGCCCCAGACCGGCGCCATCAGGCTGGAGGTGACGAAGTTGACGGCCAGGACCAGGCCCGACCAAAACGCCGTCTTGGAGGAGACGCCGACCTCGGTCACCAGGGCAGGCAGGAAAGGCGCGACGATGGAGAAGCCCATCGCCGCGATGAAGACCCCACCGGCTACGATGTAGACGTTGCGCCGCCAATCCGTCGCCAGTGTCCTCACGTCGCTCGCGGCCTATTAAATCACAGGACTCGGGTCGGGAAAAGGCCGCGAGGTATAATGGGCGCAAGACACAGCCTTGGGAGTCCACCGACAGCCCGGACCAGGAGGTGCGAATTGCCACGCATGACCCAGCACGTTGTCTTCTCCGGTATCCAGCCTAGCGGCATCATCCACGTCGGCAACCTCTTCGGTGCCATCCGCAACTGGGTCGAGCTCCAGTCGCAGCATCCTTGCTTCTTCTGCATCGTGGACTACCACGCCATCACGGTGCCGTACGACCCCAGGGAGATGCCACAGCGGGTGCGCCAGGCCCTCCTGGTCAACGTGGCCGCCGGGCTGGACCCCGAGCGCTCCACCATCTTCGTCCAGTCCGACGTGCCGGAGCACACGGAGCTGGCCTGGCTGCTCAACTGCATCACGCCCCTGGGGCAGCTGCAGCGGATGACCCAGTTCAAGGACAAGTCACGCAAGCACGCCGAGTCCGTCAACGCGGGGCTGCTCAACTACCCGGTGCTGATGGCCGCCGACATCCTGCTCTACAAGGCAGACCGGATACCGGTCGGTGAGGATCAGATCCAGCACCTGGAGCTGACCCGGGACCTGGCGCGCAAGTTCAACCAGCTCTTCGGGGAGACGTTTCCGGAGCCCGAGCCCCTCCTCACGCGGGCGGCCCGCATCATGTCCCTCGACGATCCGACCCGCAAGATGTCCAAGAGCGAGCCCGAGGGAGCCATCTCGGTGCTGGATCCACCCGAGGTCATCCGCGAAAAGGTGCGCCGGGCCGTGACGGACGTGGGGCCCAGGGGCGACGAGATGAGCCCCGGCGTGCGCAATCTCTTCACCTTGCTCGAGGCCGCCGCGCCGGCCGAGACGTACCGGCACTTCCTCGACCAGTACCACCAGGGCACCCTGCGCTACGTCGACCTCAAGCAGGCCCTGGCCGAATCGCTCATCGAGGTGCTGCGGCCCATCCAGGCCCGCTACGAGGAGCTGGCGGCCCGACCCGAGACCGCCTTGGAGATCGCGGCCGCGGGCGCGGAGCGGGCCCGCCGGGTGGCGAAGGTGGTGCTGCAGGAGGTCCGCGAGCGGATGGGATTCACGTTCCGGCGCTCCTCCTGACCTGAGGGGGCGCCGGGTGCGGACGGGGGGCTTCGCATGCGAGAGGCGGTCATCGCCGGGGCGGCCCGTACGCCCATCGGCGCCTTCTTGGGCTCTTTGAGCGCGCTTTCAGCGCCTCAGTTGGGTGCCTTCGCCATCCGGGGGGCCGTGGAGCGCGCGGGGGTGCGGCCCGAGGACGTCGACGAGGTCATCATGGGCAACGTCTTGAGCGCGGGCCTCGGGCAGGCGCCCGCCAGGCAGGCCGCGCTGCTGGCCGGACTGCCGCGCGGGGTGCCTTGCCTCACCATCAACAAGATGTGCGGCTCCGGCCTCAAGGCCGTCATGCTGGCTGCCCAGGCCGTCGCGTGCGGCGATGCCGACGTGGTGGTGGCGGGGGGCATGGAGAGCATGTCCAACGCGCCCTATGTCGTGCAGGGCGCCCGCGCGGGGTTGCGCATGGGTCACGGCCGGTTGGTGGACACCATGATCCATGACGGCCTGTGGGACGTCTACCACGACTGTCACATGGGCAGCTGCGCCGAGCTCCTGGCCGAGCGCCGGGGCTTCTCCAGGGAGGAGCAGGACGACTACGCGCTGGAGAGCTATCGGCGGGCACGGGCCGCGATGGCGGAGGGGGCCTTCGCCCGGGAGATCGTACCGGTGCAATGGGAGGACCCCAGGGGCGGCCGCCATGAGCTGCGCGAGGACGAGGAGCCCGGGCGCCTGGTGGAGAGCCGGTTTCGGCAGTTGAAGCCAGCATTCAAGGCGGAGGGCACCGTCACCGCGGGCAATGCCTCCAGCATCAGCGACGGCGCCGCGGCCGTCGTCGTCATGGCGGAGTCCGTGGCGTCGCGGATGGGATTGCGCCCCATGGCGCGCATCGTGGCGCAGGCCCAGGCCGCCACCGATCCCGAGTGGTTTACCGTGGCCCCCATCGAGGCCATCCGCCGGGTACTGGCCAAGGCGGGCCTCGACGTGGCCGACATCGACCTCTACGAGATCAACGAGGCCTTCGCCGTGGTGCCCATGGCGGCCATCCGGGAGCTGTGCCTGGATCCAGGGCGGGTCAACGTCAGGGGTGGAGCCATCGCGCTGGGGCACCCCATCGGGGCCAGCGGAGCGCGGGTGCTGGTGACGCTGCTATTTGCCATGGAGCAGCGCGGAGCTCGCCGGGGACTGGCCACGTTGTGCATCGGCGGCGGGGAGGCGGTCGCCATGGTGGTGGAACGACTTCCGTGAGCCGCGCCACCGTCGGGCGCGGCCATCGTCAGCCCACGGGCAGGCCGGGCGGGCAGGGGCGCTCCGGCTCCAGCAGGATGACCCGTCCCTCCTCGCCGACGGCGCCCAGGACCAGCACCTCCGACTTGAAGCCACCCACCCGCTTGGGCGGGAGGTTGACGACGGCCACCACCTGCCGCCCGACCAGCTGGTCGGGCGTGTAAAGGGCGGTGATCTGCGCGCTCGAGGTGCGCCGCCCCAGTGGGCCGAAGTCGATGACGAGACGATAGGCCGGGCGGTGCGTGCCTTGGGCCGGCCAGGCCTCTACCACGTGGCCGATGCGGATGTCGAGCCGCTCCCACACGTCGGGGGTCACCTGCGGCTTGAGGGGAGGCGGCGCAAGCCCATCTGCTGTCACGGGTAGACTACCTCCCTCCTCGTCTCGAGCGTCCGGGGGCGCCTGTCGACGGGCCGACGGCTCGCGGGCTGCCCCGTTGTGGGCGCTCGGGACCCGATGCTATAATCTTAGGGTGCTGACGAGCCCGCGTGCACGGTGGGAGAGGGCACCCGGGGGGCGTCGGGAGTGGAGTGAGACCCGCGAGGTTGGCCGACAGTCGGGACGATGCGTTGACCCGGGTGCTGCGGATGGTAGCGCCCGGGACGGCTCTGCGTGAAGGCCTCGAAAACATCCTTCGGGCCCGCACGGGGGCTCTCATCGTCGTCGGCGACAGCCCCCAGGTCCTGGAGCTGGTGGATGGCGGCTTCCACGTCGACACCGAGCTCAACCCCTCGGCCCTCTACGAGCTGGCCAAGATGGACGGGGCCATCGTGCTCAGCTCGGACGCCCAGCGGATCCTGTATGCCAACGCCCAGCTCAACCCGGATCCCATGATCCCCACCTTCGAGACCGGGACCCGCCATCGAGCCGCCGAGCGCATGGCCAAGCAGACCGGCGAGCTGGTCATCTCCATCTCACAGCGCCGCAACATGGTAACCCTGTACAAGGGTGACATCAAGTACGTCCTGCGCGATCTCAACGTCATCATCTCCAAGGCCAACCAAGCCCTGTCGACGTTGGAGCGCTATCGCAGCGTGCTCGAGCAGTCCCTGGTCAACTTGTCGGCGCTCGAGTTCGAGGATCTGGCCACCCTTCTCGACGTTGCCACGGTACTGCAGCGTGCCCAGATGGTGGAGCGCATCGCCTCGGAGATCCGGCGATACGTCGTAGAGCTGGGTACCGAGGGGCGTCTGGTGGAGATGCAGCTCGAGGAGCTGCTGAGCGAGATCGAGGACGAGGGCGCGCTGGTCTTCCGCGACTACTGGGTCCCGCAGGACGGCCGGCATCCCGACGAGGTCTGGGCGGAGCTCTGCCGCAGGACGGCCCAGGACGAGATCCCCGACGTCAACGTCATCCTCAAGGCCATGGGCCACGGCCAGGTGGCCAGCCTGGAGACGGCTGTGGTCCCTCGGGGCTATCGCATCCTCCACAAGATCCCCCGGCTTCCCATGCCCGTCATCGAAAACCTTGTGAAGAAGTTCCAGCGCCTTCCCAACATCCTGTCGGCTTCCATCGACCAGCTGGACGATGTGGAAGGCATCGGCGAGGTGCGGGCCAAGGCCATCAAGGAGGGGCTGCATCGCCTGCGGGAGCAGGTCCTGCTGGACCGGCACCTGTAGGCCATGCCCGGCCCGTTGGTGATGGTGCCGCAAAGAGCAAGACGGAGCCAGAAGGACACAGGACGAGAGCGATTGGCCTAGGCTTGCGTCACGACGCCTCAGATGCCTGCACATCGTCTAGTTTGACAGTAGGTCTCCAAGACTGTTACCATTGGGAGGGTGCGGCCTCGTCGAGGGATGGGAGGTAAGGGGTCTCCTGATGCAGTTCAAAGTGGGCGACAAGGTCGTCTATCCCATGCACGGGGCCGGCATCATCGAGGCCATCGAGGAGCGCGAGGTGCTCGGCCAGCGCCAGCAGTACTACATCATGAAGCTGCCGATGGGTGACATGCAGGTCATGATCCCGTTGCGCAGCGTCGAGGAGGTCGGCCTCCGCGAGGTGATCAGCCCCGAGGAGGTCAACCGGGTCTTCGAGGTGCTGCGCGGCGAGAAGACCAAGATGTCCCAAAACTGGAATCGTCGCTATCGGGCCAATCTCGAGAAGATCAAGAGCGGCGACATCTTCGAGGTGGCGGAGGTCGTCCGCAACCTGTCCATCCGCGACAAGGAGAAGGGCCTCTCGACCGGCGAGCGCCGGATGCTGGAGAGCGCCCGTCAGATCCTGATCTCCGAGCTGGTGCTGGCGCAGGGCATCCCGGCCGACGAGGTGGAGCGCCGCATCGACGCGATCCTGGGTTGACGTACCACTCGGTCAAGGGCCAGTGGCGGGTGCACGGGGGTGACGGCACGGCATGCTCTCGGCCGTGCTGCGGTGGCTTCTCGCGGTCTTGGGGGGCGTAGCGGGCTTCCGGACTGGCGAGCTGTTGGCCTCGATGGAGCTGCTCTCGACCCCGGCGGCCGGGTCGCCGGCGCAACGCCTGGCCCTGTCGTTGGGGCTTGCTCTGCTGGTTGGTCTGGCGGGTGCCGGGCTCGCACGGTGGGCGGAGGCGGGCCTGGTGGCCGTCACGACCCGCCTGCACAGGGTGCCGGTCGGCGACCTCCTGTGGGGTACCGTGGGCATGGTCGCCGCGTTGATCATCGCCTTCCTGGTGACGCTGCCCATCCCGCGAGACCTACCGGTGGTGGGCGACCTCATCCCGCTCGTCGTCACCGCGGCGGCAGCCTACGTGGGCGCGGTGGTGGGGGTGCGCCGGCGAGACGAGCTCGGGCATCTGCTGGCCCGCCGGCGCCGCCCGGCGGATGGAGCCCATGGCCCGGATGCCGAGGGGGAAGGCGCCGAGGGCAGCAATGGCCAGGGGCGACCCGTCCTGTTGGACACCAGCGCGATCATCGACGGTCGCATCGGTGACGTCTGCCGCACGGGCTTCATGGAGGGCACGCTGCTGGTGCCGAGCTTCGTCATCGAGGAGTTGCAGCGGATTGCCGACTCCACCGATCCGATTCGGCGCAATCGCGGCCGGCGCGGGCTCGACGTGCTGCAACGTTTGCAGAAGGAGCCCGGCGTCCATCTCCGCATCATCGAGGCCAACGGCCGTGGTGACGTCGACTCGCGCCTCATCAAGCTGGCCCAGCGCATGGGCGCCCGTGTGGTGACCAGCGACTTCAACCTCAACAAGGTAGCCGCCCTGCACGGCGTCAGCGTGCTCAACGTCAACGAGCTGGCCAACGCGCTCAAGCCGGTGGTGCTGCCGGGCGAGGAGATGACGGTGCAGCTCATCCGTGACGGCAGGGAGCAGGGCCAGGGCGTGGGCTACCTGGACGACGGCACCATGATCGTGGTCGACGGCGGGCGGCGCTACATCGGCGAGACGGTGGACGTGACGGTGACCAGCGTGCTGCAGACCTCCGCGGGGCGCCTCATCTTCGCTCGCCCCAAGCACGACGGGCGGGCGTCGCAATCGTGATGCCGGTATGAAGACGGCTGCCGTCGTGGTGGCGGCTGGACAGGGCCGCCGCATGGCGGAGCGGTGGCAGCACTCCCCGCTGGCGGGCCTCCTCGGAGCTCCCGTGGCCAAGCAGTTCTTGCCGCTCGCGGGCAAGCCCGTGGTGGCCCACGCGCTGTCGGTCTTCGAGGCGTGCGACGCCGTCGATGCGGTGGTGCTGGTCGTACCGGAGGCCGACGTCGCCTACGCGCGCCGCGAGGTGGTCGACCGCTTCGCGTTGCGCAAGGTGCGACACGTGGTCGCAGGCGGGCTGCGGCGTCAGGACTCGGTGCTGCGCGGGCTGTGGAGCCTGCGCGACGAAGGAGCCGACTGGGAGTACGTCGTCGTCCACGACGGCGTGCGCCCCCTGGTCACCGAGGCCCTGGTCCTCAAGGTGCTCGACGAGGCCCGCCGGTCGGGGGCGGCCACGTTGGGGCTGCCGGTTCGAGAGACCGTCAAGGTCATCGACTCGGACGGCATGGTGAGCCTGACGCCCGAGCGCAGCCGGCTTTGGACCATCCAGACGCCGCAGGCGTTTCGCTTCCGCCTGCTGCTCGAGGCCCACCAGCGGGCTGCCGAGCGTGACCTGGAGGGCCCCGACGACTGCGCACTGGTCGAGGCCATGGGGGAGCCGGTGCGGGTCGTGCTGGGGCACCCCGCCAACATCAAGGTGACGGAGCCGGAGGACCTTCTGGTGGCCGAGGCCCTGATGGGTTGCCGCCACGAGAGTGGCACGGGGGTCGCGCGGCGCAATGGCAGCTGAGTCGGGCGAGATGTCCGGCGAGGTGCGGGTGGGCCTGGGCTTCGACATCCACCCCCTGGTCGAAGGCCGCCCGTTGCGGCTGGGCGGCGTCACCATCCCCTTCGAACGCGGGCTGGCCGGTCACAGCGACGGCGATGCGCTCCTGCACGCGCTGACCGATGCCTTGCTGGGAGGCGCCTGCCTCGGCGACATCGGCACCCTGTTTCCCGACACGGCCCCCGAGCTGGAGGGGGCCGACAGCCGCACCCTCTTGCGCGAGGCCTATGCACGGGTGCGCGAGCGGGGCTTCCGGGTCGCCTTCGTCGACGCCGTCGTCATCGCAGAGGCGCCCCGCATCGGGCCGCACCGCGAGGCCATGGTGGCCCAGATCCGCGAGGCGCTCGGCGAGCCGGACCTGGCCATCTCCATCAAAGGCAAGCGGGCCGAGGGCCTGGGCGACATCGGCCAGCGGCGCGCCATCGCCTGCCTGGTGACGGCCACTCTGCGGCGAGTGGGATAGGGCCTTGACGGCCCGAGACGCGGCATGGTATGCAACAGCACGGCGGCATACCGTACGGGGTACGGGGTGCCCATGAGGCGACGGCCATGAGCGCCGTCGATGCCAAGACGGCATGGAGGGTAGGCGCATGGCGACCCTGATCGGCGAGCGCGATCGCCGTTACCTCGAGTCGGTCTTCGAGAAGCTGGAGGGAAAGACCCGGCTCCTGATCTTCACCGAGAGCCCCTCCAGGCTGGTGGTGCCGGGCCAGAGGCCTTGCACCTACTGCCAGCAGACGGTCCAGCTGGTGCAGGAGATGGCCTCCACCACCGATAAGGTGGAAGTGGTCGTCTACGACCGCAAGGTGCACCTCGACATGGTGCAGGAGTACGGGATCGACATGGTGCCGGCCATCGTCGTCACCGACGAGCAGGGGAGCCGGCGCAACGTCCGGTTTTTCGGCATCCCGGCGGGGTACGAGTTTGGGACGCTGGTGGAGGCCATCGTCGACGCGGGCAACGGCCAGACCCGGCTTTCGCCCGAGGTGAAAGAGCGAGTCCGAGCCATCGACGTGCCGGTGCACCTCAAGGTCTTCGTCACCCCGACCTGCCCCTACTGCCCTCGGGCGGTGCGGCTGGCCCATCAATTCGCGATGGAAAACCCCAACATCACGGCCGACATGATCGAGGCCACCGAGTTTCCGCAACTGGCCAGCCGTTACGGCGTCTACGGGGTCCCAAAGACGGTCATCAACGAAACCGGCGAGATCGAGGGCGCCGTACCCGAGACCGTCTTGCTGGATGAGATCCTGGCTACCATCGGCCAGCGGGAGGAGAGCCAGGCGTAGGCATGCGGGCTCGGCCGCAGACGGGGGAGGGCATGGCAGCGGTGGCCGTCACCAGGGATGAGCGTCGCCTCGACGACCTCATCAACCGCATGAAGCGCATCGAGGGCCAGGCTCGCGGCATCCAGCGCATGCTGGAGACCCAGCGCGACTGCGAGGAGATCGTGCTGCAGCTGGCCGCCATGAGGGCCGCTCTCTCCAAGGTGGCCATGGCCCTCATGAGCGAGCACTTCCGGGAGTGCGTGGCCAAGGAAAGCCCCGAGAGGGAGCAGGCCCTCGAGCGGGCGGCCCGGATGTTCTTGCGGTTCTCGTGAGCCGTCGGCGGCGGGCCGGCGACAGGAGTCCACGCGTCCCCGGTCGTACTCTTCGCACACCATGAACCGGGCGACGCCAACGAGACGATGGGGTTGGGTGGGAGGCCGTCCTGCCTGGTGGATCCTGGGGGCGGCCTTCCTCGCGTCGGCGGCGGGGGCCTTCCTGGAGGCCCGGCAGGCGAGCCTGCCCGCTGCACCGTCGACCTCGGCCATGGTGGCCCGACTGCATCCGGGGGCCCGGGTCGGCCTCTGGGTGCAGGAGCGCACCATCCTCACCCCCGAGGGCGTCCAGGCGGCCGTCGCGTTGGCCCGGCGCATCGGAGCCAACGCCCTGTTCGTGCAGGTGCTGGCCAGGGGAGAGGCGGCGTACCGATCCAGCATCTGGCCCGCGGCTCGGCCCGCCGGGGCGGCCCCCTCCGAGGCCAGCCCGGCAAGAGCGTCGTCGGCCGCCTTCGATCCGCTGGCGGCGGTGATACGCGAGGCCAGGCGCGAGCCGGCACTGGAGGTCCATGCCTGGATCAACGTCTACGCGTGGGGCGAGCTGGGCCGGCACCCGACCGAACCCTCTCATCCCCTCGTCCGCCACCCGGACTGGGTGACCGTGGATGCCAGCGGTCGCTCGCTGTGGGAGTACGCGGTGGACGAGTCGCCCTTGGTCAACGCTCTTTTCGTGGACCCCGGCGTCGAGGGAGTGCGGCAGACCATCGTCGAGACGGTGCAGGAGCTGGTGCGACGCTACGAGCTCGACGGCATCCACCTCGACTACGTGCGCTACCCGTGGAGCGGGGCGGGCTACCATCCGGAGAGCCTGGCCACGTTCTGGCGAGGGCTGGCTCTCCAGGAGGTGCGGAGCCCTCAGGCCTCTCCCCTTGCAGCCGTCCCCGGCGCCGCCAGGAGCATCGATGTGCGGCGGCATCCCTCCACGCCCGAGGAGCGAGCCGCATGGAACCTCTTCCGGGCTCGCCAGGTGACGCTCCTGGTCGAGCGCGTGGCCGCCGCCCTGCGCGCCGAGGCACCGGACGTCGAGCTGACGGCCGCGGTCTTCCCGGAGGCGCGTCGAGCGTACGAAGAGGCGCTGCAGGAGTGGCCGGAGTGGCTGGCGCGCGGGCTCGTGTCGGGGCTGGTGTTGATGAGCTACAGCCCGTCCGACGCGGTCGTGCGCGAATGGATCCAGCGAGCGGCCGCCCTGGCCCGGGGCACGCCCATCTATGCCGGCATCGGCGCCTATCTGCTGTCGGGTCGCCCGGATCAGCTGCGGCGCCAGAGCCTCGCGGCCCTCGAGGCCGGGGCGGCCGGCATCGTCTACTACTCGTTTGAGAGTCTCGAGGTCGAGCCCTCGTTGTTGGATGCTCTCTCGCCCGCCGGCCCCAGCAGCCGGTAGAGGTTGGCCATCTCGATGGCGGCCAGGGCCGCCTCTGCACCCCGGTTGCCCATCTTGGTACCGGCGCGCTCGATGGCCTGCTCCAGGGTGTCGGCGGTCAGCACGCCGAACAGCACCGGGATGGGGCTCTCCATGGCCAGCGCCGCGATGGCGCGGGCGGTCTGGGCCGAGACGTGGTCGAAGTGCGGCGTGGCCCCCCGGATCACGGCGCCCAGGCAGATGATGGCGTCGTAGCGGCCGAGCTGGACCATGCGGCGGGCGGCCGGTCCCAGCTCCATGGCGCCCGGCACCCAGGCCACGTCGATATCCTGCTCCGAGGCGCCATGCCGCACCAGCGCGTCCATCGCGCCGGCCAGCAGGCGGGTCGTGATGAACTCGTTGAAGCGCGACACCACCACGCCGAATCGCAGGCCGGTGGCGTCCAACTTGCCTTGCAGCGTGGCCATGTCCCTCGTCCTCTCGCTCAGCTCCGGCCGGTCGACTCACGGGCGGCGTCGGCACGGATACCCACACGGGACGTGCCGTTGCCGGCATGGCCGTCGCTCGTCGAGGCCCCCAACAGGTCCTGCGGGTCCAGGTGCAGGAGGTGCCCCAGCTTCTGCTGCTTGGTCCACAAGTAATGGACGTTTTCGGGGTGGGGCTCCGTCTCCAAGGGGATGCGCTCGACGATGGCGATGCCGTACGCCTCCAGGTCGGCCAACTTCTTGGGGTTGTTGGTCATCAGCCGCACGCTGTCGACGCCCAGGTCCTTCAAGATCTGGGCGCTCGTGCCGAACTCACGCATGTCGGGCGGGAAGCCCAGCGCCAGATTGGCCTCGACGGTGTCCTTGCCGCCATCCTGGAGCTGATAGGCCATCAGCTTGTTGAGCAGGCCGATGCCGCGTCCCTCCTGGCGCAGGTAGACCAGCACCCCGCGACCTTCCTCATCGATGGCACGCAGGGCTGCCGACAGCTGCTCACCGCAATCGCATCGCACCGAGCCCAGCACATCGCCGGTCAGGCACTCCGAGTGCACCCGCACCAGGACGCCGGACTGCCCCGCCACCTCGCCCTTCACCAGGGCCAGATGGCCGCTGCCGTCCACCAGGCTCTCGTACCCCACGACCCGGAAGAGCCCGTAACGGGTCGGCAGCCGGGCCTCGGCGACGCGACGCACCAGCCGCTCGTGACGCATGCGGTAGCGGATCAGATCCGCGATGGTGACGATCTTGAGCCCGTGGCGGGCGGCGAACTCCTGCAGCTGAGGCAGGCGCGCCATGGTGCCGTCGTCGTTCATGATCTCGCAGATGACGCCCGCCGGGAAGAGACCGGCCAGCCGTGCCAGATCCACGGCGGCCTCCGTGTGACCGGCTCGCTGCAACACACCGCCCGGCTTGGCCCGCAGCGGGAAGATGTGACCGGGACGGATGAAGTCGTGGGCCTTCTTGCTCGGATCGGCCAGGGCACGGGCGGTTGCCGCCCGCTCGTGGGCAGAGGTGCCGGTATGGACGCCCACCACGTCGACGGAGACGGTGAAGGCCGTCCGCATGCTCTGCTCCGAAGCGCCGGGCATCAGGGGCAACTGCAGTTCGTCCAGCCGCTCGCCCGTCGTCGGCACGCACACGATGCCCCGTCCGTAGCGGGTCATGAAGTTGATGACCTCGGGCGTCACCTTCTCGGCGGCCACCACCAGGTCGCCCTCGTTTTCCCGCTCCTCGTCGTCGACGACGATCACCATGCGGCCGGCCCGGATCTCTTCCAGGGCCTCCTCGACGGTGGCGAAGGGTGAGGAATGTGGGGTGGTCTGTCGGGCCTTCGCATCCTGCAACGCCTATCTGCCCCCTTGTGGCCAGGTGGCCGTGAAACCGTGTTGTTCTAACATCTCGGCGGTGATGGCCGACGAAGGACGCGTCCAAGGCGCCCCTGGCGACCCTGCGGCGAGCTGCCGTGCCACATAACGGGCCAGCACATCGATCTCTACGTTGACGGGCGTGCCAGGCTGTAGGAGGCTGAGATTGGTAGCCTGGAGCGTGTAGGGCACCAGCGCGACCCAAAAACCCCCCGCCTCGAGACCGGCCACCGTCAGGCTGACCCCGTTGATGGCCACGGAACCCTTGATCGCCACGAACGGCAGCAGATCGTTCGTGACGATGAAACCTACCTCCTTGCCCTGCCCAGCCGGACGCACCCATCCCACCTTTCCAACGCCATCCACGTGGCCCAGGACGATGTGGCCGCCCAGGGGCTTGGAGGGGGTCAGCGCCCGCTCGAGGTTGACGAGGCGGCCGGGCCTCATCTCTCCCAGGGTGGTCAGGCGCAGGGTCTCGGGCGACAGCGAGAAGGCGAGCTGGCCGGCCTCGTTGGCCTCCACCGTCAGGCAGACGCCGTCGACGGCCACGCTGTCACCGGGCCGGCAATCCTCCGGGCCCCACGGCGTCCGCACCCACAGGCGGCTGCCACCACCCGGCTGTGGCGCCACCCGGGTCACCTGTCCCAAGGCCTCGACGATGCCGGTAAACACCTCGCTGCTGCGCCTCCCCTCTCGCCCTCAAGGCCTCTCCAGGCGTCGGACGGCTTGGTCGAAGAGCGCCTCGATGAGGAGATCGGGCGGCGTGCCCGAGCCCCTGACCGCATGGACGCTCCAGCGTGCCACCCGCCAGGCGTCGGCCAGCCGCGCCGCACCGACGCCTCCCACCGGCGTGGGCGCCGTCGCGCCCCCCACGATGACGGGTGCGACGAAGACCAGCATCCGGTCGACCATCCCCGAGGCCACCAGCGAGGCCGTCAGGTTGCCGCCACCCTCCACCAGGACGGCGAGCACGCCACGCTGACCCAGCTCGGCCATGAGGGCGCCGAGGTCGACTCGCCCGTCGGCGGTCTCGGGCAGCACCGTCACCTCCACGCCGCGCTCGCGCAGACGCTCGAGACGCTCGGCCGGCGCGCGGGGGGTCGTCGCGACCAGGACCGGGGCATCGGGCCCAACGGATGCGACGAGGCGCGAGGAGAGAGGCGTCCGGGCCGTGCTGTCGACGACGATGCGCAGCGGTTGCCGGGCTCGGACCCTGCCGCCGGGACGAGCGGTCAGCAGGGGGTCGTCGGCCAGCACGGTGCCCACGCCCACCATCACAGCATCGTGGCGAGCGCGCAGGCGGTGCACCATGGCGCGGGAGGCCTCGCTCGAGATCCAGCGGGCATCGCCCGACGCCGTGGCGATCTTGCCGTCGAGGCTCATGGCCAGCTTGACGGTGACGTAGGGCAGGCCCGTCGTGACGTGCTTCTCGTAGGCCGCGTTGAGCTCGCGCGCCCGGCGCTGCAGCTCGCCCCGCGCCAGCACCACCTCCACCCCGGCGGCGGCCAGCCGGGCGAAGCCGCGGCCGTCGACCCGGGGATTGGGGTCCAGTGTGCAGGCGACCACGCGCCGCACGCCCGCCTCGATGAGTGCGTCGGCGCATGGAGGCGTGCGGCCCCAGTGGGCACAGGGCTCCAGCGTGACATACAGCGTGGCGCCCCGCGCCGCTTCACCGGCCTGACGCAGGGCGACCACCTCGGCGTGCGGTCCGCCGGCCCGGCGATGATACCCCTCGCCCACGATCTGCCCGTCACGCACCAGCACGGCGCCGACCGCCGGGTTGGGGCTGGTGCGGCCGACAGCCCGGCGGGCCAGCGCGATGGCGCGGGCCAGGTACCGGGCCTCCTCCGGATCGGGCTCTCGGGCCGGCCAGGCCTGGGACGGCTGGAGACCGACGGTCTCGAGGGACCCCGTGACGCCGACCAGTCTCGCTTCGACCTCCGTCGCATGACGGCGCCTCGGGGCAGGCAGGCAGGGCAGACGCCATCTGCCGGCACGCCGGCCGCGGCGCGACCGGCGTCGGCAGGCGTACCGACTGCTCGGGCCTTCTCCCATCCGGACTGTACCGTCGGCTCCGGAATCGCACCGGATCCACCGCGAGCCGGATGCCCGCGGGTCGTGGGCTGGGGGAGGGCGCTCGCCGCTCCCGTCACCACCGGTCGGGAATTGCGGCCGGCCGCGAGCACGTGCGGCTCGCCCCGGGCCGCTCACCCTGCCCCGAAGGCCATCTCTCGATGGGGACGCCAGCCCCTCCGGGGCCCGGCGCCCCACTGCTACCCATACCATACACCGCGCCCCATCCTCCCGCAATGCCACGGCCCTCGGTCGGAGGTGGGGGCAGGTACCGCATCGTACTCCCCCCAAAGGCTCGGAGAGGTGGGTGGCGCCATGCCACGGCCCGCCAGGCGCTGGCCGGCATCTCCCTGGGCGATGGGTCTCACGGTGGGTCTGACCGTCCTGATGGGGTGGGGGGCGTCGGCTGCCGCCGCCACCGCTTCGTCCGGGGCGAGCCTGACGGCCGAACCCGCCGTCCCATACCTGTTGGAGATGGACCGCCTCACCCCGGAGGCTCCGGCCATCGGTACCGCTCGAGCTCTGCTGGCCCGGGGGGCGTGGCAGAGTGCCCTCGAGGCCCTCGCACCGGTGATCCAGGCGGGCGCGGGCGCTCGTCCGGAGGACCGGGCGCACGGCCTCATGCTGGCGGCCGTAGCGCTGGCGGGTCTGGGCGACCGGGCCCGGGCCGCGGCGCTCCTCGACGAGGCAGCGGCGATGCGCCCCGCGTCGCTGGTCATCCGGCTCAACCGGGCCCGGCTCGACTGGGAGGCCGGCAGGGAGGCGCAGGCGGCAGAGTCCCTGGAGCGGCTCACTCCAGAGGTGGAGGCCCGTGGCCAAGAGGAGCTCCGGGCGTGGGTGGGGGCCCTGTGGTACCGGCTGGGCGCCCAGGCGGAGGCGCGGGGCGACGTCGACGAGGCGCTGCGGCGTTGGGAGCGAGCCTGGCGCGCCGATCCCTCCTCGGCCCTGTACCCGCTTCGCTACGCGGCGGCGGCCAGGTCCGTCGGGCGTCTGGAGCAGGCCGCGGGCGCGTACGAGGCGGCCCTCGCCCGCCTCGGCAACAGAGCCGAGGCGTCCGTGCTGGTGGAGGCAGGGCTGGTGTACCTGGCGCTGCGACGTTACGAGCAGGCCCTGTCCCTCTTCGAGCGTGCCAGGGCCCAGCGTCCCAACGACGCGGAAGCCCTCTACGGCGCGGGGGTGGCGCTGGCCGGCCTGGGACGCCTGACGGAGGCCGCTGCCCGCTTGCGGGAGGCGGTCGGCGCCCAGCCGGGTCACTGGCGGGCCCACTTCGCCCTGGGCACGACGCTGACGGCCTTGGGAGCATTGGATGAGGCCGTGCGCCACTACGAGGAGGCCGTGAGGCTGGCCCCCGCGGTGGCGGAGTTGAGGATCGCCCTGGGGCAGGCCTACCTGGAGACCGGACGGCCTCGGGACGCCGAGGGCCAGCTTCAGGCCGGGCTGGCTCTCGGTGAGGCCCGTCCCGAGGTGCTCTACGCCATCGGTCGGGCACGACTCATGGACGGCCGACCTCGGGATGCCGCCCTCAGCTTCGGTGGGGCGGCGTCCCTGGAGCCGACGCCGGAGGGCAAGGCTCTCTACCTCTACGCCCAGGCCCTGGCGACGGAGGCGGCGGGCGACGTGCCGGCGGCCATCGTGCTGCTGAAGCAGGCGGTCGGCCTCGACGAGTCCCTCTTCGACGCCCATCTCCGATTGGGCGAGCTGCTCCTGGCCTCGGGGGACGCAGAGGGAGCCCTCGCCGCGCTCCGCAAGGCCGCGGCGCTCCGCTCCGATGATCCCCGGCTGCAACGCGCGCTCGAGTCGGCCCGAGCGGCCGCGGCCAGCCGATGAGCCGGCTCCTGGCCGGCTGCAGGGGTCAGGCGCTGCGACGCAACGAGACGCCGTCGGCGGCGACGGGGCGCAGCGGTGCGCGACGCGGCGCCCGTGCCCTGTCGAGGAGGCTCAGGTCGAGATAGGTCGAGGTCGGAGGCCGCGTCCCGGACGGAGAGGCGGCCAGGGCCTCTTCGCCACGATGCGGGACGCGCAGGGGGTGGAGCCGATCCCAGCGGCGCGCCACGGCCAGGATCAGGAGCACCGAACTGACCAGGAAAAGGATACGCATGGGCTCTTCGCGGCACCCTCCTGTTGCCGGCCGGGCTGGAGACGTCCCGTGCGGCCCCGGGACTTGCGGTGCGGCTCCGCAAACGTACCTATTTATCGTTCGGGATCGAGATTCCTGCAGAAGTCGGCCTCGATGTGGGAGGTCGTCGACGGCAGGCGAGGGAAGCGCCGGACGCCCGGCCATCGGGCCGCGGTCGCCTTGTGGCGGGCGCAGCCGGGCTGGTATGCTCAGGATCGCAGCGGAGGCAAGCAGAGGAGGCAACAGCGGTGGCCATCCAGGTGTACAACACGCTGACCCGGCGCACCGAGGCGTTGACGCCCCGCGAGCCCGGCCGGGTGAGCATCTACGTCTGCGGGTTGACGCCCTACGACCACGCGCACCTGGGCCATCTGAGGCCCGCGGTCGTCTGGCAGGCCATCCGCAACTACCTGGAGTACAAGGGCTTCCAGGTCACCCTGGTCCAAAACTTCACGGACATCGACGACAAGATCATCGACCGGGCCCGCGCGCTGGGTGTCTCGGCCGAAACCATCGCCCTCACGTACATCCGTGACTACCTGGAGGCCATGGACAGACTGGGCCTCCGCTACGCCGACCACTACCCCCGCGTCACCCGCCACATCCCCCAGGTCGTGGAGATGGTGCAGCGGCTGGTGGAGCGGGGCCATGCCTATGAGGTCGACGGCAGCGTCTACTTCGACACGACCACCTTCCCGAGCTACGGCAAGCTCTCGGGCCAGCGACGCGAGGCCCTGGAGGCCGGCGCGCGCATCGATCCCGATGAGCGCAAGCGGCACCCGGCCGACTTCGCCTTGTGGAAGGCCGCCAAGCCGGGGGAGCCGGCATGGTCCAGCCCCTGGGGGCCCGGGCGGCCCGGCTGGCACATCGAGTGCTCGGCCATGTCGCTCCACTATCTCGGCTTCGGCTTCGACCTGCATGGCGGCGGGGCGGACCTCATCTTCCCCCACCACGAAAACGAGGTGGCCCAGTCGGAGGCCTACGCCGGCCAGGAGGGCTTCGTGCGCTTCTGGCTGCACAACGGCCTCATCAACGTGAAGGCCACCAAGATGTCCAAGTCCCTGGGCAACTTCACCACGGCTCGCGAGATCCTCCGGCGCCATCCGCCGGGGCTGGTCAAGTACTACCTGCTCTCTACCCACTACCGCTCTCCCATCGAGTTCACCGACTCCAGCATCGACGAGGCGCGCCCGGGCTGGGAGCGGCTCGACGGGGCGTACCGGCGGCTTGCGGGGTTCGAGCGGCTCCTGGTCGGGCTGGGGCGCCAGCGTCCCGAGTGGTGGCTGGAGCAGCAGGCACCACCCGGTGGGTGGGACGAGGGGCGGGACGAGGTGGAGCGACGGGCACTGGCTGCGGTACGGACCGTGCGGGCGGCCTTCGAGGCGGCCATGGACGACGACTTCAACACCCCTCGGGCACTGGGCGCCCTCTTCGACCTGGTGCGGGAAACCAATCCGCTGGCGGAGCGGATGGGCAGCCCCGAGGCTGTGGACCCGGCGTCGCCTGCGCCGGCGCACCTGTTGCTGGGGGCGGCGGCGGCCCTGTTGCGACGGCTGGCCGGCGAAGTGCTGGGCGTGGTGGAGTCGCCTGCCGGGACGGCCGGCTCGCAGGCGGCCGCCGAGGGCAGGGAGCGACTGGTGGAGAGCCTGGTCTCGCTGGTGCTGGAGATTCGGCAGCGTGCCCGGGCCGCACGCCGCTTCGACGAGGCCGACGAGCTGCGTGACCGGCTCGCGGCGATGGGAGTGGTGGTGGAGGACACTCCCGCAGGCCCTCGGTGGAGGCTGAGGCAGGACGGCGAGGAGCGCACGGCATGAGCGACGGACCCCACGACGGTGCCAGCGGGCCCGTCGCGGGCTGGGGGGCGGCCGCCGACGCCCTCACGCCCCCTGTGCTGGCGTACGTGGGGGATGCCGTCTTCGGCCTGCTGGTGCGGACCCTGGTGCTCGAGCGATGCCTGGCGGGCCAGGGTGGTTGCCCGGGCCTGGGCGAGCTGCACCGGCAAGTGGCACCGCTGGTCTCCGCCGAGGGACAGGCCCGCCTCCTGCTCGCCCTGTGGCCTGCCCTTGCACCTCACGAGCAGGAGGTCGTACGTCGTGCCCGCAACGCCAAGACGCGGCATCGGCCGCGACGGGCGGACTACCTCGCCTACCGGCGCAGCACGGCCCTCGAGGCCCTGGTGGGATACCTCTACCTCAAGGGCCAGACCGATCGGCTGATCGACCTGCTGGAATGGGGGCTGGCGCAGCACCAGCATGAGACGCCAGGACCCGACGCCACGACCTGAGCCGGCGCACCCGTCACCTACGGCGCTGGTCTTCGGCCGACGCCCCGTCATGGAACTGCTGCGGTCGGGGCGACCGGTCGACCGGCTGTGGGTGGCGGAGGGGGCCCAGGGCCTGGGCCCCCTGCTGGCCCTCGCGAGCAGCCAGGGCATCCCGGTGCAGCGCGTCTCCAGGGATGTGCTGGGCCGGCTCTGCGGCTCGGGGCGGCACCAGGGCGTGGCGGCGCGGGCGGCGGTGGTGCCGCTGGTCTCCCTGGACGAGCTGCTGGAGACCACCACGGGAGGCGAGCCCCAGGCTCCGGGTGACGGAGCGTTGGCTCCGCTGCTGGTGGTGCTCGATCACCTCACCGACCCGCAAAACGTGGGGGCCCTGCTCCGGACCGCCGAGGCGGTGGGGGCCACCGGGGTGGTGATGGCGGCCCGACGCAGCGCGCCGGTTTCGCCCGCCGTGGCCAAGGCGTCGGCGGGAGCGGTGCATCACCTGCGGCTCAGCCGGGTCTCCAGCGTGGCCGAGGCGCTGGAGCGCATCAAAGAGGCGGGCTTTTGGGTCGTGGGCGCCGATGCGTCGGCCGAGCGCAGCCTCTGGGAAGTGGACCTGCGTGGGCCTCTCGCCGTCGTCGTGGGGGCGGAGGGGCGAGGCATGGCGCCGTTGGTGCGGCGGCGTTGCGACCTGCTGGTACGCATCCCCATGTGGGGCAAGGTGAGCTCCCTCAACGCGTCGGTCGCCGGGGCGCTGGTGCTGTACGAGGTGCGCCGCCAGCAGACGACTCGTTGACATGTGTCCGACGCGCGCATACGGCCGGAAAGCTTTGCCCCACGGCCTTTTGTTGACGCTTTCTCGAAGCGTACCGTATAATTGGGCCGGCACCCTGCCAGGGACCGGCGGGCGGTCCGGGGCGCCGCGCGGGGGGACGGGCTGTCCTCACGGATAAGCTCGCCTGTGAGGCAGCACTTGGTGGGTCATGGGGGCGGTACGGTTGGGCGTCTTCGCGCACCGTGACTACTACGACGCTTATGCGTCCCTCAGCGACGAAGAGGTGGCGGAGTACGCCAAGGAAGGCGACACGCTGGCGCTCGAGTACCTGATCAGCAAGTACCGCAACTTCGTGCGAGCCAAGGCTCGCTCCTACTTCCTCGTCGGGGCCGACCGCGAAGACATCATCCAGGAGGGCATGATCGGCCTCTACAAGGCCATCCGAGACTTCCGTGCGGACAAGCTGGCTTCGTTTAGGGCCTTTGCCGAGCTTTGCGTCACGCGCCAGATGATCACGGCCATCAAGACGGCCACCCGCCAGAAGCACATCCCCCTCAACTCCTACGTGTCGCTCAACAAGCCCATCTATGACGAGGAGTCCGATCGGACCCTCATGGACGTCATCACCTCCACCCGCATCTCCGACCCCGAGGAGCTGGTCATCTCCCGGGAGGAGTACAACGACATCGAGACCAAGATGGGCGAGTTCCTGAGCGACCTGGAGTGGAAGGTGCTCAACTCTTACCTGCAGGGCAAGTCCTACCAGGAGATTGCCGACGACCTCTGCCGCCATGTAAAATCGGTCGACAACGCCCTGCAGCGGGTCAAGCGCAAGCTCGAGCGCTACCTGGAGCGCCGCGAGCAAGAGACCTATTCGTGAGGCCGGCGTAGCTCAAAGGCAGAGCACCCGCCTTGTAAGCGGGAGTGTGCCCGTTCGACTCGGGTCGCCGGCTCCACATCCCCCCACCGCCAGCATGGCTGCGCCCCCGACCCCGGGAGGCGACCGTGCGAGGCGATTGCTTGACATGCCGCGCGGGGCGCTGGTACAATGACTGCCGGCCCGCCTGAGGGCCACGTGCGTGGAGGGGTTCCCGAGCGGCCAAAGGGGGCAGACTGTAAATCTGCTGGCCTAGCGCCTACGTGGGTTCAAATCCTACCCCCTCCACCACCTGTTTTCTTTGGGTAGCGACGCGGGGTGGAGCAGCCTGGTAGCTCGTCGGGCTCATAACCCGAAGGTTGCAGGTTCGAATCCTGCCCCCGCAACCAGTTTTGGGCCTGCCTCGAGCAGGCCTCGGGCCCGCATAGCTCAGTAGGTAGAGCGCATCCATGGTAAGGATGAGGTCGCCAGTTCGATTCTGGCTGCGGGCTCCACTTCGTTGCCGGCGCTGCCGTCGAGCGGGTGCGGCAGCGTCGATTTTTCGAGGGCACCCGATACCCCTGTGGAGGGGAAGGCCACCGTGCGGGTAGGCATCACGCTGGAGTGCGACGAATGCAAGAGTCGCAACTACCGGACCAGCAAGAACCGCAAGAACACCCCGGACCGGCTGGAGTTGCGCAAGTATTGCCCGAGGTGCCGGCGGCACACCAAGCACAAGGAGAGCCGCTGAGCGAGGTCGGCGCCTCCCGTCGGCGTTCCGGCCCCGACTCGGGCGAGGCGGTGGGTGTATGGCGTTGTCGCAGCAGAAGGTGAAGCGGGCTGCATCGTCGGAGCGGGCCGGGGCCGGTGGGCGCATCCGCCGATTCGCCCGGGAGGTGCGGGCCGAGGTCCGCAAGGTCGTCTGGCCAGGGCGCAGGGAGGTCGTCCAGTACACCCTGGTCGTGCTGGCCACCGCCTTGATCGTGGCCATCCTGATGGGTGCGGTGGACCTGCTGGTCACCGAGGCGCTGGCCCTGGTGCTCGGGTGGGGCCGCTGAGAGGTGCGAGGGGCTTTGCCCATGGCGGAGCGAGAAGCGGGGCCCGGGACGGGCGGTCTTGCGCCCGACGTCGAGGCCGTGGCGGAGGGCGTCGAGGGTGAGCGAGGCGTACGGGCGCTGGACCTGACGCCGAGCCACCCCGACGCGCGTTGGTACGTCATCCACACCTACTCGGGCTACGAAAACAAGGTCAAGGCCAACCTCGAGCGACGGGTCAAGTCGATGGGGCTCGACGACAAGGTCTTCCGCGTGCTGGTGCCGACCGAGGAAGAGATCGACTTCCAGGGCGGAAAGAAGCGCATCATGAAGCGGAAGATCTTTCCCGGCTACGTCCTGGTCGAGATGGTGATGACCGACGACAGCTGGTATGTCGTCCGCCATACTCCGGGCGTGACGGGCTTCGTCTCGCCGGGCAACAAGCCGGTGCCCCTGGAGGAGCACGAGCTGCGGGCCATCATGAAGCAGATGGGCCTCGACAGCGAGAAGAAGCCGAGGGTGGCCTTCGACATCGGCGATCCGGTGCGGGTCATCTCGGGGCCCTTCGTCAACTTCACGGGTCGCATCGATGGCATCAACGTCGAGAAGGGCAAGCTCCGCGTCATCGTCTCGATGTTCGGGCGGGAGACGCCGGTCGAGCTTGACTTCGAGCAGGTCGAGAAGATCTAGCGGAGGTCACGGGCGCCCATGGCGAAGAAAGTGGTTGCGCAGGTCAAGCTGCAGATCCCCGCAGGCAAGGCGACTCCGGCGCCTCCGGTGGGCACCGTGCTGGGCCCCCAGGGCGTCAACATCATGGAGTTTTGCAAGCAGTTCAATGCCCGGACGGCCAAGGACGCCGGGATGATCATCCCGGTGGTCGTCACCATCTACGAGGACCGCTCCTTCACCTTCGTCACCAAGACGCCGCCCACCGCCACGCTGCTCCTCAAGGCGGCCGGCCTGGAGAAGGGCTCGGGCGTGCCCAACAAGCAGAAGGTGGGCAAGGTGACCCGCAGCCAGGTGGAGGAGATAGCCAAGGTCAAGATGCCGGACCTCAACACCTCCGACCTGGCGGACGCCATCCGCATGGTCGAGGGTACGGCCCGCAGCATGGGCATCGTGGTCGAGCCTTAGGCGGGCCGATAGCGGGAGGCGGGGTGCGCCGGGGTGACGGCGCCGACTCCGCCGCTAAGAGACCGCAAGGGGAGGAAGCCGAGCCATGGCTAAGCATGGCAAGCGTTACATCGAGGTCGCCAAGCTGGTCGACCGGACCCGGGAGTACACGCCGCGTGAGGCCATGGAGCTGGCCGTCCGGACGGCACGGGCCAAGTTCGACGAGACGGTGGAGGTGGCCCTCAAGCTGGGGGTCGATCCCCGCCACGCCGACCAGCAGGTGCGGGGCACCGTCGTGTTGCCCGAGGGCACCGGCAAGGCCGTGCGGGTTGCGGTCTTCGCCAAGGGTGAGAAGGCCCGGGAGGCCGAGCAGGCCGGTGCCGACGTGGTGGGCGCCGAGGAGCTGGTGGCCGAGGTCCAAAACGGGCGGATCGACTTCGACGTAGCCATCGCGACGCCCGACATGATGGGGCTGGTCGGACGGCTGGGCCGCATCCTGGGGCCCCGGGGCCTGATGCCCAACCCCAAGGCCGGCACGGTCACCATGGAGGTGGCCAAGGCCGTCCGGGAGTTCAAGGCCGGCAAGGTCGAGTTTCGCACCTCGCGCGAGGCGGGCGTGCACGTGCCCATCGGCAAGGTCTCGTTCGGGCCCGAGCGCCTGCTCAACAACTTCCGTGCGCTGATGGACGCCGTCGTCAGGGCCCGACCGGCGGCGGCCAAGGGTCAGTACCTGCGGAGGGTCGCCATCTCCACCACCATGGGGCCGGGGATCAAGGTGAGCCCGCAGTCGGTGATGGAGTGGTTGGCCGGCGAGGGTTGATGGCTCGGACGTAAGACGCTGGCGCTGTCGCTTCCCCGTGACCGCGGGTGGCGCGGGACGTGCTCCTGCGCCTTAAACCTGGGGGCCCGCGCAGGGAAGGGAGATGGCGGGTTGCAGGCGTATCGGCGCGGCGGCGCGGGCCGCTGCGTTCAATGGCGTGGCAACCTGTCCCCCCTTTGCCTGACGGGGGCGGCAGGTTGCCACGTCGCGTCGGGAGACGGTTGCGACCGGGGATCGCCTCGAGAGGGGGTGAGCGGGAGATGTCCGCGACCGGGACGCGTGCGGGGTATGCACGCAAGGCAGAGGTGGTCAAGGCCATCGCCGAGGAGCTCGGGCGCTCGCAAGCCATCTTCCTGACGGATTTCCGGGGCCTCGACGTGGCCACCATGACCCGGTTGCGCATGCGGGTCCGGGAGAGCCAGGCGAGCTACCGGGTGGCCAAGAACACCCTCATCAAGCGTGCCCTGGCGGAGCGGGGCGTGGACGGAGACCTGGATCCCCTGCTCCAGGGTCCTACGGGCCTCTGCTTCGCCTACGGGGATCCCGTGGCGGTGGCGCGAACGCTAAGCGAGATGGCGCGGGAGACCCGTCTGCTGGCCATCAAGGGAGGCTGGATGCAGGGGCGGGTCCTGACCCCCTCGGACGTGGAGGCCCTGGCTCAGCTGCCGCCGCGTGAGGTGCTCGTGGCGCAGGTGCTGGGCACCATGCAGGCGCCCATCACAGGGCTGGTCACCGTGCTGTCGGGTACGGTGCGCAAGCTGGTGGTGGCGCTGGATCAAATCCGACAGAAGAAGGAGACGCAACAGGCGGCGTGAGGCGCCGCGAAGGGAGCGTGGACCACGATGCCGTTGACCAAGGACGAGTTGATCGAGGCCATCAGCAACATGACCGTGCTGGAGCTGGCCGAGCTGGTCAAGGCGCTGGAGGAGAAGTTCGGCGTGAGCGCGCAGGCCGCAGTAGCCGTCGCGCCTGCTGCGGTGGCGGGGGCTCCCGCGGGCGCGGCGCCGGCGGCGCAGGAGGAGAAGACGGAGTTTGACGTCATCCTCCAGTCCGCAGGCGACAAGAAGATCCAGGTCATCAAGGTGGTGCGCGAGATCACGGGCCTGGGCCTCAAGGAGGCCAAGGACCTGGTGGACGGCGCGCCCAAGCCGGTCGTCCAGGGCGTCACCCGGGAGCGCGCCGAGGAGGTCAAGAACAAGCTGGTCGAGGCCGGCGCCACCGTGGAGATCAAGTGAGTCCGGCGCGGGGGTCGCAGAGGAAGCTCGGCGACCCCCGCCACGCCAGCCTCCAGGGATGGAGCGTGCCGCGCGTCGCGTGAAGGGATTGACGGCACTGGGTCGGGCATGCTAAACTGGCCCGGTGCGGGCAGCCTGTCTGCGCGTCGTGATTACGGGACGAGGGAGTTTCGCCGGGCGCTATCCGGGACGTCGAGACGGGTCCTGGTAGGCGCCGTGTCGTATTTAGCACGCTGGCCGTGGCCTCGAGCCGCGGCGCCCACGGAGCGTGAGTCATCCACGTCGTCTTGCCTGAGCCGACCCTCGGATAGCTGCACCCCTCACACCGGGGGCCTATCCGTCGCTCGTACGGGAGGGGGCGACCGTGGCCTTCTCTTCGAGGGGGCCGGGCGCGTCTCCTGCCGGTCTTTCGGGTTGCGCGAAGTCGTCCGAACGGGGTGATGCCGTTTGGCCGTTGCCGTCGGGGCGCGAGGGCGGGAGCGGGTCAACTTCGGGAAGATCCGGGAGGTCCTGGAGCTCCCTGATCTGATCGAGTTGCAGCTGCGTTCGTACCGGTGGTTCAAGGAGGAGGGGCTGGCCGAGACCTTCCGGGACATCTCGCCCATTCAGGACTTCACCGGCAACCTGGTGCTGGAGTTCTTGGAGCACTCCTTCGGCGAGCCCAAGTACTCGGTGGAGGAGTGCAAGGAGCGGGACGCCACCTACGCCGCGCCCCTCAAGGTGCGGGTGCGCCTCATCAAGAAGGACACCGGTGAGGTGAAGGAGCAAGAGGTCTACATGGGGGAGTTCCCCCTGATGACCGAGAAGGGCACCTTCATCATCAACGGTGCCGAGCGAGTCGTCGTCTCCCAGCTGGTGCGCTCGCCGGGCGTCTACTACAGCCAGGAGCGCGATACCAGCGGGCGGCCCATCCTGCAGGCCAGCGTCATCCCCAACCGTGGTGCCTGGCTCGAGCTGGAGACCGATGCCCAAAACGTCATCTGGGTGCGCATCGACCGGACGCGCAAGCTGCCTGCGACGGTGTTGGTGCGGGCGGCCGGCTACTCCACCAATGCCCAGCTCCTGGAGGTGCTGGGCGACTCCGAGCCCATACGGTTGACGCTGGACCGTGACACGACCGACAGCCAGACCGACGCGCTCATCGAGATCTACAAGCGCCTTCGCCCGGGCGAGCCGCCCACCGAGGAGAGCGCGCGCACCCTCTTCGAGTCTCTCTTCTACGACCCCAAGCGGTACGACCTGGCCGCCGTCGGCCGCTACAAGATCAACAAGAAGCTCCGGCTGTCGGGTCGCATCGTGGGCGCCCGGCTGGAGCAGCCGGTGGTCCATCCCGAGACCGGCGAGATCCTGGCCGACGCGGGCACGCGGGTCACCCGGGAGCTGGCCGAGCAATTCGAGCAGGCCGGCGTGCGTGAGGTGGTCATCGAGGGCAAGAGCGGCCCCATCAAGGTGATCAGCAACGGCCAGCCTCCCATCGAGCAGCGGGTTTTGACGCCCGAGGACCTGGCGGCCATCGTCAACTATATGAGCAATCTCATCCAGGGCGTCGGGCAGACCGACGACATCGACCACCTGGGCAACCGCCGCCTCAAGACGGTCGGCGAGCTGTTGCAAAACCAGTTCCGCATCGGGCTGGCCCGAATGGAGCGCGTCATCCGGGAGCGGATGACCATCCAGGGCAGCGAGGACATCGTGACGCCCCAGCTGCTCATCAACATCCGTCCCGTGGTGGCCGCCATCAAGGAGTTCTTCGGCTCGAGCCAGCTTTCGCAGTTTATGGACCAGACCAACCCCCTGGCGGAGCTGACCCACAAGCGCCGGATGTCGGCGCTGGGGCCCGGGGGGTTGTCGCGTGAGCGCGCCGGCTTCGAGGTGCGGGACGTCCACCACTCGCACTACGGACGGATGTGCCCCATCGAGACGCCTGAGGGCCCCAACATCGGCCTCATCGGGTCGCTCACCACTTACGCCCGGGTCAACGAGTTCGGCTTCATCGAGACCCCATATCGCCGGGTCAAGAACGGCGTGGTCACCGACGAGGTCCGCTACCTGACGGCCGACGAGGAGGACGTCTACGTCATCGCCCAGGCCAACGAGCCGACCGACGAGAACGGCCGGTTCATCAACTCCCGGGTCGCGGCCCGGTACATGGACGAGATCCGCCTGGTGCCGCCCGAGCAGGTCGACTTCATGGACGTCTCGCCCAAGCAGATCGTCAGCGTGGCGACCGCGCTGATCCCGTTCCTGGAGAACGACGACGCCAGCCGGGCCCTGATGGGCTCCAACATGCAGCGCCAGGCAGTCCCCCTCATCCGGACCGAGGCGCCGCTGGTGGGCACGGGCATGGAGTATCGGGCTGCCGTCGACTCGGGGGCGGTGGTGCTGGCGCGGCGCTCGGGCGTGGTCACCTACGTGGACGCCCGGGAGATCCGGATCCGGGCCGACGACGGTGGGGAGGACCGGTACCGGCTCCTCAAGTTCCAGCGCTCCAACCAGGGTACCTGCATCAACCAGCGGCCCATCGTCACCAAGGGGCAGTACGTCGAGGCCAAGCAGCCCATCGCCGACGGCCCGTCGACCGACATGGGCGAGCTCGCCCTCGGGCGCAACGTGCTGGTGGCCTTCATGCCGTGGGAGGGCTACAACTTCGAGGACGCCGTCCTCATCAGCGAGAAGCTGGTGCGGGAGGACGTCTTCACCTCCATCCACATCGAGGAGTACGAGTGTCAGGCCCGTGACACCAAGCTCGGCCCCGAGGAGATCACCCGGGACATCCCCAACGTCGGCGAGGACATGCTCAAGAACCTCGACGAGAACGGCATCATCCGCATCGGTGCCGAGGTTAGGCCGGGCGACATCCTGGTGGGCAAGGTGACGCCCAAGGGCGAGACCGAGCTGACCGCCGAGGAGCGGCTGCTTCGAGCCATCTTCGGCGAGAAGGCGCGCGAGGTGCGCGACACCTCGCTGCGGGTGCCGCACGGCGAGGGCGGCGTCGTGGTCGACGTCAAGCGCTTCCGCCGCGACGCCGGCGACGAGCTGGCGCCGGGCGTCTCGGAGATGGTGCGGGTCTACGTCGCCCAAAAGCGCAAGATCAGCGTCGGCGACAAGATGGCCGGCCGCCACGGCAACAAGGGCGTCATCGCTCGCATCCTTCCCGAGGAGGATATGCCGTTCTTGCCCGACGGCACGCCCGTGGAGATCGTGCTCAATCCCCTGGGCGTCCCCTCGCGGATGAACCTCGGCCAGGTGCTGGAGACGCACCTGGGATGGGCCGCCAAGGCGCTGGGCTGGCACGTGGCCACCCCCGTCTTCGATGGCGCCACGGAGCGCGAGGTGCTGGAGACGCTGCGCAAGGCCGGGCTGCCCGAGGACGGCAAGATCGAGCTGCGTGACGGGCGGACCGGGGAGCCGTTCCAAAACCGGGTGACGGTCGGCTACATCTACATGCTGAAGCTGGCCCACCTCGTGGACGACAAGATCCACGCCCGCTCGACGGGGCCCTACTCGCTGGTGACGCAGCAGCCGCTGGGCGGCAAGGCCCAGTTCGGCGGGCAGCGCTTCGGCGAGATGGAGGTGTGGGCGCTCGAGGCCTATGGCGCAGCCCACACGCTCCAGGAGCTGCTGACCGTCAAGTCGGACGACGTGCTGGGCCGCGTGCGCACCTACGAGGCCATCGTCAAGGGCGAGAACGTGCCGGAGCCCGGCGTGCCCGAGTCCTTCAAGGTGCTCATCAAGGAGCTCCAGAGCCTGGGCCTGGACGTGCGGGTGCTGTCGGAGGAGTCCAAGGAGATCGAGATCCGCGAGGAGGACGACGACCTGCCGCTGCGCGAGCTGGGCATCCACCTGGAGCGCCGGGAGACCGAGGAGCTGCCTCCGGCGGAGGAGGTCCAGGTGCCCGTCTCGGCGGCGGAGTCTGCCGGGGAGGAGGACGCCGGCCGCAGCCGCGCAGGCGTTCGCGAGGAGCCGAGCGAGGTGGCCACCCTGCGAGCCCTGCTCGCGGGCACGAGCCTCGGCGCTGGCCGTGGACGCCCGGACGATGGCACGGCGACCGCCGACTCGTCAGGGGAGCAACCCGCCACCCGTGCGCGGCAGACCTCCGAGCCCGAGGATGAGCCTGTACTGCCTGCGCGCCGGTCCGCGCGGAGCGAGCGCCTGGCCGAGGAGGAGACCGAGCGGCCGGTCAGGCTGCGGCGGTCACGTGACGACGAGGATGCCTTCGAGGAGATCCCTGGCCTCGACGAGGAGGGCGGGGAGGACGAGGACCTCGGGCTCGACTTCACCGAGGACGAAGACGAGCTGCCGGAGGATGACTACCCGCTCGACGACGATGAGGCCCTCGACGAGGACTTCGACGAGGACGTCTCGGAGGACGGCTTCGACGAGGATGACGAGGACGACTTCGGCGACGAGGATCTGGAGGACGACGAGGGCCTCGACGAGGACGAGGACGGCTACGTCGACGAGGACGAGGACGGCGACGACGATGAGGAGCCGTACGGGCGCCGATCCCGCCGGCGCTGGAAGTGACGGGCTTTACCCGAAGCCGACGCGACGAAGGGGCCGCGCGGGGTCGCCCGGGCGCCCGAGGGGGTAGAGCGAGCCGTGCCGACGCTGGACGTCAATAACTTCGACCGGATCCGCATCGGGCTTGCCTCGCCGGAGCAGATTCGGGCGTGGTCGTACGGCGAGGTCAAGAAGCCCGAGACCATCAACTATCGCACGCTCAAGCCCGAGCGCGACGGGCTGTTCTGCGAGAAGATCTTCGGCCCGACCCGGGACTGGGAGTGCCACTGCGGCAAGTACAAGCGGGTGCGCTACAAGGGGGTCATCTGCGACCGGTGCGGCGTCGAGGTGACCCGCAGCAAGGTGCGCCGGGAGCGGATGGGCCACATCGAGCTGGCGGCGCCCGTCTCCCACATCTGGTACTTCAAGGGCATCCCCAGCCGGATGGGGCTGCTGCTGGACCTGTCGCCCCGCGCCCTGGAGAAGGTGCTCTACTTCGCCGCCTACATCGTCATCGACCCGGGCAACACGCCGCTGATGAAGAAGCAGCTCCTGACCGAGAGCGAGTACCGGGAGTACCGGGACAAGTACGGTGACGCGTTCAAGGCCGGCATGGGGGCCGAGGCCATCAAGGTGCTCCTTCAGGAGATCGACCTCGAACGCCTGGCGCAGGAGCTGCGTCGGGAGGTCCGGGAGACGACCGGGCAGCGACGGGTGCGGGCCGTGCGGCGCCTGGAGGTCGTGGAGGCCTTCCGCAAGTCCGGCAACCGGCCGGAGTGGATGATCCTCGACGTCATCCCGGTCATCCCGCCGGAGCTGCGGCCCATGGTGCAACTCGACGGCGGCCGGTTCGCCACGTCGGACCTCAACGACCTGTACCGGCGGGTCATCAACCGCAACAACCGCCTCAAGCGGCTGCTGGAGCTCGGCGCGCCCGACATCATCGTGCGCAACGAGAAGCGCATGCTGCAGGAGGCCGTCGACGCGCTCATCGACAACGGCCGGCGCGGCCGCCCGGTGACGGGGCCCGGCAATCGCCCCCTCAAGTCGCTGTCCGACATGCTCAAGGGCAAGCAGGGGCGATTCCGCCAGAACCTGCTGGGCAAGCGCGTGGACTACTCCGGCCGCTCGGTCATCGTGGTAGGCCCTGAGCTCAAGCTCCACCAATGCGGTCTGCCCAAGGAGATGGCCCTGGAGCTCTTCAAGCCCTTCGTCATGAAGCGGCTGGTGGACCGCGGCTTCGCCCACAACATCAAGAGCGCCAAGCGCATGGTGGAGCGGATGGAGTCGCCGGTCTGGGACGTGCTGGAGGAGGTCATCAAGGAGCACCCGGTGCTGCTCAACCGGGCACCCACCCTGCACCGGCTGGGGATCCAGGCCTTCGAGCCCGTCCTGGTGGAGGGGCGCGCCATCCAGATCCACCCGCTGGTCTGCACGGCGTACAACGCGGACTTCGACGGCGACCAGATGGCCGTGCACGTCCCCCTGTCGGCCGAGGCGCAGGCCGAGGCCCGACTGCTCATGCTCTCGACGTACAACATGCTCCTGCCCGCTACGGGCCGGCCGGTCGTGACCCCGACCCAGGACATGGTCATCGGCTGCTACTACCTGACCCTCGACAAGGAGGGGGCCCGGGGCAGCGGCATGGTCTTCTCCAGCCCCGACGAGGTGCGCATGGCCTACGACGAGGGCGTCGTGGCTCTGCACGCCCCCATCGAGGTGAGGCTGGAGAACGGCCAGCGGGTCAAGACGACGGCGGGCCGCATCTTCTTCCGCGAGGCGCTGCCGGAGAAGCTCCTGGCGGAGGAGAACTGGAATCGGGTCATCGACCGCAAGCAGCTGGGGCGGATCGTCGATCAGCTGTACCGGACCTACGGGCCGGAGCAGAGCGCCGAGGTGCTGGACCGCATCAAGTTCCTCGGCTTTCACTTCGCAACCGTGTCGGGTACCACCGTCGGCATCGAGGACATCGTGGTCCCGCCCCAGAAGGCCGAGATCCTGCAGAAGGCCGACGAGCAGGTGGAGCGGGTCGAGCAGCAGCATCGGCGAGGGCTGTTGACGGCCGAGGAGCGTTACCAGCGCATCGTGGAGATCTGGACTCGCACCAAGGAAGAGGTAACGCAGGCCATGCTGCGCAACCTCGACCGCTTCAACCCGGTCTACATGATGGCCATCTCGGGAGCTCGAGGTAACGAGAGCCAGCTGGCGCAGCTGGCGGGAATGCGAGGCCTGGTGGCGGATCCCACCGGTCGCACCATCGAGATCCCCATCCGGGCCAACTTCCGAGAGGGCCTGACGGTGCTCGAGTACTTCATCTCGACGCACGGCACCCGCAAGGGGCTGGCCGACACCGCGTTGCGCACAGCCGACTCGGGCTACCTGACCCGGCGCCTGGTGGACGTGGCTCAGGACGTGCTGGTGCGGGAGGAGGACTGCGGTACCACCGAGTTCATCGAGGTGGGGCACCTCACCGATCCCTCCAGCGGCCTGATCATCGAGAGCATGCGGGAGCGCATCGCCGGGCGCCTGGCCGGTGAGGACATCCGGCACCCCGAGACCGGCGAGGTGCTGGTGCGGGCCAACGAGATGATCGACGACGACATGGCCGCCCGCCTGGAGGAGCTGGGGCTGGAGCGGGTGCCGGTACGGTCGGTCCTCGTCTGCCAGAGCCGGTACGGCGTCTGTGCAGCCTGCTACGGCCGCAACCTCGCCACCGGCCAGATGGTCGAGGTGGGTGAGGCGGTCGGCATCATCGCCGCCCAGTCCATCGGCGAGCCCGGCACGCAGCTCACGATGCGCACCTTCCACACGGGCGGCGTAGCCGGACAGGACATCACCTCGGGTCTGCCGCGGGTCGAGGAGCTCTTCGAGGCTCGCCGGCCCAAGGGCCAGGCCGTCATGACCGAGATCTCCGGCACGGTCTACCTGCAGGAGTCCAAGACGGCCCGGCGCGTCATCGTGCGCTCCGACGAGGGTGAGGAGCGCCAGTACGTCATCCCGTACGGCTCGCGCCTCTTGGTGCAGCAGGGGCAGCGGGTGGAGGCCGGCGATCGGCTGACGGAGGGTCCCATCAACCCGCACGACATCCTGCGGGTCAAGGGCCTGCGGGGCGTGCAGATGTACCTGCTCCAGGAAGTGCAAAACGTCTATCGGTCGCAGGGCGTCGACATCAACGACAAGCACATCGAGATCATCATCCGCCAGATGCTGCGCAAGGTGCGGGTGGAGGATCCGGGCGACACGGACCTGCTGCCCGGTGGCATCGTGGACCAGCACGAGCTGGAGGACGAAAACCGCCGGGTCGTGGCCGAGGGCGGTCAGCCCGCCACCTGGAAGCCGGTGCTGCTGGGCATCACCAAGGCCTCGCTGGCCACCGAGAGCTTCCTGTCGGCCGCGTCGTTCCAGGAGACGACCCGGGTGCTGACCGACGCCTCCATCAAGGCCAAGACCGACCCGCTGCTCGGGCTCAAGGAGAACGTCATCATCGGCAAGCTGATCCCGGCCGGCACGGGCATGTCTCGCTATCGCCAGGTCAAGGTCTCCCTGTCGCCGGAGGCCCGGCCCGCGGCGCCGCCGCTGGTCGACGGCGCCTCCGCGCTCGGCCGGATCCTGCGTCAGGGGTCGACGACGGCGGTGGCAGACGGCGAGGACGGGCGCATGGGAGCCGGCGCGCCCGAGCAGGGCCCGTCGGAGCCGGATGGGCGACCGGTCGGGACCGATGGTCGCCCAGAGGGGTCGGACGAGGACGGCGGCCATTCCGAGTGACGGGAGCTAAGGGCACGGGGGCTCGCCCGCGCGCAGGGGTCGGACGAAGGGTCCCTCCTGCGGCGTGCGGGGAGCCCCCTGCCGTGCGACGATGCGTGATGATCGCGAATTGACAGCCCTGAGGGCCGATGCTAGAATGAGGGAGTGCTCGGGCGGCCCGAAAGCGCCGCCAGGCCGCGCCACGCAAGGGTTTGAGGCCGATCGAGCGGGAGCGATCCCCGGCAGGATGGATCCGTCCGGGGCGCTTGCGCGACTGAAGCGAGAGCGCCGAGCGGTCGGGGCGCGGCAGACGTTGAGGGCCCTCCACCGGGGCGTGGCTCAGGTCGTCTACGTGGCGAGGGACGCGGACCCCGCGGTGACCCGGCCCATCGTAGAGCTGAGCCAGCGGATGGCGGTGGAGCTGGTCTACGTAGATAGCATGCACACCCTCGGCAGGGCGTGCGGCATCGACGTGGGAGCGTCCGCAGCGGCGCTCGTGGCGGAGGAGCCGCCCGCCGATGCGAAGCGGCAGAGGAAGGGGGGAGCATAGTCAGTTGCCCACGTTCAACCAGCTGGTGCGGCAGGGGCGCAAGCGGGTGGAGCGCAAGAGCAAGGCGCCTGCGTTCCACTTCATCCAAAACACCCGGACCGGCCATCGGCTCGAGCGGCCGGAGGGCGCCCCCCAGAAGCGAGGGGTCTGCACCCGTGTCTACACCACCACACCGAAGAAGCCCAACTCTGCGCTTCGCAAGGTGGCACGGGTCCGCCTGACCAATGGCATCGAGGTGACCGCGTACATCCCCGGGGAGGGGCACAACCTCCAGGAGCACTCGGTGGTGCTCATCCGGGGTGGACGCGTCAAGGACCTGCCTGGAGTCCGCTACCACATCATTCGCGGGACTCTGGACGCAGCCGGTGTGGCAAACCGGCGGCAGGGCCGGTCGAAGTACGGGGCCAAGCGGCCCAAGTGACGACGCGGCCCCCGACTCGAGGCTTCCCCCTCGCCCAGCGATGACGTCGGCCGGGCATGGGGGTAGCCTGCGCTCCTCGGGGGCCACGACCTAGAGTCGAGGGGGAGGGCGTGGATGCCGCGCAGGGGACCGGCGCCGCGCAGGGAGATCGCACCAGATCCGGTTTATAACAGTGAGCTGGTGCATCGGCTCATCAACAAGGTGATGCGGGACGGCAAGAAGAGCCTGGCCCAGCGCATCGTCTACGGGGCCTTCGACCTGATCCGGGAGCGTACCGGCCGGGATCCGGTCGAGGTGCTCGATCAGGCGCTCAAGAATGTCATGCCCATGCTGGAGGTGCGCCCGCGCCGGGTCGGCGGCGCCACGTACCAGGTACCCATCGAGGTGCGGCCCGAGCGGAGAGTCTCGCTGGGGCTGCGATGGATCGTCGAGTACGCGCGGCAGCGCAAGGACCATACCATGCAGGAGCGCCTGGCCCACGAGCTGCTGGACGCAGCCAACGGCCAGGGCGGCGCGGTCAAGCGCCGGGAGGATACGCACCGCATGGCAGAGGCCAACCGGGCCTTCGCGCACTACCGCTGGTGAGGCGGACGGTGGCCCAGGCCGAGGTCGGGTCGTCAGCCGTAGGGGGATTGGAAGTTCGTGTCGTCGGTTCGTGAGGTGCCCATCGAAAAGACCCGTAACATCGGGATCATGGCCCATATCGACGCCGGTAAGACCACCACGACCGAGCGCATCTTGTTCTACACGGGCAAGGTGCACCGCATCGGCGAGGTGCACGAGGGCGCCGCGACCATGGACTGGATGGTCCAGGAGCGGGAGCGGGGCATCACCATCACCTCGGCGGCGACGACCTGCTACTGGCGGGACTTTCGGATCAACATCATCGACACGCCGGGGCACGTCGACTTCACCGTGGAGGTGGAGCGATCCCTGCGCGTGCTCGATGGCGCGGTGGCCATCTTCGACGCCGTGCAGGGGGTCGAGCCCCAGTCCGAGACGGTCTGGCGGCAGGCGGACCGCTACGGCGTCCCCCGCATCGCCTATGTCAACAAGATGGATCGGGTGGGTGCCGACTTCTTGCGAGTCGTCGACGACATCCGTCGGCGGCTGGGCGCCAAGGCCGTGCCGATCCAGCTCCCGGTGGGAGCCGAGGAGAGCTTCAGGGGTGTCATCGATCTCCTGCGTCGCAAGGCCATCCTCTACGTGGACGATCTGGGCACCCGCAGCGACGAGACCGACATCCCGCCCGAGATGGCCGACCTGGTGGAGCAGACCCGGCACGCCATGGTCGAGGCCATCGTGGAGACCGACGACGAGCTGATGGCGCGTTACCTGGAGGGCGAGGAGATCGAGGTCGAAGCCCTGCGGCGGGCCCTGCGCCAGGCCACCGTGACGGGGCGGCTGGTGCCGGTGTTGTGCGGCTCGTCCTTCCGTAACAAGGGCGTGCAGCCGCTGCTGGACGCGGTGGTCGACTACCTGCCGTCGCCCCTGGATCTGCCCCCGGTGCGGGGGACCCATCCGGATAGCGGGGAGGCGCTGACCCGGGAGCCGGTGGACGAGGCGCCTTTCGCTGCCCTGGCCTTCAAGATCCAGGTCGATCCGTACGTCGGCAAGCTTTGCTATTTGCGTGTGTACTCCGGCGTGCTCCGGTCGGGCACGTACGTCTACAACGCCAACAAGCGGGCCAAGGAGCGCATCGGGCGAATCCTGCGAATGCACGCCAACCACCGGGAGGACGTGGATGCGGCCTTCGCAGGCGACATCGTGGCGGCCGTCGGCCTGCGGCAGACGGTGACGGGCGACACGTTGTGCGCGGAGGAGGCGCCCATCCTGCTGGAGGCGCCCCAGTTCCCGGAGCCCGTCATCTCGCAGGCTATCGAGCCCAAGACCAAGGCCGACCAGGATAAGCTCGGGGTCGCCCTGCAGCGTCTGGCCGAGGAGGACCCGACGTTCCGGGTGCGGACCGATGCGGAGACGGGGCAGACGCTCATCTCCGGCATGGGCGAGCTGCACCTGGAGATCATCGTCGACCGCCTGCTGCGGGAGTTCAAGGTGGAGGCCAACGTGGGGCGGCCGCAGGTGGCCTACCGGGAGACCATCCGGCGCAAGGTCCAGGCCGAGGGACGCTTCATCCGGCAGACGGGTGGTCGCGGCCAGTACGGCCACGTCTGGCTGGAGCTGGAGCCTCTCCCCCCTGGCTCGGGCTTCGAGTTCGTCAACAAGATCGTGGGGGGCGTCGTGCCAAAGGAGTACATCCCCGCGGTCGAGGCTGGCGTGCGCGAGGCCATGCAAAATGGCGTGCTGGCTGGCTATCCCGTCGTGGACGTGCGGGTGACCCTCTTCGACGGCTCTTACCACGAGGTGGACTCGTCGGAGATGGCCTTCAAGGTGGCGGCGTCCATGGCGTTCAAGGAGGCGGCCCGCAAGGCGGACCCGGTCTTGCTGGAGCCCATCATGAGCGTCGAGGTGGTGACGCCGGAGGAGTTCCTGGGCGACGTCATCGGCAATCTCAACGCGCGCCGGGGGCACGTCGAGGGCATGGAGCGACGGGGCAACACGCAGGTCGTGCGGGCTCGGGTGCCGCTGGCGACCATGTTTGGCTACGCCACGGATCTGCGGTCCATGACCCAGGGACGCGCGTCGTACACCATGCAGTTTTCCCATTACGAGGAAGTGCCCGCCAACATCGCACAGGAGCTGCTGGCCCGCGTATAGGGCGGCAGGGGCAAAGAGGGAGGCACGAGCCAAGATGGCCAAGCAGAAGTTCGTCCGGACCAAGCCCCACGTCAACGTCGGCACCATCGGGCACGTCGACCACGGCAAGACCACGTTGACGGCGGCCATCACCATGTACCTGAGCCGCAAGGGGATGGCCCAGGTCCGCAAGTACGAGGAGATCGACAACGCACCCGAGGAGCGCGAGCGCGGCATCACCATCAACACGTCGCACGTGGAGTACGAGACCGAAAACCGCCACTACGCCCACGTGGACTGCCCGGGGCACGCCGACTACGTCAAGAACATGATCACCGGGGCCGCGCAGATGGACGGCGCGATCCTGGTCGTCTCGGCGGCGGACGGGCCGATGCCGCAGACCCGCGAGCACATCCTGCTGGCGCGGCAGGTCGGCGTACCCGCCATCGTCGTCTTCCTCAACAAGGTCGACATGGTGGACGACCCCGAGCTGCTGGAGCTGGTCGAGGTCGAGGTGCGCGACCTGCTGAGCCGCTACGAGTTCCCGGGCGACGAGATCCCGGTCATCCGCGGCTCGGCCCTCAAGGCTATGGAGGCCCTGCAGGCCGGCCAGGAGAACGAGTGGACCGAGGGCATCGGCAAGCTCCTGGAGGCCGTCGACAGCTACATCCCGCTGCCGCAGCGCGAGAAGGACAAGCCGTTCCTGATGCCGGTGGAGGACGTCTTCTCCATCACCGGGCGCGGCACGGTGGCCACGGGTCGCGTGGAGCGCGGCACCATCAAGGTGGGTGACGAGGTCGAGATCGTGGGCCTCACCCGCGAGGTGCGCAAGACCGTCGCGACCGGCGTGGAGATGTTCCGCAAGACGCTGGACGTGGCCGAGGCCGGCGACAACATCGGGGTGCTGCTGCGCGGCGTCAACCGCGACGAGATCGAGCGGGGACAGGTGCTGGCCAAGCCCGGCAGCATCACGCCGCACACCAAGTTCGAGGCAGAGGTCTACGTCCTCTCCAAGGAAGAGGGCGGGCGCCACACGCCGTTCTTCAACGGCTACCGGCCCCAGTTCTACTTCCGCACCACCGACGTGACCGGCACGGTGTCGCTGCCGCAGGGCACGGAGATGGTGATGCCGGGCGACAACGTCCGGATGACCGTGGAGCTGATCACGCCCATCGCCATGGAGGAGGGCCTGCGCTTCGCCATCCGAGAGGGCGGCCGCACGGTCGGAGCCGGCGTCGTCACCAAGATCCTGGAGTGACGCGCGTCGAGGCGTCAGGCACCTTGACAACTTGTCGCGTGGGGTAATGGCTTCGATAGGGAGGGGCAGGAGGTTTGGCTCAGCGTATACGGATTCGACTCAAGGCCTTTGACCACAAACTCCTGGATAGCTCGGCCGAGAAGATCGTGGAGACGGCCAAGCGCACGGGTGCACTGGTGTCGGGGCCCATCCCCCTGCCCACGGAGCGGAGCGTCTACACGGTGCTTCGCTCGCCCCACGTGCACAAGAACTCCCGTGAGCAGTTCGCGATGTGCACCCACAAGCGGCTCATCGACATCCTGGAGCCGACGCCCAAGACGGTGGACGCCCTGATGCGGCTGGACCTGCCGGCGGGCGTGGACATCGAGATCAAGCTGTAGCGAGGAAAAGGACATGGCCGCCAAGGGGATTCTGGGCAGAAAGCTGGGCATGACCCAGGTGTTCGACGCCGACGGCCGGGCGCTCGGGGTGACGGTCATCGAGGCCGGGCCCTGCATCGTCGTGGCCCGCCGCCAGCCGGAGAGGGACGGGTACGCGGCCGTCCAGCTGGGCTACGAGGAGGTGCCCGAGCGCCGGCTCACCAAGCCCGAGCGCGGGCATCTCCAGGCCCATGGGATCCGGCAGGCGCTGCGGCACCTGCGGGAGTTCCGGTTGGACCCTGACGAGCGCGAGGGGCTCGCGGCCCTCGAGCCAGGCGCCACCGTCACGGTGGAGCAGTTCGCTCCCGGCGATCGCGTGGACGTCTCGGCGCTCACCCGGGGCAAGGGCTTCGCCGGAGTCATCAAGCGCTGGGGCAACCGTCGGGGCCCGATGAGCCACGGGTCGATGTACCACCGGCGGGTCGGCACCTTGGGAGCCACGGGGCCCCAGAGGGTGCTCAAGGGCAAGAAGATGCCGGGTCGGTTGGGCCGTGAGCGCGTGACCATCCAGGCGTTGCGCGTGGTCGCCGTCGACCCGGAGCGCAACCTCTTGCTGGTGCACGGCGCCGTCCCGGGCGCGCCCGGTACCCTGGTCGAGGTGCGCTCGAGCAAGCTGTACAGCCGTCGGCGGTACCGGCGCGAGGCGAAGGGTAGGTAGGGCGTGATGCCGGTCGTACCGGTCTTCAACATGGAGGGGCAGCAGGTCGGGGAGATCACCCTGCGGGACGACATATGGGCCGTCCCCCTCAAGCGTGCCCTCATCCACCAGGCGGTGCTGGCGCACCTGGCCAACCGGCGCCAGGGGACGCACAGCACCAAGACGAGGGGAGAGGTGAGCGGCGGCGGGCGCAAGCCGTGGCGCCAGAAGGGGACCGGTCGGGCCCGGCAGGGTAGCATTCGCTCGCCGCTGTGGCGACACGGTGGGATCGTCTTCGGCCCCAAGCCGCGGGAGTACGGCTTCACCATCCCCCGCAAGGCCAGGCGACTGGCCCTCAAGTCCGCGCTGTCGGCCAAGCTGCGGGATGGTCAGGTCGTGGTGCTGGAGCAACTGCGGCTGTCCGAGCCCAAGACCCGGGCCATGGTCTCGGTGCTGGACGGCCTCAAGGTGAAGGGGCGCAAGTCGCTCATCATCATGGGCGAGAAGGATCCCAACGTGATCCTGGCCGCTCGCAACATCCCGGGGGTGGCGTTGCTGCCGCCGGACGCCCTGGGCGTCTACCCCGTGGTGGATGCCGACCGCGTCGTGCTGACCAAGGACGCGGTGGCGGCCCTGGAGGAGGCGCTGGGCTGAGATGGAGCGGCACATCCGAGACGTGCTCATCCGTCCGCTGGTGACGGAGAAGAGCACCCGGCTCATGAGCGAGACCAACGCCTACACCTTCCAGGTCGCGCCCGACGCGACGAAGGTCGAGATCCGCCAGGCCGTCGAGCAGGTGTTCAACGTGAAGGTGCTCGACGTGCGCACCATGTGGGTGCGGGGTAAGCAGCGGCGGATGGGGCGCTTCGTCGGGCGGCGGCCCGACTGGAAGAAGGCCATCGTCAAGCTGGCTCCCGGCCAGCGGATACCGATCTTCGAGGGAATGTGAGGGCGCGCCATGGGGATCAAGCAGTACCGGCCCACGACGCCGGGCCTGCGGCATCGCACCGGGTACACCTTCGAGGAGATCACCAAGAAGGAGCCGGAGAAGGCGCTCACCCGGGCCCTCAAGCGGCGCAACGGCCGCAACAACCAGGGGCGGATCACGTCGCGTCACCGCGGCGGGGGCCACAAGCGGCTCTATCGGGTCATCGACTTCCGGCGGGACAAGGACGGCGTGCCGGCCAAGGTGGTCGCGATCGAGTACGATCCCAACCGGTCGGCTCGCATCGCCTTGCTCCACTACGCCGACGGCGAGAAGCGCTACATCCTGGCGCCGCTGGGGCTGAAGGTGGGCGACCGGGTCGAGAGCGGGCCTCAGGCCGACATCAAGCCGGGCAACGCCCTGCCCCTGAGCGCGATCCCCGTCGGCTCCTTGGTGCACTGCATCGAGTTGCAGCCCGGCAAGGGCGCGCAGCTGGTGCGGGCGGCCGGGGCGGCGGCTCAGGTGATGGCCCGAGAGGGCGAGTACGTCACGCTGCGGCTGCCGTCGGGCGAGTTCCGCAAGGTGCTCGCCCGGTGCAAGGCGACCATCGGTCAGGTGGGCAACGTCGAGCACGAAAACATCAGCCTTGGCAAGGCCGGGCGCAACCGGTGGCTGGGACGGCGGCCGCACACCCGGGGCTCGGTGATGAACCCCATCGACCACCCGCACGGCGGTGGCGAGGGCAAGTCGCCCATCGGCATGCCGGGGCCCGTCACGCCCTGGGGCAAGCCGACGCTGGGGTACAAGACCCGCAAGCGGCGCAAGCCGTCGGATCGCTTCATCGTGCGGCGCCGCAAGTAGGGTTAGACGATAGGTAAGGACGGTCGTCTGGACCATGGGACGCTCACGCAAGAAGGGGCCCTTCGCCGACGCCCATCTGCTGGAGAAGGTGCGGCGGCTCAACGAGACGGGCGAGAAGCGGGTCATCAAGACGTGGTCTCGGCGCTCGACCATCTTCCCGGAGATGGTGGGGCACACCATTGCCGTCTACGATGGCCGCAAGCACGTCCCCGTCTACATCACGGAGGACATGGTGGGCCACAAGCTAGGCGAGTTTGCCCCGACGCGGACCTTCCGCGGCCACGGGGCCCACACGGAGCGCTCGACGGCGCTCAAGTGAGGCGGCGGACGGCCAGCCGGGCCCGGGTCGTGACCATCGGGGAAGGGGTTCGGAGCGCGTGGAAGTACGGGCGGTGGCGCGGTACCAGCGGATCTCGCCGCGCAAGGTACGCCAGGTCATCGACTTGATCCGAGGCAAGGACGTGGACGAGGCGCTGAGCATCTTGCGCTTCGTGCCCAAGGCGGCGTCGCCGGTGGTGGAGAAGGTGGTGCGGTCGGCGGTCGCCAACGCACAAAACAACTACAACCTCGACCCCCACCGCCTCTACGTCGCGGCCATCTACGCCGACGAGGGGCCCATGCTCAAGCGTGTCATGCCGCGGGCGCGGGGCATGGCGTACCTGATTCGCAAGCGCAGCAGCCACATCACGGTCGTGTTGCGCAGCAGAGGGGAGTAGCGTCATCCGTGGGCCAGAAGGTGCACCCGTACGCGCTGCGCCTCGGGGTCATCAAGGGCTGGCAGTCCCGGTGGTTTGGCGACAAGAAGGGCCTGGCCGCCCTGCTCCACGAGGATCTCAAGCTGCGGCGCTACATCAAGCAGCGGTTCTACCAGGCCGGCGTCTCGACCATCGAGATCGAGCGGGCCGCCAACACCGTGCGCATCACGGTGCACACGGCGCGCCCGGGCATGATCATCGGCAAGCAAGGCGCCGAGGTGGACCGGCTCCGCCAGGAGCTGGAGCAGATGACCGGGCGCGAGGTGCGGATCAACGTCGTCGAGATCGAGAAGCCTGACCTCGACGCCCAACTGGTGGCGGAGAACATCGCCTTCCAGCTCGAGCGCCGCATCAGCTTCCGCCGGGCGATGCGGCAGGCCATGCAGCGGGCCATGCGCCTCGGGGCCAAGGGCATACGGGTCGCCATCGCGGGCCGGATCGCCGGTGCCGAGATCGCGCGCTACGAGTGGGCCACGGAAGGCTCGGTGCCGCTGACGACCCTGCGGGCGGACATCGACTACGGCATGGCCGAGGCCAATACCACCTACGGCAAGATCGGCGTCAAGGTGTGGATCTACAAGGGCGAGGTGCTGCCCGAGGGCCGCGGCGGCGAGGGCGGCCAGCGTCGTACCGAGGAAGCGGCCCAAGGCGCCCGCGCGGCAGAGGGGTCGGTGTGAGGCGCAGCCATGTTGATGCCACGGCGGGTCAAGTACCGCAAGGTGCAACGGGGCCGCATGAAGGGCCAGGCCACGCGGGGTGTCACCATCCAAACGGGTGAGTACGCGCTGCAGGCCCTGGAGCCGGGCTGGATCACCGCGCAGCAGATCGAGGCGGCCCGTATCGCCATCACCCGGCAGGTCAAGCGGGGCGGAAAGCTCTGGATCCGGATCTTCCCGGATAAGCCCGTCACCAAGAAGCCGGCCGAGACGCGCATGGGCAGCGGCAAGGGGTCGCCCGAGTACTGGGTCGCCGTCGTCAAGCCGGGGAGGATCCTCTTCGAGATGGCGGGCGTGCCCGAGCAGGTGGCCATGGAGGCGTTGCGCCTGGCCGCTTTCAAGCTGCCGATCCGGACCCGCATCATCAAGGCCGAGCAGGGTGGTGAGGGTACCGGTGAAGGCGCGTGAGCTGAGGGACCTGAGCCGAGAAGACCTCTTGCGCAAGGTCGACGAGCTGAAGACGGAGCTCTTCAATCTCCGCTTCCAGAAGGCCGTCGGGCAACTCGGCAACCCGATGCGGATCCGCCAGGTACGCAAGGACATCGCGCGGGTGCTGACGGTGTTGCGTGAGCGGGAGCTGGGCATCGAGCGGGCGGCCCGCACCGAGGACCGGGCGGCGGCCGGCGAGGCGCGGACGCAAGGTTAGAGAGGGCGGGCAGCGAGTCGACCATGGCCAAGCAGGAGCGAGGAAAGCGCAAGGTTCGCGAAGGCGTCGTGGTCTCCAACAAGATGATGAAGACCGTCGTGGTGGAGGTGGAGCGCCTGGTGCGCCACCCGGTCCTGGGCAAGGTGTTGCGGCGCACCAGCCGCTTCAAGGCCCACGACGAGAACAACGAGTGCCAGGAGGGGGATCGGGTGCTCATCATGGAGACCCGGCCCCTCAGCAAGGAGAAGCGCTGGCGCGTCGTGCAGATCCTGGCACGGGCGAAGTAGGGCGGTAGTGGAGCCATGATCCAGCAGGAGAGCGTGCTCAACGTCGCGGACAACACGGGGGCCAAGCGGCTGCTGTGCATCCGGGTCCTCGGCGGCTCCAAGCGCCGCTACGCCGGGGTGGGCGATGTCATCGTCGGCGTCGTCAAGGAAGCGATCCCCGGCGGCATGGTGAAGGAGCACGACATCGTCAAGGCCGTGGTGGTGCGGACGCGCCATCCCGTCCGGCGTCCGGACGGTAGCTACATCCGCTTCGACGAGAACGCGGCGGTGATCCTGGCCGACGACGAGAACCCGAAGGGGACGCGTATCTTCGGGCCGGTGGCGCGGGAGCTGCGGGAGAAGAACTACATGAAGATCCTTTCACTGGCGCCGGAGGTGCTCTGAGACGATGGCGGCCAAGGCAGCGCTCAAGCGGCCGACCCGCAAGCTCCACGTGCGCAAGGGCGATACGGTCGAGGTGATCCGGGGCGACGACGCGGGCAAGCGGGGCAAGGTGCTCCAGGTCTTCCCAGCCAAGGGCCGGATCGTGGTGGAGGGCGTCAACATCCAAAAGCGCCACACCCGGCCGACCCGCACCAACCCGCAGGGCGGCGTCATCGAGAAGCCCGGTCCCATCGACAGCTCCAAGGTGATGCTGGTCTGCCCCGGATGCGACAAGCCCAGCCGGTACCGCCGGCAGCGCTCCGCCGACGGGGATCTCGTGCGGGTTTGCGTTCGCTGCGGAAAGATGATAGATTGAGGTTTCGGCGCCCTTCGATACATTCGCGGTCGGGAGGCAGCCTACAGCCGTGGAAGCCAGGTTGAAGGAGCGCTATCGCCGGGAAGTGGTACCCGCGATGATGGCGCGATTCGGCTACCGCAACGTGATGGAGGTACCGCGGCTCGAGAAGGTGGTCATCAACATGGGCGTCGGCGAGGCGGTGCAGGACCCCAAGCAGCTTGACGCCGCCGTGGCCGACCTGACCGCCATCAGCGGCCAGAAGCCCGTGGTGACCCGGGCCAGGCGCTCCATCGCGGCCTTCAAGCTGCGCAAAGGGATGGCCATCGGAGCCAAGGTGACGCTCCGCGGGGACCGGATGTACCACTTCCTCGACAAGCTCATCAACGTGGCGCTGCCTCGCATCCGGGACTTCCGCGGGGTCTCTCCCGACAGCTTCGACGGGCGAGGCAACTACAGCCTGGGCATCCGGGAGCAGCTCATCTTTCCCGAGATCCAGTACGACAAGGTCGATCGGGTGCGAGGCATGGACATCACGATCGCCACGACGGCCCGGACCGACGAAGAGGCGGCCGAGCTGCTGCGGCTGTTGGGCATGCCCTTCCGCACCGACTCGTGACGCAGGAGCTCCAACGGCTGGGAGGTTTTGGGCGTTGGCACGCAAGGCGCTCATCAACAAGGCGATGCGGCCGCCGAAGTTTTCGACTCGGATCGTGCGGCGGTGCAAGATCTGCGGGAGACCCCGGGGCTACATGCGGCGATTCGAGATGTGCCGCATCTGCTTCCGCAACCTCGCCCACCGAGGGCTCATCCCCGGTGTGCAGAAGGCCAGCTGGTAGGGGCTCGCCGGGAAGGGGTACGACGCGGCCGTGGTCATGACGGATCCCATCGCGGACATGCTGACCCGCATCCGCAACGCGTCGCGGGCTCGCCACGACTCCGTGGACGTCCCGGCTTCCAAGCTGAAGCTGGAGATCCTGCGGGTGCTCAAGGAGCAGGGCTACATACGCGACTACAAGCTGATCGACGAGGAGAAGCCCCAGCCGACGGTGCGCATCTTGCTGAAGTACGGGCCCGACCGCACGCAGGTCATCACGGGGGTGCGCCGAGTCTCGACACCGGGGCGACGGGTGTACACCGGCAAGGACCGCATCCCCCGGGTCGTCGGGGGCCTGGGCGTTGCGGTGCTGTCGACCCCCAGGGGCGTCATGAGCGACCGGGAGGCCCGTCGCGCGGGCGTCGGCGGCGAGGTCCTCTGCTACGTCTGGTGAGGGGATAGAGAGTTTGCCATGTCGCGCATCGGACGCCAGCCGGTCAAGATCCCGCCCGGGGTCGAGGTGACCATCGACGGTACCACGGTCCGGGTCAAGGGGCCCAAGGGGGAGCTGGTGCAGAGCTTCCACCCCGACATGAGGGTGGAGCGGGTCGACGGCACCATCGTCGTGCGCCGGCCCAGTGACGAGAAGTACCACCGGGCCCTGCACGGGCTGACCCGTGCCCTCATCGCCAACATGGTCGTGGGGGTGACCCAGGGCTACGAGAAGGTGCTGGAGCTGCGCGGGGTCGGCTACCGCGCGGCCAAGCAGGGGTCGTCGCTGGTGCTGACCGTGGGCTTCTCGCACCCGGTGGTCATCGAGCCGCTGCCGGGGGTGGAGATCGACGTGCCGGCGGCCAACCGGATCGTGGTACGGGGGCTCGACAAGCAGGCCGTCGGGGAGATGGCGGCGCGGATCCGCAAGGTGCGACCCGCCGAGCCGTACCTGGGCAAGGGCATCGCCTACCTGGGCGAGCAGATCCGGCGCAAGGCGGGCAAGGCCGGGAAGGTGACACGCTGAGATGGCGCGACGGACGCGACAGGAGGCTCGAAAGCGCCGGCATCTGCGGGTGCGCAAGAAGGTCTTCGGGACGCCCGAGCGCCCCCGGCTGTCGGTCTATCGGAGCCTCAACCACATCTACGCTCAGATCATCGACGATACCGTGGGCCATACCCTGGTCTTCGTCTCGACGCTGGATCCGCAGCTGCGGGGCCGCCTCGAGAAGACCGGCAACAAGGAGGCGGCTCGGGCCGTGGGCGAGGAGATCGCCCGCCGCGCCCGGGAGAAGGGGATCACCCGGGTCGTCTTCGACCGCGGAGGCTTCCTGTACCACGGGCGCGTGGCCGCCGTCGCAGAGGGCGCGCGGGCCGGCGGCCTCGAGTTTTGAGGGAGGTTGGACCATCGCATGGCAGGCCAGGCACGACACGGCCGCGCGGAGGGCGGCGGTGAGCTGGAGGAGCGGGTGGTCTCCATCAACCCGGTCTCCAAGACGGTGAAGGGCGGCAGAGCCCGCAGCTTCTCCGTGCTGGTCGTGGTGGGGGACCGCAAGGGCCGGGTCGGTATGGGGCTCGGCAAGGCCAAGGAAGTGGCCGACGCCATCCGCAAAGCGGTCGAAGCGGCTAAGAAGGACCTCATCGAGGTGCCCTTGCGCGGCAATACCATCCCCCACGAGGTGGTCTTCACCTACGGGGCCTCGCGGGTCCTGCTCAAGCCGGCCTCCCAGGGCACGGGGGTCATCGCGGGCGGACCCGTGCGTGCGGTGGTGGAGCTGGCGGGGATCCGCGACATCCTGACCAAGTCGCTGGGCTCGCGCAATCCCATCAACGTGGTGCGAGCCACCATGGGCGCCCTCAAGAGCCTGCGCACACCGGAGCAGGTGGCGCAGCTGCGGGGGCGGTCGGTCGAGGAGTTGACGGCGTGATGGCTCCCGCGTTCGTGAGGGTGACCTACCGCAAGAGTGCCATCGGCCACCGACGGGACCAGCGGGCCACCTTGCGCTCGCTGGGGTTGCGCCGGCTCAATCAGAGCGTGGTGGTGCCCGACACCCCCGTCATGCGGGGGATGATCCAGAAGGTGCGGCACCTGGTGGCGGTGGAGCCCGTGGAGGGCAACGACGAGGCAGGTGAAGGCCGGTGAAGCTGCACGATCTGCGGCCGAAGCCGGGGGCCCGGCATCGGCCCAAGCGGGTGGGCCGCGGCATAGGCTCCGGGCACGGCAAGACCTCGACGAGGGGTCACAAGGGGCAGTGGGCCCGCTCGGGCGGGGCCAAGGGACCGGGCTTCGAGGGCGGGCAGACCCCGTTGCATCGGCGGTTGCCGAAGCTGCGGCGGTTTACCAACGCGCCCTTCAAGAAGGAGATGGCCATCGTCAACGTGGGAGACCTGGCGCGGGCCTTCGAGCCGGGGGCGACGGTCACGCCGGAGTCGTTGCTCGAGCGTCGGCTGATCCGCCAGCTTCCCCCTGACGGGGTCAAGGTGTTGGGGGACGGTGAGCTCGACCGGCCGCTGGCGGTGAGGGCCCATCGCTTCTCGGAGAAGGCTGCCGAGAAGATCCGGGCCGCGGGGGGCACCGTCGAGGTGATCGCGTCGTGATCGACGCCCTTCGCAACGCGGCGCGCATCGAGGATCTGCGGTCCAAGCTCCTGTACACGGTGGCCCTGCTGACGGTCTTTCGCATCGGCTCCCACATCCCGGTGCCGGGAGTGGACGCCGCAGCCCTGGCGGAGCGGTTCCGGACGGGGTCGGCCAACATCTTCGGATTCCTCGATCTGTTCGCCGGGGGTGCGTTGACCAACTTCTCCATCTTCGCGCTGAGCGTCACCCCCTACATCACCGCGTCCATCATCATGCAGCTGTTGACCGTGGTGGTGCCGCGGCTGGAGGAGCTGGCCAAGGAAGGCATCGAGGGCCGCAAGATCCTGGCCCAGTACACGCGCTACGGTACCGTGGTGCTGGCGGTGGTGCAGGCACTGGGTGTGACGAGCCTGGCCAGCGCGTACCAGGTGCTGTACGACACCAGCTTCTTCAGCAAGACCCTCATCGTCGTGACGCTGACCGCCGGCACGGTGCTCTTGATGTGGCTCGGGGAGAAGATCACCGAGAACGGCATCGGCAACGGCATCTCGCTCATCATCTTCACGGGTATCGTGGCGCGGCTGCCTGCCAGCGCCATCACCATCGGGCGCGCCATCGGCGAGGGCGGCATCAGCCCGCTCGGCGTCATCGCCCTGGCTGTCTTGAGCGTGGCGCTCATCGCTGCCATCATCTTCATGCAGGAGGGGCAGCGCCGGATCCCGGTGCAGTATGCGAAGCGGGTCGTGGGCCGGCGCATGTACGGCGGGCAGAGCACCCACATCCCCATGCGCGTCAATCAGGCGGGCGTCATCCCCATCATCTTCGCCTCGTCGGTGCTGCTGTTTCCGCTGACGCTGACGCAGTTCGTGCCGGCGCTGGGGTTCATCAACCGGTTCCTGGACTTCGGCACGCCGCTGTACAACGCGCTGTACGCGATCCTGGTCATCTTCTTCACCTATTTCTACACGGCCATCACCTTCAACCCGCGTGACGTCGCGGACAACATGAAGAAGTACGGCGGCTTCATCCCGGGGATCCGGCCCGGCCAGCCCACCGCCGAGTACCTGGACCGGATCCTGACGCGCATCACCATGGTAGGCGCGCTCTTCCTGGCCCTCATCGCGGTGACGCCGTATATCCTGGCGGGCGTGACGGGGGTACCCAGGGCATTCATCAGCATCGGCGGCACGGGCTTGCTCATCGTGGTGGGCGTGGCGCTGGACACGCTCAAGCAGATCGAGGCGCACCTGCTGATGCGCCAGTACGAGGGCTTCATCCGTTGAGTCTGGCGGGTTTGGCGGAGGGCGTCGGGCGATGAGAGCGGTCATGCTGGGCATGCCCGGAGCTGGCAAGGGGACCCAGGCGGAGCGCCTGGCCCGAGAGCTGGGCATTCCGCACATCTCCACCGGAGCCATCTTCCGGGATGCGGTGCAGCGAGGCACGGATCTCGGCAAGCAGGCCAAGGCGTACATGGACCGCGGGGAGTTGGTGCCCGACGCTGTGACCGTGGCCATCGTGCGCGAGCGGCTGCAGGCGCCGGATTGCCGGCGGGGCTTCGTGCTCGATGGCTTCCCGCGCAACCTCGAGCAGGCGCGTGCCCTCGACGAGGCGCTGGCCCGGGAGGGCTTGAGCATCGACGCCGCGATCAACCTGGTCGTGCCTGCCGAGGAGGCGGTGCGCCGCATCACCAGTCGCCGGGTCTGCTCCCGCTGCGGGGCGACGTACGGGGCCGGAGAGCTGGCGGCCTCGGGCGAGTCCGGCGGCGACGTCTGCCCGCGTTGCGGGGGGCAGCTGGTGCAGCGCGACGACGACCGCGAGGAGGTCGTGCGCCAGCGGTTGCGGGTGTACGAGGAGAGCACCCGCCCGCTGATCGACTACTACGCCGCTCGAGGGGTCCTGGTGGAGGTGCCGGGCACGGGTGGCGTCGACGAGGTGGCCGAGGCCGTCGGGCGCGTGCTGAGGGAGCGGGGCCTCGGGATCGACCGAGGATGATCGTGCTCAAGCGGCCGGACGAGATCGCCCGGATGCGGGCAGCGGGGCGCATCGTCGGGCAGCTCCTCGAGGAGATCGGGCGGCGCATCCGTCCGGGCGTGACGACGGCTGAGCTGGATCGCTTCGCGGAGGCGTTCATCCGGGAGCGGGGTGCCATCCCCTCCTTCAAGGGGTACCGGGGGTACCCGGCCAGCATCTGCACCTCCGTCAACGAGCAGGTGGTGCACGGCATCCCGGGCGATCGGCCGCTGCGGGAGGGCGACATCCTCTCGGTCGATGTGGGCGTGGTGCTGGACGGCTACCACGGGGATGCGGCCCGCACCTTCCCCGTGGGCGAGGTCGACGAACGGGCCCGACGGCTGCTGGAGGTGACAGAGCAGGCCCTCTGGGCCGGCATCGAGCAGGCCCGGGTGGGACGCCACCTCTCGGACATCGGGCATGCCATCCAGCGCCTGGTGGAGAGCGCCGGCCTCTCGGTCGTGCGGGAGTTCGTTGGCCACGGCATCGGGAGGCAGATGCACGAGGAGCCGCAGGTGCCCAACTATGGGCTGCCGGGCCGGGGGGTCCGGTTGAGAGCGGGCATGACGCTGGCCATCGAGCCGATGGTCAACGAGGGCGCCAGTGATGTTACAATCCTGGAGGATCAGTGGACGGCGGTGACGGTCGATGGCAGCCGCTCCGCCCACTTCGAGCACACCGTGGCCATCACGGATGACGGGCCGGTGGTGTTGACCCTGCCGTGACGGAGCATGGTGGGCCGACAGCCGAGGAGCCCCGGGTACGGCTCGGGCAGCTGGTGACTTCCCGGGCCGGGCGTGATGCGGGACGGGTTTACCTCGTGGTAGGAGTGAGGGCGGACGGGCGGGTGCTGGTGGCCGATGGCCGCCATCGCAAGGTGGCTCAGGCCAAGGCCAAGAATCCCCGTCACCTCTGGCTGCACGACCGCGTGGCGCCAGAGATCGCCGGGCGGCTGGAGCGAGGAGAGCCCGTCAGCGACCTGCAGGTGCGACAGGCGCTCGAGGAGCTGCTCGGCACGGGCGACGTGGCGGTGTGAGGCCTAAGAGAGGATGAGGCTATGGGCAAGCAGGACGTCATAGAGGTGGAAGGCACGGTCGTCGAGCCCCTCCCCAACGCGATGTTTCGGGTGGAGCTCGAGAACGGCCACAAGGTGCTGGCGCACATCGCAGGCAAGATGCGGATGAACTTCATCCGGATCCTTCCTGGCGATCGTGTCATCGTGCAACTCTCCCCCTATGACCTGACCCGCGGCCGGATCGTCTATCGCAAGCGCTGAGCAGCAGGGCGACCAGGCGGGCGCTTGACGCGTCGCAGGCGATCCGTCGAGCGGCGGGCCTGCCTGCTTGTGCTCGTCTGCCGAGGCCATGTATTCTGTGCGGGAGAGGGCAGGTATAATCGATGAAGGTGCGACCTTCTGTCAAGCGCATCTGCGAGAAGTGCAAGATCATCCGCCGTCACCGGCGCGTGATGGTCATCTGCGAGAACCCCAAGCACCGCCAGCGGCAGGGCTAGGGAGCCGGTGAGGCAAAGCCGGGCGATCTTACGCGAGGGAGTGGTCTGGACATGGCACGTATCGCCGGGGTCGACCTGCCTCGGGACAAGCGGGTCGAGGTCGCCCTTACCTATATCTACGGGATCGGGCGCTCGAGCGCGCGCCAGATCGTGGCCCGCACCGGCATCAACCCTGACACGCGGGTGCGCGACCTGACCGAGGACGAGGTGACGCGCCTGCGGGAGATCATCGAGCGGGAGTACAAGGTCGAGGGTGAGCTGCGCCGAGAGGTAGCCGCCAACATCAAGCGGCTCATCGACATCGGCTGCTATCGCGGGCTTCGGCACAAGCGAGGGCTTCCCGTCAGGGGGCAGCGCACCCGGACCAACGCGCGGACCCGCAAGGGTCCCAAGCGCACCGTGGGCGTCAAGCGGAAGAAGACGTGACGTGAGGGAGGCCATGGCACACCATGCCTGAACCGCGACGCCGAGGGGGGACGACCCGGGTCCGCCACCGGGAGCGCAAGAACATTCCCTCGGGGATTGCGCACATCAAGTCGACCTTCAACAACACCATCGTCACCATCACCGACAAGCAGGGCAACGTCATCGCCTGGGCCAGTGCGGGGACGGTGGGCTTCAAGGGCTCCCGCAAGGGGACGCCCTACGCGGCTGGGCTGGCGGGAGAGGCAGCGGCTCGCGCCGCGATGGAGCACGGGATGCGCGAGGTCGAGGTTCGCGTCCGTGGGCCCGGCTCCGGTCGGGAGACGGCCATCCGGTCGCTGCAGGCAGCGGGCCTCGAGGTGACCGCCATCAAAGACGTGACCCCCATCCCTCACAACGGCTGCCGGCCGCCCAAGCGCCGGCGGGTGTGAGGCGGCGGAGAAGGGTAGGAGGACCTGCCACGCATGGGACGTTACATCGGCCCTGTCTGCCGGCTCTGCCGGCGTGAGGGCGTCAAGCTCTTCCTCAAGGGCGACCGCTGCTACTCCGAGAAGTGCGCGCTGGAGCGGCGCAACTACGCCCCCGGCCAGCACGGTCAGATCCGGCGGAAGCCCACCGAGTACGGCCTGCACCTGCGGGAGAAGCAGCGCCTGCGCCGCTATTACGGGCTGATGGAGGGGCAGTTCCGGCGCATCTTCCAGCAGGCAGCGCGGCGCAAGGGCGTCACGGGAGAGGCATTGCTGCAGCTGTTGGAGCTGAGGCTCGACAACGTGGTCTATCGTCTCGGCTTCGCGCAGTCGCGCCGACAGGCCCGCCAGCTGGTCAGCCACGGGCACTTCACCGTCAACGGACGGAAGGTCGACGTGCCCTCCTATCGCCTGCGGCCCGGTGACGTGGTCGGCGTGCGAGAGGGCAGCAAGGACGTCGCGCTGATCCGCGACAACGTCGCGGCCTCCGGGGGCCGAGGCGTGCCCTCCTGGCTGGAGCTGGCGCCGGAGCGCCTGGAGGGGCGCGTGCTGGCGGTGCCCAGTCGGGACCAGATCGACGCACCGGTGCACGAGCACCTGGTCGTGGAGCACTACTCCCGCTGATGGCCCCGGCGTAGGCCCGCAAGCCAGGGAGGCGGTCGAGCAGAGATGGCAGTGATGTTGGAGTTGGAGCGGCCCACCATCCAGGCGGTGGAGGTGACCGACACCTACGGCAAGTTCGTCGTGGAGCCCCTCGAGCGGGGATACGGCATCACCTTGGGCAACTCGTTGCGCCGGGTGCTGATGTCGTCGCTGCCGGGCGCGGCGGTGGCTACGTTGCGCATCGACGGCGTACTCCACGAGTTCTCCCATCTGCCGGGGGTGCGGGAGGACGTCACCGACATCATCCTCAACATCAAGGAACTGGTGGTGCGGCTGCACGGCGATGGCCCGGTGACCGCCCGCCTCGAGGCCTCGGAGGAGGGGCCGGTGCTGGCGCGAGCCATCCGGGTCGGTCCGGAGGTGGAGATCCTCAACCCGGACCATGTCATCGCCACCCTCGAGGCCGGCGGCCGCCTCTCGATGGAGATGACCATCGTCAAGGGACGGGGCTGGGTGCCCGCGGAGCGCAACAAGCAGCCGGGGATGCCCATCGGCGTCATGGCGGTCGACTCCATCTTCAACCCGGTGCGCCGCGTCAACTACCACGTCGAAAACACCCGGGTAGGCCAGCGCACCGACTTCGACCGGCTGGTGCTGGAGCTGTGGACCAACGGGGCCATCGCTCCGATGGAGGCCGTCTCGACGGCGGCGCAGATCCTCATTCAGCACCTGGAGCTCTTCCGCAATCTTACGACGCCCGAGCAGACGCCCATGCTGCAGGAGAGCCCGCAGGACCGGGAGCGCAATCGGGTCCTGGACATGCCCATCGAGGAGCTGGGGCTGTCGGTGCGCTCCTACAACTGCCTCAAGCGGGCCGGCATCGACACCGTGGGCGAGCTGACGCGCAAGACCGAAGAGGACATGATGAAGGTCCGCAACCTGGGCAAGAAGTCGCTCCAGGAAGTGAAGGAGAAGCTGGCGCAACTGGGCCTGTCGCTGCGCCAGTCCGACGACGAGTGAGACGGCGGGGGACGAGACGTGAAGGCTCGTAAGCTGGGTCGCGACTTCGATCACCGGCGGTGGCTGCTGCGGCAGCTCGCCACCCAACTCATCCTGCACGGGCGCATTCGGACGACCCTGACCCGGGCCAAGGTGGTGCGCCCCATCGCCGAGCGCATGGTCACCCTGGCCAAGCGGGGTGACCTGCACGCTCGTCGGCAGGCCGCCTCGGTGCTGACCGACAAGGCCGCGGTGCGCAAACTCTTCGCCGAAGTGGGGCCCAAGTACGCCGATCGGCAAGGCGGGTACGTCCGGATCGTCAAGATCGGCCCGCGGCGGGGCGATGGCGCCCCCATGTCCATCATCGAACTGGTCTGATGCCCTCCGATCCCCTCATCGAGGTCGATCGGATCACCTACCGCTACGCCGCCGGTGGAGAAGCCCCGGCGGTCGTCGCGTTGAACGAGGTGTCCCTCCGGATCCGACCCGGTGAGCTGGTGGCGGTGGTCGGGCGTAACGGGTCGGGCAAGTCGACGCTGGCGCGCCACCTCAACGGGCTCCTGTTGCCGGACGAGGGCCGTGTGGTGGTCGACGGGATCGACACCCGCGACACGGCCCGCCTGTGGGAGATCCGCCGGCGCGTCGGGATGATCTTCCAGAACCCCGACAACCAGCTGGTGGCCACGACGGTGGAGGAAGACGTGGCCTTCGGCCCCGAAAACCTGGGCGTCGCCCCCGACGAGATCGACCGGCGGGTCACGTGGGCCCTGGAGGCCGTGGGCATGACGGCCTACCGCCGTCATCCGCCCCACCGGCTCTCGGGTGGCCAGAAGCAGCGCGTCGCGATCGCCGGGGTGCTCGCGATGCAGCCCCTTTGCATCGTGGCCGACGAGCCCACGTCGATGCTGGATCCTCGCGGGCGGGCCGAGGTGATGGAGACGCTCCTGGACCTGCGCCGCCGGCTGGGGATGGCGGTGGTGCTCATCACCCAGCAGATGGGTGAGGCGGTGCTGGCCGACCGGGTCGTCGTGATGGACCGGGGACGCATCGTCCTGGAGGGGCCACCTCGGACCGTCTTCCAGCGGGCCGCCGGACTGGAGGCCCTGGGGCTGGATCTGCCCGTGGCGGTGGCGGTGGCCGAACGTTTGCGGCAGGCCGGGGTGCCCGTCGATCCGGGCGTCATCACCGTCGAAGAGCTGGTGGAGTGGCTGTGCCCATCGTCGTCCGCCACCTGAGCCATGTCTACATGCCGGGGACCCCCATGGCCGTCCCGGCGCTGCACGACGTGAGCTTCGAGATCGCGGACGGCGAGTCGGTCGGGCTCATCGGTCCGACCGGTTCGGGCAAGTCGACGCTGGTCCAGCACCTCAATGGACTCATCCGCCCCCGGCCGGGCACGGTCTTCGTCGACGGGCAGGACGTGGGCGACCGGCGCACCGACCTCCGACGACTGCGCCGGACGGTGGGGCTCGTCTTCCAGTACCCCGAGTACCAGCTGTTCGAGGAGACCGTCTACGACGACGTCGCCTTCGGCCCACGCTCGATGGGGCTCGATGCCGACGAGGTGGACAGGCGGGTGCGCCGCGCCATGGCGTTGATGGGGCTCGACGTCGAGGCCCTGGCGAAGCGCTCCCCCTTCGAACTCTCCGGTGGACAGCGCCGCCGTGTGGCCATCGCAGGGGTGCTGGCCCTCGGCTGCTCCAAGCTGATCCTCGACGAACCGACGGCCGGGTTGGATCCCGCCGGCCGGCGGGACCTGCTGCGGCTCTTGGCTCGGCTCAACCGCGAGGGCATGACCGTGCTCTTGGTCACCCACGACATGGACGACCTGGCCGAGGTGGCGCGCCGGGTCCTGGTGTTGAGCGAGGGGCGTCTGGTCGCGGACGCGCCGGTGCGGGAGCTCTTCTCCCGGCATCGAGCCCTGCTGCAGGAGCACCGGCTCGACGTGCCGGTGGCGGTGCGCATCCTCTACGCCCTGCGCGAGCGCGGCGCCGACGTGCGGCTGGACCGCATCGGCGTCGACGAGGTGGCAGAGGAGATCCTGCGCTGGTGGCGCGCGACTCGAGGCCCCGCCGACGGCCGTGCCGCCTCCGGGCCGACGTCCACGTCCCAGGAGAGGAGCCGGACTCATGGCCATCGGCGAGATCGCCCTCGGCCAGTACGTCCCCGGTGACTCGTTCCTGCACCGGCTCGACCCCCGCACCAAGATCGGCTTGGTCACCGGCTTCATCGTCCTGATGTTCGTGGTCGAGACCTGGTGGGGCTATGGCGTAGGCGTCGGGCTGGTCGCGCTCGGGCTCGCCGCCGGCCGCCTCTCTCCACGGTGGGTGTTGCGGGGGCTGCGTCCCATCGTGATGCTCATCGCCATCAGCGCCGTGCTCAACGCTTTCTGGACCGAGGGGCGCACCCTGTGGCAGTGGGGGCCGCTCCGGCTGACCGCGGAGGGCGTCGAGCGGGCCGGGATGATGGGGCTGCGGCTGGTGCTCCTGGTGGCGGGGGCTTCGCTCTTGACGCTCACCACCAGCCCCATCGACCTGACCGACGCCATCGAGCGGCTGCTGACCCCCTTTCGTCGCATCGGGGTGCCTGCCCACGAGCTGGCCATGATGATGAGCATCGCCCTGCGCTTCGTGCCGACGCTGGTGGAGGAGGCCGAGCGCATCATGAAGGCACAGATGGCGCGGGGCGCCGCCTTCGACCGCGGCTCGCTCGTGGCGAGGGCTCGAGCGCTGGTGCCGCTCCTGGTGCCCCTCTTCGTCAGCGCCTTCCGACGGGCTGACGAGCTGGCGCTGGCCATGGAGGCGCGATGTTACCGCGGCGGAGAGGGGCGGACCCGGCTCCGCCAGCTCCACATGCAGCGACGAGATTGGGCCACGCTGGTCACCTTCGCGGTCGTGGCGGCAGGGGTGGGGGCCGTCCTTTGAAGGCCGCGCGTACCATCCGGTTGCGGGTGCAGTACGACGGGACCGGACTGTACGGCTTTCAGCGCCAGCGCGACCCGAGCAAGCTCACGGTGCAGGCGCTGCTGGAGGATGCCGGCCGTCGACTGCTGGGGCATCCGGTCGCCATGGTGGGCGCGGGCCGCACCGACGCCGGGGTGCACGCCGTGGGTCAGGTGGTGCACTTTCGCACGCCATCGACCATCCCCGCCGAGCGCATCCCCCAGGCGCTCAACCACCGCTTGCCGCCGGCCGTGCGGGTGGTGGAGGCGCAGGAGGCGGACCCGAGCTTCCACGCCAGGCGGGACGCCACCAGCCGCATCTACTGCTATCACATCCTCCAACATGCGCTGCCCTCGGCGCTGTTGGGACGCTTCACGCTGTGGTGGCCGGGGGCGCTGGATCTGACAGCCATGTCGCAGCTGGCCGCCCGGTTGGTCGGCCGCCATCGCTTCGGCGCCTTTGGCAGCCCCACGCGGCCGGGGGGGAGCACGTCCCGCACGCTCTACGCCTGCCGGGTGGACGAGGAGCCCCTGGCTGGCGGGCGCCTGGTGCGGATCTGCTTCGAGGCCGACGCCTTCCTGTACCGGATGGTACGGCGACTGGTGGGAGCCATGCTGGCGGTCGCCAGCGGGAGGCTGGAGGTCGACGACGTGGTGGACCTCCTGGACGAGCCCCGAGAGGCTCGGGTGTCGGAGCGAGCTGTCGGTGGGCGGCCGGTGGCCCAGGCGGTCTCACCGGCCGGGCTGGTACTGGTCCATGTACACTACGGGCCGCCACCGGCGGGTCTCGATGGCTGCGGGCGAATTCTTGACACGCTCGCGGGCCTTTGGCTAGAATGGCCGCGTGGCCTCGCCGGCCACGACGGCTAGAGGGGATAGCAGCTGTCATGCCGGTCAATCCCGCGAAGACCGTGATGATGAGGGCACAGGACGTCCAGCCCCGGTGGTACGTGGTCGACGCCCAGGGCAAGGTGCTGGGGCGGCTGGCCAGCCGTATCGCCACCGTGCTGAGGGGCAAGCACAAGCCCACCTACACGCCGCACGTCGACGATGGCGACTACGTCGTGGTGGTCAACGCCGACAAGGTGCGGGTGACGGGTAAGAAGCTGGACCAGAAGGTGTACCGTCGCCACACGCTCTACCCGGGCGGGCTCAAGACGGAGACTCTGCGCAAGCTCCTGGCCCGCCGACCCGAGGAGGTGCTGCGCCGGGCCGTCTGGGGTATGTTGCCCCACAACCCCATGGGGCGTCGCCAGATCAAGAAGCTCAAGATCTACGCCGGCCCGGAGCACCCCCATCAGGCGCAGAAGCCCGAGCCGCTCGACGTGTGAGGTGAAGCCACTTGGCCGTCGTCTTGGGCGCCAATCCGCTGGTACTGGCCACGGGCCGCCGCAAGGAGTCGGTGGCACGTGTCTCGCTGGTACAGGGTAGCGGGCGCATCCTGGTCAACGGAGTCGACTATCAGGAGTACTTCCGAGGGCATCCGTCGCTGCTGGCGCTAGTACGCCGCCCACTGGAGGTGGTGGGGGCGTCGGGCGCGTTCGACGTGATCGCCAACGTGCGCGGAGGCGGCGTGTCGGGCCAGGCCGGGGCCATCGCCCACGGGCTCGCCCGTGCGCTGGAGGCCGTCGATCCGTCGTGGCGGCCGCCGCTCAAGTCGGCAGGGCTCCTGCGACGGGACCCTCGGATGAAGGAGCGCCGCAAGTACGGCCTCAAGAAGGCCCGCAAGGCGCCTCAGTACTCCAAGCGCTGACGCACCCACCCGTTCGCGGGTGTGCGGTCCTGCCTCGACATCCGATCGTGTACAGACGTGCCGCCTGGCCGGTGAGACGGTATCACCGGGCCAGGCGGTGTCGCGCCAGGCCACAGCCAGGGGAGGGGACAGCCGGTCGTGGGGGAGGCGGCTCGCCTGGTCCTCAAGGAACAGGACGTCTTCGCGGTGATGACGGAGTCGGGTGAGATCCCAGAGGGTGGGGCCTTCGGCCTGTATGCCCGGGACACTCGCTTCGTCTCGACCTATCGCCTCGAGATGGAAGACGGCGAGGGGCTCGCGGTCCTCGAGGCGGGGCTGGTGGCTCCGTATGCGGCCCGGATCTTCATGACCAACACGGGCAAAGGGGGCCCGCGCCCGCGGCCGGCGCACTCGGTGGCCGTGGAGCGCACCCTGGTGGTGACGGGCGAGGCCCTGGTGGAGCGCATCCGCCTGACCAACTATGGGCACGAGCCACTGGCGCTGACGTTGCGGCTGCGCGTCGGGGCTGACTTCCGCGACATCATGGCCATCCGGGGGATGGCCGCCCGTGAGGGCGGACGACTGCAGGCGCCCCAAGCGGCCGCCGGACCGGGTACGGCCTGGCTGCTCGCCTACCTGGGGGAGGACGGGATCCGCCGGCAGCTGGTGGTGGCCTGCTCCGGCGAGTGCCAGGCGCAGGCCGCCGAGGGACGACTCGAGGCTCGGTGGCCCCTGGCATTGGGCCCGGGAGAGCGCCGGGAGCTGACCGTATGGATGGCGCCCTGCGAGGGGGAGACGGCGCCACGCCTGCCGACCGAGCCGCTGGAGCAGGTCGTCGACCGGTCCCTGGCGCGGCTGTCGGCTGCCTACCGGGAGTGGATGGACGGCACCGCGGCCATCCGGGTCGAGGAGCCCCGTCTGCACCGCCTGCTCCAACGGGGAGCGGAGGACCTGCGGGCCCTGGTCTCCGACTTCGGGGAGGGCCCCTTCCCGGTAGCGGGCATTCCGTGGTTCGCCGCGCCCTTCGGCCGTGACAGCCTCTGGACCGCCTACTTCGTCCTGCCCTTCGCTCCGGCACTGGCGCGTGGCGTACTGCGCACGCTGGCCCGGCACCAGGCGACTGCCATGGACGACTGGACCGACGCGGAGCCCGGCAAGATCCTGCACGAGGTGCGCTTCGGCGAGCTCGCGAAGCTGGGGCTCATCCCTCACCGGCCTTACTACGGGACGGTCGACGCGACCCCGCTTTTCGTGGCGCTCGCCGCAGACTACACGCGGACCACAGGAGACCGGGAGACCTTCGAGGCCATCGAGGAGGCCGTCTTTCGAGCCGTCGAGTGGATGGAACGCTACGGTGACCTCGACGGCGATGGCTTCCTCGAGTATCGGCGCCGCTCGTGGGGCGGGCTCGAAAACCAGGGCTGGAAGGACTCGTGGGACTCGACGTGGCATGCCGACGGCACGCTGGCCCAGCCCCCCATCGCCCTGGTGGAGGTCCAGGCGTACGCGTATCGCGCCTACCGGTCCCTATCGGAGCTGCTGCTCCGGATGGGCCGACGCGAGCGGGCGGAGGAGCTGGCGTCCAAGGCTGAGGCGCTGGCTGACCGGTTCGATCGAGTCTTCTGGCTGGAGGACCTGGGATTCTACGCCCACGCCCTGGATGGCGCCCGCAGGCCTCTCGCCGTGGTCACCTCCAACCCGGGGCATGGGCTGTGGGCCGGCATCGTACCGCCCCATCGCCTGGACCCGGTGGTGCGCCGCCTGATGGCGCCTGACCTCTTCTCCGGCTACGGGGTCCGCACCGTGGCCAAGGGCCAGGCCCGCTACAACCCCATGAGCTACCACAACGGCTCCGTATGGCCGCACGACACCGCGATCGTGGCGGCGGGGCTCGCGCGTTACGGTCGCCTGGCCGAGGCTGCCCGCCTCCTGCGGGGCCTGCTGGATGCCGCCGACCACTTCGAGGGGGCTCGTCTGCCCGAGCTCTTCTGCGGCTTCGACCGCGCCGACGGGCCGCCGGTGCCCTACCCCACCGCTTGCTCGCCCCAGGCCTGGGCCGCGGCCGCTCCCTTCTTCATGCTGGCCACCCTGATCGGGCTCGAGGTGGACGGCCTGTCAGGGAACCTGAGGGTAGGCGACCGCCTCCCCGCCTGGCTGGGCGAGGTCGAGGTGGACCGCCTGGCGGTGGGAGGCGAAAGGGTGAGGCTCCTGCTCCGGCCTTCGGGTCGGCCCGACGGGGACGGGGGCGACGGGCTGGTGGAGGCCACGTCGCATATCGAGCGCCCGGCCCGCTGAGCCCGGCTCAATCGCCACCCTCGAGTCCGGTGGGCGGAGCGGCCGATGGCCCGGAGCCGTCGCAGGGAGCCTCCCAGAGGGGCTCCGTGCCGGCGACGAACGCGTCGACCTCCACCCACTGGCAGAGTGGCCCGGCTTGTCCCCCGGTCAGGATGTCGACGGGGATGCCCGTCACGATGCCATCCGGTACGGGGAAGTCCAGGGGCGGGGCCTCGGCCAGGGCCTCCTGCATGAAGGCCCTCCAGATGGGCGCTGCCAGCTCGCCACCGGTGCCGCCTACGGGCGTGTTGTCATCGTTGCCGACGTAGACGGCCGCCACCAGTTGGGGCGTGTAGCCGACGAACCAGGCGTTTCGCTGGCCGTCGCTGGTGCCGGTCTTGCCTGCAGCGGGCCGGCCCAGCCGCGCCTTCTGGCCCGTGCCCCGCTCGAGGGCGTCGCGCAGCATGTCGGTCATCAGGTACGCCACCTCGGGCCGCAGCACCCGGCGCCCCTCGTCGGGAGGCGCCTCGTACCAGACGTATCCGTCTCGGTCGACGATGCGCACGTACGAGCGCGCGGGCCGCAGCACCCCTCCGTTGGCGAAGACCGCGAAGGCCTGGGCCATCTCGAGGGGGCTGACGCCCACCCGCAGGCCGCCCAACGTGGCCGCGAGGTGGCGGTCCTCGGGCGTGAGCGTGGTGATGCCGAGGGCCCGTGCAAGGGCCAGCGCCCGGTCGATGCCGATGCGGGAGGCCAGCCAGACCGACCCGGCGTTGAGCGACATGACCAGCGCGTGCTTCATCGTGACCGTGCCCCAGTAGCGGTCGCTGAAGTTGCGCGGCTGGTAGCTGCCGAAGCGCTGGGGGACGTCCTGGACCAGGGCGTTGACGGGCCACCCCTGCTCGAGCGCGGCCGCGTAGACGAAGGGCTTGAAGGCCGAGCCCGGGTGGCGGCGAGCGGCCACCGCCCGGTTGAACTGGCTCTCCAGGTAGTCCCGCCCCCCGACCATGGCCTTGACGTCGCCGGTGCGGGGGTCGATGGCCACGATGGCACCCTGGTGTCGTCCCAGCGCCCGAACGGCTGCCCGCTGCATGCGCAGGTCGAAGCCGGTGTGGACCCGCAAGCCGGCGTGCAGAGCCAGTCCGGTGCCGAACCGGGACTCGAGCTGGGCGCCCACCCAATCCAGGTACCACGGCGCAGGACCGCCCCGCACGCCGGCCAGCCGCAGGGGCTCGCTCGCTGCCTCCTCCGCCTGATGGGGGGAGATGAGCCCCATCTTCACCATCCGGCCCAGCACCACCCGTCGCCGGGCCAGGGTCGCCTCGGGGCGGCGATAGGGACTGAGGTTGGAGGGCGAGCGCAGGATCCCGACCAGGAGGGCGCTCTCGCCCAGCGTCAGCTGATGGGGGTGCTTGCCGAAGTACGTCATGGCCGCCGCGCCGATCCCCGTCGCCCCCTCGCCGAAGTAGACGCGGTTGAGGTAGAGCTCGAGGATGCGCTCTTTGGGATAGCGGACCTCCAGCATCACGGCCAGCAGGGCTTCGTCCAGCTTGCGCCACCAGGTCCGCTCGTGGGTGAGGAAGAGGGTGCGGGCGAGCTGCTGGGTGAGGGTGCTGCCGCCCTGCACGACGGTGCCCGCCTGCACGTTGACCCACACAGCCCGCGCCAGCCCCAGCGGGTCGACGCCTGGGTGACCGTAGAAGCGGCTGTCCTCCGTGGCGATGAGGGCCGCGACGAGGTGGTCGGGGATCTGGTCGAGGGGTACGAAGGACCGGTGCAGGGTGCCGATGGTGCCGATGACCTCGCCCCGGACGTCGAAGATGGTGGCCGCCTGGGGCGGCCGGTCGGCGTCGAAGTTGCGGACGGTCCACCAGGCCCTGGCCAGGTCCCATGACAGGAGCACTGCCGCCAGTGCCATCAGGAGTCCGACCCATCGGCCCAACCGTCGCGCGTGTCCCACCGGGGCTTCCCTGCCCCCTCCCTAAGGTGGGCAGCAGGGCCTGGCTCCTATGCGTCGACGGCGCCGTTTGACACCCCGGCTGGGAGATGACTAGAATATGCCCGCCGATGCGGGGCGCAAGGTCGTCGGCCTGGAGCATCGCCAAGGAGGAGAAGCCGTGGCCAGCGAGCACGTCCATACGTTTACGCAAGCCAACTGGGACCAGGAGGTCCTGGGCAGCGACGCCCCGGTCCTCGTCGACTTCTGGGCAGCCTGGTGCGGCCCGTGCCTGCGGATGGCACCCATCGTCGACGAGATCGCACAGGAGTACGCCGGCCGCCTCAAGGTCGGCAAGCTCAACGTCGACGAAAACCCGGACCTGGCCGCCCACTACGGGATCATGAGCATCCCCACCCTGGTGATCTTCAAGGCGGGGGAGCCGGTGGAGTTCATCGTGGGGCTGCAGCCGCGTTCGTCCCTGGTGCGACGCATCGAGGCCGTCCTCAGCGGCGCCGCCTCCTGACCGGTCCGCGGCAGGAGAAGCGGGAGGTCACTCGTATTAGCACCTGCAAGACGGGCAGAGTGCGCGCTCGGGGGGCCCAGGGCCTGCCAGGCTGCGGGACGGCCCAGTAGGGGGCGGGGAGGAGGGCGGGGGTAGCCATGGCCGAGAAGAAGAAGGCGGACGCCAAGAAGGACTCCAAGAAGAAGAAGTAACCTCCGGCTCCGCGGCCGAGGCAGATAGGCATGGCGAGAAGAGGGGCGGAGCCCGCCGAAGGTGCGGGGCGACGCCCCTCTTGTGTCGGGGCCTCCGCCGCCGGCGCGGTCAGACCGGTCCCAGCCCATGCAGGCGCGAGGAGAAGGAGGCGAGACGACGGCATGGACGGGGGCGAAGCGTCACGGGAGGCCCGTGACCTTCTCATCGAGGGCGTCGTCCTCTACCCGGAGCTCGCCGGGGCCGGCGTGCTGGACCGGCCCATCGAGGATGGGGCCATCTGGATCGAGGCCGGTACCATCCGCGCCGTCGGGCCCCGAGCGGAGCTCGAGGCGTTGGTAGGGGCAGGGGTGGCGCGGCTCGACGGCCAGGGCGCGCTGGCGGTGCCGGGTCTGGTCGACAGCCACATCCACCTCGGGGCCTGGGCCATGGGCCAGGCCCAGCCGGACCTGAGCGAGTGCCGGAGCGTCGCCGACGTGGTGGCGCACCTCGAGCGCCACGCCCGAGGGCTCGGCCCCGGGCGATGGCTGATGGCCAGAGGCCTCTCCCCTCATCGCATGGAGGGCGACCCCCTGGAGGACCTGGGATGGCTGGACGCGGCCTTCCCGGACCGGCCCGTCGTCGTGTGGACCCGGGACTTGCACTCGGTGCTCCTCAACCGGGCGGCGCGGCTGGCGGTCGGCATCGGACCCTCCTTCGACGGCTGGCCCCCCGGTTCGGTGGCGCCCCGCGATCCTGCCACGGGCGACTGGGTCGGCGTCTTCCGGGAAAACGCCGTCGGCGTCATCGTGGAGTCGCTGCCCCGTCCGTCCCTCACGCAGTGGGCCGACGCCATCGAGGCCTCGCAGGCCCGCCTGTGGCGGCTGGGACTGGTGGGGGCGCACACCCCCGAGGGGCCGGAGATCCTGGCAGCCCTGAGCTTGCTGCACCAGCGGGGACGGCTGGGGCTTCGGGTCCGCTTCATGCCGCCGGCCGGCATGCTGGGCACGCTTCGGGCCGTCGGGTTGCGCCAGGGATTCGGGGACGACTGGCTGCGTCTCGGGCCCGTCAAGGCTTTCGCCGACGGTTCGCTGGGCTCCCTGACAGCCGCCCTGGAGTCGCCGTACTCGGGGCTCGAGACCCCGGAATACCGCGGCGAGCTGTTGCTGGACCGCTCCGCTGTGGAGGCGCTGGCCGTGGAGGCGGCCCGGACAGGCTTCGCCCTCGCGATCCACGCCATCGGCGATCGAGCCTGCCGTGAGGTGCTCGACGCCCTGGAGGCGAGCCGGGCCGACGGGGGCGCCGTCGAAGGGCTGCCCCACCGCATCGAGCACGCCCAGCTCCTGACGCCCGCCGATGCGGAACGGATGGGGCGCCTCGGCGTGGTCGCCTCCATGCAGCCGATCCACCTGCTCAGCGATCGGAGGCCAGCCGAGCGCTACTGGCAGGGGCGCACCGATGGCGCCTACGCCACGCGGTGGCTGGTGCAGGCAGGGGCCGTCCTGGCCTTTGGCAGTGACGCGCCCGTCGAGGACCCGGACCCCCTGCGGGGCGTCTGGGCGGCCGTGACGCGCCGCCCGTGGCCGTCTGGCGATCCGGACGATGAGACGCTGGACGCCTGGCATCCTGAGCACGGCCTCTCGGTGGTGGAGGCGCTGCGGGCCTATACCCACGGCGCGGCCTGGGCCGTAGGCGAGGCCGCCCGTCAGGGAGGGCTGAAGCCCGGCATGCCGGGCGACGTCGTGCTCCTCTCGCCGGACCCCGTCGGGCTCGAACGAGGGCTGCCGCCGGGCGGGTGGACCTCCGACGACGAGCGGGCGGCCGCAGCGCGCGAGCGCTTGGCCCGGGTCCGGGTCCTCGCCACGGTGGTCGGCGGCCGGGTCGTCCACACGGCCTGACGGGGCGCGCGCCGGTGCACGGCAAAGGAGCCCGAGCCTTGAAAGCGTATTCAAGGCCGCCGGCCATCCCCGCAAGGCCGGACGACAGGAGGCGAGGGCCATGGACTTCTACCCGATGTACATCGGAGGCCGGTGGGTCGAGGCCAAGAGCGGGCAGCGATTCACGAGCGTCAACCCCGCCACCGGTCAGATCCTGGGGGAGGTGGCCCTGGGCGACCGCGAGGACGTGCAGGCCGCGGTCGAGGCTGCCCGGGACGCCTTCGACGCGTGGCGCAGGACTCCGGCCCCCCGTCGGGGGGAGATCCTCTTCCGAGCCGCCGAGTTGCTCAAACGGCGTAAGGAGGAGCTGGCGCGCGAGCTTACCCAGGAGATGGGCAAGGTGCTGACGGAGGCCCGGGGAGACGTCCAGGAGGCCATCGACATGACCTACTACATGGCCGGGGAGGGGCGGCGCCTCTTCGGGGAGACGGTGCCGGCGGAGATGCCCGACAAGTTCGCCATGGCCGTCCGGGAGCCCATCGGCGTGGTGGGCGCCATCACCCCGTGGAACTTCCCCATCGCCATCCCGAGCTGGAAGATCATGCCGGCCCTCGTCTCTGGCAACACCGTCGTCTTCAAGCCCGCCAGCGACACGCCCATCCTGGCCCATCGGCTGGTGGAGATCCTGGAGGAGGCGGGCGTGCCTCCCGGGGTGGTCAACCTCGTCTACGGTCCCGGCGGCACCGTGGGCGACGCCATACTGACCCATCCCGACGTGCCCGTCATCACCTTCACCGGCTCCAACGAAGCCGGCGTCCACGTCAACACGGTGGCGGCGTCGCTTCTCAAGCGGGTGCACCTGGAGCTGGGCGGCAAGAACGCCATCATCGTCATGGACGACGCGGACCTGGACCTGGCCGTGGAGGGCATCGTCTGGAGCGCGTTCGGCACATCGGGCCAGCGGTGCACCGCGGCCAGCCGGGTGCTGGCCCATCGGGCCATCAAGGACCGCCTCGTGACCCGGCTGGTGGAGCGCATCCGCCGACTGCGCCTGGGCGATGGCCTCGAGCCCGACACCGACGTCGGGCCGGTCATCAACTCGCAAGCCCTCGAGCGCATCCACGGCTACGTCGAGGGGGCGCGCCGCGAAGGGGCCACCGTCGCCACAGGGGGTCGGAAGGTCGACGAGGGACCGCTGGCCAGGGGCTTCTTCTACGAGCCCACCCTCTTAGTCGACGTGCGCCCGGAGATGCGGGTGGCGCAGGAGGAGATCTTCGGGCCGGTGACCGCGGTCATCGAGGTCGGCAGCCTCGAGGAGGCCATCCGGGTCAACAACCAGGTCCGCTACGGGCTCTCCAGCTCCATCTACACCCGGGACGTCAACGGCGCCTTCAGGGCCATGCGTGACCTGATGACGGGGCTGGTCTACGTCAACCACGGCACCATCGGCGCCGAGGTGCACCTCCCCTTCGGGGGCATGCGGCAGACCGGCAACGGGCACCGGGAGGCGGGCCGGGCCGCGATCGACTTCTACACGGAGTGGAAGAGCGTCTACGTCGACTTCAGCGGCCGCCTGCAGCGGGCCCAGATCGACATCCCCCAGCCGTCGTCGTGAAGCCCGCTCGGGGCCGTCAGCATGCGCCCCGCCGGCATCGACCGTGCCGGCGGGGCGCCGAAGTCATCCCGAGGCGTCGCCGATCGGCTCAGCCTCCTACGCTGGCCGCTTCGAGCCCCGGCCGCGTCTGGCTCTCCGGATCGAGCAGCGCCGCCAGCTCGTCCTCGGGCAGGACGCCCTCCTCGAGGGCGACCTCCCGGATGGTGCGGCGGCTCTCGTAGGCACGCTTGGCCAGCTGGGCGGCCCGGTCGTAGCCGATCCGTGGCGCCAGGGCGGTCACCATGGCCAGGCTCTGCTCCACCAGGCTCTCGCAGCGCTCCCGGTCGGCCTTGAGGCCGGCCACCAGCTTCTCCTGGAAGTTGGCCGCACCCCGTGCCAGGATCTCGATGGACTCCAGCAGGTTGTGGGCCATGATGGGCATCATCACGTTGAGCTCGAAGTTGCCGTGCTGCCCGCAGATCATGATGGTGGTGTCGTTGCCCATCACCTGAGCGCAGATCATCATGAGCGACTCGGCGATGACCGGGTTGACCTTGCCCGGCATGATGGAGGAGCCGGGTTGGGTGGGCGGGATGAGCAGCTCCCCGATGCCGCACCGTGGCCCCGACCCCAGCCAGCGGATGTCGTTGGCCACCTTCATGAGGGCGACGGCCGTGGTGCGCAGGGCTCCGCTGGCCTGCACCACGGCATCCTTGGCGGCCTGCGCCTCGAAGTGGTTTTCGGCTTCGACGAAGCGCTCGCCGGTCAACTCGCTGAGCCGGGCGATGACCCGCGCCGCGAACTCGGGATGGGCGTTGATGCCCGTGCCGACAGCCGTGCCGCCCAGGGGGAGCTCCCGCAGGTCCTCCAGGGCCGCCTCGATACGCCGGATGCTGTGGCGCACCTGGCTCGCATACCCGCTAAACTCCTGCCCGAGGCGGATCGGGGTGGCGTCCTGCAGGTGGGTGCGGCCGATCTTGATGATGGGCCAGAACTCCTCGGCCTTGGCCTGCAGCCCCGCCTCCAGGCGGCGCAGGGCCGGGAGCAGCTCACGGGTGATGGCCAGCACCGCCGCGACGTGGATGGCTGCCGGGATGACGTCGTTGCTGGACTGGCACATGTTGACGTGGTCGTTGGGGTGGACCACGCGGGAGCCTCGGGCCTCTCCCAGGAGCTCGGCGGCGCGGGTCGCGATGACCTCGTTGGCGTTCATGTTGGTAGAGGTGCCGGAGCCGGTTTGAAAGATGTCCACGACGAACTGGTCGTCGAACTTGCCCTCCGCCACCTCGGCGGCCGCCTGGGCGATGGCCCGGGCCAGGCGCGACGGCAAGAGGCCGAGCTGCTCATTGGTCTCGGCGGCGGCCCGCTTGATGAGCCCCAGGGCCTGGATGAAGCCCCGTCCGAACCGGAGCTTGCTGATGGGGAAGTTGAGGACGGCCCGCTGCGTCGACGCGCCGTAATAGGCGTCCTCAGGCACCTGCATCTCGCCCATGGAGTCTCGCTCGACCCGGAAGCCCTTTGCCATACCTCTCTCCCCCTCGGGCTTCGACATCAGGTGGGACCGTCATTAAGCTTATCGATAGTGGCTAGACCTGGCAAAGGGACATGTCTCCCCTCCCGGACTGGGTAAAATAAGCAGGTGGGACCACTCGCGGGGGGATGCAAGTGGACCGCCAGGCGAAGCTCGAGGCCCTGCGCCGCATCGCGATGATGCTGCGCCCGGACGGGCCGATGCTGGTCCTGTTCGGCTTCCTGGCAGGAGCCGTCGATCGGCTGGAGTTCGTCAAGGACCTGGAGGGGGCGGCAGTAGGGGTGCAGCTCTCGCTGGACTCCCGGGTCTGGCCCCGCGTGCCGTTTCGCGGGCACGTCGACGGGCAGGTCATCCTGCACCCCATCGCCTTCGTCGACCTGGTGGCGGGGCGGGACGACGAGGTCTACGTGCGTGTCGACTTCCCGTGGGGTCACGAGCCGGGCTGGTATGGAGAGGTCGCGGCCGACGGCGTCAAGAGCCGCCGTCAGCGGCTGGAGGAGGCCGTGGCCTCGCTGCGGCGGCGCATCGACTTCGCTCTCGACGTCTACCGCACGGCCCGTCCCCTCCTGGACAACTCCACGGAGGAGGAGCGACGCCGGCTCCAGTTCGTCCTGCAGACCGCGCGCCAGGAGATTCAAAGCCTGAGCCGCCAGCTCTCCGAGCTGGAGGCCCAGCTCGCCAGCCAGCAGGAGACTCAGGCTCACTGACCCGGTGCCTTGGGCGCCGTCGTCACGTTGCCCGCGAGGTAGTAGCCACCCTTGGGGCCGCCCCGGACCGCCACCAGCCCCCTCACCACCAGGGGGCGGGTCTGCTCACGAGCGTAGGAGTCGGTGATGTTGAACTGCTGGGCGAGCTCGGCGGACCGCACCGGACGGGCATACGAGGCGTTGACCCCGCGGAGGTAGTCCAAGATGTAGCGCTGCAGGGGGGTCAGGTCGTCCTCGCCTCTTGCCCCTCTCCGCCCCGGGCGCCCGCGTCTGCCTGTCGCTGTCACCGGTTGCGGCACCTCCCCAACCCCGGTAAGCCGGGATTCAAGGCGCCTGGGGCAGACTCCTGCGAACGCGGGTTAGTCCGCCTAAAGATATCCTGGCCGCTCACACCACCGTGCGATGGTGGGACTCGCCGTCGTAGCTGAAGAGCGCCTGCTTGCCCTCAACCGTCGTCATCAGGTGGACGGGTCGCCCCCACAGGTCGAAGACGTACGGCAGCGTGCGCTCCAGGTGGTGGAGATCCAGCTCCTGCCCCTCGTACTGGTGCCGGAGCAGGAGCTCTCCCTTGCCGCCGTAGTCGCCGTCCTCCACGACGATGACGGGGATCCCCCCGTTGGCCAGCCGCGCTGCCAGCGCGTCCCGCACCTCCCGCCAGCCCGTGCTCTCCACCTGCCACTCGTCGCCCCTGCGCACCAGCGAGACGAGGTGGAGCTCCTCGACCAGGCTGCGGGTCAGGTAATTGCGGATGAAGCCCACGTCGGTCTCCAACTGTCGGACCTCGAAGATCTTCTCCCGCCCCTGCCCCCCGGGCAGCCCGAGCCGGGTGCGGTCCTCCTCGCTGGGGCACTCCCAGCGTGCCTCGATGCTCTGGAAGAGCTTCCACCCGAGCAGGTAGGGATTCAACTGCAGGCGATAGGGCTGGACGACGCTCGCGTGCATCCGCGCGAACTCCAGCGCCTCGGCCTCGCCCAGCTCCTCGTCCCGCATCAAGATCGCGTGCCAGTAGGTGGCCCAGCCCTCGTTCATGATCTTGGTCTCGATCTGGGGCCAGAAGTAGAGGGCCTCCTCGCGCACCATGGCCAGGACGTCGCGCTGCCATGCCTCGAGGTACTCGGAGTGCTGCATGATGAAGCGAAGCAGATCCCTCTCCGGCCGTATGGGATGGCGTCGGGCGCCTGGCGGGCGCCGGACGGTTTCACGATGGCCCTCGGACCGCCGCCTCGGTTCGCTGCTCTGCAGCGTGAAGCCGGCCGATCGCCCCTGGGCAGGCCTTTGGCCCGGTCGGGGCGTCGGCGTGGCCGCAAGGTCGCGGCCTTCGGCCGCCTGCGACGGGCCCAGGCGGCGATCCAACTCCCACAGGTCGTCGTAGGGAGTGGATGGGCGGGCCGGTTCGAGGGCCCCGGGCTCTTCATCCTCGTCGTCGGGCTCGGAGGGCGGTCCCACCGGGTGGGGATCCACCTGCTCGGCCAGCGCCAGCGCCGCATCCAGCAGGCGCTCGACGGCCTCCTTGCCGTAGCGAAACTCGTAGCGAGCGATGCGCTCGGCGTGGGCGGCCATGTTGTCCATCACGAAGTGGGAGGTACCGGCGAAGCGCCAGTTGTTCTTGAAGAAGTCGCTGTGGGCCAGCACGTGGGCCACCACCAGCTTGTTTTGCGCGAGGGTGTTGCCGTCCAGCAAGAAGGCGTAGCACGGATCGGAGTTGACCACGAGCTCGTAGATGCGGCTCAGGTTGTAGTCGTACTCCGTCTTCATCCGGTGGAAGGCCTTGCCGAAGCTCCAGTGGGAGAATCGGGTGGGCATCCCGTAGGCTCCTACGGAGTAGAGGACGTCGGCCGGCACCACCTCGAAGCGCATCTCGTAGAAGTCGAGCCCTTCGGCGCGGGCCCGCCGCACCAGGCGCTCGGTCCACCGCTCCAGCTCCAACAGCTCCCGGTCGGTCATCGTGGCTCACCTCCAGGGGCCGGGTGGGGCCTGGGCGACCGCGGCCGCCGCCAGGTCGGTGGCCTGCCGCCGGAAGAAGGCCCGGAGGGCGGGGTAGACGTCGGACTTCTCCCGGATGGCGACCCTCACGAAGCGGGGATCGTCGATCTTGCCGTAGACCGACATGAGGGTGCTGTCGGTGGCGTACCGGCTGTTGACGATCTCCCCGTATCCGACGGCCGAGCAGCACTCGAGCAGCTCCTGCACCAGCTTGACGCAGCGAGCGTTGTCGGAGGGGAAGTTGTCGCCGTCGGAGAAGTGGAAGGCGTAGATGTTGTACTGATCGGGCGGGTAGCGCTGTTGGATGAGAGCCAGGGCCAGCTCGTAGGCCGAGGAGCACTTGGTGCCGCCGCTCTCGCCCTTGGTGAAGAACTCCTGCTCGCTCACCTCACGAGCTCGGGTATCGTGGGCGATGAAGGCGATCTGCACCTGCCGGTAGCGGGTCCTCAAGAAGCGCACCATCCAGAAGTAGAAGCTCCGGGCGATGTACTTCTCGAAGGTGCCCATCGAGCCCGAGGTATCCATCATGGCCAGCACCACGGCGGCCGCCTGCATCTCGATGGCCTCGTCCCACGTCTTGAAGCGCAGGTCCTCGGGCGTGATGGGGTCGAAGGCGGGACGACCCCGCAGGGCGTTGCGCCGGAAGGCCTCCATCAGCGTGCGGCGCTTGTCGAGGTTGGCCATGGCCCCGCGGCGCCGCACGTCGTTGAACTCATGCCCCGTCGAGACCAGCTCGGGCTTGCGCTTCTCCTGTAGATTGGGAAGCCCCAGATCCTCGAAGATCATCTCGGCCAGCTCGTCGACCGACAGCTCGGCTTCGTAGTAGTCGAGCCCGGGCTGGTCGCCGGCGCCAGGCTCCCGTCCCGGGGCCGCACCACCCGCATCCCGGGCGACGACGTCGCCGGGACGCTCGTCACCGGTGCCCTGACCGACGTGGCGCTGCTTGCCCGGGTCGAAGCGGAAGCGGTACTCCTCCAGCGTCCGGATGGGCACCTTGACGACCTTCTTGCCGTCGGAGAGGATGATGCTCTCCTCCGCCACGAGATCGGCCAGGTTGCGGCGGATGGCCTCCTTCACCTTCTGCTGGTGCCGGGCTTGGTCCAGGCGGCCCTTGGGGTGCAGGGACCAGTCCTCACGGCTGATGACGAACCCAGGATGGCCCATCGCCCGTCTCCCCCCTGGCGCCACGCAGGCCTTGGTGTCAGCGGTTGAGCAAGCTGCCCGCGTAGCGCACCAGCTCGTTGGCGCACACCTCGCAGTAGCCGTGCTCGTCGACGAGGCGGCGCACCACCTCGTTGAGCTTCTTGATCTGGTCGGGGTCGGGGGTCTTGGCGCTGGTGGTGATGCGTACGACGTCCTTCATGTCGGCGAAGAGCTTCTTCTCGATGGCCTCGCGCAGACGCTCGTGCGAGCGGTAGTCGAAGGTCTTGCCGCGGCGTGCGTAGGTGGAGATGCGGATCAGGATCTCCTCACGGAAGGCCTTCTTGGCGTTCTCCGAGACCCCGATCTGCTCCTCGATGGAGCGCATCAGGCGCTCGTCGGGCTCCACCTCCTCCCCCGTGACCGGATCCTTGAGCTTCTGCCAGTGGCAGTAGGCCTCCACGTTGTCCAGGTAGTTGTCGAAGAGGGTGCGGGCCGACTCCTCGTAGGAGTAGACGAAGGCCTTCTGCACTTCCTTCTTGGCGCTCTCGTCGTACTCCCGGCGGGCGATGGCGATGAAGGAGAGCAGCCGTTCCTTGATCTCGTCGGAGATGGAGGGGTGGGAGTCCAGCCCGTCCTTGAGGGCCCTCAGGACGTCCAGCGGCCCGATGCAACGGGCGCCCTTGGTCACCAGGGCGCTCGAGATCCGGTTGATGACGTAGCGGGGGTCGACACCGCTCATGCCCTCGTTGGGGTGCTCCGCCCTCAGCTCCTCCACGTCCTTGGGCTTGAACTCCTCGACCTCCTCGCCGTCGTACAGCTTCATCTTCTTGACCAGGTCCATGCCCTGCTTCTTGGAGTCTTTGAGCCGCGAGAGCACGGAAAACATGGAGGCGACCCGCAGCGCGTGGGGTGCCACGTGCACGTCGCGGATGACGTCGCTTTGACGGATGAGCTTCTCATAGATGCGGACCTCGTCACGGACCCGCAGGTTGTACGGGATGGGCATGACGATGATGCGGGAGTGGAGGGCCTCGTTGCGCTTGTTGGCGATGAAGGCGCGGTACTCTTCCTCGTTGGTGTGGGCGACGATGACCTCGTCGGCGGAGATGAGCGCGAATCGGCCGGCCTTGAAGTTGCCTTCCTGGGAGAGGCTCAGGAGGTGCCAGAGGAACTTCTGGTCCACCTTGAGCATCTCCTGGAACTCCATGATCCCCCGGTTGGCGATGTTGAGCTCCCCGTCGAACCGGTAGGCCCGGGGATCGGACTCGGAGCCGTACTGCGCGATGGTGGAGAAGTCGATGCTGCCCGTCAGCTCGGAGATGTCCTGGCTCTTGGGGTCCGACGGCGTGAAGGTCCCGATGCCGACCCGCCGCTCCTCGGAGAAGACGACCCGCTCCACGGGCACCTCCTCCACCCGTCCGCCGTATTGCTCCTGTACCATCAGCTGGCAGTGGGGGCAAAGCGTGCCCTCGATCTGGACCCCCAGTTCCTGTTCCGCCTGGGGACGCAGGGGTGCCGGGATGAGGTGGAGGGGCTCCTCGTGCATGGGGCAGCCCTTGATGCCGTAGAGGGCTCCCTCGTCGGTACGGGTGTAAGCCTCGAGCCCTCGCTTGAGCATCGTCACGATGGTGGACTTGCCCCCGCTGACGGGGCCCATCAACAGCAGGATGCGCTTGCGCACGTCCAGGCGGCGCGCCGCCGCGTGGAAGTACTCCTCGACCAGGCGCTGCAGGGCCCGGTCGAGCCCGAAGAGCTCCCGCTCGAAGAAGCGGTAGCGCTTGACGCCGTTGACCTCCTCCACGCCGTGGGAGACGATCATGTTGTAGACGCGGGCGTGTGCAGACTGGGCCACCCGCGGGTTGGCCTTGACGATCTGCAGGTAGTCCGCGAAGGTGCCCTCCCAATGGAGGGCCCGCTCCTGCTGACGATACCGCTCCAGCTCCTGGAGGAGCCTCACCTCTTGCTCACCCTCCTCTATGGGGGTCCGACGCACCCGGATCCGGGTGCCGACCCCGGGCCGGAGTCTCTCGAAGGGGCCGTGTGCCGGCGCGCTTGCCGGCGAATGCATGGGGACGCATGAAGATGAGACGAAGATGAAAAAAGAGTCGCACGTCGAGAGCGGTGGGGTCTCGTGCGCGCGACTCGGTGAAGGCGATGTGACGATCGCTGGCGTCGGGCTTTCCCTTGTAAGGTTCGAGGCAGGCGAACCCGAGACGGCCCGCAGATGAGGTGCCAGCCGAAGCGGCTGGTGTGCACATTATAGGCGATGGTCGCCTCGCCTGCCAGGGGTTTCGCGAATGTATGCAGGGCGCACGGCCGGTTCGTTGCCGAGCCCTCGCCGCCCCCCTATAATGGGGAGGACAAAGGCGTGGCCCCGGGCGGGGCGCGCCGGCACGGGGGAGCATGAGCCACAGGTGCGTCGCAGGGTTTGGGTGGGGCTGGCCGGCGTCGGCATCGCGGTCGCGCTCGGCTACTCGATCCTGATGGCCATCGATGCCGCGGGCGCCTACTACCTGACCATCCCCGAGGCCCAGGCGCGGGCCGCCGCCATGCAGGGACGCACGGTGCGGATCCAGGGTGTGGTGCAGAGCGGCTCCATCGAGTGGGAGATGACGCGCCTGGCGCTCTCCTTCGCCATCCACGACGAGTCCGATCCGTCGAGCTCCCTGCAGGTGCGCTACCAGGGCACGCGCCCCGACGGGCTGGAGGACGGCCGCACGGTCATCGTGGAGGGGCGCCTGAGCCCCGACGGGCGTGCGGTGGAGGCCAGCACGCTGATGGTGCAGTGCCCTTCGCGGTACGAGGTGGACGTGTCCAAGCTCTGAAGGGATGACGGGCTCGGTCCCTCTCCAAGGCCCAACCGAGAGCGGGGAGAGCATGCCTGGGCGTCTGCTGGCCATCGTGATTGTGGTCGCGATCCTGCTTGGGGCGGGTAGCGCCATCGCCGCCGATCCGTCGGGGGCAGGACAGCCCGACGTCGCCGTCTCCATGGAGCACCTGGTCATATCCCCGGGGAGTGGGGCGCCGGGCATGCTGGAGGTGCTCGACGTCCTGCGGCTGCACCCGGCGTCGTCCCAAGCCGGGACCATCCGCTTCTCGGTGCCGTTGCCGCAGGGGTACGAGGGCCTGCGCGTGCTGGCCGGCTTCCGGGAGGGGACGGTCCAGGCCGGTCCCGACCACGTCCAGGGCGAGGTCTCCTGGGATGCCGAAAGGACGAGCGAGGGCGGTCCGTCGGCCACCGTGGCCGTGGCGTACCGGGTGCCGCTGGCCTCCCTGCCTCATCCCTGGGTGTTGAGTCGTCCGTTCGCGATCGAGGCCTTCTTCTTGATGACGCACGCCGACCTCGAGACGGCCGTCGCGGGCGCCGAGGGGGCCGGTCCCGTCCAGCTGGAGGGCGAGAGCTACCAGGGATTCGTGCGCCAAGGGCTGCCGGCGGGTGAGCCGGTGTTGCTGGCCGTGCGGATGCGGCAGGGCTCGGCGGGCACGTCGTGGCCCTGGTGGGCCTGGGCGGGCCTCGCGGCGGGCCTGGCAGGGCTGGCGGGCGTCGTGGTATGGCGCTGGCGCGCGGGGAGCCGTCTCGGCACTCGCCGTCGGACGGTCGAGGCCCTGCTGGCACTCGACGCCGAGTACGCGGCGGGCTACCTGGAGACGGAGCGTTACCAGGCCTTGCGCCGCCAGCTCATGGAGCGGCTGGCCGACGAGGGCCGGCCCGCTTCCGGGGGACCGGCGGCAGCCCCATCGGCCCCAGGCGGTGCGGAGCGGCCGTGATCCTGGCCGAGGGTGTCGTCAAGTCGTTCGGCGGGCGCCCGGTGCTGGACGGGTTGGACCTGACGGTGGAGCCCGGTGAGGCCGTGGCGCTCTTCGGCCCCAACGGCGCCGGCAAGAGCACGCTGGTGCGGGCGCTGGCCGGCCTGACTCGCATCGACCGAGGGCGGATCCTCATCGCGGGGGTGCCCGTGGACCGCTCCACCCCCGAGCTGCGTCGCCGAATCGGGCTGCTGGCACACCAGGGCTTCCTCTACGACAACCTGAGTGCCGAGGAGAACCTCCACTTCTGGGCCCGCCTCTACGGCGTGCCCGACCGGGAGGCCCGCATCCGGGCCCTGCTGCGCCGGGTCGGCCTCTGGGCCTTCGCCTCGGATCCCGTGCGCACCTATTCCCGCGGAATGCTCCAGCGTCTGGCCCTCGCGCGGGTGCTGTTGCACGAGCCGGAGCTGTACCTGCTGGACGAGCCCTTCACGGGCCTGGACCGCTCGGGCGTGCGCCTCTTGCGGGAGATCCTGGCGGAGCTGGTGGCGGCCCGCCGGACGGTGGTGGTCGTCTCGCACCGACCCGACGAGGTGGTCGGCATCTGCCAGCGGTTTTGCGTGCTGACGGAGGGCCGGATCCGTCACGAGCTGCGCTCTCCACAGGCGGACGGGGCCGTCGACGGGGCGGCGCTGGTGCGCTCGCTGGAGGAGCTGGTGGAGCGGGCCAGCGCCTCCGGCGTCGGGGGGCGACGCGGCGCGTGACCTTCTGGAGCCGCACCTACGCCATCTTCTGGAAGGATCTGCGCGCCGAGCTGCGCAGCCGCGAGACCGCCGGCACGACCGTGGTCTTCGCCTTGCTGGCGGTGCTCACGTTCAGCTTCGCCTTCGACCCGGCCGCCGGCCAGGCCCGGATGGTGGTGCCGGGGGTACTGTGGGTCACCGTCTTCTTCGCCGGCATGCTGGGCCTGGGGCGGTCCATGGCCACGGAGCGCGCCGCCGACGCCTTCTCGGGCCTCCTGGCGTCGCCCGCCGAGCCCGAGGAGGTGTACGCGGGCAAGTTCCTCGCCAACCTCCTCTTCACCGGCGTGGTGGAGCTGGTGGAGGTCCCGGTGCTGATGGCCCTCTTCCGGGGGAGCGTGGCGGGCCCGGTGCTCTGGCTGGTGGCGGTGCTGGCCCTGGGCACGGTGGGCTACGTGGCCATCGGGACGCTGCTGGCGGCGGTGGCCACCAGCGCACGTGCCAGCGAGCTGCTGCTGCCGCTGTTGCTCCTGCCGGTGGCCATCCCGGTGGCCATCGGTGCGGTGGAAGCGACCGCAGCCCTGATGGCCGGTGGGAGCCCGGAGGAGTGGATGCTGTGGGTGCGGCTCTTGGCGGTCTACGACGTCGTGATGCTGGCCTTGCCGCAGCTTTTGTTCAGGTACTTGCTCGAAGCGTGAGGAGGGTGGGGTGAGCCGCGTGCCGATCGAGTCCAAGGGGCGTCGCCATGGGCTCTTCTTCGTCACGGCCGCTGCCATGGCCGTGGCCCTCTACCTGGTGCTGGTATGGGTGCCCAACGAGCGCACCATGGGCGTCGTCTCCCGCATCTTCTACTTCCACGTGGCCTCGGCGTGGAATGCCTTCCTGGCCTTCTTCGTCGTGCTGGTGGCCAGCGTCGCCTACCTGTGGCGGCGGCAGATGGCCTGGGATACCCTTGCAGGCGCCTCGGCCGAGGTGGGGGTGCTCTTCACCTCCATCGCCCTGCTGACGGGGATGTTCTGGGCCCGGCCCATCTGGAACGTCTGGTGGACGTGGGACCCCCGGCTGACCACCACGCTGGTGCTGTGGTTCTTGTACGTGGGCTACCTGGTCCTGCGCTCGGCCATCCCGGGGGAGGAGCGCAGAGGCCGGGTGGCCGCCGTCTTCGGCATCGTCGCCTTCATCGACGTGCCCATCGTCTTCCTGTCGATCCGCTGGTGGCGGACCATCCACCCGCAGGTGCTGGCGCCCGGCGAGATCCGCATCGCCCCGGAGATGCTGCTGACCCTGCTGGTGAGCGTCGCGGCGTTTACGTTGCTCTACGCGCTGATGTGCAGCCTGGCGTATGCCACGGGGCGGACCCGGGCCGAGCTGGATCGGCTCAAGGCTCGCCTGCGCGTGGGTTGAGGGAGGGGAGGGGTGGCCGTGCTGTTCTTCCAGGTGGCCTACGTGCTCCTCTGGGCCTTGCTGCTGGGGTACGTCTTCTATCTCGGGCAGCGCCAGCATCGGCTGGAGCAGGAGCTCGGGCGGCTGCGGGAGGAGCTCGGACGCCGCTGAGCCGCCTCGGCCCTACCCCGCGGGCCCACCCCGTGGCGGCCCGTGCCGCCCGACGCATACTAAGCCCATGGATGCCGCCCCGCCGAGGTGGTTGCAGGCGCTGGCCCTGCTGGCTCTAGCCAGCGTCTTGTCGCTGGCCCTGTGGGGCATCGGGCTGGCATTGCAGGGTGCCGCTGCCCGGCTGGTGCCGGAGCCGCAACCCCGCCAGCCCCAGCATGCCTACGTCGTCCGGGAGGTGGAGAGCGGCCGGTACCTCTTCTATACCGAGCTGCAGCTACGGCCGGGCGACCTCTTCATCGACGCCGCCGATGAGGTCTACCGCATCGAGCGGGTCGGCTTCAATACGGCCTGGGCCCGCCACCTGGGCCCTCAAGCCCAGGTGCTGGAGGCCGAGCGACGCGGCGCTCAGGCCGTCTCGCCCTGAGACGCCTGGGCGAAGCCCGTGTAGGCCCGGATGCCCAGCCTCGGGTCGTACTCGCTCCAGCCGTCGCCGGCCCCGCCGCCGGAGCTCGCCCGCTCGTAGAGGCGCCGCACCTGGTTGAGCTTGGCGCTGGCGTCGTCGGCAAGGTAGACGATCCAGGCGTTCATGGTGCGGGGGAGCACCGGGGCCCCGTGCTCCAGGAGCCCGTGATGACTGAGGATGCAGTGCAGGAGCTCCTCCAGCAGATCCTCGGGGAAGCCCGGTACCTGACGCGCACGCTCTTCGACCCAGCGCGCCCCCAGGAAGACGTGCCCCAACAGCTCCCCGGGTCGCGTGTAGGAGAACCCGTGGCCCTGCTGCTCGAACTCCTGAAGCTTGCCGACGTCATGCAGCAGCACCGCCGCCGTGACCAGGTCGGGGTCGGTGTACTCCGGGTGCAGGGCACAGAGGGCGCGGGCTACCTGCACCATCTCCAGCACGTGCTCCAGGAGCCCGCCCAGATAGGCGTGGTGCACCTCCTTGGCCGCCGCCGCACGGGCGAAGGCCTCCCGAGCCTCGCCCTGCGGCCCCAGCGCCAGCTTCAGCAGGTGCTGGAGGTAGGGGTTTTGCACGCCGTCGATGACGGCGTCGAGGCGCTCGAGCAGCTCGCGGACCGGAAAGCGCGACGCCGGCAGGAAGTCGCGGAGATCCACCCCGTCCTGGGCGGTGGCCACGCGCAGCTTGTGCACCCGGATCTGCAGGCGCCCGCGGAACTCCTCCACCGTGCCCATGACCTTGACGATGTCGCCGTTCTCGAAGGCCTCGTACAACTGCGCGGCATTATCCCAGGCCAGGGCCGGGAGCCAACCCGTCCGGTCGCCCAGTCGCAGGCGCAGGTAGCGGCGATTGTTGTCCGCGGTCGTGGCCAGCACCTTGTCCTGGGCGGCGAAGAAGTCCAGGATGGCGTCACCGCGCCGCAGCGAGCCGATCCACTGCTGCTTGGCCATCGGTCTCCTCCTGGGCAGAGCCTACGGCCGGGTGCGACGCATGTCAACGCCAGGATCCGCCACGCACGCAGCGAACTGGTCCTTCTGGACTCGAACGGGGAAGCTCGGGGGGCACGATGGCATGGCAGCCAACGCCCTGTTCCGGCCGCGCCATGAGTCGATGATCTTCGGCGTCTGCGCGGGCCTGGGGCGCTACTTCGACGTAGAGCCGGTGCTGATCCGCCTGCTCTTCGTCCTGCTGGCCTTCGCGGGCGGCTTCGGCATCGTCGCGTACGTCGTGCTGGCCATCGTCATGCCCTCGGAGCGCTCGGTGGGCCGGGAGAGCCGCGAGGTCCTCCAAGAGAACGTGCAGGAGATCCGGGAGGCCGCCACCATCGCGGGCCAGGAGCTGACCGAGACGCTGCGATCCGGCCGGGCCGCCGGACGTCGCCGTCACCTCCTGGGGATGGTCCTGGTGGTGCTGGGCGGGTTCCTGCTCATGGCCCAGTTGGGGCTCTTCTGGTGGGTGCGCTGGGAGCTCCTCTGGCCGCTGTTGTTGATGGGGCTCGGGATGCTACTCCTGCTGCGCCGGCCCGGGCGACCGTGAGGAGGCCGGGTCGGGCGGCGGGGTGCCAGATAACCCTGAGGAGGAGGCGGTGCGCGTGGATCGCGTGACGATGGTGCCGCAAGTCGTCCTCATGGGCCCGGGGCCATCCCTGGTCCATCCCGCCACCCTTCGAGCGCTGGCCGCGCCGACGCTGGGCCATCTGGACCCGAGGTTCCTGGCCATCATGGACGAGACGGTCAATCGCCTGCGAGAGGTCTTCGAGACCACCAACCGGCTGACGTTGCCCGTCTCGGGCACCGGCACCGCCGGCATGGAGACGTCGCTGGCCAACGTATTGGAGCCCGGGGATCGGGTGGTCGTCGTGGTCGCCGGGTACTTCGGCCAGCGCATGGTGGAGATGGCCCGCCGCCTCGGCGCTGAGGTGGACGTCGTCGAGGTGGAGTGGGGGCGCGCCGCCGACGTGGAGGCGGTGGCGGCCGCCCTGCGCAAGGGCCGCGCGCCCAAGGCGGTGGCCCTGGTCCATGCCGAGACCTCGACGGGCGTGCTGCAGCCGTTGCGCGAGATCGCCGCGCAGGCCCACGAGGTGGGGGCCCTGGTGGTGGTGGACGCCGTCACCTCCCTGGGCGGCGTGCCCGTGGCGGTGGACGCCACCGGCATCGACGTCTGCTACTCCGGCAGCCAGAAGTGCCTGAGCTGCCCGCCTGGCCTGGCGCCGGTGACGGTCTCGCCGCGAGCGCTGGAGGCCATGGAGCGCCGGCGCCATGACGTGTACTCGTGGTACCTGGACCTGCGGCTGGTGGCTCGGTACTGGGGCCAGGAGCGCTTCTACCACCATACGGCGCCCGTCAACATGATCTACGCCCTGCACCAGGCCCTGGGGCTGGTCCTCGAGGAGGGGCTGGCGGCTCGCTTCGAGCGGCATCGCCAGGTTTCGAGGGCGCTTTGGGCCGGCCTCGAGGCGATGGGCCTGCGGTTGGCGGTCGAGGAGCCGAGCCTGCGCATCCCGAGCCTGACCACGGTCTGGGTGCCCGAGGGCGTCGAGGACGCGCCGATCCGCCAGGCCCTGCTGCACGAGCATGGCATCGAGATCGGGGGCGGCCTGGGCTCGTGGAAGGGGCGGGTGTGGCGCATCGGGACCATGGGCGAGTCCGCCCGGATGCGCTACGTCATCCAGTTGCTGGGTGCCCTGGGGGCCCTGCTCCGGCGGGCAGGCGTCCGCGTCGACGTCGATGCGGCCCTGGCGGCGGCGATGTCCGTCGGGCAACCGGCGACTTGACGCCGAGAGGACGTCCCCATAAAATAGGGTCGCTGTGGCGCGCTCGTAGCTCAGGGGATAGAGCGTCGGCCTGCGGAGCCGAAGGCCGGGAGTTCAAATCTCCCCGAGCGCACCACCCTTTTTTGTTCCCATCGGCTCCTTCCCGAGCAGGCTGGACCGGGGGTGCAAGGAGGCCATCGCTTCCGCTCGACTCGATCAGCGGCCCGTGCCCGAGCGGCTGCCCGAGGACCGCGGCCGGCTCGAGGAACTGGGCATCCACGCCGAGCCCTTCACCGAGCAAGATCAGATCGTCATCCGGCGGCAGATGGGGCACCGGCCTCGCCTGGCGCTGGGTGTCGTCCGCCGGTGCCGTTATGGCTACCCGCAGGTGCTCATCTTCGCGCCCCTCCTCGTCGGCGAGTCGCGGATCTCGCCCAACAGCACCCTTTGCTGGCTCTCGTGCCCGCTGTTGGTGCGGGAGGTGGACCGCATCGAGAAGGAGGGCGAGATCGAGCGCTTCGAGCACCTGGTGAGCGTCGACGAGGCGTTGCGCGACGCCGTCGCCGACGCTCACCGCACCACGGCTCGCATCCGCATGGAGCTGGTGCCCGAGGAGTGGCGCGCTCGCCTCTCGGCCGAGCGGCCGCGGGACCACTGGATCCTGGCGGAGACGGGCATCTCGGGCATCACCCGCCCCGAGCACGTCAAGTGCCTGCATGCCCACCTGGCCGACTTCCTGGCCCGGGGTCGCAACCCCATCGGTGAGGAGGTCGCTCGTCGCTTCGAGGGCGAGGACGTCCCCGTCCAGGGCACCGAGACCTGCTGGCGCTTCTGCACACCCGAGGGTGCCAGCGAGACCCTTCGGGCCGAGGGCCCTGACGACCCCGCCGACGAGGAAGACTGAGGCAAGACAGGAAATTCGTGGTCTTGTGTCGAATGACGTCGCCCCAGCAGCGTGCCCGGGGTTTGGGGTGACGACAGCGGGGGTGTGCCAGGTGCCTTGGGCCGCCTACCTCGGGCTGGGGTTGGTGGGGGTGGCGGGCGCCGGCTACATCTGGAGCTGGAGACAGGTCTACCTCCAACGCCGACGGTTTCGGTTCATCACCCACCGGCAGCGGCAGATCCTCCAGTGGTGGCGCACGGCCTTCCTCGTGGCCGTGCTGGGCACGATGGCCGGCGCGATGGCGGCCTTCGTCTCGGGTCTCCTCCTTGCGTGACCAGGCGTCGAGGCGGGCCCATTGCATGATCGGCGTGAGCCGAGCGGCCTGAGCTGGTGCTGCTGGTCCCGAGGGGGCCGCAGCGGCGAGGGATCCGGCCTGTGGCCGGGAGGTCGACCCATCCCGGTCTCAGGCCGATAGCCAGCGCCAGACGGGGGATGCCCGCAGCGCTACGCCGTAGACGCCCGCCAGCACGGCGAGCCCCACCAGCAGGGCGATGGCCTCGACCAGCCATCCGGGAGCCGTGGCTCCTGCTGCCAGCAGAGCGAGGACCGTTGCTGCGACCGCGCGGGCCGACGCGGCGGCAGCAGCGGCTCCGACGACGGGCAGCACGAAGTCGGCGGCTCGCAGCGTGGTGCCGATCTCCCGCAACGCACCGTACTGGTTGACGGCATAGGCGACGGCGTACCCGAGCACGGTCGCGTAGGCGGCCCCCCGGATGCCCAGATGCGGCTGCGCGACCCAGACCCAGATGAGCCCCGTTTCGACGGCCAGCCCCACCAGGTGGCTGCGCACCGGGATCTCGGGGCGCCCCAGCCCCCGGAGCACCCCGACCAGCGTCTGCCCCAGGTAGGCGAAGGGGGCTCCCAGGGTGCAGATGACCAGCAGCGCGGCGGCCGACTCCTCTCCGTACAGCACCCGCGTCCATAGCTCCGGCAAGCCCAGGAAGGCTGCTCCTGCCGGCAGGGCGAAGAGCACCGTCGTGGCCATGGCCTTGTCGCTGTAGGCCTGGGCGGTCCCCCGGTCGCCTCGCGCCAGCGCCGCCGAGATGGACGGCACCAGCGTGGTCATCAGGGCCAGGCTGAGCATGTTGGGCATCAGCACCAGGGGCAGCGCCACGCCTCGTAGCAGCCCCACCTGCGCCGCCGCCTCGGAGGCGGTGAGGCCGGCCTGCAAGAGCCGGTTGGGAAGCAGCAAGGTGGCCAGGCTGCCGCCCACCGACGAGAGGATGCGGCCCGTCGTCACGGGCAGGGCGAGGGCCACGATGGAGCGCGGCCACCAGTGGCGCCAGCGCCTGGCATGCACCGCCGCGCCGGGCGCCCGACCTTCGGCCCGTCGCCACTGGCGCCAGAGCCGATCGAGCGCGAACGCCAGTACCAGCAGCCCTACCGCCTCGCCCAGCACGGAGGCCATGGCCAGGCCCCGCGCCACCCAGGCGGGATCGGCGGCCTGTCTCGTCACGTGCGTCACCAGCAGCAGGGCCGACACGGAGAGCGCCAGTTGCTCGGCCAGGAGCGACGAGGCGGGGATGCCCATCCGCCGGCTGCTCTCGAAGACCGCGCGGGCGCCCGCTGCCAGACAGGCCAGCGGCAGGGCAGGCGCCATGACCTGGAGGATGGACGCGGCTCGGGGCTCGCCCCCCACCTGGCCGACCAGCCACGGCGCCGCCCAGTTTAGGAGGGCTCCGATGGTCAGGCTGGTGAGGCCCAGCAGGGCGAAGCCCTGCAAGGCGACCCGACGGGAGGTGGCGGCTCCCTCCCGGGAGTCGGAGCGCTGCTCGGCCAAGAGCTTGGCCATGGCGTAAGGCACGCCGGCGGTGGCGACGGTGAAGGCCGTGGAGTACAATGGCCAGGCTAGCCGAAACAGGCCGATGGCCTCGGGGCCTGCCAGCCGCACGACGGCGGCCGAGTAGACGAAGCCGATGGCCCGGCTGGCCAGGCTGGCCAGCGAGAGCTGGGCGGCCCCCCATCCGAAGCGACCCGGCCGAAGCGCAGGCAGACGGGCCGCCGCCATCTGTCGGAGACGACGCAGCATGTCCACGGGGCCATGCCTATGCGGGGAGACCCGACGGGTATGTCGAAGCTATGCCGGCGGTGATGTGGGTGGAGACGCAGCTGGATCTGCTGATCGTCAGCAACGGCCACGGCGAGGATGCCATCGCCGCGCGGCTGGCCACCGCCCTGGCCGAGCGGCGGCCATCGGTGCGCATGGCGGCCTTTCCCCTGGTCGGTCGCGGAGAGGCGTACGACCGGGCCGGGATCCCCACCGTCTTCCGGTCCAGGCCCATGCCGTCCGGAGGCTTCGGGTGGCAGGACCCCCGCGCCTTCGCTCGGGATCTGGCGGCAGGCTTTCTCTCGCTGACGGCCAGCCAGATGGACGCCCTGCGCCGGCTGCGGGACCGGGTCGGTGCGCTGTTGCTGGTGGGCGACATCTACCCGGTGTTGATGACGCTACCCTACCGCGTACCCAAGGCTTTCGTGGCCACCGCGCGCTCCGACTACATCGCCCCCCACCTGGCCGTCGAGCGTCGCATCCTGGCGCAGGCGTGCCGGGTCGTCTTCGCCCGCGACGAGGTGACGGCCCGCAGCCTGGCCCGCCACGGGGTGCCGGCGGTCAGCTTCGGCAACGTCATGATGGACATGCTGACCCCCGAGGGGCTCGACCTGGGCCTGCGGGAGGGGGCTCCCGTCGTGGGCGTGCTGCCGGGCAGCCGGCATGACTGGTGCGACAATCTGCTGGCCATCGCCGGCGTGCTGCGTCAGGTGGTAGCCCATCGCCCGCAGGTGCAGGCGGTGGCGGCGCTGGCCGGATCGTTGCCCGACCCGAGTCGGATCACGCCGCCGTGGCGGCTGGAGCCGGCCGGCGAGTCGGAGCGGGAGGCAGGGCTCGACGGCTGGCTGGCGGACGGCGAGGGAGGATGGCGGCTGGGGCTGACGTGCAGGGGCTTCGCCGACCTGCTGGCGCGAGCCGACGTGGTGGTGGGGCTGGCGGGCACCGCCAACGAGCAGGCGGCGGGCCTCGGCCGGGTGGTGGTGGCCTTCCCTCGCTCCGGCGTCCAGTACACCCGCCGCTTCGCCCTCCGGCAGAAGCGGCTCCTGGGCGACGCCCTGGTGCTCGTGGACGGACCCGAGCAGGCAGCCCGGGAGGTCTTGAGGCTGTTGGACGCCCCCGACGAGCGCCGGCGCCGGGGCGAGGTGGGGCGGCAGCGCATGGGCCCGCCCGGCGCCACCGAGCGCATCGTTGCCATGGTGGATCGGGTGCTGGGGCTGTGCCCGGACTGCCCTAAGGCGGGGTGAGATCCAGGGGCCGGACGTGCGCCGCCGTGAGGCTCGTGCTCCGGCCCCGCCGCTCCAGGCGACCTGTGACGATCAGCGCGGGGCGGGTGAAGATCAGGTGGCCCCAGCGCTGGTAGACGGGCTCGAAGAAGGTCACGTCCAGGAGCCCCTCCTCGTCCTCGAGCGTCAGGAAGACCACGGTCCGCCCGCTGCGGGTCGGCGGGCGATGCGGACGGATGGAGAGCCCCGCGACCTGCACCCACGCCCCCCGGGGACGGCGACGCGCCTGCTGGGTGGTGAGCACGCCGCGTCGGACGAGCGACGGGCGTAGTAGCGCCAGCAGGTGCTTGTCGGGGGAGAAGCCCATCGCGTAGAGCTCCAGGACCAGCTTCTCGAAAGGCGAGAAGTCCTCCAGCGGCGGGGCCGGGCATCCCAGGCCGCCCTCGTCGGCCGACAGGCCCAGATCCGCCTGCCTGCGCGACGCCTCGTCGGGCGTCTGCGTCCCCCGCTCCCGCTCCATGCGCGCCTTCTGCAGGATCCCGGGCAGCGCCCACAGCAGGGCTCGCCGGTTGGGATGCAAGTCGTCGAGGGCGCCGGCCATGATCAGGGACTCGAGGCCGTCGCGGGCCAGGTCCACCCGCCGGCAGAGATCGGCCAGCGACCGGTAGGGTCCACCCCGGGCACGCTCTTCGAGCAGGAGGCGGGCGCCGGCCTCCCCGACCCCCCGCAGCACCTTGAGGGGCACCCGGATGGCGGGCGCCCCGGTCGGCTCCAGGCGCTCCACGCGGTAGTCGGCCTCGCTGCGGTTGACGTCGGGTCCGAGCACGGCGATGCCGCGCCGGCGCGCCTCCGTCACCAGGGTGTGCGGCGGGTAGAAGCCCATGGGCTGGTTGTTGAGCAGCGCCGCGTAGAACTCGGCGGGATGGTGGCGCAGCAGGTAGGCGGTCTTGTAGGCGGTGGTGGCGAAGGCCGCGGCGTGCGCCTCGCAAAACCCGTAGCCGGCGTAGGCCACGATGTAGGAGAAGATGGTCCGGGCCAGATCCGGCTCGACGCCCCGTGCCAGGGCTCGCTCCACGAAGAGCTGCCCGATGGCCTCCATCTCCTGCTGCGAACGAAAGTGGGTCATGGCCCGGCGCAGGCGATCCGCCTCGCCCGGCGTGAAGCCCGCGATGGCCGTGGCGATCTCGATGACCTGCTCTTGAAACAGGACGACACCGTAGGTCTTGGCGAGGACCCGATCCAGGACGGGGTGGAGGCGCGGCACGGGCTCGAGGCCCTTGCGCCGGGCGATGAATGGCTCCACCATGTTGCCCTTGATGGGGCCGGGCCGGATGAGGGCCACGCTGGCCACGATGTCCTCGATGTGGCGGGCGCCCAGGCGGCCTTGCAGGGCTCGCTGCGCCGGGCTCTCCAGCTGGAAGACGCCGACGGTCTCGCCCTCGGCCAGCATCCGGTAGGTCTCGGCGTCGTCGAGGGGGATGCGCTCGTAGGAGAAGGCCTCTCCCTCGGACGGCTGACCGCGCTCCGAGGGGGCCGCCTGCCCCTGGCGGATGAAGCGGACCGCGTCGTCGACCGCACCCAGCATCCGCAGGCTCAGCAGATCGAGCTTGATGAAGCCCATGGCCTCCACGTCGTCCTTGTCGAACTGGGCCACCGTCACGCCCTTGGCCGCCTGCTGCAGGGGCACGACCTGCGTGATGGGAGGTGCGCTGAGGATGAGGCCGCCCAGGTGGGTCCCCAGGTGGCGAGGGAAGCCGGCCACCGCCTCGGCGAGATCGAAGAGGAGCTCGTAGCGGTGACCGGCCGAGCCGGCAACGGGCTGCAGCAGCTCGCTTCGCCGCAGCTCGGGCAGCGAGGCGGCGGCCCTGCGGATGGCGTCGGCGGGGATGTGGGGGAAGCGCTTGGCCAGGGCGTCGATCTCCGGCTCGGGGTAGCCCAGGACCTTGCCCATCTCCCTCAGCGCCGACCGGGCCTGGAAGGTGTTGTAGGTGGCGACGGAGGCGACGTGATCGGGGCCGAAGCGCCGGTAGACGTAGGCGGCCACCTCGTCGCGGTAGCGCGCGTCGAAGTCGAGGTCGATGTCGGGCTTCTGCGCGCGCTCCAGGCTGAGGAAGCGCTCGAAGAGCAAGCCGCGGCCGATGGCGTCCACGTCCGTCAGGAAGAGGACGTAGGCGACGGCCGAGTCGGCTGCCGAGCCGCGACCGGCCGTGCGGATGCCCCGCTGGCGGGCGAACTGCACGATGTCGCGAGCCACCAGGAAGTAATCCGCGACGCCCAGGGCCTCGATGATGGCCAGCTCGTGCTCCAGCCGATCCCGGATGGCCGAGGTGACGCGGCCGTAGCGGGCCTGCGCCCCCTCGTAGACCAGCCGGCGCAGGAGCTGCATGGCGGTTTGGCCCGGTGGCACGTCGGGATAGGCAGGGAAGAGCCTCTCTCCCAGGGGCAGCACGTCGTCCTCGCACATCCGGGCGATGCGCACGGCGTTGTGCAACGCCTCGGGCATCTCGGAGAAGAGGGCCGCCATCTCCTGGGCGGACTTGAGATACTGCTCGGCGTTGAGGGGGCGCTCGGGGTGCACCTGCTCCAGGGTCGTGCGGGTGCGCACGCAGGTCAGGGCGTCGTGCACCGGGAAGTCGGCCTTGCGGGCGTAATGGACGTCGTTGGTGGCGACCACCGGCACCCCTGCTTCCCTCGCCAGCTCCGCCAGCCGGTGGACGAGCCACCGGCTGTGGGGCCATCGCAGGTCCTGGACCTCGACGAACAGGTGCTCCCCGAAGACGTCCCGGTAGCGGGCCAGGGCTCGTCGGGCCTCGTCCACCTGCCCTCGGAAGATACGGCTGGCCAACTCGCCCCGACGGCATCCGGTCAAGGCGACGAGGCCGCGGGCATGGCGGGCGATGGTCTCCCAGCGGGCCTGCGGGTGACGGCGCGGGGCGTGCAGGTGGGCGTCGGTCAGGATCTGGCAGAGGTTGGCGTAGCCCGTACGGTCCCGGGCCAGGAGGACCAGGTGGTAGCCGCCCTGCAGCGTCAGCTCGACGCCCACGATGGGCTTGATGCCCAGTGTCCGTGCCCGCTGGGTGAAGCGGACGGCGCCGCTCAGCGTGTCATGGTCGGTGATGGCCAGCGCCTCCATGCCCAGGTCGCGGGCGCGCTGGAGCAGGGCGTCGATGGAGCTGGCGCCGTCCAGGAAGGAGAAGGGGGTGTGCACGTGCAGGTGGACGAAGTCCGCCGCCATGGCCCGGCCCTGCCGGCTCGCTCGGGTCAGTCCAGGACGCGCTCGACGGTCCAGCGGCCCGTGGCCGCATCGCAGCTCAGCTCGTAGATGCCGCCCTCGGTCAGTACCCGTACGACCCGCCGCTCGGCCTCGCCGTCCCACCAGCGGCCTGCCTCGCGCCACTCGGCCAGGCACTCCAGCACGCGCAGGCGCCGATGGCCCCACACGATGGACGCCGCCGGGCCTCCGCCGCTCCCGCCGAGTTCGAGGGTGCCCACCACCTCCACGGGCTGCTCGATGCGCCGGCTCACGGCAACCCCACCCCTTGCTCGATGAGCAACAGCATGGACTCCCGGCGGCTGAGGGGGCGCTCGGAGGCGGGCCGCACGGCGCCCGGCCCCACTCGTTGGGCGACCGCCTGCAGGGCCCGGTGCAGCCGGCTCTGCCGGGAGGCGACGCCGAAGCGGGGCAGCAAGGGTACCGGCTGGGGTCGGGCGGGCCGGATGGGCGCGGCCACGAGCTCCAGTCGGTGGGGGCGGGCGCCGCTCGCCTGCCAGGGCTCGGCTTGCCGGCGGAGCCGATCCAGCAGGTGGAGGGCCACGATCTCCCAGGAGCCGGCACCCTGACGATCCTCGCCCAACCGGATGGTCTCGACCAGCGTCATCGCCGGAGGACGCAGCCAGAGGCGCATCGACAGCGCCTGGGCCGTCTGCGTGCGCGCCTGCAGCTCGGCGTGGAGGGCACGGGCCCACTGGCGCACCTGGAGGGCGAGGCCGTCCCCCTGCTCCCACGTGAGGGACTCGCCCCCCAGATCCGAGCCCCGGCTCAGGGAGGGCGGTGGATAGGCGGCCAGCACCTCCCTGGAATCGATCCCCCGGCTCTTCTGCCAGATCTGCCAGCCGATGGGGCCGAATCGCTCCATCAGCGCCTCACCGGGCAGGGCGGCGATGGCCCCCACGGTCTTGAAGCCGAGCCGGATGAGCTCGTCCCGGATGGCATCGGGGCAAAACCAGAGGTGGCGGAGCGGGAGGCCCTCGAGGAAGGCGCGGGCCTCGTCGGAGCCGATGGCGCGTACGACGACGCCTCCCGCCCGCAGGAGCCCGGCCGGAAGATCGCGGTGCAGGCGCTCGGCCTGATCCAGCGCGGCCGCCTTGGCCACCAGGCGGGTGGGCCCCGCTCCCAGCACCCAGACGGCGGCCAGCGCCCGCTCGACGACGGGAGCCAGCTCATCCGGACCGATGGCGCCGGCAAGCCCGACGAAGGTGCCGTACGGCGGATCGGGCTCCACGAGGCAACCGGCGCGCACCAGCGCATCCCAGACGGTCGCGAGGCGCTCCTGGAGGTGCGCATCCGGACAGACCCGCACCTCCAGGCCCGGACAGGCCAGACGGGCCTGACGCAGTGAGGTGCCGGGCCGCACCCCCCACCTCGTCGCCTCCCATGAACAGTCGGCGACGGTCGCCTCTCCTGGGTCGGTCAGGATGGCAAGGGGCCGCTTCGCGACCGATGGATCGGACCGCTGCACGATGTCGGCGGCCAGATGGGGAGCGTACAGATAGGCCACCGGGATCATGGATCGGCCTCCCGAGGCGAAACATATGTTCGGTAGTGGGGCCATTGTACCACGAATACATGTTCGCCATCAAGGGGACGGGATCGCGAATCATTCGCAGGAATCGCCGCCAGTTGGAGAGAATACTGTCTGACACATCCAACGGGCCGGCGGCTTCGGTCGTCCACCATTCCGGCCCATCTTGTCGAAACCCTTGACCACGGGGGGCATCAAGGCGAGTTCGAAGCGCCGCTTCGAACCGCGCCGCGACGAGCAATGCTCAAGGCTAAACGAGAGGCAATCTTTCGATTCAGTCGATTGCCGTTGAAGAATCCGGCCAGCCTCTACTTCCTCCAGCATCTGCTGGAGGCGCCGGGGCTGCTCGAGCGCGTCAGCTTCGTCTCGGAGCGCGACTTCCTGCCCAACACGGTCCTCATCGCCGAAGATGGCAGCCCCGAGGCGGGTTTCGAACTGGAACTGGGCGCCCACCAGCGCGAGGAGGTCACCATCGTCAACGGGCGACTCGTGCGCCAGCTCCACCGCACCTGCGCCCTCCACGTCCGCGACCCCATCCAGGCCATCGAGGCCCTCCAGCACCTGCGAGGGCGCCTCTACGCGGTCTTCTCCTTCGCCTCGGAGGTGCCACCCTGGTATCGGGCGGTGCTGGAGCCCAACCCTGCCATGCCCGTCAAGGGCGAACAGCGTCGTCGAGTCGAAGCCGCGCTGGCGGAGATCGTCCGGGAGCAGGTGGATCTGCTGTTGCTCGCCATCACGCTCCGCCAGGAGATCGAAGAGCAGCTCCGTCGCCGGGACAAGGAAGGCTTCCTGAGGACCGCCCCTGTCTACAACGCCGTGCGGCAACGCTGCCTCTGGGACATCTGAGCGAGGGGCCGCCTCGGACCGGTCGTCCTACCTTCGGCATCCTGTCGTTGCCGGGAGGATCGGATGGCTGCCGTGCCGAAAGCTCGGCGCGTTGAAGCCAAAATCCGTCGCCTTCCGAGAGGACTGACAGGATGGGTTCGGCGCCTACCCCACAGGGTGTGCGGCCCTCCGGCTCCAGGCGGAGCGCCCCCGGATCCGCTCAGCCCGGCCAGGCGGTCCGGGCTGCGGTGGTGGAGCTGATCAAGACCGTGGCGGGCGCCGCGGTGCTGGCCATGGTCATCATGACCTTCGTGGCCCGGGCGTTTACGGTGGAGGGCAACTCCATGTTGCCCACCCTGCACGATGGCGAGCGCCTGATGGTCGACAAGCTGACGTACCGCTTCTCGGAGCCGCAGCGCGGCGACATCGTGGTCTTCCGCTATCCGCTGGATCCCCGCGAGCACTACATCAAGCGCATCGTCGGGGTGCCCGGGGACGAGGTGGCGGTGCGAAACGGGCGGGTCTTCGTCAACGGCACACCCCTGGAGGAGAGCTACCTCTCGAGCCCCACGCTGGGGCGCTTCGGGCCCGTCCGGGTGCCCGAGGGGCACTACTTCGTCCTCGGCGACAACCGCAACAACAGCGAGGACAGCCGCGACCCGCGACTGGGCTTCATCCCACGGGAGCTGATCGAGGGGCGCGCCATCTGGCGGTACTGGCCCCTCACCCGCATGAGCGTCCTCGCCAGGCCGTCCATCTTCGGCAGCCTTCCCGCGCCCGCGGCGGGAGCCCAGGCGGCGCCGGCCGCCCCCTGACGCGCGGGCGGGTCACTTGCGCTCGGGCGCCCCGCCGTCCAGGGGCGGCAGCAGCAGCTCCTGGCCCACCTCCAGCCGGTGCGGATCGGAGAGGCCGTTGGCCTCCGCGATGATCGTGTAGGCGGCCGGATCGCCGTAAAACCGCCGGGCGATGAGCCACAGCGTATCGCCGCGCTGCACCCGGTAGCGGAGGACCGTCGGCGTCCCTGTAGCCGCCGGGGGCGCCGGGCCGTCGGAGCCGGATGACGCCGGCGTCGTCGGGGAGGTCACGCCCCCGACGGGGCGCGAGCCGATGCCCGGCACGGCTGGGGTCGCCGGGCCTCCGCCGATCACCTCGTCGCCCGCGGCGCCCCGCGACGACGCACCGGGCGCCGGGGGGATGGAGCCGGCGACGACCGGTGGGGCCTGCTCCCGCATCCAAGGGGCGGGTCGCCCTGTCACGTGGGGCCAGGCCTGCTCCAGACCCCACCGTGCCAGCATGGCCCCCACGAAGACCAGCACCAGCACCGTCACGCCCTGCAGCACGCGCGCCACGCGCTGCAAGGGGGCGGACAGCACGGACGGGCCGCTCGCCTCCCGCTGGCGCCGGCTGGCTGCGACCTGGGCCGCGCGGCTGGTCGGCCAGGTGCCCCGTTGCCAGGTCGCGGCCGCGGCCTCCCGGGCGCCGGGCTGCGCCGCTGCGTCCGGCGGCCCGAAGAACCCCAGGCGACGCAGCTCCGTGGCGGAGACGAGCTGGCAGGCCGGTGTGTCCCAGAGCCGAAAGCCGGTCAGCCGCTCCAGGGCCTCTCCGTGCCATCCCCACCAGGTGTGCTGCCCGGAGTCGGGATCGTAGACCAGCGCGACCTGCCACGGCGCCCCGAAGTGGGTCTGGTGCACGAAGGTCTCGTAGGGCGACAGTTGCGGGGGCTCACCACGGCGTGCGTGAAACCACCCGATGACCTCCCGTCCCTCGAAGGCCGAGGATGCGGCTGCCCTCAGCGCCTTCCACGATCGGGGTGTCAGCTTGACGGAGCGCCCGGCCGCCTCCACCTCTGGCGCCTCGATGCACCCATCGATGAGCACGAATCGCCGGCCCTGAGGGTTGCGCAGCGCCCTGCCCATCAGGAAGCCGGCCACCCCGTCCGCGTCGGCTCGGCGGGCGGCCCCCTCGATGAACTCCATGACCCGCCGTCCCACGTAGACGCGAGGAAGCTCCTCGGGGCCCTCCTGGCCGATGAGGCGGGTGCGCTCGGCGGAGGGCTCCTCGGCGCTGGGGGGCATCCCTGCCCTCACCGGTTCCGCCAGGGGGCTGTCCGGCCGATCCGCCACCGCGTGTCGCCTCCTCGTGGGCAGCAATTGCCGATGCGGTTGCTTCTTTCCGTTCCCCTGCGGCAGACTCCTTGTACGGGAGGGGCGGGCAGGGGAAGGCCCGTCCGCCGGGAAGATCGAGAGACGAAGCCGCAGGAAGGACGATGGACGTGACCTTCGAGGAGCTCCTGAGCATCCTGGTGTGCCCGGCTTGCAAGAGCCGCGTCACCTTGCAGCGCCAGACATGGCTCGTCTGCGACAACCCGGCATGCCGGCGCAAGTACCCCGTTCGCGACGGCATCCCCATCATGCTGGTCGAAGAGGGCGACCGCTACATCGACGTCCCCGTCGACGCCCTGGAGCCCCTGGGGCCGGCGCCCGAGTGAGCGGGAGAGGCTCGGGGAGGGAGCGCACGATGCGCATCGCTGTCTTCTCGGACATCCATGGCAACTGGCGGGCGTTGGAGGCGGTGCTGGCGGACCTCGACGGCCGGGCCGACGTGGTCGTCTGCGGCGGTGACGTGGCCTGGGGCGGTCCACGGCCGGAGCGAGTCGTCGATGCGCTGCTGGCCAGCGGACTGCCCGTGGTGCTCGGCAACACGGACGTGATGGCAGCCGACGAGGCCCTGGCCCAGGAGCAGCCGTGGGCTCGATGGGCCCATGCGCGCCTGGAGCCCCGTCACCGGGACTTTCTCCGGTCGTTGCCCCTTCGGCGGAGCATCGAGACTCCCGCGGGGCCGCTCCTCATCGTCCACAGCACGCCCGACGATCCGGCGAGGCGGTTGCCGGCCCCCTCGGAGGAGCAGGCGCTCCAGCGCCTCTTCGGGGCGGCGGGAGCGCCGCTGGTGGTGCACGGTCACGACCACCTGCCCTCCGTGGCCCACCTGTCCGGCGTCGTCGTGGTGGGGGCGGGGGCGGTGGGGCTGCCGTTCGACGGCGACCCCCGGGCGTGCTACGTGGTGGTGACGGCCGAGGAGGGCGGATTCTCGGTGGAGCACCGCAGGGTCGCCTACGACGTCGAGGCGGCGGCGGCCGAGGCCCAGGAGCTGGGCATGCCGGGGGCGGCGCTCTGGGGCCAGGTCGTGAGGCGGGGACTGCCTCCCGATCGGGTCGGGGCCTGAGGGGTGGGGAGAACGATGGAGCAGTGGCGTTCGGAGGCGACGCGTCCACAGAGCGGTGGGGTCCAGTATCACATCCGCTGCGGCCCCGGCCAGGTGGCGCGCTACGTGCTCATGCCGGGTGACCCGGATCGGGTGCCCCTCATCGCCTCGACGTGGGACGAGGCGCATCCGGTGGCGCGTCACCGTGAGTATACGACGTACACCGGCAAGGTCGGCGGGGTTGCCATCTCTTCCACGTCGACCGGGATCGGCGGACCCTCGACGGCCATCGCGGTAGAGGAACTGGCCGAGGTGGGCGCCGACACCTTCATCCGCGTCGGGACCTGCGGCGCGATCCAGCCTGAGGTGCGTTGCGGTGACCTCGTCATCGTCTCAGCGGCGGTCCGCCACGACGGCACCTCCGACGACTACGTCGAGCCCGCCTATCCCGCCGCGGCGCACTACCAGGTCGTCGCAGCGCTGGTGGAGGCGGCGGAGCGCCTCGGTCTGCGCTACCACGTGGGAGTGGCGGCCTCGACGGCTAGCTTCCACGTGGGCCAGAGCCGGCCCGGCTGGCGGGGCTACTGCCAGACGTGGACCGGCCAGCGCATCGAGGACCTGCGCCGGGCGGGCGTGCTCATCTTCGAGATGGAGGCCGCCACCCTCTACACCCTGGCCGGGCTCTTCGGGTTGCGGGCGGGGGGCGTCATGGCCGTGGTGGCCAACCGGGTCACCGACGAGATGAGCTACGGCGGCATCGAGGAGTCGGCCCGGGTCGCCACGGAGGCGGTGCGGATCCTGGCCGACTGGGACCAGCGGCTCCAGCGCTCAGGACGGCGTTACTGGTATCCCTCCGTTGGCTAGAGGGCCCATGCGCTGACGGACGTCCTCGAAGAGCCGGCGGCTCTCGGCCACCAGGTCGTCGAGCTGGCTCAGCTCCTGGGGTGGGGCCGAGCGCATGGACTGCCAGTTGGCCCGTACGTTGACGGCTCCTCCCTCCACGCACGCCCGCAGCATCCAGCCCGCGACCCAGGCATCGGGGAGGGCGGCCGAGGGCACCCATGGCAGCACCCTCACCAGCAGTCGCAGGCCGGTCACCCCTTCCCGCACCCCCTCCAGGGGGACCCGGGCGGCTTGGGCCAGCGCCTCGTGGATGGCCCGGGAGCGGGCCTCCTTCTCCTGGCCCGTGCCGCGGGGCAGGCGATAGGCCCGCATCACCTGCGTGAAGGCCTCGACATCCCGGGAAGCCAGAGCCGTGAGCCGCTCGGCCAGCTGCTCGGCCTGCCGGGCCGTCTCCTCCAGCTGTGCGGCCAGCCGCTCCTCGTCGATGCGGCGCAGCGCGACCCTGGCGACCATGGCGACCAGCGAGGCCCCGGTCGCGCCCGCCACCGCGGCAGCGCAGCCCCCGGCCGGCACCGGATCGGCGGAGGCCAGCAGGGCCGTCAGGCGTCCGACCGTCGTCTGGGCGACATCCAACATCGGGGTGGTTGCCCCATTTCGCTTGCCGCCGGCCCGGTCGAGCGGCGGCGCTCTCGCTGCCCTCGATCGTACCTGGGGGAGGCCGTGTCCGCCACTCACGGCGCCGCCGCAGGGCGGCCGGCAAGAGGAGGCCTGCAGCCGTGAGTCGAACTCGCGGCGCAAAGCATTCGCAAGAGAGGCGATTTCGTTGAGCTCGGCCTCCCAGAGGCGTTATGACCTGCGCCCCGAGCTGCAGGATCTGCCGCGCTACGTCCCAGGGCTGTCGGCCGCGGACGTCGGCCCCACCCCCGATGGGGAGCCTGTGAAACTCTCCTCCAACGAGAATCCCCTCGGGCCGTCGCCGCGTGCGGTCGAGGCCATCTCTCGGGCGGCGTGGGAGGTGCATCGCTACCCCGACTCGACGTGCCGCCGCCTCCGGGAGGCGCTGGCTCGTCGCTGGGGCGTCCCCATCGATCAGGTCGTGGTCTCCAACGGTGGCGACAACCTCATCACGTTGCTGGCCCAGGTGATGCTGGGGCCCGGCCGGGTGGCGGTGGTGCCCGCCGTCACCTTCGCCGCGTACGAGATCGCCGCGCGCCTGTCGGGCGCCACCGTCGAGCGGGTACCCATGCGAGGGGCTGCGGTGGACGTCGAGGCCCTGGCCTCCCGCCTGGCCGCGGGCGCCCGGCTGGGCTTCGTGGCCAATCCCAACAACCCCACGGGCACCATGCTCACGGCGTCGGAGCTGGACCGCTTGCTGGAGGCCGTGCCGCAGGGCTCTGCCCTGGTGGTGGACGAGGCGTACGCGGAGTTCGTCACCAACCCCGACTTCCCCGACGTGCCCGCTCGGTTGCGACAGGGGGCGCCCGTCGTGGTCCTTCGCACCTTCTCCAAGGTGTACGGTCTGGCCGGTTTGCGGGTAGGCTACGCGCTGGCGCCTCGGCCCATCGCCGACGCGATGTGGCAGGCCCGGGAGGCCTTCGCCACCAACCGGCTGGCCGAGGTGGCGGCCCTGGCTGCCCTGGAGGACGAGGATCACCTGCAGCGCACCCGGGAGATGGTGGCCGCGGGCCGGCGACAGCTCTACGAGCTGGCCGAGCAGATGGGGCTGGACTGTGTGCCCAGCGAGGCCAACTTCGTCTGGATCCGCACGGGCGTGCCGTCGGAGCGGCTGGTGCCGGCCCTGGCGCGCCGCGGCGTGCTGGTGCGCCCGGGCCATCTCTGGGGCGAGCCGGCATACATCCGGGTGACCGTCGGCACGCCGGCCCAAAACCGGCGGTTCGCAGAGGCGTTGCGTCAGGCTCTGGCCGAGCTGGGCGACTGACCTCTACCGCGGCGCCTGGGCGGCGTGGGTGCGTGACGGGCGCCCTCCGTGGCTGAGGCCGACCGGCGCTTTCCCACGCCGCCGACGAGCTGGCACGGGCCGTGCTGGCCGGCGCACCGTACCGACACGTGCGTCAGGCTGCCGGATTGGAGCTGACGGACTTCTGGGAGGGCCCTCCTCGAGCGGAAGCCGTCACCGCATCGCCGGCGGGGCGGCTCGACGCTGCAGCCCCGTCGGACTTGGGGGCGCTGGCCGGGGCCCGGGGCGCTAGCTGCACGAGCCGGGCCTGGAGCCTGTAGGAGGAGGCCGCTGCCGCCTTGCGGCCGGCGGTCATGGCCCAGACCAACAGGCCGATGAGGATCGACCACATGAGGACGATGATGAGCGTCGCGAGGCTCACCGATCAAACCCCCCGACGAGACTTTACGGTAGCGGTTTTCGTCACCTGTGGCCGTCGGGTCCTCCTCTTGCGCCACCGGCGGTACCGCAAGTGGCTGCCTCCCGGCGGGCACCTGCGCCCGGGAGAGCTGCCCGACGAAGCCGCCTTGCGCGAGGTGAGGGAGGAGACGGGGCTCGACGTGACGTTGACGGGCGAGCGGGCCCTGCCCGTGGCGGAGCCCCGGCAGCTGGTGCGGCCCGAGGGCGTGCAGGTGGAGGTGATCGAGCCGGGCCACGAGCATGTCGACTTCATCTACTTCGCCCGGGTGGAGCCGGACGACGGTGGAGAGCCGCCGGTCCTACGGCCCAACCGGGAGGCGGCGGCCATCGGCTGGTTTTCGGAGGAGCAGCTACAGACCATGGGGCTGACCGAGGAGATCCTCCTGTGGTCACGAAAGGCGCTGGAGGACAACGCACGGCGGCAGCCCGGAGGGGGCGTCGGCTGACGTGAGGTCGGTGCTGGTGGAGTGCGTCCCCAACTTCAGCGAGGGGCGGCGCCTCGAGGTGGTGGCCGCCATCGCCGACGCCATCGGCCGGGTGCCGGGCGTGCACGTCCTCGACACGGAGTCGGACGAGGACCACAACCGCTGCGTCATCACCTTCGTGGGCCCTCTCGAGCCCGTGCTCGAGGCCGCCTTCGCAGGGGTCCAGGAGGCGGTGCGTCGCATCGATCTGCGCACGCACCGGGGCAGCCACCCGCGCATCGGGGCGGCCGACGTCGTGCCCCTGGTGCCCATCCGGGGCATTACGCTGGAGGAGCTGGTGCCGGCCGCACGCCGCCTGGGGGAGCGCATCGCCCGAGAACTGGGTGTGCCGGTCTTCCTATACGGAGAGGCCGCCACCTCGCCGAGGCGACGAGACCTGAGTTTCTTGCGGCGGGGCAACTTCGAGGGGCTCCAGGCCGCCATGGATAGCGATCCCGAGCGCCGCCCCGACTTCGGCCCGCCCACGGTGCACCCCACCGCCGGCGCGACCGTGGTGGGCGTGCGGCCCGCCCTCATCGCCTACAACGTCGAGCTGGGCACCGATGACGTGGAGGTGGCGCGTGCCATCGCGCGCCGGGTGCGCGAGGCGGGCGGCGGCCTGGTCAACGTGCGGGCCATCGGGGTCAAGCTGGAGAAGCGGGGCACCACCCAGGTCTCCATGAACCTCCTCGACTACCGCAAGACGCCCATCTACCGCGCGTTCGAGCTGGTCGCCGCCGAGGCTCGCCGCTACGGCGTCGAGATCCGGTCGAGCCAGATCGTGGGCCTCGTACCGGAGGACGCGCTGGTGGAGTGCGCGGAGTACTACCTGCGGCTGGACGCCACCTGGAGCCGGCGGCAGATCCTGGAGCGTCGCCTCCTGGAGCTGGAGGCGTCCGAGGCCGAAGACCGGCCCACCGACCCCGCCGGAGGAGGTCGCGAGGTGTGACGACTCGAGAGGCTGCCGTGCGGCAGCGCCGCGAGAGGGCCCAGCAGGAGGGGCTCACGGCCCGCCTGGTGGGCGGGCACCCCTTCTTCGGGCGCTACGTGGTCGGCGGCCCGTCGGGCCGGGTTCACGTGGTGCGGTTCCGCTGGACCCGGGGCGCCGTCCACCGGTGCGACTGCAAGGACTACGAGACCAACGGGCTGGGCACGTGCAAGCACGTGGAGGCGGTGTGGCTGCACCTGGAGTCGACCGTGGACCCGGCGGAGCTCCAGGCGCAGGCCGCCCGGGCCGCCGAGCCTTCCTGGAGGGGCGCCGTGCTGGACCATCGGGTCGTCTTCGTCGACGTGGAGACCCGTCGGCTCTTTCAGGAGGTCGGGGGGCGCCACCACCTGGATCGGCTGGGTGTCTCCGTGGCGGTCACGTATTGCGAGGCCGACGGCGGCTTCCGCTCCTACGGCGAGGCGGAGGTGCCCCAACTGATGGCGCGGCTGTTGGATGCGCCCCTGGTGGTGGGCTTCAACGTGCTGCGCTTCGACTACGAGGTGCTGTCGGGCTACTCCGACGAGGCCGACCGCCTGTACGCCGTGCCGACGCTGGATCTGATGCTGGAGCTGGAGACCCGTCTGGGGTGGCGTCCCGGGCTCGATGCGCTGGCCGAGGCCACGCTGGGGATGGCCAAGGGTGGCACCGGGCTGGAGGCCGTCCACCTCTTCCGAGAGGGTAGGCTCGACGAACTCGAGCGCTACTGCCGGCAGGACGTGGAGCTGACCCGCCGGCTCTTCGAGGTCGGGATGCGGGATGGCTTCCTGTCGGTGACGGGCCGCGACGGGGCCGTCCTGCGCGTCGAGGCACCCTGGCACGCCGGACTGGCGGCTTGAGAAGCCGGACCGGCGGCCTGGCACATCAGCCGGCGGCCGAGGCCGCGGCGGCAGCCGGCACCGGCACGGGCGGCCCGATTCCCTCGGGTACTCCCAGGCCGACTCCCGAGACCCCGGCCTGGAGGACGATGGCGCCCCCCTCCTGGCCGAGTGGCGGCACTCCCAGGAGCCGGACGCCCTCGATGACCGACAGCTCAGCGGCGTCGCCGCCGTAGACGACCCAGGTCTCCAGACCGGCCCGTCGCGCCGCGGCCAACCACGCGAGCAGCATCTCGGCCTCTCGACGACCGCTCCAGTTCAGCGGGGAGTCGGACACGAGCACCACCAGCTGCCGAATGCCCACCGCCTGCTCGGAGATGGCACGCTGGATCTCGCCGGCCAGCCACTGCCACGAGACCGTCGAGGGGTGGACGATGAGCGTGCGCACCGATCCACGGGTCGCCACCGCGTTGGGCGAGCCCAACAGCGAGACCAGTGGCCCCAGGGGGAGCGACCCGGGGTCGGCCGGGAGCGCCGCGGCGACAGGCCACCCCAGCGCCCGCAGGGCCATGGCGGACCGGTCGATGGGCTCCCAGGGAGCGCTCGGCCGGGCGATGGCCAACACGAGGCCGGGGGCTACCTCCGCCAGCCAGTCGGACAGCCACGTCTGGGTCTCGGGCGCCGGGAGGCTGCCCAGTACGGCGATGCGTACCGTGGCGTCGGTGCCAGGGGCAGGCGACCCGGTCGGCACGGTGGCGAAGGGCGGCCCGGCAGGGCCGGCGGCCCGGGGCGCTTGCGCGGCCCCCGACGACGTCTGGGCATTCGGGTCGGGCTCCTCCAGCCACTCGATGGGCACGCTGGCCGACAGGCCGATGAAGCGGGCCTCGAGCGTGGGCGGCTGAGCGGCCAGCCGGAGCGGTCGAGCGGTCACGACCCCGTTGCGGACGGCCCCCTCTACGGCGCCTTGCACCCACAGGGTGACGGATGCCGGGTCGGCCGGGACACGGTGCCCCTCCTCGTCCAGCAGCCACACCGCCACCGTCGCCTCCTGGCCCGGCACCAGGCGCAGGGGCGATGGCTCCACGTGAAGGGCCACCGGCCGGCCGACGACCTGCACGGGGATGCTGGCGGCCACCGCCGGCGACGAAGGCCCGTCCTGCAGGAGGGCGCCGAGCGGGTCGTCGGATGCCGGGGCGGCCAGGCGGTGCAGGTAGGCCCAGCTCGTCGACGGCCGTGCCTGCAAGGCGACGACGCGCCCCGTACCCGGGCGCAACCCCACGAAGGTGCCCGGCTGGGCGAAGAAGCCCAGATCGGGCGGATCCACCACCCAGAGCAGTTCGTCGAGGTCGATGGGCGGGTAGGTGGCGATACGGGCGGCGACCCCGGTGGCCGTGACGAGACCCGCGGGGCCCAGGACGTAACCGCCTGTCCAGGGCGGCGCCGAGACCTGCGGCGACGCAGGCTGCAGCACGAACGACGCGGGCTCGGGGGGCACGGGCGGGTCGTAGAACAGACCCAGCGCCACGGGCACGGGACGCTCGGTACCCCCCGACGGGAGGTTGACCAGGCGAGGCCCCTCGGGCCCGAGGCGCGCGGCCAGGCTCGTCGAGCCACCTCCGTCGAGGTTGACCGCATCGGTGACGCCCAGACGGAGCAACCACGACGCCAACTCGCTGACGTCCATGCCCCGGCTCGTGCTGCGCCTCCCGTCGACGGCGAGCAGGACCAGGCGTCGACCGTCCCGGCCCACCCCCAATGCGCTACGGGGGTGGCGCGACAGGGCATCGCCCGGCTGACCAGGCTCCAACTGGGGATGGCCGTCCCTCAGGATGACGGCGCCGCCCGAGACCGCCGCATGGAGCCGGGCTCCCTCGGTCCACGCGGGCCAGGCCTCCGGAGACTCGGGCACGACGCGGGCCGTGAATCGCAGGATGGCTCCTGGCGACAAGACCTCTGAACGCAATGCCTCGGCGCCGGCCCGCCAGCCCAGCACCACCATGCGGCCGGGGGCAGGACGCCGAGAGGGGAGGCCCGGCCCCTGGTCGGACACGACCCACAGCGAGTCGGACCCGGGGACCGCCTCCAGCACGAGGTGAGCCACCTCGGTGGTCGGCCAGCGGCCCAATGGCAGTGGGGCGGAGCCCCATCGCTCGTCGTAGACGCCGATCTGCCCGGGGGTCAGGGACGGCTCGTTGACGGCCGAGACAGGGAGCGAGGCGCCGTCCACGCTGGGGCCGTCGGGCCCTGCGATCACCGTCAGCGCCGCCTCCAGCGTGAAGCGGCCTACCCAGGCCCGAAGACCGGACGAGGTCTCCAGGATGGCCACCGAGGGACGTCCGCCCGGGTACGGGCTCTTCCAAAGCTGGCCGTCCTTGACCACGAGGCCCACGGGGGCCCCCGAGGTGCCCAGGTGGAAGAAGTCGCCGTTGATAGCGCCCACCGCTCCCGCCTGCCGGGCCAGCTCGCTGGTGGGCCGGAGCTCCGTCAGCGTGGGGCCCGTCAGGGCGTCGGCACGCACCCCGGCTGTGTCGAGGTCGGCGACCAGGGCGAAGAGGTCGATCCAGCCCTCGCCGTCGAGGCGCCGGACCACCACCAGGTCGATCCCGGGGGCGACCGGTGCCCGCCAGACCTGCTCGTCGATGGCCGAGGGGAGCGCGCCCGGTCCGCCGTCGTACGGCGACGACGCCAAGGCCAGGCCCTCGGAGGCCTTTGACAACAGGGGCGGCCCGGCCAGGGCCGCGGCCAGGGCGACCAGGAAGGTGGCGAATCGGGACAGGCGCATGGCCTACGGCTTCTCGGGGATTTCCACGAATTCCTGCGACGCCCAGAGCCTGCTGGGACGCCTGTCGATGCGGAGGGGAAGGCGGCTGGGGGCAAGAAAGTCGTGACCCGCACGTGAAGGGAGAGGATGGCACTGGCGGGCTGGATCCTGGATCTGGATGGGGTGGTCTATCGGGGCTCCGAGGCCCTGCCGGGAGCCGTGGACTTCTTCGAGCGAGCCCGACGGCGGGGCGACGCGGTGGTCGTGGTCTCCAACAACTCGCGCCCCACGGTGGACGACTACGTGCGCCGCCTGGCCCGTCTGGGGATCCGCATAGAGCCTGGCCAGGTCATCTCCTCGGCTACGGCGGCGGCAGACTACCTGGTGCGCCAGGGCATCCGGGGCCCCGTGATGGTGATAGGGGAGGAGGGCCTCTACCGGGCACTGGAAGAGGCCGGGCTGGCGACGGTGCCTGCAGGGCCCGACACGGCCCACGCCGACGTGACGGCCGTCGTGGTAGGGCTCGACGGGCGCTTCGACTACGCCAAGCTGGACGCGGCGTGCCAGGCCATCCGGCGCGGGGCTCGCTTCGTCGGCACCAATCCTGACGTCACGTTGCCGGCCGAGGGAGGGAGGCTACAGCCCGGTTGCGGGTCGCTGCTGGCCGCCATCGCCGCCTGCAGCGGCGTGCAGCCCGTGGTGGTGGGCAAGCCACATCGCCCCATCATGGATCTGGCCATCCAGCGACTCGCCGCCCACGGCGTGGCCGCGACCGATCCCATCGTCGTGGTGGGCGACCGCCTCGACACGGACGTGGCGGCTGCCAGGGCCCTGGGCCTCTCCAGCGCCCTGGTGCTGACGGGCGTCAGCTCACGGGAGGACGTGGACCGAGCCGACGTCAAGCCCGACTGGGTCTTCGAGGACCTGGCCCACCTGGCGAGCGTGCTGATGTCATGACCACCCTTGCCCTAACGGCCCGGCGCGCCGATGAGAGGGCCGCCCGGCAGGGCGGGCTGCGGCACCTCGGGTGGGGACGTGGGCGGCGGCAGCCGGCGCATCACCCGCAGCATCCACTCCCAGGCCAGGTCGGGGATCGGCGTCTGGCTCGAGATGACCAGCGCGCCCCGGGTGAAGGGGTGCGGCAGCCCCCAGAGGCGCCCGTCGACGAGGGTCTCGTCGAGGCGATGACTCCACGGCGCCTCCCGCAGATCAGCGGGCGCCTGCTCCCACCGGGCCGTCAGGTCGAGGAGCGCGCCCTGCCGGGCGAAAAGCTCGACCCGATCGGGGGCCAGCGCGTACACGTCGGGGGCGTCGCGAGCCGCGATGAGGATGATGAGCTTCTGTTCGTAGGCCAGGCTCGGCGTCAGATCCAGCCGGACGTCGACGCCCGGATGGTCGGCCTCGAACTCGGCCGCCAGCTCCTCCAGCGCCTCGGCCTCCTCGAGGCCGGCCCAGGTCATGACGCGCAGCGTCGCCACCGGCGCGGTGGCGGGCCGAGCGGCGGTGACGACGAGCCACAGGCCCACGGCCAGGACGAGCCCGATGCCGCCGATGACGGCGGGCTGTCGCCACCAGGGCAGGGCAGGCGGCGAAGCCGGGCGCGGCCGCTCGCTGGCGGGCAGCACGACCGCGACGGCCACCTGGCGGCAGCCCGTGCGGCCGCATCCGCCGTTTTGCATCCAGCATCGGGAGTGGTGGGGTGCCCGGCATCGCGGGCAGACGACGGCCCGGTCCCCCTCGGCCAGGGCCTGGCCGCAGCGGGTGCAAGGGGTGCCCGCCCATGGTGAATCGGCGCCGATGACGATCTCGGTCTCCGCGCGCACGATCCGGACGAGGGCCCCTTTCCGTCGTGAAGCGTATCACATGGCGAGGCTCGTGTCCAAGCCGTCGAGGGAGGCGTGCTCGGGTGGCTGAAGTGGTGCTGGCTCCGGGCCGGGAAGGCCGGATCCTGAGCGGTCACGTGTGGGTCTACGACAACCAGATCCAGGACGTCGAGGGTGACGTCGCGCCGGGCGACATCGTCGACGTGGTGACGGCATCGGGCCGGCACCTGGGCCGCGGCTACTACAACCCCCACTCCCGCATCCGGGTGAGGCTGCTCACCTTCGAAGACGAGGAGATCGACCGGACCTTCTTCGCACAGCGGCTCGACGACGCGCTGGCGTTGCGCCGGCGCTTCTATCCCATGGCCCAGGGGGTGCGCCTCGTCTTCTCGGAGGGGGACCGGTTGCCGGGGCTCATCGTGGATCGCTTCGGCGACGTGGTCGTGGTGCAGTTCCTGACCATGGGGATGGACGTGCGTCGTAAGATGTGGACCGAACTGCTCATCGAGCGCCTGGAGCCCAGGGCCATCGTAGAACGCAGCGACGTCCCCAGTCGGCGCCTGGAGGGGCTCGACCTGCGAAAGGGCGTGCTCTTCGGCTCCCTGTCGGGCCCCGTGCTCTTCGAGGAGAACGGCCTCGTCTTCGAGGCGGACGTGCTGGAGGGCCAGAAGACGGGGTTCTTCCTGGACCAGCGCGAGAACCGCCAGATGCTCCGGCCCTTGGCACCGGGCGCCAGGGTGCTCGAGGCCTTCTGCTACACGGGCAGCTTCGCCCTGTTCGCCCGGGCCTTCGGTGCCGAGCGCGTGGTGGCCATCGAGCAGAGTCACGCCGCCTTGCAGCAGGCGCGGCGCAACGAGGCGGCCAACCGCCTGTCGGGCATCGAGTGGGTGGAGGCCAACGCCTTCGACGAACTACGCAGGCTCGACCAGCAGCACGAGCGCTTCGACCTGATTATCTTGGATCCGCCGGCCTTCGCTCGCACCCGGCGCAGTGTGGAGGCGGCACTGAGAGGTTATAAGGAGATCAACCTGCGGGCATGGCGGATGCTACGACCCGGTGGCTTCCTGATCAGCTGCTCGTGCTCCCAGCACGTGGCGCCCGACCAGTTCTTCGGTGTGGTGGCCGAGGCTGCCGACGACGCGCGCCGCGTCTGGCGTCTCATCGACAGCCGGACGCAGGCGTACGACCACCCCATCCTGCCGGCGGTGCCCGAGACCCTTTATCTGAAGTGCCTGGTAGCGCAAGCCCTGTGAGGCCGCGGAGGCCCCTGGCGTGGGCGGCGTAGGGGGAAGAGGGTTGGCATCGGCTTACCGGGAGCTGCTGAGCAGGCTGGAAGCGACGAGCAGCTACGATGGGTTCGTCACGACCCTGCTGGACATCCGGGACAGCATGCTCTTCTACGACCGCGACCTGATGCTGGCCGGATACGCCGGGACGCTGGAGGGGCTCATCGTCTCGACTCTGGCCGCGGCCTGCCTCGAGGGTGACACGGCCGCCGAGGAGGCCTTCGCCTCGGTGCGCGAGGTGGTCGACGAGTTTCCTCGGCGGCTGGCCGATCCGTCGGCGCCAGCCGACGTGCAGGCTGTGGCCGAGGCCTTCCTGCGGGTCAGGTGCTGGATGCTGCGCGAGCGGGTCTCGGCCTACCTCCTGGCCTTCTCCCGCTACCTGCACGGCGACTACGACCTGGAGACCTCCATCGACCAACTGGTGGCCGCCTGCCACGAGCTGGTCGACCGGGACCCGCAGGCCGCCCTCGACCGCATCGGCGAGGCAGGCGCGCTCATGATGCGGGGCCGCACCCTGCGGCCCCGCTGGGCCGAGCTCGTGGATGGCCGCCTTCAACTGTGGGTGACGGCACTACGCTACATGGTCGCCCACCTGGCCTCGACGGTGCCGTCGTTTCCCTGGGCTCCCATCGAGGAGGAGCGACGCCGGTCTGCGCCGGTGCGCGCCGTGGTCGACCTGGATGCGTTTCGCCGCCGACGCTCCGTCTTGCGCGACGCCTGGCACCCACCGACCGGCGGCCCGACGGATCCTGTCGACGCCCTGGTGGAGCGGATCTTCGACGGGCCGGGTGCCCTGGACCCGCCCACCCTGGCCTTGCTCGAACGGATGAGCGAGCAGGTGCTGCCCCTCCTGGCGGTGACCGTGAGGGCACGCCACCTGCTCGACGGGCCGAGTGCCCATCCGGCAGCCGTAGCCGGCGCCATCCGCGCCCTGGCCCATCTCCGTCGGCACGAGGTGATGGCCCGGCTGGTGGAACTGGCCACGGATCCAGGGGTGCCCGCCTCGGTGGCCGTCGAGGCGCGGGCGGCGCTGGAGTGCATGGGGCATCTGGCCATCGACGCCGTGCGGCAATACGTGCAGCGCACGCCCAGCCTCCCGGCCGGCTCCGCCCTGGTGAGGTTGCTGGTGCGCATGCCGAGGAGCGACCAGACCTTCCACGCGCTGGTGGAGCTCTTCCAGCGGCTGCGCTGGGACGACGAGGGAAAGCTGGAGGTGGCCTCCGCCCTGGCCGAGTACGGCGACCGCAGGGCGGTGGCCGTCCTGCGGCAGGCGCTGGATGACCCTCGCCTGCCGTCGGACCAAGCCCGGCGCACGCTGCAATCGGCGGTACGGCGGCTCACGGCCGCCAACGGTGGCCAGCGCTCGCCGCGCCGGGGCCGCCTGGCCCGGTAGGGCGCCTAGGGTCCTGTCACGGGGTAACGGCGGCACGTGATGCGGCCTGCAGCGCCTCGTAGACCTCCAACAGACGTCGGCTCGTGGCCTCCACGTCGAAGACGTCGGCCCGCTCGCGCGCCCGGCGCGCCATCGCCTCTCGGCTGCGGGCGTCGGTAAGCAGGCGGAGAGCGGCGCGGGCCAGAGGAGCCGGGGACGGCTCCGTCAGCAACCCCTGTTGCCCGTCGGTGACGACGTCCGGCAGGCCGCCGGCGCGCGGCGCCACCACCGGCAGCCCGGCCGCCATCGCCTCGACGGCCACCAGCCCCTGTGTCTCGGTGGTGGAGGCGGTCAGGAAGAGGCTGGCCCCCGCCATGTAGCGCGGCACCGCATGGGGCGGCACCGGACCGACCAGATGGAGTCGGCCGGCGAAGGGCGCCTCGCTGGCTGCCCGGTGTAGCTGGGCCAGGAAGGGTCCCCCTCCCACCACGACCGCGTGAGCGGATCTCATCTCGTCGAGGATGTGGCGCAGGGCCTGCATCAGCACCAGGATGTTCTTCTCTCGTGCCAGGCGGCCGACGTGCAGGACCACCGGAGCGTCCCCCGGGATGCCCAGGGTCTGACGCAACCACGTGGGGTCCGCCTCGCGGAAGGCCCGCAGCTCCAGGCCCGTCGGGATGACCTCCACGGGGGCCGTCGAGCCGTAGAGACGGGGCAGCAGCGCCGCGATGGAGGCGGTAGGGGCGACGACGCAGTCGACGGCTCGGCAAAATGCGCCCACCCGCCGCAGGATGGCCGGCACCAGCGCCCAGGCGGGCAGCAGGCCGTAGTGAGCGTACTCGTGGTAGAGCGTATGGTGAGTGAAGACCAGGGGAGCACGATGCCGCCGCGCCACCCACCGGGCCAGGCCGCCGCTGAGAAACGGGCTGTGCGCATGCACCACGTCGAGGCGCTGCCCGGACAGCGGGCGCAGCGCGCGCCGCCAGGGCAACGGGATGCGGAAGACGGGCTGCCCCGGCGCCGGTATCGAGGGCAACCGGATGACGAGGGCACCGGTATCGTCGGGCTCGTTGGCGTCGTGGGCCGGATAGGCCGGCGCCACGACGATGACCTGATGCCCGAGGCGGGTCAAGGCCCTGGCCGTTAACCGGATGGACTGCACCACACCGGAGACGTAGGGCGTGTAGCTGTCGGAGAAGAACGCGATAGTCATGGTTGCCCTTTCTTAGACCAGCCTCGTTCAGTTTTGAGATCGGCTGTGCTAATATAGCGTAGAAGTCCGGCGCTGCATAGGTGGGGTGCGCGATGCCCGTCAAGACGCCATCGCCCGCTCACGCGCCGGACCACGGGGATAACGCGCAGGGGGGCGCCAGCTATCATGAGATTCGCCTCAGGGGCATGGCCTGCGTCGGAGCCCCGGAGGGGAGGCGTCGAGCGTGGCTGAAGCCGTGAAAGCGCTCACCATCGCTCGCCGCCGCGGGATGACCATCCGGGTGGCCGGCGAATCGGGCGAGGGGGTCATCACGGCAGGGGAGATGCTGACCTGGGCGCTGGCCCGGGCCGGCTTGTGGGTCACCACGTTTCGCACCTACCCTGCCGAGATCAAGGGCGGGCCCTGCATGTTCCAGGTGCGCTTCGACCGCAAGCCCCTGGACTCTCCGACGGGGCCGGCCGACGTCCTCATCGCCTTCAACGACGAGGCCATCGCCCTGCACCAGCACGCGGTGCGTCCGGGAGGCGTCATCCTCTACGACCGCCACGACGACGGCAGCGAGCCGGCCGGGCTCAGGCCCGACGTGACCGCCCGGGCGGTCCCCTTCGGCAAGGTGGCGCTGGAGAGCCTACAAAACCGCCTCGCCAAAAACATGGTGGCCCTGGGCGCGACCTACGCCGCCATGGATCTGCCGCTGGACTCGGCCAAGGAGTTCGTCGCACGCCGGTTTGGCTCCAAGGGCGAGAGCGTGGTCTCGGTCAACGTCCGCGCCCTGGAGCTCGGCTACGAGCTTGCCCGTGAGCAGCTCGCGGGGCTCGGTCGGCTGGCCGAGCTCTCCGAGGAGGATGACACGACGGCCGGCGCTTCCGACGGCGCCACCGGCCGCATGGTCATCTCGGGCAACCAGGCCCTGAGCATCGGGGCCATCGCAGGCGGCTGCCGCTACTACGCCGGGTACCCCATCACCCCCGCCAGCGATATCCTGGAGTTCATGGCGGCGCAGTTGCCCGCTTTCGGCGGGGTGACGGTCCAGACCGAGGACGAGATGGCGGCCCTGGCCTCGGCGCTGGGCGCCTCCTTCGGCGGCGTGCCGTCGATGACCGCCACGTCCGGACCCGGCCTCTCGCTGATGGTGGAGCTCATCGGGCTGGGGGTCATGAGCGAGCTGCCGGTGGTCATCGTGGACGTGCAGCGAGCCGGCCCCAGCACGGGCATGCCCACCAAGACCGAGCAGGGTGACCTCAATCTGGCCGTCTACGGCGGTCACGGCGATGCGCCCCGCATCGTGGTGGCCCCCGTCAGCGTGGCCGACTGCCTGGACGTGGGGCGCCGGGCCTTCCAGCTGGCCGGCCGCTACCAGACGCCGGTCATCGTGCTGAGCGAGCTGGTGCTCGCCCAGCGGACCGAGAGCCTGCCCGTGCCCCGCGGGGCTGACCTGGTGCTGGATGTCGAGTGGGGCGGGGCCGACGCCGATGGCAAGGCCAACGGCAGGCTCGACGGGTACTATCCCCGCTACGTGGATGCAGGAGACGGGGTCTCGATGCGCCCGTTGCCGGGCGATCCGGCCGGGCTGCACGTCATCACAGGCCTGGAGCACGACGAGTATGGCCACCCCAACTACGAGCCCGAGATGCACCGGCGCATGTCCGACAAGCGCCGGCGCAAGCTCGAGGCGCTTCAGCGGGAGGTAGAGGCCAACCCCGGCACCTGGGTGGAGCGCTTCGGCCGCGAGGGAGCCCGCATCGGCCTCTTGGGGTGGGGGGCGACCTACGGCGCGGCCAAGGAGGCGGCCGAGCTGGCGGAGCAGCTGGGGATCGCCGTGCGGGGCCTTTGGATCAAGATGCTCTCGCCCTTGCCGACCCGCACGGTGGAGGCGTTCGTGCGGGACCTGGACGTGGTCATCGTCCCGGAGGTCAACGCGAGCGGGCAGTTGGCCCGTTACCTGGAGGCCAACGGCATCCGCGGCAACATCGTGTCGATGGTCAAGTACGAGGGGCTGCCCTTCTCGGCCGACGAGATCCTGGCCCGCATCGTGGAGGTGGCCAAGGGCTCATGAGCATGGTCAAGACGTCGGCCCTACCCCGGCTCCAAGACGGCGTCGCCATGACGCCGGCGGACTACAAGGGCATCAAGCCCATCTGGTGCCCGGGTTGCGGCGACTACGGCATCCTCAACGCGCTGATCCAGGTGCTGACGCGCAATCAGGTGGACCCGGCCCGGCTGGCCATCGTCTCGGGCATCGGCTGCTCCGGGCGCTTCCCGGCCTTCGTCAAGAGCTACGGCTTTCACGGGGTGCACGGTCGGGTGCTGCCCGTGGCCACCGGGCTCAAGCTGGCCCGTCCCGACCTGACGGTCGTCGCGGTCGGGGGCGACGGCGACGGGCTGGCCATCGGCATGGGCCACCTGCCCCATGCCATCCGGCGCAACGTCGACATCACCTACCTGCTCTTCGACAACCACATCTACGGCCTGACCAAGGGCCAGCCGTCTCCCACCACCGAGGTGGGGCACAAGACCCACGCCTCCCCCTACGGCGTCTCGGAGTACCCCATCAACCCGCTGGCCATGGCGCTGGTGGCGGGGGCCACCTTCGTGGCGAGGGGCTTCTCCAGCCACACCCGGCACCTGGCCGACCTCATCGAGGCGGCCCTGGCCCACCGGGGCTTCAGCTTCGTGCAGATCATGACGCCTTGCGTCACCTTCTACGACACGTACAAGCAGTGGAAGCAGCAGGCGTGGGAGCTGGGAGAGGATCACGATCCGTCGGACTTTCAGGCCGCGCTGCGGCTGGCCACCGAGGCGGAGGGGATGCCCATCGGCATCTTCTACCGGGTGGAGCGGCCGACGCTGATGGACCGCCTGGTGGCCGGCGCGAAGGATGCCGCGCGGCTCCAGAGCGGCACGCGCTACGACCGGGAGGCGGACGCTCGACAGATCGACGCCCTGCTGCAGCGCTACCGGTGAGGGGCGTCGTCGCCCGCGAGGCAGATGCTGAAGGAGGCGGCCACCTGACGGTGGCCGCCTCTCCGTCTCGGCACGACGTCGGAGGGTCAGTGGGTCACGATGCGCAACAGGAATCCCAGCAGGCTCAGCGCCGCTACGACGCCCAGCACGTAGCCGAGCGGCAAGCTGGACGAAGAGGTGCGCGACGAAGGTGACTGTCTGGCCACGGCCGACTCCCTCCTACCGTCATCTTCCCATTATAGTCCTAG
>DATCKA010000090.1:0-1771 GCA_036562495.1 Limnochordales bacterium
GCTGGCGCGCCTGACGCCGTGGAAATATGTCTACCTGACCGGTCACATGCTCTGGATCCATGCCGGCGCGTGGGCCATCCTGCTGCACTCCATGGGCATCCAGGGCGCTGCCAACATCGCCATCGGCTCCGTGATCCAGGGGTTCTACACCACGTTCTTCCCTGCACTGGCCCAGCCTATCATGCGCCGCGTCACGGGCAGCGACCAGATCGCCTTCGGTCACGGCCAGACCTTCCTGGCCGTCGTGGGCGCCCATATCGCCCGGCTCTTCGGCCGCCCGGAGGACAGCGCGGAGAACGTCCGCGTGTCCGACCGCTGGACCTTCCTGCGTGACATGGCTGTGTCCATGGCCCTCATCATGACCGCGGTCTCCGTCCTGGCGGCGTTGTACGCGGGCCGGGCGTACGTGGAGGCGGAGTTGTCCCAGGGCAAGAACTACATCATCTTCGCGCTGCTGCAGGCGCTCACGTTCACCGGCGGCGTACTGGTGCTGATGCAGGGAGTCCGCATGTTCATCGCGGAGATCGTGCCGGCCTTCCAGGGCATCAGCGAGCGGCTGGTGCCGGGCGCCCGCCCCGCCCTGGACTGCCCCGTGATCTACCCCTATGCGCCCAATTCGTTGATGATCGGGTTGATCACGGGCACCGTGGCCCAGGCCGTCGCGATCCCGCTGATCATCGCTCTCAAGTTGCCCGTGCCGATTCCCAGCATGATCGTCGCCTTCTTCGCCAGCGGCACCGGGGCCATCTTCGGCAATGCCCTGGCGGGCCGGCGCGGCGCGGTGTTCGGCGGCTTCTTCTGGTCCTTCGCAGGGTTCCTTCTCGCGTCCTGGGCGTACGCCACCAAGCTGTTCGGCGACCTGAACGCCCTGGGGGCGACGGGCGTCGGTTTCGTCGTTCCCGATGCCATCGTCATCGCCGCCGTGGTGAAGTTCCTGTTCGGGCTCGTGGGTCTCGGCGGATGAATGGGAATCACGGGCGCGGGCGGCAGGCGGGGACTGCATCCCTTTCCTTCCCGCCCGATGCCGCCCTCGCGGCCGCGCAGGCGGGGGCACCGGAAGGAGCACCGCGCTCCGCCCGGTGCCTCCGGCCCGCGGCCGGAACGCCGGCTGGAGGCAAAGGAGGCAGGTAACATGGAAGGCCTTGCGTTGATGGACCGGTACTTCGAGGAGGTCGCGTCCCGCCTGGAGCGGGTGCGCACCACCCAGCGGGAGGCGCTTCAGAAGGCGGCCCAGGCCATCGCCGACTGCGTGGCCGCGGGGGGCCTCGTGCACGTGCACGGCTGTGGGCACACCCAGATCCTCGTGGAGGAAGTCTGGTACCGGGCCGGCCAGCCCGCCTACGTCAGCCCCCTGTTCGACCAGGGCCTGTGGCCGCACAACGGGCCGGCCCGCGCCAGCGCCCTGGAGAAGCTGCCGGGATACGGCACGCTGCTGGCCAAGGCCCACGACCTGCGGGCCGGCGAGGTCGGCATCGTGCTGTCCAACTCCGGCCGCAACCCGACCCCCATCGAGGTCGCCCTCCACATGCGGGAGAAGGGCCTGACCGTCGTGGCCATCACGTCGCTGGACTACACCACCCGGGTCACGTCCAAGCACCCGTCCGGCAAGCGCCTCTTCGAGATCGCCGACATCGTCATCGACAACGCCGGGCCCTTGGGCGACGCCGTGGTGTCCTTGCCCAACGGTCGCCGGGCGGCGCCCGTGACCACCATCACCAATGCCGCCGTCCTGGGAGCGCTGTTCCTGGAGGCCAACGCGGAACTGCTGCGC
>DATCKA010000079.1:0-47079 GCA_036562495.1 Limnochordales bacterium
GGCGCCCTCGGACAGCGAGCCCGACCCGGCCATGGTCAGGCCCCATCCCGCCTGCACCGCGGCGATGCTCAACATGGCCCGACCGCGTGCGGCCAGCCGCAGGTGCTGGTGCCCCTTCGCGGCCAGGTCGGAGCCGTCCGCCCCCTCGCCGTCCGAGGCCAGCGCCTCCAAGAACCGGGTCACATCGGCCATCGTCCACTGGCTGGACTCCAGCTCGGCTGCCAGAGGCCCCACGCTGACGGCGACGACCCGCCAGGGGAAGGCCGCCGGGTTGGCGGCGATCGGATCGCTCATCAGCAGATACGGCGACCACTGCACGCTCGTCTCGGCGGCCCATGCCCCGGTCGACCCTACCAACGCCAGGGCCGCCAGGATCGCGAGGGTCCGCCCGGTCCGTCGCACGAGACCCATGATCGACAACCCCCCGATCGGCCCTATGGTCGGCCCTGACGCGATGGATCCATCACCTGCTCCACCACGCGCGGGCTGACGCTCTCACCAACTCTCATCGATCGCCTTGAGGAACTCCTGAACGGCCGCCTTCACCCGTTCACGGCCGCGCAACGCCCGCCCTCGCTCCTGCAGCACCTGACCCAGCCGCTCGAGTACCTGATCGACGGGGACGTCGGCAGGCGGTCGGCTCTCCAGGGCCGCGAGTCGGGCCTCGAGTTTCTGGAGACGCTCGGAGACGGCCCCCAGCTGGCTGCGGGTGAGCTGCGTCAGCTCGTCGAGAGCCCTCGCGATGCCCGCGAGATCCCCGGTCGTCGCCGAGGGGGCCTCGGTCGGGGTGGTCGGTGAAGCGGCCACCGGCTGGCTCGCGGCTGCCGTGGCTCGCCGGCGCCCGCGCCCCTCGGGGGCTACCCCACGCGCGGCCGCCGCTCCCGCCCGGCCCCGGCCCCGCCGGGTCGCAGCCGGCCGCTGGGCCTCTTCGGCCCGGCTCTTGCGCTGGAGGTAGTAGTAGCGCTGGTTGATGTAGTCGGGCGGCTGGCCCATCTCCGCCGACAGGGCGGCCGCCACATCCTTGAGGGAGCGGCCCTCGCGCTTGGCCTGCTCGAAGGCCTCCACGATCCGCCGGTCCTGCTCCTCGTTGAGACGGGGCTTGCCACCCCGGCGCCGCCGCGGAGCGGCCGCCGCGGCCTCACTGGATGCCGCTCCCCCTGCGGGCGCGCTCGCTGGCTTGGGGCTCAACGCGTCGGTCACCACGTCGCCCTTGGGATCGCCGGCGCCCTCCTCCAGCCGTGCCGGCGCCGTCTCGACCTCCGCCAGCTCCAAGCCATCGAAGGCCTGTTGCTCCGAGGCATCGTTGGCGGGATCGGTCCAGTTGCCCGGACGCTCACGATCGTCGCTCACTCGACGGCACCCCTTCCCTGGCCATGCATCTGGCAATGGCTCCTTCAAAGAATCGGGACGAAGGTCCCGGGAAACTCCAAGGCTGGCTCCACCAACCGGACGGTCTAAATTCTATTTGCCCCCGGCCCTTCCTTCCAACGCGCGATTGATTCAAGAGAGGACACGAAAAAGGGTCGGCTGTCAAGCCGACCCTGCCTTAGAATGACCGCTCTGCCCCGTGCTCAAGCGCCCTCGGGCGTCTCGGACGGAGCTGATACCCCATACCCGTTGGAATGTGGGGTCGCCATGCCCTGGCCCTGCGCCACCGGCAAGGCCCCATTGGTTTGGGCATTCGGCGACGGGTTGGGGACGCGCACGGTGCGCCCCTCGTAGTTGCGCAGGACGACGTAGCCGTCGCCACGTTCCACCAGATTCTGAGGCATCACGGGGATCTTGCCGATGGGGGTGTCGACCACGTAGGTCGGCACGCCGAAGCCCGTGGTCCATCCCTGGAGCGCCTGGATGATCTCGAGTCCCTTTTCAACGGGCGTGCGGAAGTGAGCGGTACCCCGCAGCAGATCGCACTGGTAGAGGTAGTAGGGGCGCACCCGCATCTTCAACAGCCCGTGCACCAGCTGGCGCATCACCTCGGGGTCGTCGTTGACCCCTTTGAGCAGGACGGTCTGGTTGCCCACGGGGATGCCCGCCCGCAGGAGGCGGTCGACGGCCTTTGCGGCCTCGGGCGTCAGCTCCCGAGGGTGGTTGAAATGGGTGTTGACCCAGATGGGGTGGTACCGCTGCAGCATCTGGCACAGCTCGTCGGTGATGCGCTGTGGCATCGTCACGGGCATGCGGGTGCCGATGCGGATGATGTCGACGTGCTCGATGGCACGGATCCGGGAGATGAGCGACTCGAGCCAGGCATCCGACGCGACCAGGGGGTCGCCGCCCGTGATGAGCACGTCGCGGATCTGGGGGGTCTGTCGGATGTATTCGATGGCCCGGTCGACGTCGGCCGCGGTCATCTTGCCGCCCTTGCCCACGAACCGCTTGCGCGTGCAATGGCGGCAGTAGATGGCGCAGTCGGCCGTCACGAGGAAAGCGACCCGGTCCGGGTACATGTGGACGAGCCCCTTGACGGGGGAGTGATCCTCCTCGTGGAGGGGATCGAGCCCGCCGAGGGGATCCTCCAGTTCGTCGGCGTTGGGGATGGCCTGGCGGCGGATGGGGTCGTTGGGGTCGGACCAGTCGATGAGGCTCAGGTAGTACGGCGTGACCGCGAAGCGAAACTCATGGGAGCATGCCTCGATGGCCTGCGCCATCTCGGGCGTGACGGTCGTGTAACGGGCCAGGTCCTCGGCCGATCGTACCCGGTTACGGAACTGCCACCTCCAGTCTTCCCATGACTCCGGACGATCCGGAGGTTCAGCCTTCTCCTCGAGGCTCTCGACGTGGTCGCTCATGGTCTGACCATGCGCCTCCTCCCGGCTCTGCAGCCGGATGGAATCAGCCCGCCTGACCGGACCGACCAGCGGTCCGGCCGGCGGGCAAAGGTTAAACCCAACACGACGGGCTGAAGCGCCCTCCCCCTCATGCCCTCATGCCGCCGGCGGAAGCGTCACCCGCGGGGGCGTCCCCCGGTCGGGCGAGCAATCGGTGCCGTCGAGCATCGGCAGCAGGGAGCGGCCTCCGCCGTGCCCTAGCGCTGCTCGAGCCGCCTCGGCCAGACCGAGGAGGCGGATGCGACGCGACGGCTCCAGATCGGGCTCCAGCAGCCACCGGTTGACCGACGCCAGCAGGATCCCCGCCACCAGGTCCGCCAGAGCCAGCCCCGCCGCCTGCGCCTGGGCGGTCAGCAGGCTGGCGGGTGACAGCCCCGGTAGGGGGTTGACCTCGAGGAAGTGGGGTACACCGTCGGCATCCAGCCGGAAGTCGACCCGCGCCACGTCCCGCAGGCCGAGGGCCCGGAAGATTGCCTCGCTGTAGGTCTCGAGGTCCCGTTGCAGCTGGGGCTCGACGGGGGCCGGGCAGAGAAACGTCTCGAGATTGCCGCTCTTGGTGTGATAGCAGTAGACGAAGTCCGACATGTCCCCCACGGGGCGGGTCGGACGGACCTCCAGCACCGGCAGCACCCGGACGGCCCGGTTGCCCAGCAGACCCACGCTAAACTCCCGTCCGGGCAGGTACGCCTCGATCAGCGCGGGCTGGCGGTACGTGGTCAACACCCACTGGACCTGACGGGCCAGCTGCTGCGGGTCGTGCACCCGGGAGGCGGACCGCACGCCCTTGCTGGAGCCCTCGGCGAGGGGCTTGACGAAGGCGGGAAACGACGCCCACCGTCCCAGAGCGGCCGCATCGTCGGCATGGCTCACGACCTGCCACGGTGCGGTGGGCACCCCGGTCGCGACGGCCACGGCCTTGGCCAGCGCCTTGTCCATGGCCACGCCCAGGGCGACGGGGTCGGAGCCCGTGTACGGTATGCCCATCAACTCCAGCAGGGCCGGCGCCAGCATCTCGCGGCTGCGGCCTGCCCGGCCCTCGGCGATGTTGAAGACGATGTCGGGGCGGGTCTGCTCCAGAAGATGGGGGAGGTCTCTCTCGACGGGGAGCAGGCAGACGGTCGACGCGCCCCCAAAAGAAAGGGCCTCGGCGATAGCCGAGACCGTACTCCAGGCGTCGTACTCTGCCTCCATGTCCTCGGGACCGTCGCGGCCACCCGAGCCCCGCAAGTTGAAGGACAGCCCCACGCGAATCGAGCTCACGGCTCGTGGCTCATCTCCGATCCGGTCGCGCTAGCCTGTCTTCCTGCGGGCGAGTCGGGCCCGCCCCCGATCACGCTGTGGGGCCAGGCTCGCTCGAGGACGGCGAGGCTGGCTCCATCCTATGGGGGGCCCTCGGGGCTGTCAATATCCCTTCTGATGCCACGCCCAAGCGGTCGCGACCATCTCGTCGAGCGAGGAGAGGCGGGGCTTCCACCCCAAGCGAGCCCGTGCCTTGTCGGCGCTGGCGACCAGCACGGCGGGGTCGCCCGGTCGGCGCGGGGCGAGGCGCACCGCGAACTCGCGCCCGGTGATCCGACGGCACGCCTCCACCACCTGGCGGACCGACCATCCGTGCCCGCTGCCCAGGTTGAAGACGTCGCTCTCGCCGCCCGAGGCCAGGTAGTCGAGGGCCAGGCGATGGGCCTCGGCCAGGTCCGAGACGTGGATGAAGTCGCGGATGCACGTGCCGTCGGCCGTCGGCCAGTCGGTCCCGAAGATCTCCACCGCCTCGCGTCGCCCGGCCGCCGCCAGCAGCACCGAGGGGATGAGGTGCGTCTCGGGATCGTGGCGCTCTCCCGTCCGACCCTGCGGGTCGGCGCCCGCGGCGTTGAAGTAGCGCAGGCTAACCCAGCGCAGCCCGTGGGCGCGCTCGAACCAGCGCAGCATGCTCTCCACCATACGCTTGCTCTCGCCGTAGGGGTTGGTGGGGGCGAGAGGATGGTCCTCGGGGATGGGGGTGCGTTGCGGCTCTCCGTAGACGGCCGCCGACGACGAGAAGACGAACCAGCGCACCCCTCCAGCGATCAGCGCCCGAAGCAGCGACAACGTGCCTGCGACGTTGACCGAGAAGTAGCTCCCCGGATCGACCATGGACTCGCCGACCTGGGTGCGTGCCGCGAAGTGCATCGCCGCCTCGAAGGGGCCCCAGGCCTCCATCAGGGCCGAGATGGCGCCTGCGTCGGCGATGTCGCCCACCACGAGGCGCGCGCCATGCACGGCCTCCCGATGGCCCGTGCTCAAGTCGTCCAGGACCACGACCTCGTGGCCGGCCTCGACCAGCGCGAGCACCGCATGGCTCCCCACGTAGCCCGCGCCGCCCGTTACCAGGATCTTCAACGCCTGTCCTGCCTCCTCGTTTCAGCCCTCGTCGAGCCCAGGCATTCCACCCGTCCTTGACGGGCCCCTGCCAGAGGCCCAAGCTAGAGGCGCGGAAGGGGACAGGCCAGTGACCGCCCCGACGGGTGCCGTCGCCACCGTGCTGGTGGTGGAGGACGAGGCGCAGATCGCCGACGTCCTCGAGGACTATCTCAAAGCCGAGGGATTTGGGGTGTTGCGGGCCTTCGATGGCGAGGAGGCCCTGGAGCTGGCGCGCCGCGAGCGCGTCGATCTGATCCTGCTGGACCTGATGCTGCCCAAGATCGACGGCCGCGAGGTCTGCCGGCGCATCCGTCGCGACTCGGACCTGCCCATCATCATGCTGACGGCTCGCGATGACGAGGTCGACCGGATCGTGGGGTTGGAGCTGGGTGCCGACGACTACATCACCAAGCCCTTCAGCCCGCGAGAGGTGGTGGCCCGCATCCGGGCCGTGCTGCGCCGTAGCCGCCATGGGCCTGACATGGGCGGCCGGCAGCGTTGGGCGGGCGGGGGGCGCGCCGATGACGCCGAGCCGGTCTACCGGGTGGGACCCCTCGTGGTCGACCTGGCACGGCACCGGGCGTGCGTGGGAGAGCGGGAGCTGGACCTGACGCCGACCGAGTTCAAGATCCTGGCCGCGCTGGCATCCCATCCAGGCATGGTCTTCACCCGGCTCCAACTGGTGGAGCGCGTGCAGGGTGTCGCCTTCGAAGGGTATGAGCGGACCATCGACGCGCACATCAAAAACCTCCGCCAGAAGCTGGAGGACGACCCGCGCCATCCCCGGTTCATCGCCACCGTCTACGGGGTCGGCTACAAACTGGTGACACCGAGGGACACCCCATGAACCGCATCGCTTTCAAGATGGCCGCGGCCTTCGCGCTGGTGGCGGTGCTGTCGGTGGCCGCCGTCGGGTTGGCGGCCCAGTGGGCCGTCCAGTCCCGGTTTGGCGACTACCTCGTCCAGCGGCAGGCCGTGCCGCAACAGGACCGCGAGGCCAACGGCGAAGTCATGCGGCCGCCCCCGGGCGCACGGGCCTGGATGCTGCGGCACGCCATGGGCCCCAACTGGCGCGAGATCCGGCGCCTCATGATGGGACTGCCCGAACGCCGCTTCCTCGACCAGGTCCGCAGCCTGCTCTGGACGGTGGGAGGGGGTGCCGCCCTGGCCGGGGCAGGCCTGGGGGTCCTGGTGGCCTCGACGATGAGCCGACGCCTTCGGGAGCTGGCAGGGCGCGCCCTGGCCCTCGCGCAGGCGACCCATCACGCCCTGCCGGCTCGCGGCGACGAGGTGGACCAGCTGGCCGAGGCCTTCGACACCATGGAGGCGGCGCTGGCTCGGAAGGAGGAGCAGCGTCGCCGGCTGCTGGCCGACATCGCCCACGAGCTCAAGACGCCCCTGGCGGTGGTGCAGGCCAACCTGGAGTCGATGCTGGACGAGATGACGCCCCCGCGCCCGGAGCGCATCGCGGCGCTGCACACCCAGGTCGCGATGTTGAGCCGGTTGGTCAACGATCTGCGAGACCTGGCGCTGGCGGAGGCGGGCCAGTTGAGCCTGCACCGCCGCCCCACGGACCTGGGTGAGCTGCTGGAGCAGGCGGCCGACCTGTGGCGGCCGCGCTTCGAAGAGATAGGGGCCCGGCTGGTGGTCGAGCGCGAGACCGTGCCCAGGGCATGGGTCGATGGCGACCGCATCGGTCAGGTGCTGGCCAACCTCCTCAGCAACGCGGTGCGCCACCTGCCACACGAGGGTGGTTGGGTGCGGCTCCGGCTGAAGGCCGGCGGGACGCCCGACCGTCCCGAGGCGGTCGTGACGGTGGAGGACAACGGGCCAGGCATCCCGCCGGACAGCCTGCCCTACCTCTTCGACCACCTATTCCGCGCCGACCACAGCCGCAGCCGCCAGACAGGGGGCAGCGGCATCGGGCTCTCCATCGTCAAGTCGGTGGTCGAGGCGCACGGCGGGCGCGTCTGGGCGGCCAACCGCCCCGAGGGGGGCGCAGAGTTCGGTGTCGTGCTCCCCCTGCGTCCCGAGTCCCCGGCGCCACCTGCCTCCTCCCGTGCCTCGTCGGCCAAGGCGCTGGGCGTGCCGGCACTCGAGGCCGACGAGGAGCCGGCGACGAATCTCGGATGATACGGGCTCTTCGTTAGACGAACCCATAGCAGGCCAGACCCGCGAGGATGGCGGGGGACGTCTGAGGGCGGCTCGAAGCAGATCTCCCCGTATCCCATCGAGTGGACCCCCTTGGGCTCGGCTCTTGCATGGTCGGGCTCGACAGCCCCCGGGCAGCGTCTGTGCTAACGTGGGCGCCGGGGATCGCGGCGTTGGTGGGCGACAGACCGATCCGGGTCGTCGGCATGGGGCTGGTGGCCGGCCTGTTGTGCGGCGCTCGCCTCGGGGGACTCGGCCCCTTCGGCCTCGCTTTCTTCTTCTCGACGCTGCCGATGGGGGCCACGTCCGCGGTGACGGCGCTGGCCACGGTCCTGGTCACGGCCGTGATGGAGCCGGACAAGGGGCCGGCCGTCTTGGGGGCCGTCGCGCTGGGATGGGCGCTGGCGGGGCCCGCTGGTGGCGCGCGAATGCGCCGACGGGCCGACCTCCTGGCTGCCGCCTCGGTCATGGCCGCCCGCCTGGTGGCCTCAGGGCTGGGATTGGGGCGCCCGCCTCTGTGGTGGGTGGAGACTTTGGCGGAGGCCCTGCTCGCCTGGAGTCTGGTGCGCCTGTGGGGCCCGCTGGTGGCGCGGCTGGACGGGGCGGACTCCGGTGGGGCGGCGAGAGACCATGCGCAGTCGGACGAAGGAGCCTCTCCCCAGCCTGACCGCGCCACAGCCGTGCAGCGGGGAGCGGGCCTGGTGCTGGGCGCTGCCCTGGTGATCGCGGGGCTCGAGCGCCTGGGGCTCGGGCCCATGCAGCCGGCGGCGGTGGCGATGGCCTACCTGACGCTGGCCGTGGGGACGACCCTGGGGCCGACGCCGGCGGTCGCAGTGAGCGTCACGAGCGGGCTCATGCTGGGGCTCGCTGACCCCCGCTGGGGCCCGTACGGACTGTTGCAGGCGGCCGCTGCGCTGGCATGTGCGGCGGTCGCGGGCTCCTGGCGCGTCTGGCCGTCCTTGTGCCTCGTCGGCGTCACGGCTGCCGGAGGGCTGTTGGCTCCCACCGAGGGGTGGGGGCTGGCTGCCCTTGCACATGCGGGGACGGCGGCCCTGCTCTTCCTGCTCACTCCCGCTCGTACGCTGGCACGGTTGGAGCGTCTCGCCGGACACATGGTGGGCCTCTCCTGGGGGCCGCCCGCGCCGACGCCGCCGGAGGGTCGGCTCGCGGTCGCCTGGCTGGGGCGCCGCCTCTCCCAGGGCGTCGCACGCTCCGAGCGAGTGGTGGAAGCGTTGCGGGCGGCCTACGAGACGGCGGCCGCCGACTCCTCGTCGCTGGGCCCCGACCCCGCGGGATACGTCGGCATGGTGCAGGAGCGGGCGTGCGCGGGATGCCCCTCGTTCGCCCATTGCTGGGAGGATGCCGCGCAGGCGAGCATGCTGGACGTGCTCGCGTATCTCGAGCGCGCCGAGGCCCGAGGCAGGGCCGAACAGGAGATGATGCCCCCAGGGCTCGCCCGGCGTTGCATACGGCCGGTCAAGCTGGCCGAGGCCGTGGAGGGCGCCGCGCGCGCCATGGCGGCCATGCAGGCGGCCCGGCACCAGTCGGAGCGGCAGGCTCGTCGGCTGCTGGCTCAGGTCGACGCTGCCCGGGGCATCCTGCAGACGGTGGCGCGGATAGCCACGACGCAGGCCTCGGCCCTCGACCTCGAGGGCGCCCAACGTCTGGCCCGGTACCTGGCCCGCGAGGGATGGCCGTGCCGCGAGGTGGTCCTGAGCGGCAGCGGAGCCCGGCGCGAGGCATTGGTGGCCCTCATGGGCCCCTGTCGAGGGCAGCACCGCTGTGCCCGCAGTCTCGAGCGACTGTTGGGGGAGTACGAGGGTGTCCCGTGGATGGCCGCCTCGGTGCAGTGTCGCCACGGCGCGGATCTCTCCGGCGGCGGTGGCTGCGAGGTGCACCTGGTGCGCCGGCCCCTATGGGACGTGGAGATAGCCTTCGCCACGCGCACCCGGGACGGCGAGGTCTGCAGCGGCGACAGCTTCGCGCGGCTGCAAGTCGGTCCGGCTCTGGTGGCCCTGGTCCTCAGCGACGGGATGGGAAGCGGCCCCGAGGCAGCCCGTGAGAGCGAGACGGCCGTTCGTCTCGCCGAGGCGGCGCTGGCGGCCGGCGCGGGAGCCGCGGAGGCCATCCAGGTGGCCAACGCGGTGCTGCTGGCACGGGCACCCGACGAGCGTTTCGCTACGCTGGACGTGGCGTTGGTGGACCTGGCGACGGGTGAACTGGAGCTCGGCAAGGCCGGGGCGTACCCCACGCTGGTGGCATACGCGAGCGGCGTCGAGCGGATCGAGGGGCGAGCGCTCCCCGCGGGCATCGTCGCGGCGGTGGACGTGGAGCCCATCAGGAGGCCGCTGGAGGACGGCACGGTCGTCGTCATGGTGACCGACGGGGCCGGCGAACTGGGGGAGGCCGCGGAGGGTTGCCTCGCCGGCGCCCTGGAGGCGTTGCGCACCAAGGAGGCGGAAGGTCTGGCGGCGGAGGCCATGCTCGAAAGGGTGATGGACCGGCTCGACCGCATGGCCACGGGCCGGTGGCCCGACGACGTGACCGTGGCGCTGATGACGGCCCGTCAGCTTGACCTTGCAGGGGTGCCGGCATATACTGGCATTGGTGCCAAGCGGTCCGCGAGGGCGGCGGCATCGGCACGCAGGTAGCGCCAGCGACCCGTGCACGTTGAAATCCCATGCCCGGGCCCGACACCGTCAAAGGGGGGTTAGCGGCCATGTGGCAGAACTGGGTCAACGTCGTCGTTGGTGTCCTGTTGATCATCGTGCCGTGGTTCGTTCAGAGCCTCGACCCGCTCAAGTGGGTCAGCGTCATCGCCGGGATCATCGTCGCGGTAGCCGCGTACTGGGCCAACACTCAGGCACACGCTAAGACGGGCAGCTGACGTCGAGGCCCGCAGCTGGTATACGGCGGGCCACGTCTTCATCATCTAGCATCCTGCGCTGGCGACTTCCTGGTGCTGCCGACGGCTCGCCCTGCGGGCCGTCTCTTTTTTGGTAAGCCCGGACGGGGGGCGACACGCCTTCGCACAGATGCTGAGCCCATCGGTGGGGCTGGACAGGCATGAGGCGGCCCGACTCCGCCGTACCCCGCTCTTTCGCTCCCTGGCCCGAGCGGTGGAGCATCACCGCATGCTGGGGCGCTCCGATGCCGTGCTGGTGGCTTTGTCGGGAGGGCCCGACTCGTCGGCGCTCTTGCATGCACTGCTGCTGCTGGCGCCTCGGCTGCAACTGCGGGTGCAGGCCGCGCACGTCCACCACGGGATCCGAGGAGCGTCGGCGGATCGGGACGCCGAGGCTGCCCGAGCTCTGGCCAGCCGCCTCGGGGTGGCGTTTCGGCGGATCGATGTCGACGTGCCGGCCTACGCACGCGCCCACGGCCTCTCGCTGGAGACGGCCGCCCGGCAGCTCCGCCTCGAAGCCCTGGAGCGGGTCGCCCGAGAGGAGGGGTGCCGGCGCGTGGCGCTCGGACATACCGCCGACGACCAGGCCGAGACGGTCCTGATGTGGGTGCTTCGCGGGACGGGACCGGCCGGGCTGGCCGGGATCCCGCCAGTGCGAGGCGTCTTCGTGCGTCCGCTGTTGGGAGTGTGGCGGCACGAGGTGCTGGCCTACTGTCAGGCTGCGGGCCTCGAGCCGGTCGAGGACGAGACCAATCGGTCGCGACGTTTCTTGCGCAATCGCATACGGCTCGAGGTGCTGCCGTACCTGGAGTCGACGGTGAGGTCGGGCGTGCGCCGGGCCCTCGTACGACTGGCGGCGGTGGCGCTCGACGAACAGGATTACCTGCGAGCTCGAGTCGACGAGGTGTGGCCGAAGATCTCCGCCTCGTCCGAGGACGGCCGGCTGCAACTGGACGCGAGGGCCTTGGGCGCCCTGCATCCCGCCCTGGGCCGACGCATCCTCGTGCGGGCCTACGAAGAGGTGTCGGGCGGCCACCGCGGCGCTTTGGGCCTCGTCCATGTCGAGGCCCTGTGGACGGCGGTCACGCGGGGGCGTGGCGGCGTCGAGCTGCAGCTGCCTGGCCGCATCGTCGCCCGCCTGATACGGGGGCGGCTCTCGTTCGAGCGGGTCGCGACCATCCCGGGGGAAGGAGCCGACGGGCCGTGAACCGGAATCGAGAAGCCCTACGTGTTATAATGACCCTGGGTTCCCAGGGCGCCGGGCGAGTGCCCGGCGCGACGTGTCTGAGCAGAGGGCGTGAAGCGCATGGGGCGTAGGGACCGGAGGGGAGGGGCGGAGATGAATCGATTTCTCCGCGGCATCAGCCTCTATCTGCTGGTGGCCATCGTACTCATCGCCATCGTCAGCACCTTCTACTCCCCCTCCGAGAGCAGACGGCAGCTCGAATACTACCAGTTCACCCGCTTGCTGGATCAGGGACAGGTGGCCAACGTCCGGTTCGTGGGCGATCAGAGGCTTGAAGGCACGCTCAAGGACGGTTCCGGCTTCGTCACATACATCCCCGCCAACACCGCCCAGGAGGTCATGCGACGCCTGGAGGAGCGCGGCGTACCCATCTCCGCCGAGCCGCCGCCCAACCCGCCGTGGTGGCTCAATCTCCTGCCCAACCTGCTGACCCTCGTCGTCTTCGTGGGGATCTGGCTGTTCATCCTCAATCAGATGCAGGGCGGCTCCAACCGGGCGATGTCGTTCGGCAAGAGCCGGGCCCGGCTGCACACGGAGGAGAAGACCAAGGTCACCTTCGCCGACGTGGCCGGGCTCGACGAGGCCAAGCAGGAGCTCCAGGAGATCGTCGAGTTTCTCAAGCATCCTCGTAAATTCGTCGAGATGGGCGCCCGGGTGCCCAAGGGTGTCCTGCTGGTGGGGCCGCCGGGTACCGGCAAGACGCTGATGGCGAGAGCGGTGGCCGGCGAGGCGGGGGTACCGTTCTTCAGCATCAGCGGCTCCGATTTCGTGGAGATGTTCGTCGGCGTCGGGGCGGCCCGCGTGCGGGACCTCTTCGAGACGGCCAAGAAGAACGCGCCCTGCATCGTCTTCATCGACGAGCTGGACGCGGTCGGACGGCAGCGGGGCGCCGGCCTCGGTGGCGGGCACGATGAGCGGGAGCAGACGCTCAACCAGCTGCTGGTCGAGATGGACGGCTTCGAGCCCAACAGCGGCATCATCGTGATGGCTGCCACCAACCGGCCCGACGTGCTGGATCCGGCGCTTTTGAGACCCGGCCGATTCGATCGCAAGATCGTGGTCGACCGGCCGGACGTCGAAGGCCGCTACGAGATCCTCAAGGTCCACAGCCGCAACAAGCCGTTGGCGCCTGACGTCGACCTGAAGCTCCTGGCCCGTCGCACGCCGGGCTTCGTGGGGGCCGATCTGGAAAACGTGATGAACGAGGCGGCCATCCTGGCGGCTCGCCGCGGCAAGAAGCGCATCGGCATGGATGAGCTGGAGGAGGCCATCGACCGGGTGCTCATGGGGCCCGAGCGGCGTCGCCGCGTCATCCGGCCGCAAGACAAGAAGGTGCTGGCCTATCACGAGGCAGGCCACGCGCTGGTGGCGCACTTCCTGCCCAACTCGGACCCCGTTCACAAGGTGACCATCGTCGGGCGTGGACTGGCCGGGGGCTACACCATGGTGCTCCCCGACGAGGACAAGCTGGTGGAGACCCGCTCCGAGCTCTTGGACCGCCTTGCCCACATCCTGGGCGGGCGGGCGGCCGAGGAGCTGGCCTTCGCCGAGGTGAGCACGGGGGCCCAAAACGACCTGGAGCAGGCCACCAAGCTGGCTCGCCAGATGGTGATGGCCTGGGGCATGAGCGAGCGGCTGGGGCCGCTCACCTTCGGGCGGCAGCATGAGGACCTCATCTTCCTGGGCCGCGACCTCGCCCGCGACCGCAACTACAGCGAGCAGGTGGCAGCGGCCATCGATGAGGAGGTCCGTCGCCTCATCGAGGAGGCCTACGAGAAGGCCCGCACCATCCTGCAAGAGCGGCGGGATGCCCTGGAGCGGGTGGTCTCCGCCCTCATGGAGCGGGAGACCCTCAACCGGGAGGCCTTCGTAGCCGTGGTCGAGGGCCGCACCCTGCCGGAGCCCAGCGAGGCGGCGGAGGCAGAGGGCAGCAAGCAGCTGGCCCAGGCCGAGCGAAGCGAGCGCCGGCGCCTGCTGGAGCAGGAGGGGCTGCTGGAGCCGCCGGCCACCAAGCGGCAACCAAGACCCGCCGAGGGTTAGTTGCGGGCGCATGCACCGAAGGAGCGCGAGAGGAGCGGGCCGGATGGCCCGCTCCTCTCGTTTGCGTCCTTTGCCAGTCGCGCCCGGCTCAGCTGTTGGGAGGCCGCTCGCCCAGCGTGAGCACCACCGTCACGGTGCGCCCGTTTCGGAAGACCTGGAGCAGCACCTCGTCGCCGGGCTTGTAGCGGTCAAGCTCGGAGATGACGTCGGCAGCGGTCTTGATCTCTCGCTGGCCCATCCGGCGGATGACGTCGTAGACCCGGAGCCCGGCCTTGTCGGCCGGCGAGCCGCTCACCACCGTGCTGACCAGGGCGCCGTTGGTGTCGGGCAGCCCGAGGTAGCGGGCCAGCCGGCTATCGATGTCCTCCAGCAGGACGCCCATGTAGGGACGGCGCTGTGGCTGGCCGGCCTGGGCGATGAGGTCCTCCAGGACATCCTTGGCCTCGTTGATGGGGATGGCGAAGCCGATGTTTTGACCCTGAGAGCTGACCGCCGTGTTGATGCCGATGACCTCACCGGCGATGTTGACCAGCGGCCCGCCCGAGTTGCCGGGGTTGATGGCGGCGTCCGTCTGCAGCAGGTTTTGGTACTGGCGCCAGCGGCCCGCGTCGCGGTCGTAGACCCGGATCTGGCGGCCCTTGGCGCTGACGACGCCGACCGTGACCGTGTGCTCGTACTGCTCGCCGTACGGGTTGCCGATGGCGATGACCCACTCGCCGGGGCGGGTGCGGTCCGAGTCGCCCAGCTTGACCACGGGCAGCCGGGCCAGGCCACGCGGCTTGTCGATCTTGAGCACCGCCAGGTCCAGGCTGTAGCTGGTGCCGATCAGCCGGGCCGGGACCTCAGCGGTGAAGTCGGGCGTCGAGATCTTGACCGTTATCTTCTGGTTGTCGCCTATGTTGCCTACGACATGCTGGTTGGTCAGGATGTAGCCGTCCTCCGAGATGATGAAGCCCGTGCCCGCGCTGGACCGCTCGGGCTCCGGGATCTGGCCGAAGAAGAACTCGAAGAACGGGTCCCGGGTCACCCCGGACCTCTGTGGAAAGGTGGCCGAAATGAAGACTACCGCGGGGCTCACCTGCTCCGCGATGTCGGCCAGGATGTACGGATTGCCGATGCCAGGGGCCTGGACCGCCACCGCCTCGGGCAGGGCCGCGTTAGAGGCCTGCGGCGCGGGGCTCTGCGCCGCCAGGCGCATGTCGACCATGGTGGTGACGAGCGAGCCCACGAGGAAGCTCGCGACGGCCAGCAACGCGAAGGCCACCAGCCTGCGCCACCGCCCGCGTCGCCTCTCCAACTCCACGCGATCACTCCCCCTTCGCGAACCCCTCCACAAGCCGGATTATACCGTCCGGCCTTGCGTGGCCGACCGTGAAAGTCTGGGGCGGATGCCACCTCCCACTCGGCACGCACCGCGGGCATCGCACCCTTCGGTCACAGATCTATCGTCGACCGTCTGTCGAAGCTGGCCCAAGCGAGCCCTGAGGACCGTAGACCTCCACCTCGGCCACCCACATCAGGTCCGGTCGTCCGAGCGCGCCACCCCCGGCCGGCTGGTACAGCCGCAGGGCCCGGGTGGTGACGGGCACGAAGGTGATGGACGTCCGCGCGATGCGGTCGGAGGGCTCCGCCTCGTAGGCCCAGACCGTCTGCCAGCGTTGCTCCGGCTCCACCCAGACCTCGACGCGCAGCTGGCTCGAAGGGTAGAAGCGGCCGCGGTCCAGCGCCCAGTAGACGTCCACCTGGGAGATGGTCTGCTCGGTGGCCCACCGGAGCTCGATCCAGTGGTCGCTGGCCCGCTCGGCCGATGCCCACGCGACCTCCGCCCATCGCCCCACTTCCGGCACGTCGTTGCGGAGGCCGTCGTTGAGGGGATCGGGTGAGTAGCCCCTAAACGACGAGTCGACGGTGACCGACGCCGTCCGTGCCAGGTTGGCGCCGGGCGGCAAGCCGGCGGGCGCCGGCGCCACCACCGGCGCCGGCATGGGCTGGGGTGGGAGCTCGGGCAGAGCGGCCATCTCGTGGCGAAGCCGAGGCGGGTGGTCGGCCGGCGTCGAGAAGGGGCCCGCAATCAGTGCCTCCCGCGTGGGCAGGCTCAGATACGAGGTGCTGAAGAGCACCACGCCCCCGAATCCGAAGCGACGCACCAGCTCCATCTGTTCCAGCAGGGTCTCGGGCCGCGTCGCGAACAGGGCGAGCCCCGGTGCGACTCGGGCGCGGAGGCGGTCGGGCGACCGCCAGGGGGCCAGCTCCTCGAGCTCGCCGGAGAGCGAGGCCAGGAGGTCGCGCAGGTTGGCGCTCGAGGAGGTGTAGGCCATGGGGACGGCCAGGTCGATGAGCCCGTCGGCCAGCCACGAGACCCAGTCCTGCAGGTGCATGAGGCGGGCCTGACGACGCTCGGGCAACACGGCGGCCGACAGGATGACGTCGGGTGCGGCGGCCTCCACGGCGTCCCGGACGGCCCGCACCACCGCCGTCACCTGAGCCTCGCGCCATCGCTTCCAGGCGTCCAACTCGTCAGGCCGGAGCTCCGCGGGGGGCCGGCCCCCGATGTCGATACCCGTCGCGTCGCGAAAGGCTGCCTGCGCGTGCTCGGAGTAGCCGAACGGGTCGTGCAGCTCGTCGTTGTATCGGATGTAGTCGAGGTGGATCCCGTCGAGCCCGTAGTCGGAGGCCAGGCGAGCCGCCTCGCTCGCCAGCCACCGGCGCACCTCGGGCCGAGAGGGGTCCAGCCAGGCCATCCGAGACCCACCGGCGGCGAAGATATCCCCCGACACGCTGCGATCGGCCCACTCGGGGTGATCTTCCAGCAGCGGGCTCAGCCCGGCGTGGATGGCCGCCCCCAGCATCCACATCCACGCGTGCACCGACAGGCCCCTCGCCCGCGCCTCCTCGACCACGACTCTCAGCGGGTCTTCGCCCCAGGCCATAAACCTGCCGTCCTGATACGGCCCGGGATAGAGGGTGTAGCCGCGGTAGAGGCTCTCCACGAAGACCGCGTTGAAGCCCGTGGCCGCGAGCTGGTCCATCAGCCGGGCGACCCCCGGGCGCGCGTCGAGGCGCGCGAGATAGCCGTTGTCGATCCAGATGCCGCGCAGTTGCCACGTCGGCCCCGGCACAGCCGGTGGCGAGGCCAGCGGGGATGCCGCGGAGGCGGCCGCGGGATGCGGCCACGACATGCCCCCGACGACGGCGGCCAGCATCAGGAGCACGATGGGGCGAAGGGCCGCCAGCAGGCGGCCGCCGGGCACGGGTACGCTCACGGTTGACGACGACCTCCCGAAAGGAGATGGCGGGCGGGGTCCCCGCCGTCCACCATTTGGCCGGCGCCGTTTGACACCCCTTCCCTGCGTTGCGAACAATACACGGGGGTGGATGCCATGCCCGCCCGGACCGTCGAGCTGCCCGAGCCCCTGCCCATCGCCGAGAGGGTGGAGGTGCACCCGGACCGCACGGCGCTCGTCATCGTCGACATGCAAAACGACTTCTGCCGCCCCGAGGGCCGCCTCTACGTGCCGGACGCGCCCGCCACCATCCCGGCGATCCAGCGGCTTCTGGCCATGGCCCGCCATCATCGCATGGCGGTCTTCTTCACCCAGGACTGGCACGCCCCCGGCGACCCGGAGTTTGCCATATGGGGCGAGCATGCCGTGGCCGGCACCTGGGGGGCCCGGATCGTCGATGAGCTGGAGCCCCTGGCGTCCGAGCGGGTCGTGCAGAAGGTCCGATACGATGCCTTCTACGGCACCAGCCTGGACCACGAGCTGCGAGTGGCCGGCGCCGACACCCTGATCATCTGCGGCACCGTGGCCAACATCTGCGTTCACTACACGGCAGCCAGCGCCGCCCTACGCTGGTACAAGGTGGTCATCCCCATGGACGCCGTCTCGGCGCTGACCGCCTTCGACATGGAGGCCGCGCTGCGCCAGGTCGCCTTTCTCTTCAAGGGGTTGATCACCCGCTCCGACGCCATCGTCGTCCGCGCGTCGTCCTAAGGCTCGCCCAGAGGCCCCAATTGCAAGGCAGGTGAGCGTTTCATGCTGGGCTCTGCCGTCCCCAGAGAGCCCGATCCGGTCGAGGCGGCGGCCCTGACGTGGCTGAGCCGCCATCGCGACGACCTCGTCGCCCAGACCGCCCAACTGTTGCGCATCCCATCCGTCAGGGGGCCGGCAGAGCCCGGCAAGCCTTTCGGCGCGGAGGTGGGGCGTGCCCTCGCCTACGTGCAGAGGCTGGCCGACCGGCTCGGCCTGGAGACGCTGGACGTGGACGGCTACGCCATCCACGCCCATTGGGGGCCCTCCTCCCCGTTGGTGGGCGTGCTGGTCCATGTGGACGTCGTGCCGGCCGGTACGGGCTGGAGCGTCCCTCCCTTCGGTGGGGTCATCCGGGATGGGCGCCTCTACGGGCGTGGCGCCATCGACGACAAGGGCCCCACCATGGCCGCCCTCTTCGCCGTGGCCGCGCTTGCCGCGGTCGGCGCTCCCGTGCGCCGGGGGTTGCGTCTCATCGTGGGTGGCGACGAGGAGACGGGCTTCGCCTGCCTGCGCCACTACTTCAGCCACCAGCCTAGGCCCGAACTGGCCTTCGCCCCGGACGCGCTCTTCCCGGTGGTCTTCGCCGAGAAGGGGATCCTCAACCTGACCGTCGCCCTGCCGGCCGGGCAGGGGGTGGTCGTGAGGTTGGAGGGAGGCTCCCGGCCCAACGTCGTGCCCGATGAGGCCGAAGCCGAGCTGGTCTTCGGCTCCGCGTCCGAGGCCCGAGCCTGGGGCGACCGCCTGGCAGCGGCCGCAAGGGCCCGTCGAGGTACGGTCTTGGTGCGGGGCGACCGGACCCTGAGGGTGAGCAGCCGAGGGCTGGCGACCCATGGCAGCACACCCGAGAAGGGCATCAACGCGGTGGTCCAACTGCTCGCCTGTCTGGTGGAGGCCGACGGCGACCGTCAGGTGATCGATCCGACGGGAGCCCTGGGCTTCCTGGCCGGGGCTGGGGCGGGCCTGCACGGCGAGGGGCTCGGCATCTTCGTGCGAGACGACGTCTCGGGCGTGCTCACGTGCAACCTGGGGGTGCTGCGGCTCGACGGAGACGAGCTGGTGGCCACCTTCGACGTGCGGTACCCCGTCAGCCTGGGGCGCGCCGATGATCTGGTGGCCAAGGTGGAGTCCGCCGTGCGGGGACGGGGCGGCCGAATCGTGGACGTCTCCGACGACCCGCCTCACCACGTGCCCGAGGACTCCTTCCTCGTGCGCACCCTCCAGGAAGTCTACCGCCGCCAGACCGGCGACGACCTGCCGCCACTCGCGATCGGGGGCGGCACCTACGCCCGCCTCCTCCAGACGGCGGTGGCCTTCGGGCCGGTGGACCCCTTCTCGGGCATTGTGCCGCACGAGCGCGACGAGTGCATCGAGTTGGACCGGCTGGAGCAGCTGGCCCGCATCTACGCGGCGGCCTTGTGGGAGCTTGCCCGCTGAGGGGGGAGCTCGGCCGACGGGCCTATCAGCGCCACCCGGGCGGCGGCGAGGGTGGCCCGGGCCGCCGCCAGCATGAGGACCGCGGCCCGCACCTCCACCACCACCTGGCCTCGTGCCTCGAAGCCCGCTTGGCCGTAGGCGGGCCGGACCACCAGGCGGGGAGGCGGGCTGGCGCGGCTGCCGAGCCGGACGAGGCGAGCCAGGGCGGCTGACAGGAGTGCCTGGAGAGAGGCGGCCCCGATGGCGGCCGCCGCAGCGTCGGCCGACCCCCACTTCACCGTCATCCAGAGGCGGGGAGTGGTGAGGCGGCCTTTGAGGGTGCCGGTGAAGGCGACGGCGGCATGCCGCCGCCACGAACCTGGAGCCCTGCGCCGGGCGCGGGGAGCGGTCTGCCGGGTAGGCGCGGCAGGAGGCCCCTCCGAGGGGTGACGGCCCGTGGCGGGACGTGGTGAGACGGCCGGGATCTGCCGCTCCATCCCCAGGGCTCGCACGGTGAGGGGCCCCAGGGCCGGCATCAGGCGGACGCGCCCCGAAGCCCGCCCGCCCACCAGCGGGGAAGCGGCCAGCAGTGCGCCCCGCAGGCGCACGTGCAGCAGCAGGTAGCGGAGATGGCCCTGCAGGGCCAGGTGGCCTGCTCCCCGGACGCACGCCCTCCAGCGCAGGGTCAGCTGCACGGGGGCCAGGGCTGTCACCACGTGCACGAGAAGCCCGGCGCCGGCGATGGCCCAGGCCACACCATCCATGGACGCTCCACCCGTCTGCCAGACGTGGTCAGGCGATGTCGGCGCGGGGGCCGGTGTCGACCCGACCGTCCTGGCGAGCATCCGCGGCAGGCTGCTGGACCACCGGGCCAGGGCCGGGTGCGGGTGACGTGTCGGCTGCCGGCGGCTCGGGCGTGGCGCTCCGGTCCCGGGTCGTCGCCTCGTGCGCGTCCGTCGTCGCATCGGACGAGCGGGCGAGCAGGCCGATGACCCGGATCGCCGACGGCACCACCTGCAGGGAGATGGGGCTCTCGGCCACGATCTCCCCATCGGCCTGGACGGCCAGTGGGCGCTCTGCCTCGATGCGGACGTGACGAGCGTCGTACACCTCGACCAGGGGGTGCTCGACGTGGCGCCCGGAGAAGACCTTGGGGAGCAGGGCGAGCACGCTGGGCTTGGAGAGATCGCCACCCACCACGACCCGAAACGTCCCGTCGTCTACCCTGGCGCCGGGGCAGATGCGCATACCGCCGCCGTATCCGGCCCCGTTGCCCACCGCCACCAGCATCACCCGCCGCTCCAGGACCTCTCCGTCCAGCACTATGCGCACGGCGGCGTTGCGGTAACGGCTCAGGACCCAGAGGGCCGCCAAGACGTAGGTCAGCGCCCCGGGCACGAACTTGGGCAGGCGGTTGGCCTGCCGCGCCACCTCCGCGTCGAAGCCGACGCCTGCCACGTTGGCGAAGTAGTGGCCGTTGACCACGCCGACGTCCATGGGAGCCGCCGGGCCGCTGGCGATGAGGGTCGCCAGCGCGGCCGGGTCCCGAGGGATCCCCGTGTTACGCGCGAAGTCGTTGCCGGAGCCGGCGGGCACCACGCCGAAGGCGATCCGGTCCCGTGCCGCGGGGGAGAGCGCCATGAGGCCGTTGAGGGTCTCGTTAACGGTGCCGTCTCCCCCCACGGCCAGGATGCGCCCGTACCCCTCGAGGGCCGCCCGCTGGGCCAGCTCCCTGGCGTGGCCGGGGCCGCGAGTCTGCCATACGACGCAACGCACGCCCGGCACCCTCTCCAGCACGGCCCGTAGCCGGGCGAAGACGCGCAGGGAGCGGCCGTGCCCGGCCACAGGGTTGACGATGAAGAGTAACTCGTCCACGGGCTCGCCTCCACTACCCGTTAAGCATGTCCCCCAAGCGCCCCCGTTCAAACGCCGGTGAGGTTCACCGTGCCCGCGCCCTCCTCCTGGTGGGCCGACGGGCGGGCGGAGGAGGCCGGCCTTGCATCGATTGACCCTGCCAGGGCGGGGGATTATAATGCCCGCGAAAGGTCAAAAAAGGTCAAACCCACCGGGTCGGCTCGACTCCGGGCGACGGCGCTGTCCGTCTCGCCTCTTCGTCGGTGGATGCCCTCCCGGGGGAAGGAGGTCGACCCGACATGTCCGACGAGCCGCTCCTGGATGCGTTCTCTGAGGCGGTGACCCGGGCGGTGGACCGGGTGTCACCTGCCGTCGTGCGCATCGCCACCCGCAAGGAGACCACCCCCTTCTACGGTCCCTGGCCGTCGCGGCGCGAGGGCATCGGATCGGGCGTCATCGTCTCGCCCGAGGGTCTGGTGGTGACCAATCACCACGTCGTCGCCGGCGCCCAGCGCCTCTTCGCCACCCTTCGCGACGGTCGGACGCTGCCCGCGTCGGTGCTGGGACAGGATCCGGCTCATGACCTGGCGCTGCTGCGACTGCCGGCACAGGCCCTGCCGGCGGCCGAGCTGGGCGACTCGGAGTCGCTCAGGGTCGGGCAGCTCGTCATCGCCATCGGCAACCCGCTGGGCCTGGAGGCGACCGTCACCACGGGCGTCGTAAGCGCCAAGGGACGCACCCTGGCGACCCCGACCGGCCTCATGGCCAACCTGATCCAGACCGACGCCTCCATCAACCCGGGCAACTCCGGCGGCCCCCTGGTGGACGCCAGCGGCCGGGTGGTGGGGATCAACACCGCGGTGATCCTGGGGGCGCAGGGGATCGGGTTTGCCGTGCCCGTCTCGGCGGTACGCGATCTCCTGGCGCGCTACGGTCGCACCGGTGAGGCGCATTCGGGCTGGCTCGGCATCCATGCCGTGGACCAGTGGCTGGATGCCTCGCCGGGCCAGCGGGAGGGCCGGCTGGCCGCGCTGGTCCTGCAGGTGACCCCCGACAGCCCGGCCCAACGCTCCGGTGTGCAGCCCCTCGACGTCATCGTCGCGATCGACGGTCGACGGGTGCAGGGGCTGGAGGGGTTGCGGCGGGAGCTGGCGCGCCGGGCCGCGGGCGAGCGGGTGGTGCTGGACATCTTGAGAGGCGACGCGACTCTCCGCCTGCCGGTGGTGCTGGGGCGTTACGAGGAGGTGCGCCCGACGCGATGAGTCGCACGGTCCGACCCCGCCTCTACACGCGCGGGGGCGACGCAGGCGAGACAGGCCTGCTGGGCCCCCGGCGCGTGCGCAAGGATCACCCGCGGGTCGACGCCTGCGGCGCGGTCGACGAGCTCAACGCCCAGCTGGGATGGGCACGGGCCGAGTGCGCCTCGGTCCCTGCCCTGGCCAGCCTGGTCGCCATCCTGCAGCGGGTGCAGCGTCGCCTGTTTGATGTGGGCGCCGAGCTCGCGGTCGATCCGCACCAGCCCGCTCCGCCGGCGGTGCCCATGGTGGGAGCGGGCGACATCGCCTGGCTCGAAGCACAGATCGACGCCCACGAGGGGCGGCTGCCGGCTCTGCGTACGTTTGTCCTGCCGGGAGGGAGCCGGGCCGGGGCCGCGCTGCACGTGGCGCGCGCGGTGGCGCGTCGAGCCGAGCGCAGGGTCGTGGCCCTCAGTGCCGTGGAGCCGGTGCGTCCGGAGGTGCTGGCGTTCCTCAACCGGCTGTCGGACCTCCTCTTCGTGCTGGCACGGTGGGCCAACCACGTCCAGGGAGCCGGCGACATCCCGTGGGACCCTGCATCGGGTGACGCCGCGCCACCCCGCCCACAGCAGGAATAACCGGGGTCCACACGAACCTAAGCGGGCGTTTGTCGAAGACCATGGCCGCGTCGTGCTGGGCGACGCCACACGGAGGAGGCAACGGCTACCCTTGGATGCGTCCGACGTCAAGCGGGTCGTCGTGGTGGGAAACGGGGTCGCAGGGACGCTGGCCGCCGAGACCGTGGTCCGACAGGCAGGCCCATCGGTCCGTGTGACCGTCGTCGCCCAAGAGCCCTATCCCCTCTACAACCGGGTCGCGTTGCCGCGGCTCTTGCGGGGGGACATCCCGGAGAGCAAGGTCTTCATGCGGGACCCGCAGCACCACGTCAAGGCCGGCTACGAGCTCCTGCTGTCGACGAGGGTCGTGCGGGTCGATTCGCGCGAACGCGTCGTCTACACCTCCGACGACAGGGCCCTGGTCTATGACCGGTTGCTGATCGCCACGGGGGGTAGGCCCAACGCCCTGCAAGCGCCCGGTGCCGAGGCGCAGCCGCGGGGCCTCGTCTACTTCCAGACGCTGGACGACACCCGCGCCATCCTCGACCTCGTGAGAGGTGCCCGACGGGCCGTCACCGTGGGCGGCAGCTATATCGCCTACGAGTTGACGGAGGGGCTGCGCCGCAGAGGGCTCGAAGTGGTCTGGCTGATGCGAGGTCCGTACTTCCTGCGCCGGGTCCTCGACGAGGACGGCGGGCGCCTGGTGGATGCCATCGCCCGAGCCCACGGGGTCGAAGTGATCCACGGCGAGGAGGTCGCGCAGCTGCTGGTGCGAGCGGGGGCGGTCAGCGGCGTCGTGACGACGGCCGGGCGCACCATCGAGGCCGACATCGTGGCCTGCGGCCTGGGGCTCACCCTCAACACCGAGTGGCTGGAGGGCTCCGGCGTCGAGGTGCGCAAGGGGGTCGTCACGGACGCCTACCTGCAGACCAACGTGCCGGGCATCTTCGCGGCCGGTGACGTGGCGGAGTTCTACGACGGCTTCATCGACCGCCACCACACCATGGGCACCTGGGACAACGCCTCCACCCACGGCCGCGTGGCCGCTGCCAACATGCTGGGGGCCCGCCAGCCCTACCTGGAGGTGCCCAGCTACACCAGCACGCTGTTCGACTCGACGCTGTACGTCCTCGGCATGACGACGGAGGTCGACCCCCATCTCGAGACGGTCTCCACGCTCGACATGGAGAGCGGCAACTACCGCCGGCTCTTCTTCCAGGGCGATCGCCTGGTCGGGGCGGTCATGATAGGCGAGCGCGCTGGGCGGCGCACGCTCAAGCAGATGATCCGCGACAAGACGCCCGTGCCGGCCAGCGAGCGAGCGGCACTGCTCCACGTGCAGTGACGGCCCGCGCGGCGCATGCGCCGGCGAGACCTGCCCAGCCTGTCCGAGGGGGTGGCGAGAGTGGCGGCACAAGACACGTCCGTGCGCACCTATGACCTGGTGGTGCTCGGGGGTGGCCCCGGCGGGTACGTGGCGGCCATCCGGGCGGCGCAGCTCGGGATGCGGGTGGCGTTGGTGGAGCGGGATCGGCTCGGCGGCGTCTGCCTCAACCGGGGGTGTATCCCCACCAAGGCCATGGTCAAGGCCGCCGAGACGCTCACCCTGGCGCGCCGGGCCGAGCGGCTCGGGGTCCGGGTCGGCGAGGCGAGCCTCGACTACTCGGCCATGCTCCGGTGGCGCCAGGAGGTGGTCGAGACCCTGGTGCGCGGCATCGAGCAGCTCATGCGGGCCAACCGCGTCGACGTGGTGCCAGGGGAGGGCCGCCTGCAGGCGGACGGCCGCCTGGAGGTAGAGGGCCCGGCCGGCGAGATCTCGGTGCTGGCTGCCCCGCGCATCATCCTGGCCACCGGGTCCCAGCCGGTGAGGCTTCCCATCCCCGGGGTCGAGCTGCCGGGCGTGGTGGACAGCGACGGGCTGCTCGCCGCGAAGGAGTTGCCACCCCGGCTGGTGGTCATCGGCGGCGGGATCGTAGGGTGCGAGTTCGCGAGCATCTTCCGGGCCTTCGGCGCCGAGGTGACCCTGCTGGAGCTGCTCCCGTCCATCCTGCCCGTGGCCGACGGCGAGATCTCGCGCCGGCTGGCCGCGAGCATGCGCCGGGCGGGCATCCGGGTCGTGACGGGGGCGAGGGTGGAGGCCATCGAGGCCGCAGGACCCGAGGGCCCCTGGGGGCCGGTCAAGCGGGTGCGCTACAGCACCGCCACCAACCAGGCGGGCGATGCCGAGGGCGAGATGGTGCTCCTGGCCGTCGGGCGGCGACCGTCGTTCTCCGGCTTCCGGCCCGACCAGCTGGGGCTCGAGCTGGCCGGGGGCGCGCTCAAGGTGGACGGCCACATGCAGACCACCCGACCCGGGATCTACGCCATCGGCGACGTCAACGGGCTCGCGCAGCTCGCGCACGCGGCCTCGGCACAGGGGCTCATCGCCGCGCAGCACGCCGCGGGGCGGCCCGGGCGCCCCTGGGGCACGTCCCCGGTGCCGTCGGCGGTCTTCACGTCGCCGGAGGTGGCGTGGACCGGCTTGACCGAGGAGCAGGCGCGGGCCGAGGGCATTCCCGTCCAGATCGGCCGGTTCACTTACGGGGCCCTGGGGCGGGCCCACGTGGAGATGGAGCCGGAGGGGTTCGTCAAGATCCTGGCACGTGCCGAGCCGCCCGGGCGGGGCGAGGTGGTAGGGCTCCACATCCTGGGCCGGGGCGCCACGGAGCTGGTGCACGAGGGCGTGCTGGCCATCCGGTTCGGCGCGACGGCGGGGGAGCTGGCGGAGGCTATCCACGCCCATCCGACCCTCTCGGAGGCCGTCGCGGAGGCCGCCCACGCCCTCGAGGGCTATCCCCTCCACATGGCGAGGAGCTGACGGTCCAGGGGCCCGTCAGCGGGAGGGGTCGGAGCGGCGGGGACGGGAGGCTCGTTTCAGGATGTCGTTGGGGATGCGACGCCTCCCGGCGTAGCCGTCGGTCGGCCCGTGGTAGTACTGGACCGAGGGCTCGCCCAGCTTCCAGCACAGCAGGACGTCCTGCCCGAAGAGCCGGGAGGGGAAGTCGACCAGGCCCACCTCCAGGTGCTTGATCTGGCACCCGTGGGAGTGGACCTCCTCGATGAGGGCCTTCATCCGCTCCACCGCGTGGTCGAGCCGGGCGGTGGCGTTGGCGTGGTCGACCGCCATGATCCACTGGCCGTCCGGCCCCTGTCCCACGGCCTCGCAGAGCTGGATCTCCCGGTGAGCCGCCTTGCTCTCCCGGTAGAGCCGACGGAGCTCGGTCATGGCCTCCGTCAGGTAGGGGAGCATGGCGTTGGCATCGGCGACGGTAAACAGGCGGCGGGCCGCCACGGGGTCATCGCACCCCTTCCACATGGACATTGTACGGTGGCCCCCCGGCCACAACAAGGGAACGTCCGGCAAAGCCAGCCGGGAAGGAAGCCGCCGGCCCTGCCAGAATCCATCGACTATGGGCATGTCCGGCCACAGGTACCCTGACCTGGGGGCGCTGGTGGGGCGTCCCGGGTGGCGATGGCTGCTGCCGCTCCTGCTGGCCATGGCGCTGACGGCGGGGGCCGCGCCCGCCGGAGCGGCCGGGTCCCGCTGGCTCACCCTCTCGACGCCACGGGTACGGATCCACTTCCGTCCGGGCTACGAGCTGGCGGCCATCGAGGCCGCACGGGCCGCCGAGGCGACGCTCGACGCGATGGCCGACCGGCTCGGACACGAGCCGCGAGACCCCGTGCACGTCACCCTCATGGACGTGACGGACCTGGCCAACGGCTTCACCGACGTCTCCTACTATAACCGGATCGTCATCTACCCTGCCTTCCCGGTCGGCCTGGGCTACTCCACGGGCTTGAGCCCTCGCATGCGGGACTGGCTCGAGCTGGTGGTGACGCACGAGGTGGTCCACGCCGTCCACCTCGACATGGCCGAGGGACCGGCCCGGGGCATGCGGCAGATCTTCGGCCACGTGCCGTATTTCGCCACCCCCAACCTCTTCCAGCCGGTGGCCTTCATCGAGGGGCTGGCTACCTTCGAGGAGACGGAGCTGGTCGAGGGGGGGCGGGGCAAGGACCCTCTCTACGACATGTTCTTGCGGGCGGCCGTGCTCGAGTCGGCCCTGCCCGACATCGACCGCGCCTTGGGGCTCTACGACCTGGGCCACTTCCAGCCGGGGGCCCATGTCTACCTGTACGGGTACGCCTGGTTCGCCCTGGTGGCGGATCGCTGGGGCGACGAGGGCATCCGTGACCTGCAGAAGCGTTTCGCCGCGGTCTCGGGGCTGACCATGCCCGGCGAGGTGGTACGCCGGGTGCTGGGCGAGGAGCTCGAGAGCCTGTGGCGTGAGATGCGGCACGAGCTGGAGCGGCGCTACCACGACGAGATCGCCACCATCCGCGCCGCGGGCGAGACGGAGGCGACCGTGGTGGAGGCGGCCGCCCGATCGGGGGCATGGGTCGCCGTGTCGCCGCGCATCTCCCCCGACGGGCGCTACCTGGCCTACGCCGCCTCGGGGCCATACGTCGAGGATGTGCGGCTGGTGGACCTGGAGACGGGGCGCGACCGGCAGCTGGCCCTGGGTCTGGTCACGGCGCCGGGCGGGCTCGACTGGAGCCGCGACGGCCGCTACGTCGTCTACGCGGCGGCGGACGAGGTCAGGGGTCGGGTCTACTCGGATCTCTACCAGGTCGAGGTGACCACCGGCCGCGTGCAGCGGCTCACGCACGGGCGGCGCGCCTATGCGCCCGCCACGGGGCCGGGAGGACTGGTGGCGTTCGCGGTCCGTGACGGGCTGACGAGCCGCGTCATGGTGCGGGATCCGTCGGGTGCGGAGCGGGTCCTGTGGGAGCCGCCGAGGGGCTGGCAGCTGCTCAGCCTGGCCTGGAGCCCGCAGGGCGACCGCCTGGCGGTCGCCGTCTGGAAGCCAGGGGGTGGCTCCGACCTGCTGGTGCTGTGGCTCGACTCGACGGCAAGTCCCGGGGGACCGGCGGCCGGCCCCGCGGTGGCGGTGAGCCGGGTACAGCCGGTGACCGATGACCCCTTCGTGGACGATCGGCCGAGCTGGAGCCCGGACGGACGGTACCTGCTCTTCCACTCGGACCGTGACGGCGTCTACAACCTCTACGCGCTCGACCCTGGGTCGGGGGAGTTGTGGCGGCTCACCAACGTGGTGACCGGGGCCTTCGACCCGGTCATGGCCCCCGATGGCCGCAGCGTCTTCTTTTCGTGGTTTTGGGCCCACGGCTACCGGATCGCCCGGTTGGACGCCTCCGCCCTGCGATGGGAGGCGGTCCAGCGGCCCCGGGCTCCCGCCACCGATGCGGCGTGGACACCGGAGTCCGGGGATACGGAGGCGCCCGGCATCGAGACGCTGCCGGAGTCGTGGCGCATCGGACCTTATGACCCCCTCGAGTCGCTGCGCCCCACCTACTGGGAGCCCATCGTCGGGGATGGGTGGCCGGGGCCATTCCTGGGGGCGGCCACCGGTGGTCTCGATGCGGTGGGCGAGCGTACATACGCCCTGGCGGGCGCGGTGGGGCTTTCCACGGGAGCGCCGCTTCTCTACGCGGGCTACGCTCAGCTGCTCGGCGACGGCCGCGGCCCTGTGCTGACCCTCGAGGCATCGATGACGCCGGAGGTCGATGTGTCCTCCTCCACTGAGGCGCAGCCGGGCTTCACCTACGACGAGGTGGCCTCCCTGGCCGCCGACCTGACCTGGCAGCGGGGAGGCTTCGTGGGCGGCTGGCAGGCGTCGGTCGGCGCCGTGCGTTCGTGGACCCGGGCCGCCTCCTCGGGGGCGCCGTGGGCCCACAGCGACCGGCAGACACGGCTCCAGGCCGGATGGCTGAGCTACCGGCAGGCTGGCGAGCATCGCTGGGCGAGCGTGCGGCAATGGTCGCTCCAGGGTGAGACCGTGCTGGAGCGCGGCGACGGCCAGGTGCTCGATCCCCTGGCCGCGTCGGCGCTGGTGGCGGGCTGGGGGTACAGCCGCAGCCGGCACGACGGGACATCTTTCCAAGCGCGGCTGGCCGCCGGGGTGGGCGGGGGGCAGCTCCCCCTGGTGGGCGGGGGCGAGTCGGGGCCCTTCGCGGTGCGGGCGTTCGCGCCCGAGGTTTTCAAGGCCGACGCGGTGGCCTTGGGGCTGTCGGCCGAGCGAGCCTGGCGGCTCGCCGACTTCCGCTTCGGCCTGGCCGACGCCCCGACGTTCTTCGACGACCTGAGCCTGGCTTTCTTCGCCGAGGCGGCCGCGGGCTGGGACCGCGCCGATCCCCTTCAGCCGCTGAGCGCCCAGCCCTCGCTGGAGCCTTCCCCTGGCTCACCGGCCCTGGGGGCAGGAGCCGAGTTGAGGTTGCGACTCAGCCTCGATTACGGCCGGATCGGCCTGGTGGTGCGGCTGGGGTTGGCCCAGGGCTTCGCCCCCGAACCTGCGACCCGCTGGTACCTGCGGCTCGACGCACGCTAACATACCGGCGGGAGGTAATCCGATGCGGTTGATCCGCCGCTGGTTCATCACCGGGCTCGTCGTGCTACTGCCCCTCATCGTCACCGTGTGGGCGCTGGCCTTCGGCTTCAACCTGCTCGACGGATTGTGGCGCAGCCTGCTGCCTCACCTGATCGGCCGGTACGTGCCGGGGGTGGGAGCGCTGTTGACCGTCACCCTGACCATCGCGGTGGGGACCGTCGCCACCAACGTCATCGGCCGGCGGCTCATCGGCTGGGGCGAGAGCCTCCTGGAGCGCATCCCCGTCGTCCGCAGCGTCTACTCCACCGCCAAGCAGATCGTCGACGTCCTGGCGGGCGGGCAGAAGGCCGCCTTTCAGCGGGTGGTGCTGGTGGAGTATCCGCGACGCGGGCTCTACGCCATCGGGTTCGTCACGTCCACCGACGCGCCGGCGGCCGCTACCGAGGTGGCGGGGGAGGAGCTGTGGTCCGTCTTCGTGCCCACCGCGCCCAACCCCACCAGCGGGTGGGTGGTCATGCTGCCCAAGAGCCAGTGCCGGGTGGTCGACATCAGCGTCGACGAGGCGTTTCGCTACATCATCTCGGGGGGCGTCCTGACCAACTCGACGCCCCGCCGTCCCGGTAGCACGCCGACTCCCGGCCGTGCGGAGCCCGTCACAGGCCGAACCACTGGTAGTAGTTGAGGTAGCCGGGCAGGCGCAGGAAGAAGTTGGTGTAAAGAGCTACCCCGATCAGGATCAGCAGCACGCCGCTGGCTCGCTCCACCCAGGGACCCCACCGCCCCAGCCACCGCGTCACCGCTGGCGAGCCGCGCTGCATGACGGCGGCCAGCAGGAGGAAGGGCACGGCCATGCCGGCCGAGTACAGCGCCAGCAGCCCCATGCCGGCGCCCACGGTCTGGGCGGTGCCGGCCATCACCAGGATGGAGGCCAGCACCGGACCCACGCAGGGTGACCAGCCCGCGGCGAAGGCCATGCCCACCACGAAGGCCCCCCACGGGCCGCGCACGAGGCGCCGCAGGGTGCCCACCAGCCCCCCGCCGGACGAGGTCTGCGACGCCTCCACGCCTGCCCCGGACGGCAGGCGGCTCATCAGGCGGCGCTCCACGTCCAGGAAGCCCAGCCGCAACAACCCCAGCTGGTGCAGGCCCAGGAGCACTACCAGGACCCCGGCCATCTGGCGCAGGATCACCCGGTTGGCCCAGAGATGGCGTCCCAGGGCGGTGGCCGAGGCACCCAGCAGGACGAAGATGGTGGAGAAGCCCAGCACGAACAGCACGCTGCGCGCCAGCAGGTACCACCGGCCGGAGCCCGACAGGGCCGAACTCGACAGGTAGCCCACGTACGCCGGCACCAGCGCCAGCACGCAGGGGGAGAGCAGCGAGACCAGTCCTGCCGAGAAGGCCAGCGCGGCGGAGGCCGGACCCAGATCAGTCAACGTCGACACCTGCCTGTCGAGCGTATGCCCGGATCTGGTCGGCGGTCATGGCGCCCATGAAAGAGCCGCGGACGACGCCCTGCGCGTCGATGAAGTAAGAGGTGGGGATGGCGAAGACCCGGTACCGATCCGTCACGCTCATGGTGGGGTCCGGCAAGAAGCGCCACGAGTAGGGGTGCTCCGCCAGGAACGCCCGCACCTGCTCGGGTGACTCGCCGACGGATATCCCCACCACTTCCACCTGATCCCGGTGGGCCGTGTAGAAGGCCTCGATCTGCGGCATCTCCTCCCGGCACGGCGGGCACCACGTGGCCCAGAAGTTGATGAGCACCGCCTTGCCCCGCAGATCCGAGAGCCTCACCGGCCGACCTTCGAGGTCGGTCAGGGTGAAGTCGGGCGCCTGGGTGCCGACCTCGGGCAGGCCGACGGATGCGCCGGAGGAGGCCGGGCTCGCCCCCGGTCCTTCTGCTACAATGGCCTCAGGCGATACTGCGCCGGCAGGGCCGCCGTCCTGGCCGGAGGGGCTCCTCCCGAGGCCGACGTACCACAACGCGGCGGCGGAGCCCAGCACGAGCGCGCCGGAGATCATGAGGGGGACGAGGCGGGCCGTCGTGACCGGCGATCGCATGCGAACGCGATACCCCACCTTTCACGAGGATTTTATCCGACGGCCTTGCGGCGGGCAAATGGGACGGGAGTACCGGTACGGGCAGGGGTAATGCACCATGATCATCATCGGGACCTCGGGTTACGCCTATGACGACTGGAAGGGCCCCTTCTACCCCCGAGATCTCAAGCCGAGCGACTACCTGGCCTACTATGCCCGCTTCTTCCGCTTCACGGAGCTCAACGTGACCTATTACCGCAACCCGTCGCCCTTCATGCTCGCGCGCGTCGCCGACAAGACCCCCGACGGCTTCGAGTTCGCGGTCAAGGCCTTCTCCGGCATCACGCACGAGCGGGCGGACCTGGAGGAAGCCCGGCGCTTCCGGGCTGCCCTGGTACCTCTCGAGGAGCGCCGCAAGCTGGCCTGCGTGTTGCTGCAGTTTCCCAACAGCTTCCGTCCGGGGCCTGAAGCCTTCGACTACCTGCGCCGCCTGCGCGAGGTGCTGGCCGACGTGCCGGTGGCGGTGGAGTTTCGCCACCGCGGGTGGGTCGAGGGCGAGCAGGGCTTCGCCCTGCTGGAAGAGCTGGGGGCCGGCTTCGTCGCGGTGGACGAGCCCCGGATCGGCACCCTCATGCCCCCCATCGCCCGTGCCACCGGCCCCCTGGCCTACGTGCGCTTCCACGGGCGCAACCGGGAGAAGTGGTGGCACCACCAGCAGGCCTACGAGCGCTACGACTACCTCTACTCGACTGAGGAGCTCCAGGAGTGGGTGCCCCGTCTCGTCTCCCTGGAGGCGCAGACGGGCCGCGTCTACGTCGCCATGAACAACCACTACCAGGCCAAGTCCGTCATCAACGCGCGGATGCTCGAGGAGCTCCTGGCGGCCGCGCCGGGCCGCTAGGAGCTCCTCCAGCCAACCGGCCGGGGCGACCGCCCCGCCTCAAGACGGACCGGTGCCCCGCTTCAGCTGCTCCAGCAAGGCGTCCACGTCGACGTGCTTGGCCACCAGCTCCCGGGCGATGCGCAGGCTCTCGGTCTCCTCGGGGCGCAACCGCCGGCTGAGCCGGCCCAGGGCCTCCACCGTCGAGTAGGTGTCGCCGGACACCAGCAAGACGGGTACGCCCTTCTCCTCGGCCTGCTGCAGCACCTCGACGTTGGGGAAGAGGCCGCCTGTCAGCACGATGACGGAGGTGCTGGTCTCCAGGGCGGCCAGCGCCAGGTCGGAGCGATCCCCGCCGGTCACGACGGCCTTGCCCGTCGCCCGGCGGAAGTAGCGCAAGGCGCTTTCGAAGCTCATCGCGCCGACCACGATGTCCTCGATGGGGCGATGGAGGCCCCGCTCACCCGCCAGGAGCTCGGCGCGCAGGAAGTCCTTGACCTCGGCGGCCGTCGGCGCGGTGATCTCCAGGCGCTGCGGCACCACCCCCACCACGGGGAAGCCCAGCGACTGGAGCAGAGGCCGATAGACGCTGAGGCTCTTCTCCCAGTTGGCCAGCGGGACGTTGTTGAAGACGTTGCCCACCACGGGCACGCCCTGGCAGCGCATGTGCTGGTTGCGGACGACCATCACGTCGAACTCCAGGTCGTCGCGCACGTGGTCCACCATCAGGGCCTGCGCCCCAAGCGACCGGGCCAGGGAGAAGGTGTCGACGCCCAGCGCCGCGCCGGCCTGGGGCGACGTGGGGCTCTCGATGAAGAGCACGTCGCAGGCGGCTGCGGCCCGCTCCACCTGCTGGCGGGCCCGCTCCAGATGGCTCGGATCGGGCCGGAGCCGGGTCAGGTAGTGGGGTCCGAGGGTCAGAGCCACCCCCTCCACCGGCCCGTCGGGGATGACGGCCCGCATCAGGGCCACGTCGGGATCGCCGCCGTCGCTGAGGACGGCCAGGTTGGCGATCGGCTTGACGTATCCGACCTTGTAGCCGCGCTCCTGCAAAGCCCCGACCAGCCCGACGCAGAGCGCGGTCTTGCCGCTCCCCGCCGACCCGGTCAACATCACCTTGTACACGCCTGCCGGGCCCCCCTTACGTAAGGGTCATCTTGACGTCGACGGCCACGTACCCTTCGCCCGATCGATACGCGAACAGGGGGTTGACGTCAAGCTCCGACACCTCGGGGAGGTCCAGGGCCAGCCGTGCCACGCGGGCCAGCGCCTCCTGGATGGCCGCGATGTCCGAGGGCTCAGCTCCCCGGTAGCCGCGCAGCAACTGGTAGACCTTGGTCTCCTGGATCATCTCCTCCACGTCGGCCTGGCTCAGGACCTGGGCCAGCCGGAAGGAGACGTCCTTGAGCAGGTTGACGTAGATGCCGCCCATCCCGAAGGCCAGCACGGGCCCGAACTGGCGGTCCCGCACCATGCCGATGATGAGCTCCTGGCCCGGGGGCATCATCTTCGAGACCTCGATGCCGTAGAAGCGGTGCTGGGGCATGAGACGGCTGACGCTCTCCTGGATCTCGACGAAGGCCTGCCGCACCGCGTCGGCCGAGGACAGGCGCAGCCGCACGCCACCGACGTCGCTCTTGTGGACGATCTCGGGCGAGGCGATCTTGAGGGCCACCGGGTACCCGATGGACTCGGCGGCCGCGACGGCCTCGTCGGGGGTGCGGGCCAGCGCTGCCGGCGCCACCCGGATCCCGTAGGCGGCCGCCACCTGCGCGGCCTCCGGACCCAGCAGCACCCGCCGCCCCTCGGACCGCACCCGCTCCAGCACGGCCCGGGCCTCGGCGGGGCGCACGTCGGTAAATCGCGTCGCGCTCGGCGAGGGGCCACGCTGGCGCCGCTTGGCGTAGCGGTACATCCCCGCCAGCGCGGTGACGGCTTCCTCGGGGAAGCTGAAGCAGGGGATGCGGTGCGCCACCAGGAATTCGACCGCCTCTCGCACCAGCTCGCCGCCGATCATGCTGACCATGATGGGCTTGTCAGGGGCCAGCTCCCTGGCGGCCAGCACGTGGCGTGCCACCTCGGGCGGGCGAGTGGGCACCTGGGGCGTCAGCAGCACCAGGACGGCGTCCACGCCAGGATCGCGCACGACGGCCTCCAGCGCCACGCGGTAGCGCTCGGGGGGCGCGTCGCCCACCACGTCGACGGGGTTGTAGACCGCGCACTCCGGCGGGAGCTTCTCCCGCAGGGCCTTGACCGTCTCCGGGGCGAGCTTCGCCGTCGTGAGCCCCATGCGCTCCACGGCGTCGGTGGCGATGATGCCGGGGCCCCCCGCGTTGGTCACGATGGCGACCCGCGGGCCTGCCGGGAGCGGCTGGTTGGCGAAGGCCGTGGCGAGGCTGAAGAGCTCGGTCAGCGACTGCACCCGGATGACGCCGGTCTGGTTGAAGGCGCACTGGTACGCCCGGTCGTCCCCGGCCAGGGCACCGGTGTGGGAGGAGGCCGCGCGGCCGCCGGCCTCGCTGGTGCCCGACTTGAGGATCAGCACCGGCCGCTTGCGGGTGGCCTCGCCGATCGCCTCGAGGAAGCGAGCGCCATCCTTGACGTCCTCCAGGTAGGCGCAGACGACTTTGGTGTCGGGGTCCGAGGCCGCGTCGAGGATCAGGTCCACCTCGGTCAGACCGGCCTTGTTGCCCAGGCTGATGAACCGGGAGAAGCCGATGTTTTGCTGGTGGCTCCAGTCCAGGATGGCCGAGCCCAGGGCCCCGCTCTGGCTGATGAAGGCGATGCTGCCCTGCACGGGCTGGGCCGAGGCGAAGGTGGCGTTGAGGGGCGTGTGGGTGTCGATGACACCCAGGCAGTTGGGGCCGATCAGCCCCATGCCGTAGCGCCGGCAGACCTCCACGAGAGCGGCCTCCCGACGGGCGCCCTCGGGGCCCACCTCCTTAAACCCGGCGCTGATGACCACCAGATGAGCCACGCCATGGCGACCGCACGCCTCGGCCACGGAGACCACGGCCTCGGCCGGGACGACGATGACGGCGAGGTCGACCGGGGGCGCCTGCTCGATGGATGGGTAGCAGGTGAGGCCCAGGATGGTCTCGGCCTTGGGGTTGATGGGATAGATCTTGCCCGAGTAGCCCGACTCGATGATGTTCCGCAGGATCTGATGTCCCAACTTGTCCGGGTTGGCTGAAGCCCCGACCACGGCCACGCTGCGAGGTCGGTAGAGCCGGGCCAGATCAGGGGTGGGAGGCGTGCCGTTGGGGGCAACCCTCCCCTGCTGGTCGACGGAGGACGTCGCCGTCCGATGGCCATGCTCGAGGGAGAGGTCGTCTGCGCCCATGGTCAATGGTCCCTTCCGTCACAAACTTCCCGGGCGCCATGATACCGCCTGGGTCCTCGTTCCGAAAGGGATGTTTGCCCTCTCGTGCGAACTTCGGTCGTCAAGACCGACCTCCTGGGGATGTGACCTTGAAGAGCATTGCCGCCTTCCGTGGCCTCCGGTACGACCCGGCCCGTGTCCACCGTCTGGATGACGTCCTGGCCCCTCCCTACGACGTGGTGGGTCGTCAGCACGTCCAGGCGTATCTGACGCGCAGCCGCTACAACGTGCTCCAGCTCGATCTGGGGGTGGCCGACCCCGCCGATCCGGTGCCCGGTCGGTGGGACGAGGTGGCCCGCCGCTTCCGTGATTGGGTCGATGAAGGCGTCCTGGTGCCCGATCCCCGGCCCTCCGTCTACGTCTTTCGCCATCGCTATCATCTCCCCGACGGGCGGCCCGGTACCCTGACAGCCGTCTTCGTCGGGTTGCGGGCCGGTCCAGGGGGATCCAAGGCCGCGATGGGCCACGAGCGCACCGTGGCGGCGGTACGCGGCGACCGCCTCGAGCAGCTCCGGCGGTGCGCCGCCCAGTTTAGCCCAATCCTGGCCCTCGTCGCCGACCCCGAGCTGCGATTCCAGCGGGCCCTGGAGGAGGCCGCCTCCGGTGAGCCCCACGTCGAGGCCGAGGCGCCGACGGGGGGCGAGCTGGCGCTGTGGGCGTGCCCGTCGGAGACGCCACACGGGCGCCGGGTGCTGGAGGAGCTGGCTCGGGCCCTCGAGCGCAGCCCGGCCGTCATCGCCGACGGGCATCACCGCTTCGAGGCCGCCAGCCAGTACGCGGAGGAGCAGGCCCGGCTGGCCTCCGCCGCTGCGCGCCGCCGGGAGGGCCTCTACGTCCTCGCCGCCCTGGCCTCGCTGGAAGGGGGCGGCCTCTCCATCCTGCCGGTGCACCGGGTGGTGGGGCCCCCCTCGGCCGTCGAGCCGTTTCGCATGGCCCTCTACGAGCATCTGATGCCCCTCCATGACGACGAGGTGCCCGTGTCGCTGCGAGCGGGCCTGCGGCGGGAGGGCGCCGACCCCGCCCAGACGGCCGCTCACGTCGCCTCGCTCCGTCAGGCGTTGAGCCGCCCGGTCTTGGCCGTCTGGTGGGGTGGAGGGCGCGTCGACTACCTGGCCGTGCCCGCCAAGGTGACGCAGCGCGTCGGCTCGTCGGGCCCCGAGTTTCCCGGCGTGGCCGGTGACATCACCCTCCTGCACCGGGGGCCGCTGGCCGAGTGGCGACCATCAACTCGGACCGTGGTGGACGGGGCGGGCGCCGAGGAGAGCCGGTGGATCCGCTACACCTCCGACGCCCGGGAGGCAGCCGCGGCCGTCGACCGGGGTGAGGCAGCCGCGGCCTTGCTGCTGGCCCCGGTGGCGCTTGCAGAGGTGCAGGAAGTGGCCCAGACCGGCAAGAAGATGCCGGAGAAGTCCACATACTTCTACCCCAAGCTAATCAGCGGACTCGTGCTGCAGGATCTACGGCTGCCCGTCGAAGCATGGCCACCGGACCCGGCGTAGCCGTGAAGCAGGGGGTCGACGACGTGGAGAAGTTTGTCGGCGAGGCCCTCACCTTCGACGACGTGCTGCTGGTGCCGGGAGAGTCCGACGTGCTGCCTCGTGACGTCGACGTCACCACACGGTTCTCCCGGCGCATCCGGCTCAACGTCCCCCTGGTGAGCGCCGCCATGGACACGGTCACCGAGGCTCGGATGGCCATCGCCCTGGCCCGGGAGGGGGGCATCGGCGTCATCCACCGGAGCCTCTCCATCGAGGCCCAGGCGGGAGAGGTCGACAAGGTCAAGCGCTCGGAGAGCGGGATCATCGTGGATCCCATCTCCCTGAGCCCGCAGCACACCCTGCGTGACGCCCTGTCCGTCATGGCCCGCTACCGCATCTCGGGCGTGCCCATCACCGATCCGGACGGCCGGCTGGTGGGCATCATCACCAATCGGGACCTCAAGTTCGAGGATGACCTCGATCAGCCCATCGGCCAGGTGATGACCCGCGAGGGGCTGGTCACCGCACCGGTGGGCACCAGCCTGGAGGAGGCCCGGCGCATCCTCCACCGGCACCGCATCGAGAAGCTACCCCTGGTGGACGAGCAGTTTCGCCTCAAGGGCCTCATCACCATCAAAGACATCGAGAAGGCCCGCAAATACCCCAACGCCGCCAAGGACGCCAAGGGCCGCTTGAGGGTGGCGGCGGCCGTGGGTGTCGGCCCCGACACCATGGACCGGGCGGCTGCCCTGGTGGCGGCGGGCGTCGACGCCATCGTCATCGACTCGGCCCATGGCCACTCCCGGCGGGTCATCGCCATGTGCGAGCGGCTCAAGTCCGAGTTCGGCGATCAGGTCGACGTGGTGGCCGGCAACGTGGCCACGGCGGAGGGCGCGCGGGCCCTGGTGGAGGCCGGGGCCGACGCGGTCAAGGTGGGTGTGGGCCCTGGCACCATCTGCACCACGCGGGTCGTCACCGGCGTCGGTGTGCCGCAGTTGACCGCGATCTGGGAGGCGTACCAGGAGGCGGCGCGCCACGACGTCCCCATCATCGCCGACGGCGGGATCCGCTACTCGGGCGACATCACCAAGGCCCTGGCCGTGGGGGCCGACGCGGTCATGATCGGCAGCCTCTTCGCCGGCACCGACGAGAGCCCCGGCGAGGTGGAGATCTACCAGGGGCGGCGCTTCAAGGTCTACCGGGGCATGGGGTCGCTGGGTGCCATGCGCGAGGGGACGAGCGACCGCTACGGGTACGAGCCTGACGCCAAGCCGGTGCCGGAGGGCATCGAGGGCCGGGTGCCCTACCGGGGGCCGGTGGCCGAGATGGTCCACCAGTTGGTCGGCGGGCTGCGGGCCGGCATGGGATACTGCGGTGCTCGCACCATCGCCGAGCTGCGCAGCCGGGGGCGCTTCATCCGGGTCACCCCCGCAGGGGTGCGCGAGAGCCACCCGCACGACGTCCAGATCACCAAGGAGGCGCCCAACTACTGGACCCCGTGACGGGGCGGCGCGAGCTGTCGTGGGCCCTCGGCTCGATAGCTGCCCTCTTCCTGGTCGCATCGGGGCTCGGTGGCCTGGGGGCCCTCGCCCTGGGGATGAGCCGGCCGGCGGCCGACGTGGCGGCCGCGTGGATGCTGCAACTGACGGTGGGCGCGCTGGGGCTGGCCGGGCGCCGGCGGCTGCGGCGCCTGGGCGATCCCGGTGAGCAGCCGTTGCCGGCCCGGGCCTGGCTGCGCTCGCTGGTGGGCAGCCTCTGGTTTGGGGCGGTGTTGGTCGCGGCTCAGGCCGCCGTCAACGCCGCGGTGATGCAGACGGCCCGTCTGGCGGGCTGGGAGGAGGCTGTCCGTCGCATCGGGCTCGCCGAGCAACGCTCCCTGTCGGGCCTCCTCTTCGCGTCGGGAGGAGTCTGGCTGGCGGCCCTGGTCGTCTTGCTCGTGGCCGTAGCCCCTGTGGCGGAGGAGACCTTCTTTCGTGGCTACCTCTATCGTGTGCTCCGCGGCCCCGGCGGGGTGGCCCCGCTGCCGGCGGCCGCGACCTCCGCGATAGCCTTCGCCGGGCTCCACGCCTACGTGGTGCACCTGCCAGCCCTGTGGGTGGTCGGGGTGCTGCTCGCCCTGTGGTACGAGCGCCGTGGCCGCCTCAGCGCCGCGATGGGCGCGCACATGGGGGCCAACCTGCTGACTCTGGCGCTCGTGCTGTCGGGCGGCATGGCGCCGGCGTGAGGCGGACGGCGGTTGCCTCCCGACCTGGTGGATGCTTCCTCTCCCGACGGCCTCGGACGCTCCCCACCGAGGGGCACGATAAGGTCGGGGGGCGAGTGACGACATGCCCTGCTTCGATTGCCCGCACTGCGGACGACGTCATGTGGTGCGCCCGCTCGACGTCGAAGAGGGTGGACGCTGCCCGTGCGGCGCGCGCTACTCGGTGACGATGTCCACCGAGGAGCCCGACGACGTCACCCGGGACGACGGGGCGGGCCCGTCCACCTGGATGGTGGACCGGGACGGATCGGTCTACGAGGTGCGCTTCCACCCGTAGTCAGATGCGCTGCATCTGCTCGACGTGGAGCACCCACACGATGGCGCCGCCCACCTCCACCTCGATGGGAAACGGGGCGCTCCCCGGCATCTCGGCCACGGGCTGAGGGATGAGGCGCTGGCGCCGCATGCAGGTCGAGCGCACGATGGCCAGCACGGCATCGACCTGCTCGTCGGGCACGCCGACCAGCAACGTCGTGTTGCCCTCCAGCAGGAAACCGCCCGTGCTGGCCAGCCGCGTCACGCCGATCTGCGCGCGGTTGAGCGCATCCATGAGCGGCCGGCTGTCGCTGTCGTCGACGATGATGATGAGAAGCTTCACCCGCTACCCCTTCCGGAGCGTGCCATCCGCCGCGCGGTGATTCCGCGCCGGGCGCTCCATCCCTGCTGGTGCCACTGCGGTACCGCCGGTGGGCCCCGGCAGGAACGCGCGGGCCCCCCGCGGAAACAGGCCGCACCGTGGGGCCGAGAGCCTCCCGAGGTTGCAGGGAGACAGAGGTGAGCGTCGACCGTGATCCTCAATGACCGGGAGATCGCGCGGCTGGCCCGCGAACACGGCATGATAGAGCCATTCGTGCCCCAGCAGGTGCGGGTGCTCGACGAGGGCACCTCCCACGAGCGCCGGGTCATCTCGTACGGTCTGTCCAGCTTCGGCTACGACCTGCGGGTGGCGAGGGAGTTCAAGATCTTCACCAACGTCAACTGCTCCATCGTGGACCCCAAGCACTTCGATCCCAAGGCTTTCGTCGACTTCGAGGGTGACGTCTGCATCATCCCGCCCAACTCGTTCGCGCTGGCCCGGTCCATGGAGTACTTCCGCATCCCCGAGGACGTCGTCTGCATCACGCTGGGCAAGTCGACCTACGCCCGGTGCGGCATCATCGTCAACATCACCCCCGCCGAGCCGGGCTGGCGAGGGTATCTCACCATCGAGATCAGCAACACCACGCCCCTGCCTGCCCGCATCTACGCCGGCGAGGGGATCGCCCAGATGCTCTTCTTTAGAGGAGAGCGTCCCGACGTCACCTACGCCTCTCGCCAGGGCAAGTACCAGGACCAGCAGGGCATCGTGCTCCCCCGGGTGTGAAGGGACGGGTCGCCATGCTCAAGGGACGCGTCGACTTTCGCAGCGATACCGTCACCGAGCCCACCGAGGAGATGCGCCGGGCAATGTACGAGGCGGAGGTGGGCGACGCCGCCCGGGGCGACGACCCCACGGTCCGGCGGCTGGAGGAGGAGGCGGCCGCCATCCTGGGCAAGGAGGCGGCGCTGCTGGTGCCGAGCGGCACCATGGGCAACCTGGTGGCGCTGCTCACCTGGGTACGCCGGGCCGAAGAGGTCATCGCCGACTGGCGAGCCCACATCGTGCAGTCGGAGGCGGGCGGGCTGGGCGGCGTCGTGGGAGCCATGGTGCGCACCATCGTCACCGAGGATGGCATCCTGCGGCCCCGCGCCATCGAGGAGGCCATCCGGACACCCAGCGTGCTTGCGCCGCGCACGGCCCTGGTGGCCATCGAGGACACCCACAACTTCGCCGGTGGCACCGTCTGGCGCGTGGAGGAGGTCGACGCCGCCGCCGAGGTGGCCCATCGCCACGGCATCCCGGTCCACATGGACGGGGCGCGGGTCTTCAACGCAGCCGTAGCCCTGGGGGTGCCGGCGGCACGGATCGTGCAGTCCGTCGACTCGGTGATGTTTTGCCTGTCCAAGGGGCTGTCGGCGCCCGTCGGCAGCGTGCTGGTCGGCAGCCGTGACTTCATCGAGGAGGCACGCCGGCGCCGGCAGATGGTGGGGGGCGCCATGCGCCAGGCGGGTATCATCGCAGCGGCGGGACTCGTGGCGTTGCGCACCATGATCGATCGCCTGGCGGAGGATCACGCCCGGGCGCGGGCCCTGGCGGAGCGGCTGGCGGGCACGCCGGGCATTCGGGTGTCGCCGCCGCCGGTCACCAACATGGTCATGGTGGACGTCGCCGGCACGGGGTTGAGCGCCGCGGAGTTTTGCAGGCGACTGGCCGAGGGACACAACGTCTGGGCGCTGCCCGTCGGCCCGTCCGTGGTCCGGCTGGTCACCCACCGGCACGTCGACGACGAGGACGTGGAGCGAGCCGCGCAGGCGATCCGGGCGGTGGCGCAGTCGCGGGCGGCCTAAAGGCCGAGACCTGCGCTCACGGGATCCAGGAGCCGAGCGGGCGCACCAACCCCACGATCCACCGGGAGAGCGTCGGAAGCTCGACGCCCGCGGCCCCCAGGAGGGCCAGCGTCATCCCGACGGCCCACAATCCCGCGCACAGCGCCGCTCCCTTCCAGTGGCGGGCCTGGATCAGGCTCCACAGGTCCGGCACCGCCAGTGCGACGAGGGCGATGCCCAGCAACACCGCAGCCATCATCGCGGCTCGGCCTCCCCGGTCGTGAGCTGCGGGCGCCGGATTCGGAGCTCGACGCGCACGTCGACGGGCAGCGTCGCCAGGTGCTCCCGCCACTCGCGCTCCACCTGGCGCCATAACTGCGGCCGATCCCGGGAGAGGGCCAGGCCAAACCCCACCGGGTCGGCTCTCATCTCCCGGTGAAGCCGATCCAGCGTCTGACGCATCGACTCTTCGAGCTTTCGGGCGACGCTCTCCTCCAGGCGCCGGTTGGTCTCGACATCCAGCGGCCCCTCACAGTGCCTGGCAGCGATGGCCCCATCCATCGAGACCTCCACCACCGCCGTGGGCAGCGCCACGCCCTGCGCGGCCCCCGCGGGCCCGTCGCTGGCCGGGGCGGCGTCCTGCGCCTCCCAGCGACGCCGGGTGGTGGCCCGCAAGATGGAGACGGCCAGGCGGCCCGACCCGTCGGGACAGGCGGCCCCGATGACGAAGGGGGGGCTCTCGCCCCGCAGCAGGAGCAGGGCTCGACTCTCGTCGGCCGTCAGCCACCCGACCAGCCGGTCCTCCCGGAAGACGGCCGTCCCGTCCTGGACGACCAGGGCAGCGGCGGGCGGCGACTCGGGGATCAGCTCGGGGTCGGGCTGCACGGCGCTCTCGACGGAGACCGCGGGCGCCACGGGGTCCACGCCCGGGGACTCGTAGGCCAGCAGGAAGGTATGCAGTCGCTGGACGGCCGAGGCACCCGACCGGCGCTGCAGGACCTGCTGCTGGACGGCCAGGTGCTGGCTCGCGGGCGTGAAGGGGCCCGGCAGCTCCAGCAGGCGGTGCGCAGCCACGCCCCGTGCCACCACCACCCACGAGGTAGGCCGGAACTCCCGGCCGCGCGCGAGGGCGTCGACGACAGCCCCGATGCCCCGGGATGCCAGGCTCTCGCCCAGCACGATCACCCGTAGGTGCGACCAGATGGGCTCGCGCGACGTGAGCTGCACCAAGGCCTCCTGAGCCTCGGGCAGCGTCGGGGCCCGCACCCCTACGACCCATGCCGCGGGGCCCTCGGGTCCGGCGCTCGCCCGGACGAACGGGGTCCCCAAGCCGGAGGCCCCCCCGCCGCCCATGCCGCCGGCACCACCGGCCGCCCGCCGGGGGATGAAGTAGGTCGCGGTGAGCAGGATGCCTTCGCCTTGCGGCGGGAGGTCCAGCGCGACGGTGGTCGCGACCGCGAGGCTCTCCACGTCAAGCCTGTCCCAGCATCCGGTCGTCGTCATGGCCAGGGCGCCCACGACCACCATGAGCGCCAGCCGGTGCAGCGTGCTGACCCTCATCGCGCCTCTCCGGGGTCATGTGCCCGGCCGGTGGAGCTCTGCTTCAACCGAGCGCGGGTGCCCAGAGCCCAGGTCGCCGTCGGCACCCACAAGTGCAACGCGACGTAGGGGAGCAGCGTCCGCACGTCGGTGAACTCCCGCAGCTCCATGACGTTGTGCCCCACCAGCATGGCGCCGACCGCGACGAGCAGGGCCAGCGACTTGACCAGTAGCCGATGGTCCCGCAGGTCCACCAGATCGGCCAGGCAGAGCGCGGCCGCGTGCAGGTGGAGAGAGGCTCCCACCAGCAGCCCCAGGCCCCAGGCGGCCAGCGCCAGGAGGTCGAGCCGCTGGACCAGCTCTCCCACCATGACGAGCCGCGCCATCTGGTAGAGGGGGAATTGGTGGCGTACGGCCCCTAGCGGGCCCAGTACGGCAACCGCTTCGGCGGACAGGGCCGCGCTCAGCAACGTGGCGCAGATCAGGCCGCCCAACAGCGCCCGCGTCGCCCGGGCGTGATCCACGATGGAGGGGCTCACCGCCGGGTAGAAGTAGACGACCGAGTGCCAGATACTGGCGGAGAGCACCCCGCTGGCCAGCGGGCTCCAGCCGCCTCCCAGGACGGGCCGCAGAATGGCGAGGTCGGCCTGCGGGGCGACGGACGCCAGCACGCTGACGACAGCCAAGATGACGATGGGGCCCAGAATCAGCACCGTCCGCGCCATCGCCGGCGTGTCCTGCAGGGCCATGACGTAGGCCACCAGCACGACTGTCGAAACGATGACCACCAGCGGCGTATTGGGGAGGCCGACCGTGACGATCACTTCGGCGTACTCCCTCACCATGAGAAAGGTCAGGTGCAGGTAGGACCAGGTGAAGGCCAGCGCCACGAGGGTGCCCCCGATGGGCCCGAGGGCGCGCTGGGCCTGACGAGCCAGGCCCTCGCCGGGCGCTGCCCGGGTCACGTAGGCCATGATCCACCCGACGGCCAGGGCCGCGGGGATGCTGGCGAGGAAGGCCAGCCACGCGTCCCGCCCGGCGCGGGTGGCGGTGAGCGTGGGCACCAGGGCGAGGTTGACCGTGAGACGATCGACGAGGGCGAGCCAGAAGATGATCGAGCTCGTCAGCCCGTGCCCCAGCAGCCGGTGCTCGATGACCCCCGCGGGCTCCCGCAGGCTCATCGGTGCCCGCCGCCTCTTCTCCCGCTCGAGGGGGCCCGCATCAGGTCCTTGGGGAGCACGAAGGCGGGGCGTGTCCGCGTGGCCCACCATGGCGGTCTGGCGACCACGTGGCTCCAGTCACGCACCCGCAGGGGGGCCATCGGCGACAGATAGGGCACCCCAAACGAGCGCAGCGCGCACAGGTGCACCACCAGGAGCACCCCGACGGCCTGCAGCCCGAGAAGGCCGAACACCCCACCCGCGATGGTGAAGGCGAAGCGCAGCAGCCTGGCGGCCATGGCTATCGAGAAGAGGGGCGCGGTGAAGGAGGCGATGCCGGTCATCGCCACCACGATGACCATGGCCGGGCTCACGATGTTGGCCCGGAAGGCCGCCTCTCCCAGTACGAGGGCTCCCACGATGCTGATGGCTGGACCCACCGTGCGGGGCAGTCGCAGGCCGGCCTCCCGCAGCATCTCGAATTGCAACTCCATGAGGATGGCTTCCACCAGGGGCGGGAAGGGGATACCCTCCCTGGCCCCCGCGATGGAGAAGAGGAGCGGGGTGGGGATCACCTCGGGGTGGAAGCTGGTGACCGCCACGTAAAGACCCGGTAGCGTCAGGGAGATGACGAAGGCAGCGAAGCGCAACCACCGTACCCACGAGGTCAGGACGGTCCGCTCGTAGTAGTCCTCGGCCGACAGGAGCATCTGGGGCAACACCACGGGCCCGATGAGCGCGAAGGGTGTGCCGTCGACGAGGATGGCGAAGCGCCCCTCCAGCAGATTGGCGACCACCACGTCGGGCCGCTCCGTGCGCAGCACTTGCGGGAAGGGTGAGAAGGGCGCATCCTCGATGAACTCCTCGACGTACCCGGACTCCAGTACGCCATCCAGCTGGATGCGGTCGAGACGCTGCCGCACGGTCGACAAGATCTCCGGGTCGATGATGTCCTCCATGTAGGCCAGGATGACCCGGGTCCCCGTGCGGGTTCCGCACCGGCGCTCCTCCAACCTCAGCCCCGGATGGCGCAGCCGGGCCCGGATGAGCGCGATGGAGACCTCCAGCTCCTCGGTAAAACCCTCTCGAGGCACCCGTATGCCCGTCTCGTTGGAGGGCTCCTCGACAGCACGGCCGGGCCGTTTGGCCGTGGTCAGGGTCCAGAGGGCCCCGTCCCGCTCGACGAGAATGGTGTGGCCGTCCAGGAGCTGGCGCACGGCTGTCTGTTCGTCCTTGACAGGGTCGACGTTGGGGACCTCGATGGAGTCCGGACCGACGGAGGCACGACCGTCTCCGGACGCGGTCAGCAGGGGGCGGACCACCGCGTCGGCGACCAGGCGCACGTCGGCCAGGCTGTGCAGGAAGAGGACCCACGGGCCCTCGGGTCCCAGCGGGCGGATCACCAGATCGGGTGGCGATCCCAGGGCCTGGCGGATCCGGTCCACCGCGTCGGGCAGCGAAAGCGTGGTCGGTCCCGGCTTCTCGAAGAGGCCCGACCCGTTGCGAGCATGGACAGGGTGACCTCCGGCCCCGAGCCTCGCAGCCATTCGGCGGGCCGCCCATGAGAAGACGCTGGTGCGCGCCGTGGGTCCCACCCATCCTCTCCGGTCCATGTAGGCATCCACAGTCTTCCCAGACCGAGGCTGTTTCCAACGTGGGCGGGACGGCTACGGTGGCCAGCAGGCAAGGCGCGGCGGCTCGACGGCGATTGGGGACCAGCAAGAGAGGCGGAGCCAGGCACCCTGGCTCCGCCTCTCACCTCAATGGGAGGGGGTCAGATGCTGGGCAGGACGATGGACTGGCCCGGGAGGAGGTTGTACGGGTCGATGCCCGGGTTGGCGGCCAGGATCGCCTGCCAGTCGATGCCATAGCGCAGCCCGATGAGGTAGAGGGTGTCACCGGGCTGGATGATGTGGCTGCGGCCATGACCGGGTCGGCTGCCGGAGGGGATGACGATCTGCTGACCCGGCATCAGCCACCAGGCGTCGATGCCCGGATTGGCGGCCATCAGGGCCTCGAGGCTGAGGCCATGGCGCTGGGCGATGAGCCAGAGCGTGTCGCCCCGCTGCACCACGTAGGTGCTGCCCCCCGGCGGGGTGGACCCGGACGGGATGACGATGGACTGCCCGGGGATGAGGTTGTAGGGGTCGATGCCCGGGTTGGCGGCCAGGATCGCCTGCCAGTCGATGCCATGGCGCAGGCCGATGAGGTAGAGGGTGTCACCGGGCTGCACGACGTAGCCACTGCCTTGCGGTGGCTCCTGGCCCGGCGGCTCCTGACCGGGGGGCTCCTGACCGGGCGGCTCCTGGCCAGGGGGCTCCTCACCCGGCGGCTCCTGGCCCGGCGGCTGCGTGCCTTCGCCCAGGATCTCCTTCACCACGTCCCAGAGCTGGGGGTCTTCGAAGCCCAGCCGCCACAGGGCCATGCCCCCGAGGTCGTGGCGTCCGATGAGCTGGAGCTTGTAGCGCGCGCTCTCGGCGTTCTCGAAGTAGACCACACGGGTCACGCCGTTTTCCGTGTAGCTGAAGTAGGGCACCTGGGCGCCCGCGTCCCACAAGATCGGGACACCCTTCTGCTGAGCCAGGCGGACGGCGTCGCTGGCCTTGACCATGGCTGCCATGCCGCCCGTCGAGGGCCAGTCGTAGCCGTAACCCGCGATGCCGACCAGGAGCTTGTGGGTCGGGATGGTCTGGGCGGCGTAGCGCACCACGTCGCTCACCCAGGGCATGGACGCGATGGGCCCGGCCCCCGAGGTG
>DATCKA010000122.1:0-8248 GCA_036562495.1 Limnochordales bacterium
GCGGCGGGGCACGTCAGGCCCCGCCGCCGGCTTTCCCCTACCCGCGCTGGAATCCCTTGACGGCGCTGACGGAAGATGGTAAGGTGCGGCCGAGGAGTTCTAGAACACGATGCCTCGGTGTGCATCGAGCCGGTACCTGGAAGTCGCCCGAGAGCTTCGAGAGCGCTTGCTCAGGGGCGCCATCTTGCCCGCTTCCCGTCTTCCGGGTCAGCGCGATCTGGCCCGCCAGTTCGGCACCACCGTGATGACGATACGCCAGGCGCTCGCGCTGCTCGAGGAGGAGGGGCTGGTCGAGACCCGCCACGGGGTCGGTACCTTCGCCACAGACCCCGGCGCCTTCCAGGATCCGGTGCAGCTGGCGAGCTTCTCCGAGGACTCGGCTCGCCGCGGCATTACCGTCGAGACATCCCTCGTCGGCCTAGGGCTCCATCTGCCGTCCCGAGAGGCGGCCAGGGCTCTCGGCCAGCCGGAGCGATCGAGGGTCTGCGTCATCGAGCGGTTGCGCTGGGTAGAGGGCGTACCCGTGATCTACCAGCGCTCCTACCTCTCTGCCAGCGTAGCCGACCGGTTGGTGCGGTTTCGCGCCGACATTCCCCTCTACACCTTCCTGCGGGAGCACTTGCGCATCGTGGCGGCCCGATCCGAGGAGGTGCTCCGTCCGTGCAGGCTTCCGGCCCGTTCGGCCAGGTTGTTGAGGGCCAGGGCCTCCACTCCGGGGCTGTTCTCGGCGCGCACCACCTTCGACCCGCAGGGAGTGCCGTTTCTCTTCGACGAGGCCTACATCCGCGGAGACCTCGTCGAGGTGGAGATCCGCCGGATCGGGGCGCGGGAGCGGACCCGCCTACGTTTCCTGGCAGGGGCCCCAGCCGAAGCCACGACACCTCGGGGCGGAGACAGCAGACGGTGCGCAGCTCCGGCCCGTGCTCATGAGGAGGTCTCGCCGTGACCGACCCGCCGGCGTCTCAGCAGCCGTCAGACTTGCCCGTCGCACTCGAGGCCCGCGGCCTCGTCAAGCGCTTCGCCGGTCCCAATGTACTGGACGGCGTTGACCTGCAGCTGCGCCACGGCGAGGTGCACGCCCTGGTCGGGCCCAACGGGGCGGGCAAGTCGACGCTCATCAAGATCCTGTCAGGCAGCCTGGTCCCCGACGAGGGGACACTGTGGCGAGCGGGACGACGCACCCGCTACCGCTCACCCGCCGAGGCCATCGCCGACGGCATCGCGGTCGTGCACCAGGAGTTGAGCCTGGTGCCGACCCTGAGCGCCGCCGAGAACCTCTTCGTGGGCCGACCCTATCCGCGTCGCGGCCGGAGCCCTCTCGTCGATTGGGACGCGCTACACGCGGAGGCCCGTCGCATGCTGGACCGCCTCCGGCCAGGCATTCCATATGACGTGGCAGCAGGTCGGCTGTCGCCTGCCCAGCAGACCCTGGTCGCCATCGCGCGAGCCCTCGCACTGAAGGCGACCGTCCTGATCTTCGACGAGCCCACGGCGTCGCTCAACGACGAAGAGGTGCGGCACTTGCTGGATCTGCTGGGAGACCTGCGCCGCCAGGGATACGCCGTGCTCTACGTGTCGCACCGCTTGCGAGAGGTGCTCCAGATCGCGGACCGGGTCACGGTCTTGCGCGACGGCCGTGTCGTGGCGAGCCACCGGATCCACGAACTCGACGGTCCCCGGCTCGTGCGGCTGCTTGCCGGGCAGCCCGTGACTGGCGACGTGGGTGGCCGGCGCCCCAGACCCACGGGAGCGCCCCTCCTCGAGGTGAGGGGATTGGGCGGGCGTGTGGTGCGGGACGTCTCGTTTGCCCTGCGCCGGGGGGAGATCCTCGGTGTCGCAGGCCTCACCGGCTCGGGACGCTCGGAGCTGCTTCACCTGTTGGCCAGTGCACGCCCTCGTCGGGCCGGGCAGATCCTGCTCGAGGGGCACCCGGTGCGGCCGCGCACGCCGGGTCACGCCCTGCGGCTCGGCATCGCCCTGGTCCCCGAGGACCGTCGGGCCCAGGCGCTGGTGCCTGCACTCTCCCTCAAGGAGAACATGACCCTGGCGTATCTGGGGCAGTACGCCCTCGCCCGCTGGCTGCTGCGCCCACGAGCCGAGGCGCGAGCCGTCGACGCCCTGGTGCAGCAGCTAGGGATCCGGGCGGCAGGGCTCGACCAGCCCGTGTGGCAGCTTTCGGGTGGCAACCAGCAGAAGGCCGTATTGGGCCGTCTGCTGTTGCGCACGCCCAAGGTGTTGCTGCTGGACGAGCCGACCCGGGGCGTGGACGTGGCCACCAAAGCCCAAATCCACGCCATCATCCGGCGTCTCGCCCGAGAGGGCGGGGCCGTGGTGATGGTCTCCTCTGAGCTGGACGAGCTGCTGAGCGTGGCCGATCGCATCCTCGTGCTGCACGAGGGCCGCGTCTCGGGGGTCGTGGAGGCATCGGACGCAAGCGACGAGCTTCTCTCCGGCCTGATGTACGGGAGGCGAACGGCATGACCCTGGCACCCGTCCCGATCAAGGGCCATCGTGCCCTGTGGGTCTCCCGCTATGGCACGCTCATCGGCTTCGTAGCCGTTGTCGGCCTCTTCGCAGCCTTGCGCCCTCAGGCCTTCCTCTCCCCCATCAACATCAGCAACGTCTTGGAGCAGGTCGCGATCCTCGGCATCGTCAGCGCGACCATGACCATCGTGATGGCGGCAGGCGACTTCGACTTGTCGGTGGGCAGCCTGGCCAGCCTGGCAGGGGTAATCTGTGCCACGCTGCTCCTCAGAGGCGTGCCGTTGGGGCTGGCCGTTGGCGCGGCGCTCGTGACGGGTGCACTGGCCGGCGTGCTCAACGGGCTTCTCGTGGCGTACGCCGGTCTGTCGGCTTTCGTCACCACCCTGGCCACCATGACGGCGTTTCGGGGACTGGCGCTGTGGTACACCGACGGGACCACGCTCTTCGGGCTTCCTGACGGATTCATGGCACTGGGCCAGGGCAGGGTGGGTCTGGTGCCAGTGCCGGTGCTGGTGATGGCGGCCGCGCTCCTCGTGGCATGGGGCCTCTTGACGCAGACGACGACCGGTCGCCGGTGGTACGCAGTCGGTGGCAACCCTCAGGCGGCCTTCCTGGCCGGGATCGACGTGCGGCGCATGCGCCTCTCGGCCTTCGTCGTGTCGGGCATCGGGGCCGCGCTGGCCGGCGTCGTCCTGACGAGCCGCCTCGCCTCTGCGCACCCGCTGGCCGGCGAGCCGTTCATGCTCAACGCGATCGCCTCGGTCTTCCTAGGCATGACGATGTTTAAAGACGGGCTGCCCAACGTGCCAGGCACGGTCGTCGGGGTCCTCATCCTCGGCGTGCTCAATAACGGACTCAACCTCCTGCAGGTTAACAGTTACATCCAGGAGATGCTGACGGGCCTCATCATCGTGGGGGCGGTCATGGCCTCCCGCCTGACGGGGGGCCGGGGATGAGTCGTCCTCTCTCCGTCACGTTCGAGCGGGCCAAGGCAGCCTCTCGGATCGTGCTGGTGGGATACCTGCCCGCAGGCTTTCCCGAGCCGGGACGCTTCGCCGGAGTCGTGCAGGAGGCCGCGGCCTGCGGGCTTGACGTGCTCGAGCTGGGGCTTCCGGTTGATGATCCATTCCTCGATGGCCCCGTCATCCGTCAGGCGCTGGAGTGGCAGAGGCAGCGCGGGATCGGCCTCGACGAAGCCTTAGCGCTCGGGCGCGAGGCCCGCCAGGCGTCCGGCCTACCGGTGGTTGTGATGGGATACGCGTCCCAGCTGGGGGCCTTCACGTCGGTCCTCGACCTCGTCTACAAGGTCGCGAGCTGCGGCCTCGACGGCCTACTCCTGCCGGACCTCGACCCCGGCGCACTGTCCCGTCTGGTCAGTACCGTCCAGAGCAAGGGGCTCGGTATCGTCGGCTTCGCTTCCGCGAGCGAGGGCGAGGACGGTCTCCTGCACGTGCTCGACACGTGCCAGGCCACCAGCGGGTTCGTCTATCTCCAGAGCGCGGCGCCCCACTCGGGGGGGGTCATCGACCTGACCGCGACGTCCTGTGCCCTTCGACGTGTCCTCTCGCTGCGGGGGGCCCGCAAGGTGCCCGTGGCCGTCGGGTTCGGCATTCACGAACCGACGCAGGTAGCGGCGCTGCGAAGGATGGGCGCCGATGGCGTCGCGGTGGGCACGGCCCTGGTCAAGGCGGCCTCCGACCTCGGCCGGCTCAAGGACCTGGTGTCGAGTCTCGCGGCTGCAGCAGGTGTGGAGGGGTGAGAGGCTCATGCGGGGCGCCGAGCCCGTGATCGCGGCACTGGACGTCGGCACGACGGGCGTCAAGGCCGCCCTCGTCACGAGGGACGGTCGCGTCGTCGCCTCCGCGAGGGCCGGATATCCCACGCACTCCCGCGCCGGTGGCGTGATGGAGCAGTCCCCTGAGGACTGGTGGGAGGCGGCCTGCCAAGCCATGCAAGCCTGCGAGCCGGGTCGCCACGCGGTGGCGGCACTCGGCTTGAGCGGTCAGATGCAGGCACTCATCGCACTGGGGCTGCACGGGCCCCTGCGGCCTGCCATCCTCTACTCCGACACGCGCGCGGCCGCCGAACTGAGCGCGGTCGAGCGTCTCTGGGGCAAGGACCGCTGGTGGGCGCAGACGGGCAACGTGCAGGATGCCACCAGCCTGCCTCCAAAGCTCCTGTGGCTGCAACGCCATGAGCCCGAGACCTACCGGTCGGTCCGATGGATCCTGCTGGGGGCTCACGACTACGTGACATGGCGTGCCTGCGGCGAGGTCGTCACCGATCTTACCACAGCCGCCACGACCGGACTGCTGGACCTGGCCGGAGGGCGATGGGCCCTCGAGATGTTGGAGGCACTGGGGCTACGCACCAACGTCCTGCCCCCCCTGACGTCGGGCTGGGAGGTGACGGGGCGGCTGATGCCGGAGGCCGCGGCCGCGTTGCACCTCCCGCCCGGGATTCCGGTTATCCACGGCGCGGGAGACGCGGCGACGACCACCCTGGGAGCGGGCGCGGGGGACCCGGGGCGCGGTTACCTCTACCTTGGCACCAGCGGGTGGCTAGCGCAGACGCTGCCGGGCAGCCAGCCGCAGCCCGAAACAGGGCTCTTCACGCTCCGGCATCCCCAGCCGTCCTGGCAGTTGATCATCGGCCCGCTGCTAACCGCCGCGGGCAACCTGGAGTGGATCCGCCAGCAGCTGGGCGGCCCGTCTTACGAGGCCCTAGAGGCGTGGGCCCGCCAGGCGCCGCCGGGCGCCGGGGGCGTCCTATACCTTCCCTATCTGGCCGGCGAACGCTCTCCGTTTCGCAATCCCAACGCCCGTGCCTCTTTCATGGGCATTGGACCGTCGGCCGGACGGCCGGAGCTCGTGCGCAGCGTTCTGGAGGGCGTCGCGTTCGCGCTACGGTCGGTTCACGAGGCGATGGCGCCGAGGCTCGGCGCGGAGGCCGGGGCTACGGGCCCGCTGGGAGCGACGGGCGGCGGCTGCCGATCCGACCTATGGTGCGAGATCATTGCCGCGGTGCTCGGGCGGCCCCTGCGGCGGCTCGCCGACCCCTCCAACGTGGGGGTACGCGGGGCAGTCCTGCTCGCCGGGCGGGCCTTGGGGTGGTACGACACCTGGGAGCCCAGTCCGGGCTTCTTCCCTGTGGAGCGCAACTTCGAGCCCGAGCCGGCATTGGTGCAACTGTACGAGATGGCATACGGCGAGTGGGTCCGTTACAATCCCTGCCTCATGCCCGAGGCACGACAAAGGGGTTAGCGTCACGCGGAGGTGGTCGGGACAGCGAAAGTCGTGGCCCAATCTGGTCGACGCGATCCTACAGCAAGCCCACGAAGCAGGGAGGTTGTGCAGACGGTCATGTTAGGTCGAGCGTGTAAGTGGCTCCTCGTCGCGAGTGCGGGTGTCGCAGTGGCGATGTCGGTCACCCTGGTGCGCCATGCGGCGCACGCGGGCGCCGCGTCGCGCCAGATCGCCGTCGTCACCCCCTACATGGCCAACGCCACCACCCGCGACGTCATCCGGCTCTTCGAGCGCTACGCCACGGAGCGTGGCTGGCGAGTCTCGGTCACCGACACGGCGGGTGACTTCAATCGTCTCGTGGGTGCCATCGAAAACGCCGTCGCCTTGCGAGTGGACGCGGTCGTGCTCGGCATGGGCGATCCGGCGCAGATGACCAAGGGCCTCAACGCGGCGCAGGCCGCGGGGGTCCCCGTGTTTGGGATCGATGCCGGACTGGCTCCCGGCGTGCGGGTCAACGTGACCTCTGACAACAGCGCGCTGGGAGTCATGAGCGCCGAGGATCTGGCTCGCCGTATCGGGTACAGCGGCAACGTCGTCATGTTGGTGCACGACCCACATCCGGGCGTGAGGGCCAGAGCCATTGCCGCGGAGCAGGTCTTCGCCCGCTATCCCAACATCCGGGTCATCGACCGGCGTCACGTCAATGTGCCGGGGCCGGTGGACAACGCCCGCAAGATCGTCCAGGACCTGCTTACGGCCCACCCGCAGATCGGCTCCATCGCGGGGATCTGGGCCGCGTGGGATGAGCCAGCGCTCGGTTCGGTCCAGGCCCTCAACGCCGCTCGTCGTACGGAGGTGGTCGTGGTCGGCGTCGACGGGACCGACTTCGCCCAGGCGGAGATCCGCAAGGGAGGGCCCTTTAAGTCAACCGTGGCTCAGGACTGGGACGGGATCGCCCGGACCCTGGTTGACGTCATGGACGCCTACTTCAACGGGCGCCCACACCCCCTGGGGATCTTGACGTTGCCCGGTCGGCTCATCAGCCAGGAAACCCTGGCCAGGTAAGTCACACTGCGGGTGCTCGGCGGCGATCGCGCGTGGGTCCCACCTCGCGGCGGCCCCCGCCGAGCCCTCCTGTCCTCACGCCTGCCTACGGAGTACCCTGCGCCCGGCGGCAGCCGGGGAGAGGATCCGCACGATGACGATCGGAGCGTCCACACTGGTAGACTGGCTGGAGTCCTCGTGGGATAGCGCGTATCATACGCCCATCGCCAGGGCCATCGAGGGCCTGACCGCCACTCAGGCCTTCTGGCGGCCGGCACCCGAGCGCCATTCCATCTGGCAGAACGTCATGCACATGGCCTACTGGCGGGAGTACTTCATCCGGTCGTTGGAGGGGGAGACGGCTTTCCCCTCCCAAACCGACCTCGAGACCCACAACTGGCCCCGGCATCCCGACCCAGCCGACGAGGCGGCGTGGGAGGCGGCCCGACGGCGCCTGGCGGCGACCCAGCAACGGCTCGTCACGCTGCTGAGGTCACTCCCGGCGGAGCGCCTGGATGCGCCGCTCTGGGGGGAAGAGACGGTGGCGCAGGTCATCGTGCACTACATGCGCCACGACAGCTACCACCTGGGGCAGATCATGCTCCTCCGGGCGTTGCAAGGTCTGCCCCCCGTCGACTGAGCCCGATCGGGCTCGGCGTCGGCCCCATCATACCCGAGCGCTCGGCGCTCCGAGGACTCTCCCGTCAGCGGGGGAGCCTTCCGTACTCCTCGCCCGGCCTGCGGGTGTCGGGTCTGCACCGAGGCCAGGGTCAAGGGCATCCCCTACGCCCGGAGCGGACCCGGGGTGTTTGTGCATGGCCCGGACCTGCTCATCGACACGTCCGAGGACATCTACCTGCAGCTCGACCGGGCCCGGCTCGGGCACATCCACGGCGGGCTGTACTCTCACTGGCACCCGGACCACACGATGGGGCGCAGGGTCTGGGAGACCCTCAATGCCGACCCGCGTGGCATGCCGCCCCGCCACCGGCGCAGCGAGGTCTACGTGCCCACCGGCGTGCTGGAGGACTTCGAGCGATACGGGCTGATGCCGCACTTCGACTTCCTGGCCCGGCGCTTCATCGACCTGATCCCGATGCAGCCGAAGCGGCCGTACGTGATCAACGGATACACGGTCACGGCCATCCCGCTGGCCATGGAGCGTGCGTACGCCTTCCTCTTGGAGGCTCCCGGACACGGGCCTGACGCCCTGCGAGTGCTGGTGGCGATGGACGAGACCAAGGGATGGAGCCCGCCCCCGGCGGTGAGGGGGGTGCACCTCGCGGTCATCCCGGTCGGCATCTTCGAGTTCGATCCGTTCACGGGCGAGCGCCGGATGCCTCCTGAGCACCCCCTGCTGCGGGAGGAGGCCACGTTCGACGAGACGCTGGCCCTCGTCGCCGCGCTCGGGGGCGACGCAAGCGAAGAGGCCAGGGCTCATCGCCCTGGCCTCTTGGATCTCGTTCACAGTGCGG
>DATCKA010000124.1:0-1736 GCA_036562495.1 Limnochordales bacterium
ATCAGCAGCTGGGCAAGTAGCGGAGCGGGCCGGGGCCGCCGTCCGGCGGCCCCGGCGACACTCGAGGGTTGGGGGGAGCCCCCATGGACCTGGTGAGGCGGGCCTACGAGGCCCTGTGCCGGTGGGAGGAGCGGCTGGCTCAGGTGCTGCTGGCCGTGACCGTGGTGGTGGTGCTGGTCGGCGGCATCGCGCGGTTCGCCGCCGTCCCCATCGCCTGGAGCATGGAGGTGGCCGGTTTCTTCTTCGCCTGGGCGGCCTTCTTCAGCGCGGACGTGGCTCTGCGGGAGAACCGGCACGTCTCGGTAAACTTCTTCGTGGACCGGCTGCCGGCCAAGGCCCGGACCGTGATCAAGCTCATCAACTACCTGATCATCCTGGGCTTCTTGTTCTTCCTGATCGGTTATGGGTTTCAAATGGCCTATCTGACGCGCTTTCGGGCCTTTCAGGGGATCCCGGGCTTCAGCTACATGTGGGTGACGCTGAGCGTGCCCCTCGGCAGCCTGCTCCTGGTCGTGACGACCATCGACAAGATCCGGCAGACCGTGGCCCTGCTGCGCAAAGCGGCGCCCCCCGTGCCGCCCGGTGTGAGCAGGGTGGGGTCGTGAGCGCGCCGCGACACGAGGCAGGGGGCTCTGAGGCATGACATTGGTCCTAGCGGTCTTCGCGGGGTTGCTGATCCTGGGGATGCCCGTCGCGTTCGCCATCGGCATCTCGGGGTTCGTCTACTTCCTGCAACGGCCTGAGCTGCCGCTGACCATGCCGGTCCAGCTGGTGCTGTCGGAGACTCAAAACTTCGCCTTGCTCGCCATCCCGACGTTCATCCTGGCGGGCAACCTGATGAACGAGGCGGGCGTCACCCACCGGCTGTTGCGCTTCGCTTCGGTCCTGACCGGCCACATGCATGCCGGGATCGCCCAGGCGAGCGTCGTCTTGAGCACGCTGATGGGCGGCGTCTGTGGCTCGGCCATCGCGGACGCGGCCATGGAGGCCCGGATCCTGGGGCCCGCCATGGTGAAGCGGGGCTACACAAGGGGCTTTTGCGCGGCACTGGAAGGATTCACGGGCCTCATCACCATCGCGATCCCGCCCAGCATCGGGCTGGTGCTCTACGGCAGCATCGGCGAGGTCTCCATCGGCCGGCTCTTCGCAGGCGGGATCGTACCCGGCTTGCTCATGGCCGTCGCCTACATGGCGGCCATCACCATCTACGCCAGGCGCCGGGGGTACAAGCCCGAGCGGCCGCGCCCCGCTCCAGCCAGAGAAGTGGGGTCTGCATTTCTGGGAAGCCTGTGGGCGGTGCTCTTCCCCATCCTGCTCATCGTGACGTTGCGCTTCGGGCTCTTCGTGCCGTCGGAGGTGGGCGCAGCCGCTGCTCTGTACGCGCTGCTGGTGGGGATGGTCGCCTACCGGGAGCTCAACTGGGAACGCCTCAAGGCGGCTCTCCGCTCGAGCACCCTGGACACCGGCATGATCATGCTCCTGATCGCGATGTCGGCCCTCATCAGCTACGGCATGAAGTGGGAGATGCTCCCGCAGGCGCTATCGCAGTCGCTGGTCAGCTTGAGCTCCAACCCGATGGTGACGGTCCTGATCATCGCGGCCTTCTTGCTCGCCCTCGGCTGCATCATGGATTCGACGGTCATGATCCTGCTCTTGACGCCCATCCTGGTCCCCGTCATGCGGCAACTGGGCGTCGACCTGGTCTACTTCGGGGTGCTGATGGTGATCACGTGCGC
>DATCKA010000125.1:0-12485 GCA_036562495.1 Limnochordales bacterium
GCCCGACGCGCTGGACTTCTACGGCTTCTGGAAGCTGCTGGACGCGCTGACCGATGCGGCGTGGTACTACCGCCACCGGGAGGTGGCGCTGGGCGACACGCCGCAGCAGCGCTACATGGGCGTCTGGAGCGACGGGGTGCCGGTGCGGGAGATGGAGGTGTGGACGGCCGAGGAGTTCGCGATGTGGTTGGCAGGAGGTACGTGAGATGGCGGTGACGCCCCGAGTGCTCGTCGTCTACTACAGTTCCACCGGCACCACCTATCGCATGGCGAGGGAAGTGGAGGCCGGGGCAAGGGAGGCGGGGGCAGAGGTGCGCCTCCGCCGGGTGGCTGAGCTGGCCCCGCCCGAGGCGGTGGAGAAGAATCCCGTCTGGAAGGCGCACCTCGAGGAGACCCGTTCGGTCCCGGTGGCGGGCCATGACGACCTGGAGTGGGCGGACGCCTACATCCTGGGCACGCCCAGCCGCTACGGCAACGTGGCATCGCAGCTCAAGCAGTACCTGGACAGCACCGGGCCGCTGTGGGGCCAGGGAAAGCTGGCCAACAAGGTGGCGGCGGGTTTCACGACGGCGTCCAACCCCCACGGGGGCCAGGAGGCCACACTGCTGGCCTTGTACAACGTGCTGTACCACTGGGGATGCCTCATCGTCGGGCCCGGCTACACCGACCCGGCCGTCTTCGCAGCGGGGGGCAACCCCTACGGCGTCAGCTTCACGGCCAGCGGGGGCAAGCCGCCTCTCGGCGAAGAGACCCGGCAGGCATGCCGCTACCTCGGGCATCGGGTCGCCACCGTGGCGCGCTGGGTCCTGGCGGGCCGCCAGGCCCTCGAGCGGTAAGGCAGCCGATCAGGCCCGGGTGAGGGCAGGCCCTGCCGAGCGCGCAGGGCCCGGCATCGGCGGGGAGGGGGAGCCGCATGGCGGCGCACTACGTCGACCTCAACGCGGACGTGGGAGAGGGCTTCGGCGCCTATCGCATCGGTGACGACGAGGCCCTGATGGAGGTCGTCACGTCGGTCAACGTCGCCTGCGGCTTCCACGCGGGAGATCCCCGGGTGATGGCCCGCACGGTGCGGCGGGCGGCGCAGGTGGGGCTCGGCATCGGAGCGCACGTCGGCTATCCCGACCGGGTGGGCTTCGGGCGACGAGCCATGGCGCTGAGCCCCGAGGAGCTGCGCACCGACGTCCTCTACCAGATCGGGGCGCTGGCGGCTTTCTGCCGAGCGGAGGGTGTGGCGCTGCAGCACGTCAAACCGCACGGGGCTCTCTATCACGCGGCCCTGCACGACGAGACGGTGGCGCGGGCGGTGGTGGAGGCGGTCGCCTCGTTCGACCCGGGGCTGGTGGTGCTGGCCATCCGGGGCAGCCGGCTCGCGAAGGTGGCGGAGGCGGCGGGGCTGAAGGTGGCGTGGGAAGGGTTCGCCGACCGGCGGTACCGAGCCGACGGGGGCCTGGTGGCACGGGGCCAGCCGGGCGCGGTCATCGAGGAGCCCGAGCAGGCCGCGGAGCAGGCGGTGCGGATGGTGCGGGAGGGCCGGGTGCGGTCGGCGGATGGGGTCGATATCGAGGCGGTGGTGCACACCCTCTGCATCCATGGCGACCATCCGGGTGCAGCGGCCATCGCCCGGGCCGTGCGACAGCGCCTGGAGGCAACCGGGGTGAGGGTGGGGCCGCTGGCGGCGCACCCGGCCCTGCGTCGCTGAGAGACGGCGGCGCCCGCCGGGGACGGCGAAGCGCGCCGGGTGGGAGGGCGGGTTGGCCGGAGCATTTCTCCAACATTGCGCCTCAGGGTGGAGGAGATCTCCTCCTCAACGTCGAAGCAGGGCGGTGCCATCGACCGTAGCGGACGACGAGAGGACGATCGACGCGTGCTGGATGCAGTGCCGGGAGGGGAGAGCCGGCCGGGCCCGGCCGATGGGCAGCCGGGCGTGCGCGAGCGGGCGGCGACCCTGGCTCGGCTGAAGGGCGGGCTCATCGTCTCCTGCCAGGCGCCGGAGGGGGATCCCCTTCACGGCCCCCACTTCATGGCGGAGATGGCAAAGGCGGCCTGGTTGGGCGGGGCCGCGGGCATCCGGGCCAACTCGGGGCCCGACATCTGCGCCATCCGCCAGGCGGTGCCCCTTCCCGTCATCGGCATCGTCAAGCGGCACTATCCCGGATCGCCGGTCTACATCACCCCCACGCTGGGCGAGGCGGAGGAGGCCGTCCGCGCGGGGGCCGACGTCCTGGCCCTGGACGGCACGGCCCGGGTCCGCCCGGACGGCGTGGGGCTCGACCGGCTGGTCGAGGCCATCCGGGCCCGCTGGACCATCCCGCTCATGGCCGACGTGGGCTCGGTAGAGGAGGGCGTAGCGGCCGCCCGACTGGGCTTCGATCTGGTCGCGACCACCCTGGTGGGCTACACCGACGATCACCCGCCCCTGGGCTACGAGCCCGACTTCGACGTGGTGGCGCGGATGATCGACGAGGTAACCGGCCGCCTCGGCGTGCCCGTCGTGGTGGAGGGGCACATCTGGGAGCCGGAGCAGGCGGCCCGCTGCCTGGAGCTGGGCGCCTTCGCGGTGGTGGTGGGCAGCGCCATCACCCGGCCGCACCTGATCACGCGGCGCTTCGTGGAGGCCATCGACGGGGCCCGGCAGCGGGCGGTGAGGGAGCGAGCGCGATGAGTGGGGGCCACGGACGGGACGGCGGCCCCGCGACTGCCCGAGCGCCGCTGATGGCCCGGCTGCACAGCAGCCTGTCAGCGCTTACCGAGTCGGAGCAGAAGGTGGCCGCGGTCGTGCGGGCCGACCCCCAGCGAGTCGTCTACGCCTCGGTGACCGAGCTGGCCGAGGCCGCCGGCGTGGGCGAGACCACCGTGCTGCGCTTCGCCCGCAAGCTGGGATATCGCAACTACCACGCCTTCAAGATGGACCTGGCGCGGGACATCTTCTCCGAGGCGGCGGGTCAGGGCGGCAACACCGCATCGAGCTCCGCCCAGGACGACCTGCTGCACCGCGCCACGGAGGAAAACCGCCGCGTCATCGTCGACACCTTTCAGATGCTGGACCAGGCCGTCTTCGAACGGGCGGTGACCATGCTGGCCGAGGCCCGGCAGATCCACTTCTACGGCGCAGGCCACTCCGGCATCACGGCACAGGACGCCCGCTACCGCTTCTGGAGGCTGGGGTTTCCGGCCGCGGCCTTCGCCGACCCGCACTTTCAGCTGATGGCGGCGGCCACGCTGCAGCCCGGGGACGTCGCGGTGGGGCTGTCGGTCTCGGGGAGCACCCGGGACACGGTGGAGTGCCTGGCGGTGGCCAAGGGCCGGGGAGCCGGTACCATCGCCATCACGGGCTACGCTCAGGCTCCCATCGGCCGGGTGGCCGACGTGCTGCTGGTGACGGCGACCCGGGAAATGCCCCTGCAGTCGGGCTCGTTCACCTCCAAGATCGGGCAGCTCCACATGCTGGACCTGCTGGTGCGGGCGCTGGTGCAGGCACGTCCGGACAGGGTCCGCGCCCACCAGGAGAGCGTCGGCAAGGCCATCTCCACCAAGCTCTACTGAGTCGGGAGGACAACATGGGCGTCGTACGCAGCGCCGTGGGCATCGACATCGGGGGCACCAAGATCGCGGCAGGCCTGGTGACCGAGCGAGGCGAGCTCCTCTGGGCGCAGCAGGAGCCCACGCCCGCGTCGCAAGGGCCGACTGCCATCGGCCAAGCCGTCGTGCGGATGGCGAGCCGAGCCATTGAGCGGGCCAGAGCGCTCGGCTTGGAGCCAGAGGGTGTGGGGATCGGTACCGGTGGCCAGGTGGATGTGGTGCGCCAACGAGTTGTCGCCTCCACCCGGCTCCTGCCTGGCTGGCAGAGCATGCCGCTGCGTGACCGGGTTGAGGAGGCGCTCGGTGTACCCGTGTCGCTGGACAACGATGCCAAGGTCGTGGCTCGTGCCGAGCTCCTATGGGGCAACGCCCGAGGTTGCCGCCACGTGCTCTTCGTGACCCTTGGGACAGGGGTCGGGGGAGCAGTGGCCGTCGGCGGACGGGTCGTCGACGGTGCGAGAGGCTTTGCGGGCCATCTAGGGCATGTCACGGTGCGGCCCGGTGGCGCTCCGTGCTCGTGCGGGAGGCGCGGTTGTCTCGAGGCCTACGCCTCGGCCACAGGCATCCTGCGCATGGCCAGGGAGCTCGCCGGCGAGTCCGGGGTCGAGGACGCGACCGACGTCTTTGGGCTGGCGGCGGGTGGTGTGCCGTGGGCGCAGGATGTCCTTCACGAGGCAGCCGATGCGCTCGGGCAGGCTCTTGCCGGAGTCATCCACGTCCTCGACCCGGAGCGGGTGGTCGTGGGCGGCGGACTCTCGGCATGGGGAGAGCCATGGCGCGCTCGCATCGAGTCGGCGATCCGGAGGCACCTCATGGACGTCTTCGTATCGTCCCTGGAGGTCCGCCTCGCCCTTCTCGGGCCCCAAGCCGGGGTGCTAGGGGCAGCGGCTCTGGCCCTGGAGAGGCGGTCGGACGATTCAGCCGTGGCGGTCGAACCGGGGCCGTCGACAGGGAGGGCGTGACGGACATGGGACAACGGGAACATGGCAATGAGTGGCGTCCGTGGATGGTGGTGTACGGGCGGGCGGACGGGGTCGAGGGGTATGCCCTGCGCGAGATCGTGGCCCTGTTGCAGGGGCATCTGGAGAGGCCCGCGGCCGTCCGGGAGGCAGCGTCGACGGGCGAGGAGCTGCTGCGACAGCACAATCTCCTCGTGATCGGTACCGCCGCGAGCAACCCCCTGGTCGCGGAGCTCGCCCGTAAGGGCCTGACCCGTATCGAGACCGAGACCCCCGAGCACAGGGCCGTTCACGTACTGGACAGCCCGTGGGACCCGGACCTTCAAATGGCGGTTGTGACCGGCTCCGACTCCACGGGTGTGCTGTGGGCGGCAAGGGACTTCGAGCACTATGTCGTCGACCCGGCGACCCGGATCAACGGGGCGGGAAAGGTGGTCCGCGCGCCGTTTCGTGACCGGTTCGAACCGGTAAGCTTCTCGGGGGCTCCTGCGATCCAGCACCGGGGCCTCTGGACATGGGGGCATGTGATCTACGACTGGCAACGCTACCTGGACCACATGAGCCGGTGGAAGCTCAACACCGTCGTGATCTGGAACGACTTCTGCCCCGTCAACGCGAACGAGATCGTCTCGTACGCACACACGCGGGGCATCAGGGTCTTCTGGGGCTACTCGTGGGGCTGGGGAGAGGAGGTGGATCCGACCAGCAAAGAGGAGACCGATCGGTGGGCGACCAGGGTCGTTGGGCAGTATCGGGATGCCTACCACGCCACGAGATGCGACGGGATCTACTTTCAGATCTTCACAGAGACCCTGGAAACAGAGATGCGAGGCCGTCCCATCGCAGAACTCGCGGTCGCGTGGGTCAACACCATCGCCGAGCGTCTCCTTGCAGAGTATCCAGGTTTGCGGCTGCTTTTCGGTCTGCATGCGACGTCGGTCCGGGGCCACGAGGAGGCATTGGCGGGCGTGCGTCCCGATGTCGCCATCATCTGGGAGGACGTGGGCGGGCCGCCGCCCCCATTTCCGTATGCCTACGACCCGGACGTGGTCGACGGCGTGCACCAGGCCATCGCCCAAACGGGCCGCATCGCGCGACTGCGGTCTCCTCACGAGCGCATGGGCATCGTCGTCAAGGGCATGACCAATCTGGATTGGGAGAGCTTCGAGCACCAGCCGGGGAGCCTTGTCATCGGAGAGTGGCCCGCAGCGTACGTCCAACGCCGCGCCGAGGCCAAGTCTCAACGCTGGCGCGCCGTGGAGCTGGAGTGGAGGCGCAACCTGCCACATCTTCGCGAGACATTGCGAGCCATGGCCGCCGCGCGCCCCAAGGAGAGCTTCGTCTTGGGGCTCGTCGAGGACGGGATGTGGGAGGCCCGGATGTGGTTGCCGGTCGCCCTCCTCGCGGAGACCGCCTGGCAGCCTGACCTGCCATCCGACCAACTGGAGCGCCGGGTGGCGGGGACCCGGGACGCCTTTAGTCTGTGCTGAGGTGTCGACGAGGGAGCGTCGCCGAGCAAAGAGCAGACGCCTCGACAGATTGAAAGGAGTGTGGGCCATGAGGTTGGGTCGAAGAGGTTGGGTGCTGGCGAGCCTCCTGGTGGCGATGGTGATAGCGGTGAGCGCCTACATCCCTGCAGGGGCCAAGGTCAAGATCATCTACTGGCATGGCTGGGGTGGCGAGGAGAAGCAGGTTCTCGACGAGGTCGTCGCGGAGTTCAACCGAGCCAATCCCGATATCGAGGTCGAAGCCGTCACCATCTTCGGGTCCTATGACAAGCTCCTGACGGCCATCGCCGCGGGGTCCCCGCCCGACGTTACCTCTGCCGTCTGGTGGTATCAGGTGCCGGAGCTGGCGAGCCGGGGGGCCCTGCTTCCGCTGGACGAGTTCGCGAAGGGGTCGCAGCTCGACGCGTCGGCCTACGTTAAGCCGGTTTGGGATGCGGTGCACTACAATGGTCGCCTGTACGCCATGCCGGTGTTGGCCAACTACTCCATGATTGCATACAACAAGGACCACTTCGCCCAGGCAGGCCTCCCCGACCGAGGGCCTAGCACCATAGGCGAGTTGACCGAGTGGGCGCATAAGCTCTCACAGGTCAACCGTGGTCGCATCACCCGGTTGGGATATCTGCCCAACGACTTGTTCCTGGCGATCCCAAGCTTCGGCGGCCAGATCTGGGACCCGGAGCGGGGTACCTTGACCCCGATGGATCCCGGCGTCGTCGCGGCGGCGAAGTGGATGAAGGAGTTCTACGACACCTACGGGTACGTGGCAGTGCGATCCTTCGAGGCATCTTTCGGCAACTACGCCAGCCCTGACAACCCGTTCTTCTCGGGCAAGCTGTCCATGCAGAACAACTGGGGTGAATGGATCGTCAACTTCAGCAAGTGGTACGCACCTGAATTCAACTACGGCAGGTTCGCCTATCCGACCGAGGACGGCTCGCCGGGCTTCATAAACTGGGGAGGGTCCGTGTGGGCCATTCCCGTGGGCGCCAAGCACCCCGCCGAGGCGTGGCGGTTCATCCAGTGGCTGTCGGCCGGCGAGGGTGGCAAGATGTTGGCCCTTCGCATCAGCAATGCCTCCGCTCGCCTCGAGGTCAACGAGTCTCCCGAGTTCTTGGCCGCCATGCCGGTGCTCAAGGACGCGCTACCCTTCTTGCGGGAGGGTCGCCTGGTCTCTACGCCGCCCGTCTTTCCCGGTGTCGAGGAGTTCGTCCAGCGCCTGACTCCGGTCCTGGATCGAGTGCTATCCGGGGAGATCGGGGTCGAAGCTGCCCTCGCTGAACTGTCTCGCTGACCGAGCGAACGGCTGGGCGGGCAGCCCCCTTGGGGGGCTCCCGCCCAAGGGGGGTGGGCGTGAGGTGCGGAGCGGGCGCCGTAACCGATCCAACCTGGTGTGGGGACTGGGGTTCATCTCCCCCTGGCTGGTGGGGTTGTTAGCCTTCACGCTCTTCCCGATCGTTTCATCGTTTTACTACAGCCTGACCGACTATAACCTGGTCCGGCCGCCGCAATGGGTCGGGCTGTCCAACTACGCAGCGCTCTTGAGTGACCGGGTCTTCTACGAATCGCTCTACAACACCCTCTACATGGTCTTGATCGGACTTCCCCTGCACCTGGTGTGGGCGCTGGTCCTGGCGCTGCTACTGGCTCCGTCTCGAAGGGGCATCGGCCTCTTTCGAACGCTCTTCTACCTGCCGACAGTTGTCCCTGTGGTGGCCGCCACTCTGTTGTGGCGATGGATGCTCAACCCGAGCCACGGTATCGTCAATACAGCACTCGCGTTCTTGGGACTCCCTGAGCCCGGGTGGCTGGTAGACCCAAACTGGTCCAAGCCAGCTCTCATCCTGATGGGTATGTGGGGCGTCGGCGGCACGATGGTCGTCTATCTGGCGGCCTTGCGAGACGTTCCCCGGGAACTCTATGAGGCGGCGGAGATCGACGGGGCGTCATGGCTGCGCAGGACGATCTTCATCACCATGCCGATGATCTCACCGGTCATCTTCTATACACTCGTAGTACACACCATCGGGTACTTCCAATACTTCACGCAGGCGTACGTCTTCTCGGCGACCGGGTATGGAGGCCAGCTGGCGGTCGGAGGTCCGCGCAACTCGACACTGTTCTATGCCCTCTACCTGTATCTCAACGCGTTTCGATTCTTCAAGATGGGCATTGCTTCCGCGATGGCCTGGATCCTTTTCATGATCCTGGTGGTCACCACGCTCTTGCTCTTTCGCTCGTCGTCTCGGTGGGTGCACTATGGAGGTGTCCGACCGATATGAGAGCCACGTGGACAGCCGCGCACGCAGGGGGCACCACGCGCAGCCGTCGGCTCCTTCCGGTCATGGCGCACTATGCGGCGCTGACGGTGCTCGGGGCTGTGTTCCTGTTTCCCTTCTTCTGGATGGTCTCGACCTCTCTCAAGACCAACCAGGAGATCTTCCGCTGGCCCCCGTCCCTGGTGCCCCAGGTGGCGCAGTGGACCAATTACGTGCAGGCGGTGCAGGCCTTTCCGTTTGTACAATACCTTTTCAATACCCTCTGCATCGCCGGGCTTTCCGTGCTGGGAGCCGTGGTCTCCAGCAGCCTCGTCGCATACGGCTTCGCAAGGATCCAGTGGCCCGGCAGGGACGCGCTCTTCATCGTCCTGCTCGCCACCATGATGCTGCCGGCCCAGGTGACCATGGTGCCACTCTTCGTCCTCTTCAAGAACCTCGGGTGGATCGACACCTTCTATCCGCTCATCGTACCGTCGTTCTTCGCGGGGCCGCTCTATGTCTTCCTCCTGCGGCAGTTCTATCTCACCATCCCCGAGGCGCTATCGGAGGCTGCTGTGGTGGACGGTGCGAATCATGCCCAGATCTTCCTGCGAATCATGATACCTCTGACCAAGCCCGCGATGGCGGCTGTGGCACTCTTTCAATTCGTAGCGTCCTGGACGGACTTCCTGGGGCCGCTCATCTACCTCCAGGACGAGTCGAAGTTCACCCTTCAACTAGGGCTGCAGATGTTCTTCGGTCAGCACTACTCCCAGTGGTCGCTTATCATGGCTACGTCGGTGCTGATCGCAACCCCCGTGATCATCGTTTTCTTCCTGACCCAGCGTACCTTCATCGAGGGGATCGCGTTGACGGGGCTACGAGGCTAGACAACGAGGAGGCGAGCCCCACTGGCTCGCCACTTTAGGATACGGAGGGAGTCGACAATGGGGTACAAGGCCATCACCGGTACATTCCTCGACGAGGTTACCTACGACATCGCGTCGTCCAACTGGGGCGAGACCGAGTGGGCCCGTGAGTTCGATACGATGCGGGCCGCGGGGATCGACACGGTCATCGTGATTCGCGCCGGGCTGGGCGAGCGCCTCGCGACGCCCTCGCGGGCGGTGTCGGCCGCGATGCCCACCTTGCCCGTCTACCAAGACATGGTCGAGCTCTTCTTGCGGCTTGCCGAGAGGCACGGGATGCGCCTCTTCCTAGGCCTGTACGACTCCAACTACTACTGGTACCGCAACGACTGGCAGAAGGAGGTCGAGATCAATCGGGCCTTCATCCGGGAGATGTGGGATCGATTTGGAGGGGCGCCGGCTTTCGGTGGGTGGTACTTGCCCCATGAGACGGCCGACACGGGCTACCGTATCATCGAGATCCACACCAGCCTCGCCGAGGAGATCCGCAAGATATCCTCGTACCCTATCCTCATCTCGCCCTACTTCTTGGGACGGCTGGACCCTTATCAGATCTTCGCCTTCGGACATCGGGCCAGACCCCGGACCGTGGAGGAGCACGTCCGCCAGTGGTCCGAGATCTTCGCGAGGTTGGAGGGACTGGTCGACTACTGCGCCTTCCAAGACGGGACCACGGAGTTGCTGGGTCTGCGCGACCTTGTCGCGGCCATGTCGGAGATCGCCCGACAGCACAAGATCGAGCTCTGGTCCAACCTGGAGACCTTCGATCGAGACGTGCCAATCAAGTTTCCGCCTATCGACTGGCGCAAGCTGGCCTTCAAGCTCGATACAGTCCAGCCGTACGTGGAGAAGATCATCACTTTCGAGTTCTCACATTTCCTGAGCCCCAACTCCATCTGGCCGTCCGCGCGGCTGCTATTCGAGCGCTACCGCGAGTTCTTGGCGACCAAGGGCGTTCACATCGACGCGTAGGGGCCGAGGAGGCCGCCCACTCCATCACTTATTCGGATGCCGCGAAGCGGGTGAGGCAACGGCGATGTCGAACGGGTCGCATACATGGAGGCGTCTCGTGCCGGTGACGGCCTGCCTGGTCGCCTTGGCAACGTCGGTCGCATCAGGCGAGGAGGCGGGGTTTCAACACGTGGCCTCACCGGTGCTCAGGCTTTCCGGGTCTATCCTGCAGCCGGATCTGGCCGACCGGTGGACCGATCAACAGTGGGCGGCCGAGTTGGAGTACATGCTAGCCGTCGGCATCCAGACCCTCGTTCTGCAATGGACGGCAGACTCCGGTCGGCGCACGGCCGTGTACCCGACGGGTCTGGAGGGATACACCCAGAGCACGCGAAGAGATGTCGTCGGCAGGCTGCTGGACTTTTCCGACAGGGCCGGGCTCGAGGTCTACCTAGGGCTCCAGGTCGATTCGGAATGGTGGTCGCGGTACTCGGCGGATGGACAATGGCTGCTCGAGCAGGCCGTCATCGCCAGTCGTCTTGCCACCGACTTGTACAGGCGCTACAGCCACCATCCCTCCTGGAGGGGCTGGTACCTGCCCTTCGAGGTGGACAACTGGAACCACCGCACCCGCGAACACTGGCAAAACCTGGCTCGCTTCTACCAGCAGGTGACCGGCCATCTTCGCCGGCTGAGCGGGGACAAGCCCGTCCTGGTCTCCCCCTTCTTCAACGCGTCTGGGGGGCAGTCGACCTCGGAGTGGCGCGCGATGTGGGAGGCGATTCTCGACACCAGCCCCTTAGATGTCATCGCACTCCAAGACGGCGTCGGGGCGGGGCATTCCGGGGTCGGCGACCTGCCTGCGTGGTTCAAGGCGACGAGGGAGGCCATTGAGCGAGCCCGGCCGTCGACGCAGCTTTGGGCCGTGACGGAGACCTTCACGCCCCACTTCCATACCATGCCGGTGCGGTCCGTTGTCGAGCATATGCGGGCCGTCGAGCCGTACGTCTCCCGGTACTTGAGCTTCAGCTTCAACCACTACCTGAGCCCGCAACAGGTCCACCCGGCGTACTACAGCGCCTACCAGCTCTACGTCAGTTCGGGAGACCTCGACGCTTCGCCTCCATCGCCACCGCAAGGCGTGGTGGCGTGGGCCCGGGATGCCATCACGATCGAGGTGGCTTGGGAGCCGGCGGCGGACGACATCGGCGTGGCAGGGTACGAGCTCTACCGGGACGGGCAGCCGGTGCGACTCCTGCCTGGTGCGGTCCAACGATACCTGGACGGCCAACTCGATCCCGGAAGGACGTACTCCTACTCGGTCCGCGCCTTCGATGGTACCGGCAACCGGTCCGAGTCGAGCGCGACGGTGCGTGTCGTCACGCCGGACATGCCGTCATACATGACCAATCTGGCCCGGGGCAAGCCGTACACGGCAAGCCTGCCGACACACTCCAACTACCCCGATGCGGGAGGCGAGTTGACCGACGGCAGAACGGCCTCTCCGTCGTTTCGGGATCCGGCATGGCAGGGTCGACTGACGGGCGACGTCTACACTTTCACCATCGACCTTGGCCGCGTCGAGGCCATCAGGGCGCTCTCGTCGAGTTGGTTGCAGGACCGGTCGGTATTCGTGTTGTTGCCGAGACGGGTCACCTACTCCGTCTCACGTGACGGGCAGACGTTTACCCCCGTCGGGACCGTCGTCTCGCCGGCGGTGTCCGAGCAAACGCAGGTCAAGAAGTATCGGGTCCTGGCCCTCGAAGGGGTATCGGGGCGTTATGTCAGGGTCGAGGTGGAGCCGATCGGCGTCTCCTGGACCTTCGTCGACGAGGTAGATGTGTGGAGGTAGGGCGCCGGGTCGGGCGCCACTCATCGTGCCGGCCGGATGGAGAGGGTGAGAGCGTGGTCATCAGCCTGTTGCCCCTCGACGAGCGGCCGTGCAACCACGCGTATCCGGGGCTGCTGGGGGCCGTCGCGGGCGTCGAGGTGCGGGTGCCGCCCGCTTCGCTCATGGGTCGCAAGAAGCAGCCGGCCGACGTCGACGCGCTGGCCGAGTGGCTGAAGGAGGCTGCCGAGACGGCCGACGGGCTGGTGGTGGCCGCCGAGACGCTGGCCTTCGGCGGGCTCATCCCGTCGCGGGTGGTGTCGACGCCGACGGAGCAGGCGCTGGCGCGCCTGCGGGTGCTGGAGGAGGTGCGGCGGCGCCGTCCGGGCCTGCCCATCTTCGTCCAGGGCGTCATCATGCGGACCCCAGCCTACGACAGCGACGACGAAGAGCCGCCCTACTGGGCCCTCTAC
>DATCKA010000128.1:0-10770 GCA_036562495.1 Limnochordales bacterium
GTGCCGAGTGGCAGGCAGGCACCGTCTACTTCCTGCTGGCGGCCCCCGTGCCGGGCTGGGTCATCGCCGCGGCCAAGCTGGCCGCTCTCATGACCGGCTTCACGGTGCTGGCCCTGCTGACGGGAGGCGGTGGCCTGGCCATCCTGGCCACCGGGCGGGGTCTACCTCCTTCCCTCGCGGACGTCTGGGGGCAGATGCCCCGGCAGGCGCTGGTCTCGACGACATTCGCCGGTGTCGTCGCCTACTGGTTGGGCGCGCTGGGGACGGCCGTGCTCTTCCAGGCAGCCTCCGCGGCGAGCCACCTGGCGTTCCGCTGGCGCTTCCCCGCTCTGGTGGGCTCGGTGGTGGTGGCCTACTGGCTGCTGTGGAGGCTGGGTGGGCTCGGACACTACCTGCTGGGATGGCTGCCCGATCTGCCGGTGCCGGTGGTGCAGGTCGGGCCCGAGGGGATCCGCTACGTCAGCGACGCGGTCTTCCTCGACAGCGGCCCGGTCGTGGGGTGGCTGGTGGGGCTGGTGCTGCTCTTCTGGCTGACCGGCTGGCTGCTCCAACACGTGCTGGAGGTGGCATGACGACGCCATGAACCCGCGTCGCATCGGAGTATGGGTGCTGGCAGGCCTGCTGGCGGTCGCGTTCTTCGTCGACCAGCTGCCCGTCGACTGGGGATACGAGCAACTCGTGACGGTCCGGGGGGAGCCAGCCGGGAGGCTGTGGCCGGCCGCGCCAGGGGACGTCGAGGGCCTACCGTCGGCCAGCGTCGAGGGCACGTTGAGCGCTGAGCTGCCCCGCGGGGGCCGGCTGGCCGTCCGCAACACCTTCGGCAACGTCCGCCTGCGCGGTGAGCCTGCGGCCGGCGGCCCGGGAGCCGACGCGGCGGCCACGGGGACCGTCTCGGTGCAGTACCGGGTGACGGTCTACGCCACGACCCAAGAGGCGGCCGAAGCCTACCTGTCGCAGGTGCGCGTCGAGCTGCGCCCTGACGGCGGAAGGCAGGGCGACCTGGTGCTGAGTACCGTCCGGCCCACTGCGCCCGCCGAGGTCCGGCGGGTGGAGGTGGACGTCGACGGAGCTCTGCCGCCGTGGGCCCGACTGGAAGTCCACAACGCCTTCGGCGTCGTCGACGCCCGCGGTCTCGACGGTCCGTCGCGGGTCGACAACCGGTTCGGGCGCACGGCCGTCACGCAGGTGCGGGGCGACTGGGAGGTGCAGACGGCCTACGGCAACGTCGACGTGTCAGGCGTCGCCGGCTCCCTGCAGGTGAGGGGCGACTTCGTGAACAGCGACATTCGCGACGTCGAGGGCGACGTGACCCTCCGTGGCCGCTACAGTGACCACGACGTGAGGGGCGTGGGGGGCGACGTGGAGGTCGAAGCGGGCTTTGGGGATGTGCGGGTCGAGGGCTTCCGCCGAAACGTGCGAGTCGACTTGCAATACTCCGATGTCACGCTGCGATCCGCACCGCCCCTGGACCACCGCTTCGACGTGGAGGCGCGCTTCGGCGACATCGTCGTGCGCATCCCGGGGCTGGACACCCCAGCCCGCCCGACGTCCGAGGGGACGACCCAGCGGTGGACCGGCGTGAGCGGGCCGGGACGCTACCAGGTGGAGGTGCGGACCAACTTCGGCGACGTGGAGCTCGGCGTGGCCGAGGGCGAGGCGGGCGGGGCCGTCCTCTGAACGTATCCGGGGGGCGCGGACGACGTCTCGCCCGCGCCCCCCGGCTTGTCTCGCTCACCTGCCGGCCTGGCTCAGGCCTTCCGGAGGCAGAGGTACCAGTCCTTGCAGTCGTATCCGGCCTGCGCGGCCCGCTCGAGGCGCGCCTGGAGGTCGGCCTGCGTCTGGGGAGGGGGCAGAATGACGGGCTCGCCGGGGTGCCAGTCGGCCGGCGTGGCCACCTTCTCCCGGTCCACGGTCTGCAACGAGTCGATGATTCGAAGGACCTCGTCGATGTTGCGGCCCGTCGACATGGGGTAGTAGAGGATGGCGCGCACCACCTGGCGGTCGTCGATGATGAAGAGGGCCCGAACCGTGGACGTGGTGCCCTCCTTGGGGTGGATCATGCCGTAGCGGCGGGCGACCGTCATGTCCAGGTCGGCGATGACCGGGAACGGCACCTTGACCCCGAAGCGCTCCTCGATGTTGCGCAACCAGGCCAGGTGGGAGTAGACGCTGTCGATGCTCAGGCCCACCAGCTGCACGTTTCGCCTGGCGAACTCCTCTGCCCGCCGGGCGAAGGCGACGAACTCGGTGGTGCAGACCGGCGTGAAGTCGGCCGGATGCGAGAACAGCACCACCCACTTGCCGGCCAGGTCACTGAGCTTGAGCATCCCCTGAGTCGTCTTGGCCTCGAATGGCGGCGCTGGCTCGCCGATGCGCGGCAGCACGGGCGCCTCCGTCGTGGCCTGTGCGGTCTCGAGCAGCACGTCCATCCACACGTCCCCCTTGCCCACGAGGAGACCGGCCCGGCTCGGTGGAAGGAAGGGGCACCGGATACCGGCTCCTTGTAAATAGTCGCTATAGCTAGTATTGGCTATGCAGCGAGCGCGCCGGCAGAGGCATCCGTCCAGTCGAAACGTCCTGACCGGGCGCAGGTCCGCTCCGTGCTATACTGGAGCCGGGTCGCCCATCGGCACCCGACAAGTCGACGCGAAAGGTGTGCATGCGATGCGCGAGCTCACCCGCTGACCGGTGTCCGACCCATCGGCATGGAAGGGTGAGCACGCGTGTTGCTTCGCGTCGAGCGGGTTGCCTTCGGCTTCGCCGGCGAGCCGTTGTTGAGCGACGTCTCCTTCACCGTCCACCGGGGAGACCGGATCGGCGTCGTCGGTCTCAACGGGTGCGGCAAGACCACGCTGCTCCAGATCATGGCCGGGCGCCTGCACCCTCAGCAGGGTGAGGTCTCGGTCGCCCGGGGCGTGCGGGTGGCCTACGTGGGCCCCGAGCGTGAGCCTCCGCGAGGCGACCTGCCGCTGGGCGAGTATCTCCTGGGACCCCTCGAGCACCTTGTCGAGATGGAGCGCGATCTCCAGCGCCTCGCAGAGGAGCTGGCCCATGCACCAGCGGATCGGCGCGCCGCTCTCCTCGAGGCCTACGGGGAGCTGGCGTCGGCTTACGAGCGGCATGGGGGCTACGAGCTGGCGGCACGGGTGGCGGCGGTGGCCGAAGGGATGGGGCTGGCCCACGCCCTGGAGCGGCCGATGGCATCGCTGTCCGCCGGCGAGCAGGCACGTGCGGCGCTGGGGCGGGCCCTGCTGGACCAGGCCGACATCCTGCTGCTCGACGAGCCCACCAACCATCTCGACCTGCCTGGGCGGGTCTGGCTCGAGCGCTACCTGGCCACCACCGGTCGTACCTGCGTCATCGTCTCCCACGACCGCGCCTTCCTGGACGCCTGCGCCACGCGCATCTTGCACCTGGACCGCGGGCGCGTGCGGGAGTACGCCGGCAACTACTCGGCCTTCGAGGCGCAGCGGGCGGTGGAGCGCAGGACGATGTGGGCGGAGTACGAGCAGCAAGCCCGCGCGGTCCGCCGTCTGGAGGCCCAGGCCCGCCACTACCGGCAGTGGGCCCAGGCCGTGGAGGCCACCAAGGTCGGTCGCGGCCCCGTCGACCGCGGCTACATCGGCCACAAGGCCGCCCGCTTGATGAAGCGGGCCCTGGCAGCGGAGCGGCGGCTGCTGGAAAAGGCCGAGGAGATGAAGGCGACCAAGCCCTTCGAGCGGGACCCGGTGCGGATCCGGCCGCCCGAGGTCGTCGTGCGCAGCGACCGAGTCGTGGTGCTGGACGCGGTGAGTCTGGTCGTCGGGGAGCGCACCCTCTTCGAGGACCTGTCGCTGGAGCTGGAGCCCGGTGAGCGGCTGGCCATCCTGGGGCCCAACGGGTGCGGCAAGACGTCGCTGCTCGGGGTGATCCTGGGGGAGATCGCACCCTCGTCCGGACGTGTCTGGCTGAGCCCCTCGGCCCACATCGGCTACTTCGACCAGCAGCACCGGCAGCTCGACTGGGATCGTCCGGCGCTCGCGCAGCTCCTGGAGGGCGGGCAGGACGAGACCCTCGTGCGCACGGTGCTGGGGCGCCTGCGGGTGCAGAGAGAGACGCCGTTGCGGCTCGTCGGCCGCCTCAGCTCCGGGGAGCGCGCCAAGGTGCTGCTGGCGCGCCTGTTGCTGGGAGGGTGCAACGTCATGGTGCTCGACGAGCCTACCAACCACCTCGACATCGAGACCCAGGACGTCCTCATCGAGGCGCTGGCCGCCTACACGGGCACCGTGATCTTCGTCACCCACGACCGCCACCTGGTCCGGGCCCTGGCTACCCGCACGCTGGAACTGGCAGGATCGGTCGGTCGTCCGAACGAAGCCACAAGGTGAGGCCACATCGACGGCCTTGGCGGCCGGCGCTACCTGGATGGGTCGAGAGGGGAGCCGAAACGGTCGTGCAGATGCAGGAGCATCGGGTCGATCTGGTCGTGGTGGGAAGCGGAGCAGGCGGCATCACGGGTGCCATCGTGGGCGCCAAGCACGGGCTCAAGACGCTCATCATCGAGAAGGGGCGCGTGTGGGGTGGCTCGTCGTCGCTCTCCGGCGGGGGCATCTGGATCCCCAACAACCCCGTCTCACGGGCCGCAGGCTTGCAGGACAGCTTCGAAGAGGCACTCACCTACATGGAGACGGTCATCGGCGACGTAGGGCCGGCCAGCTCCCGGGAGCGCAAGGTGGCCTTCTTGCGCCACGGGCCCGAGATGATCGCCTTCCTCATGCAGCAGGGCGTGCGGTTCGTGGCCAGCATGGAGTACCCCGACTACTACCCCGACAAGCCGGGGGGCAAGATCGGGCGCTCCCTGGACCCCGCCTTCTTCGACGCCCGCAAGCTGGGTGATCTGGCCGCCACCATGCGGACCCTCTCCATCGACGTGCCGGTCGCCTTCCGATCGGGGGAGACGCACCACCTCCCCAAGGCCTTCACGTTGCCTCGCCACTTCTTCAAGACCGTCGGCATCTTCACCCGCAGCATCGGGATGCGTCTGCGGGGCCAGCGCCCGCTGGGGCTGGGCAACGCCCTGGTGGGCCAGCTGATGTACGTGGCGCGGCGGCTCGGCGTGGATCTCTGGCTCAACGCACCCGCCCGGCGGCTGGTGGTGGAGGAGGGTCGCGTGGTCGGCGTCGAGGTAGAGCGCGACGGCGTCCCCGTGCGGGTGCGCAGCCGTGCGGTGCTGCTCGCCGCAGGAGGATTCGACCACAACGCCGAGATGCGCCGGCGCTACCAGGGGGTCGACGGCTGGTCGGTGGGCAACCCCGACAACACCGGCGACGTCATCCAGCAGTGCATGGAGTTGGGCTGCGACATGGCCCTGCTCGACGACGCGTGGTGGGGCGCGGTGGCCATCGACCCCAAAGGGGAGCGGCATTTCCTGGTCTGGGAGCGTTCCATGCCCCACTGCATCGTGGTGGATCAGACGGGGCGGCGCTTCACCAACGAGTCGGCCTCTTACGTCGACTTCGGCCACGACATGCTGGCGCGAAACCGGGAGGTGCCGGCCATACCGTCGTGGCTCATCATGGACAGCCGCCACCGCAACCGCTACATCTTCGGCATGGCCATGCCCCGCATGACCCCGCGGGCATGGCTGGAGAGCGGCTTCTTCGTCAGGGCGGACTCGCTGGAAGAGCTGGCGCAGCGCTGCGGCATCGACCGTGACGGCCTGCTGGCGACGGTGGCGCGCTTCAACGACATGGCCCGGCGCGGCGTGGACGAGGAGTTCGGCCGGGGGCGCACTGCCTACGACCGCTTCTACGGCGACCCCCGCTACCCCAACCCCAACCTGGGGCCCATCGAGCGGCCGCCGTTCTACGCCGTCAAGATCTTCCCCGGCGACCTGGGGACCAAGGGCGGCATGCTCACCGACGAGCACGCCCGCGTGCTCAAGGGCGGCGAGCCGATGCCGGGCCTCTATGCGGTAGGCAACTGCTCGGCCTCGGTGATGGGGCGCACCTACCCGGGCCCAGGCGCGACGTTGGGAGCCGCCATGACCTTCGCCTACATCGCGGCGAAACACGTCGTCGCCACGGCCTCGGCGCCTGCCGGCCAGGCTTAGCCGTCGCGTGTGCCAGGGCAGCGAGGCGCTCCCGTCGTCGCAGGGTTGGGGCGGCTCCTCCTCGAAGGAGGAGCCGCCGTTCGCGTCGGGCCCATGGGAAGGGTCGTGATGCGAGGGCAGCCGTCGTGGCAGGATGGGAGGGCTCCGCATGGGGAGGCGAGGGAGGCGGCAGGCGGGCAGGCGGTGGCTAGCGTCCGCAGCAGCGGCGCCAGGCGGCGCCGGAGGGCTGGTCTGCCTCATCGTCTGGATGGCGGTGACAGGCGGCTGGCTTGCGGGAGCGGGAGCGGCGCTGGCGCAGGAGTCGACAGCAACCGCTGCCGACCAGGAGCCCCAGGGAAGTCCGCCCTTCCGGCCCGAGGCCCTCATCGTGCGGCCGGACCCCGCCGACCTGCGTACCAGCATCTGGACGGACCGGGGCCGCTACCGGCCGGGCGACCGGGTGCGCATCACCTTTTACGTCAGCGAGCCCGCCTACGTCTACATCTACGACCTGGACACGTCCGGCAAGGTGCGCCTCATCTTCCCCAACCGCTACGAGATGGACAACTTCATGCGCCCCGGTACGCACACCATCCCCCGTCGGGGTTACAGCTTCATCGTCTCGGGGCCCGGAGGCGCCGAATACCTCCAGATCATCGCCACCCTGCGTCCTCTACGCGACCTGGCGCCATCGTCGGCCTTCCTGCGGGAGGCCTTTCCCCAACTGGGCGACGACCCACGGGCGGTCAAGGGGCGTGTCGAGCGGTTGTTGAGTCCCGCCGGCCGGGGATGGGCCACGGCCTGGACCGCGTTTTGGGTGGTGGCGCCCAGGCCGTCGCCGCCACCGCCACCTCCGCCACCACCCCCTCCCCCGCCGGCTCGCGTGCGGTGGGGGTATCTTCGCGTCACCAGCGACCCGTCCGGCGCCCGCGCCTACGTCGACGGCGACTACATCGGGCGCACCCCGGTCGAGGCCCAGGTGCGGGAGGGCTGGCATACGGTGCGCCTGCGGCTCGACGGCTACCCGGACCGGGAGGTGCGGGTCCACGTCGAGCCCGGCGAGCGGGAGCGGGTCGACGTGCGGTGGAGCCCTGACGAGCGGGAGGGCCGGAAGCCGGTGGCCCGGACCGAGGAGCCCCCTGAGCCGGGGCGCGCCCCGTCCGAGCCCAGGCCTGTCGGGCCCCATCGCCTGGGGCTGTCTGTGGGGGTGGACGGGGAGGGTGTCTGGAGCCTGGGGCTCGAAGGCGGCTCGGGGTTCTGGGCGGCGGGGGGCTCGGCGCGTTTCACGGGGCCCCTGCTGCCGTGGGAGACCCGGGGTGAACCGCTGACTGCTCCGGTCGTCGAGGTGCCCAACGGGCCCGAGTGGGAGATTTACTTCAAGCTGGCGCCGCCGGTGGGCACACTGGCGCTGGAGGTCGGGCTGGGTGTGGCCGTGCAGCTCAAGGCCGTGCGGGAACGGGAGGCGACGGAGCTGCTTCGCGAGACGAACCCGTACGGGCTCTACCCCGCGGTGCACTGGGAGCCTCGTCCCGCCCGGTGGTACCTCACCTGGAGCCTGGGGGCGCGCCTCGACCTGGCCCGGGCCTACCTGACCGCGGCCTACCACAACCGGCGGGGCGTGGTGGCGGGGATGGGGGCACGCTTCTGAGGCGGAGAGGAGGCCCGTCATGAGACCTCACCCGGCGGCCGAGGCGTTCTTGCAGAAGCGCTACGTGGCAGTCTTCGTCACGACGCGCCCGGACGGCACGCCGCATGCAGCGCCCGTCTGGTTCGAGTACGAGGCGAGCGAGGAGGGCGGCCTCTTCCGCATCTGCACGGACCCCGAGAGCGTCAAGGTGCGCAACCTGCAGGCCCACCCCACCGCGGCCCTCTGCGTCGCCACCCACGAGCCGCCGTACCGATACGTGCTGGCCGAGGGGCAGGCCCGCCTCGAGACGGCCAGCGAGCCCGACAGCGCTCCACACCGCCTGCTGCGGCGATTGGCCGTACGCTACCTGGGCGAGCAGGAAGGGCTTCGCTACGCCGACTCGCTGCGGGGCGAGGCGCTCACCATGGTGACCCTGGCGGCCCAGCGAGTGCGGTGGTACGACGAGAGCGCCGGCACGGGGGCATCGGGGTGAGACCCGGCGAGCCCATGCGACGGCCGCGGATGCTTCGTCCCGGCGACACGGTCGCGCTGGTGGCGCCGGCCTCGCCCATGACTCGACCAAACGAGCCCGGAGAAGTCGTGGTGGCGCGGGCACGCCGCCGCCTGGAGTCGGCCGGCTTTCGCACGATGGTGGCCCCCCATGCCCTCGACACACGAGGGTACCTGGCCGGACGGGACGAGGATCGGGCCCGAGACTTGATGGAGGCCTTCACCGACCCCGACGTCGACGGCATCGTCTGCCTCGGGGGCGGCTACGGCTCCATGCGGCTGCTCCCCTTGCTGGACTACGAGACCCTGGCCCGCCATCCCAAGGTGTTCGTGGGTTACAGCGACATCACGGCCCTGCACGTCGCCATCGGGCAGCGGGCGGGCTTCGTCACGTTCCACGGGGCCATGGGCTGGGACCTGGCGCGGGTGCCCCAGACGGAGGCCGAGGCGCAGGCCGATGCCTTCACCTGGCACTGGCTGCTGCGGGCGCTGACCTGCCCCCAACCCCTGGGCCGGCTACCGGCCTCGGCACCGTGGCAGCAGGCGCCCCTCCGGTGCGTCGTACCGGGTCGGGCCAGGGGGCCCCTGGTGGGCGGCAACCTGTCGCTGCTCGTCGCCACCCTGGGCACGCCCTACGAGATCGACACCGCCGGCCGCATCCTGCTCATCGAGGACGTCGACGAGGCACCCTACCGCATCGACCGCATGCTGACCCAGCTACTGCTGGCCGGCAAGCTGCAAGCGGCGGCCGGCCTGGTCATCGCCGAGTGGGTCGACTGCACGCCCAGGGACCCCGCTCGGCCCACCCTCTCCGTCGAGGAGGTCGTGGCGGACCTCGTCGAGCCGCTGGGCAAGCCGACGGTCTACGGGCTGGCGGCCGGGCACGGTCCCGGGCGGCTGACGCTGCCGCTGGGGGCGGTCGTCACCCTCGACGCCGACACCCCGGCTCTGATCGTCGAGGAGCCGGGCGTGGGCGAGGCGTGAGCCCCGCCCCGCAACCCCCTATATCCTCCGTTACCCCGCCAGGCCCAGGGATGCCTCGAGCTCTACCAGCTGCCGCTCCGTGGCGGGCTCCAGCACGAGGCCCTGCTGGCGGTTGCGCTGCTCGTTGAGCCACTCAGGCTCGCCCGGCAGGTAGACCCGCTCGAAACCGTGGGCCGGGGGCAGCGCCCGGATGGCGCGGATGCTCTCGTCGACCCGCTGCCGAAACTCCGCGGGATCGGCAAAGGCAGCCACGTCGATGGCCATGAAGAAGTGACCGAGCCGCTGCGGCCGATCCAGGTCGGCGTAGAGGGCCGCGATGAAAGGCCCGGTCAGCGCTCCTGCCAGCGGACCGCAGAGCAGATCGATGATGAGGGAGAGAGCCGAGCCCTTGGCCTCTCCGAAGGGCAGCAACGCCCCCTCCAGGGCGGCCGAGGGATCCGTGGTCGGGCGCCCTTCCCGGTCGAGGGCCCAGCCCAGGGGGATGGACTCTCCCCGCTGCTTGGCCAGCATGATCCGCCCGTGCGCGACCGCGCTGGTGGCCATGTCCAGGGCGATGGGCGGCTCTTCGCCGGCGGGGATGCCGATAGCGATGGGGTTGGTGCCCAGATAGCGCCGGGCAGCTCCCCACGGGGCTACGAAGGCATCGGCGTTGGCGGCGGCGACGCCGATCATGCCCGCTTCGACCGCCCGCCGGGCGAAGTACCACGCTGCGCCGAAGTGGTTGGAGCGCCGTACCGCCACGGCGCCCACGCCGTACTCGCGGGCCTTCTCGATGCAGCGGTCCATGGCCCGCACCCCGGCGGGGATGCCGTGACCGTCGCAGGCGTCGAGCGTGGCCACCGCCTTGTGATCGCGCACCACCCGCAGCTCGGCCCGGGGGTCGAGCACCCCCCGGCGGATGCGCTCCACGTAGACGGGCAGGCGCACGACCCCGTGGGAGCGCACTCCCCGGAGCTCCGCCATCACCAGCGAGTCGGCCACCAGGAAGGCGTCCTCGGGCCGCATGCCGGCCCGCTCCAGGATCCTCTGGCAACGCTCCCTCAACGCCTCCCACGGGATCCGCTTGGTCTCGGTCGTGCCGGTAGTAGACGTGGCCATGGGTTCGATCGTTCCTCTCCGTGGCGGTGCAGGCGCTGGAGGCTCACCACGGCTCGCCCGCGGTGAAGCCCCCATCGACGTACAGCACGTGTCCGTTGACGTAGTCGGAGGCCGGCGACGCCAGGAAGATGACCGCGCCCCACAGGTCCCCTGGCCGCCCGGCCCGTCCCAATGCCACCCGCGACTCGAGCCGGCTCACCCAGGCGGGATCCTGGAAGAGGTGCTCGTTGAGCCGGGTCCTGAAGAAGCCGGGGGAGATGGCGTTGACGCAGATGCCCCAGGGTCCCCACTCCTGGGCCAGGCTCCGGGTCAGCATGGCGACGCCGCCCTTGCTGGCGGCGTAGGCCGCCCGGCGGGGCATGCCGTAGGTGCTCATGACGGAGCCGATGTTGATGATCTTGCCCCCGCCCTGCTCCTTCATGACCGGGGCGACCGCCTGGGAGGCGACGAAGGTGCCGGTCAGGTTGACGGAGATGACGCG
>DATCKA010000008.1:0-4151 GCA_036562495.1 Limnochordales bacterium
CATCGTCCATCGCGACAAGGCCTACGCCCGCGGGAGGGCCCTGGTGGAGCGGCTCAAGGAGCTGATCCCCCGCCAGCTCTTCGAGGTGCCGATCCAGGCCGCCATCGGTTCGCGGGTGATCGCGCGGGAGACCATCCGGGCGCTGAAGAAGAACGTGCTGGCCAAGTGCTATGGCGGCGACGTGACGCGGAAGCGCAAGCTGCTGGAGAAGCAGAAAGAAGGAAAGAAGCGGATGAAGCAGGTGGGCCGGGTGGAGATCCCGCAAGAGGCCTTCATGGCGGTCCTGCGGGTGGACGGGGACCGGGGGGCGGGATCGTGACCGCAGGTCCCGGCGAGCCGGCGATGGCGCGCGCCGCCGCCAGATGGCCCGCCTGGGACGCCGGCCCGGCCCTGTATGTGCACGTCCCTTTCTGCCGCCACCGCTGCCACTACTGCGACTTCAACACCTACCTGCTGGATCCCGACCTGAAGCGACGCTACCTCACGGCCCTGGAACGCGAGCTGGCGATGCTGGCCGGCGACCCGCTGCTGGCGGGCAAGCCGCTGGTGTCCGTGTACCTGGGCGGGGGAACGCCCTCCATCCTGGAGGCGGCCGAGCTGGCGGGCCTGCTGGCCGCCGTGCGCTACCTCTTCCGGCTGGAGCCGGGGGCCGAGATCACCGTCGAGTGCAACCCCGGTACCCTGGACGCCGCCAAGCTGGCCGCCCTGCGGGAGGGCGGCGTGAACCGCATCAGCCTGGGGCTACAGGCCGTGCAGGACCGTCTGCTGCAGGTGATGGGACGCGACCATACCTTCCGCGACTTTCTGGAGGCCTACGACATGGTGCGGCGCGCCGGGTTCGACAACGTGAACCTGGACCTGATCTTCGGCCTGCCAGGCCAGTCCCTGGCGGATTGGGAGGAATCCCTGGAGACGGCGATCCGGCTGCAGCCCGAGCACGTCTCCTGCTACGGGCTCGAGCTCCACGAGGGCACGCCCTTCCATCGCTGGTGGCAGGAGGGGCGGCTGGCCCTGCCGGGCGAGGACGCGGAGCGGGCCATGTTCGACCTGGCCCGGGAACGGCTGGGGGCGGCGGGGTACGAGGCCTACGAGATCTCTAACTTCGCCCGGCCGGGCTTTCGCTCCGTCCACAACCAGGTGTACTGGCTGAACGGCTCCTACCTGGGGGCCGGCCCGGGGGCCTGGTCCTACTGGCGCCGCGAGCGGCGCCGCAACCGCCTGCATCCCGCCGCCTATGCGGACGAGGTGCTGGCCGGGCGCCTGCCGGTGGACCGCCGGGAACCCGTCGATCCCGATCTGGAGCGCAGGGAGACGATGATCCTCGGTCTGCGGCTGGCCGAGGGAGTGGACTGCCGGCGCTTCGCGGCGCGCTTCGGCGTCACCCCCGAGGAGGCCTTTCCCGGCGAGATCGCCGCACTGGTGCGGGAGGGGTGGCTGGTGCGGGAGGACGGGCGGCTGCGGCTCAGCCAGCAGGCCGTCCCCGTGGCCAACAGCGTGCTGGAGCGTTTCGTCTGAACCGGCCGGCGGCGGGCGCGGGCGGTCGGTTGACGCTCGGCGCGGGCCGGTGCTAAGTTGAAAGAAGGCCGTTAGCACTCTTCCATGGCGAGTGCTAACGCCGCGGGGGAAGTTGCGGAATCGGCACCATCGACGGTATCGCCGGGGGCTGCGAGCGGTGAGGGTAAAGGACGACGACGGGCGGGAAAGGGGGTGACACCGCATGGACCAGCGCAAGCGGCAGGTGCTGAAGGCCGTCGTCGAAGACTACGTGGACACGGCCGAGCCCGTGGGGTCGCGGACGCTGGCGCGGAAGTACGGCCTGGGTGTCAGCCCCGCGACGATCCGCAACGAGATGGCCGATCTGGAGGAGATGGGTTTTCTCGAGCAACCCCACACGTCTGCAGGCCGTATCCCGTCGGACCGGGGTTACCGGTTCTTCGTGGATGTCTTGATGGACGCGGTGTCGCCCCCGCCGGAACTGGTCGAACGCCTGCGGCGGCTCTACGCCCAGCGGGTGGACCAGGTCGGCCGTTTGCTCCGGCAGACGGCGCAGGTGCTCAGCGAGGCCACGGACTGCCTGGCGCTGGTGGAGTCGCCGCGGGTGGAGCCGGTGACGTTCCGGCACCTGCAGGTGCTTCCCCTCAGCGAGCGCCGGGCGCTGTTGCTCCTTGTGACGGAGGAAGGTCTCGTCCAGCAACGCCTCGTGGAGTTGCCGGAGCCGGCCAGCGAGGGCGAGCTGGCGCGCATCTCCAGCGTGCTCACCCGTCGCCTAGCCGGGCGTACCCTCGACCAGGTTCGGGCGACCGTGCTGCACGAGCTGTATAATGAGCTGTCCGCCTACGGCGCGCTGCTGGACGTGGCGCTGGAGGCGCTGCGGCCGCCGGGGACGGACAGCGACCGCCCCGTCTACGTGCTGGGGACCCGGCGGCTGTTCCGCCAGCCGGAGTTCCAGGACCTGCGGCGGGCGCAGGCCGTGCTCGGCCTGGTGGAGCAACAGGAACTGGTCCGCGAGCTGCTGGGCCGGAAGTCGGGCGAGGAGCTGGTCATCACCATCGGGCAGGAAAACCCCTACCCGGACCTGCACGATTGCAGCCTGGTGACCGCCTCGTACCGGGTGGGCGGGGAGATCGCGGGCCGGATCGCGGTGCTGGGTCCAAAGCGCATGCATTATGCCCGCATCTCCAGCGTGATCGAGCTGATGGCCCGGCTGCTGAGCGAGGCCTTTGATCGGTCGGTCCGCTGAAAGGGGCGACGGTCTCCAGACCGCCCGTCCTGGGCCCCCGGAGGCGGAGCTTTTTTGTGGCCCGAGCTGGCGCGAGGAGGTCGCAGGCAGCCATGACGGCGGAAAAGGACGGACGGCACGACGCGGAACAACCCGCGCAGGCCGCATCCGCCCCCCAGGGGCAGACCGGTCCGGGCGGGGCCGGCGGGGAGGCGGCCGCGCCCGCGGGGGATGACGACGTGGCCGCCCCCGGCGCCGGCGAGGCGGCGGGAGAGCCCGCCGGCGGGTCCGGCGAGGAGCCCGCGGCCGCGTCCGAGGCCGGTGAGACGGCGGAGCGTCTAGCCGTCCTGGAGGCGGAATGCCGGGAACTGCGGGAGCGGGTCGCGGCGGCCGAGCGGCAGGCGGCCGAGCGGCTGGAACAGCTGCAGCGGCTGCAGGCGGACTTCACCAACTACCGCCGCCGCATGATGCAGGAGCAGGCCCGCTGGCGCGAGCAGGCCATCGGTGATTTCGCCCGCATGCTCCTGCCGGTGGTGGACAACCTGGAGCGGGCCTTGCAGGCGGGCCGCGACGGCGATCCCCTCAAGGAGGGGGTCGCCATGGTGCACCGCCAGTTCCTGGACGTCCTGCGCCAGGTGGGCGTCGAGCCCATCGAGGCGGAGGGCCGGCCCTTCGACCCGCGCCTGCACGAGGCCGTCGCCCGTGAGGAAACGGACCGCGTTCCCGACGGCCATGTGATAGAGGTGTACCAGCGCGGTTACCTTTACCAGGGGCGGACGCTGCGCCCCGCTCTGACCAAGGTGGCGGTCGGCCGGCCGGCGGCGCCTGCGACCGCGCAGAAGGAGACGGGCGCCGGGGCGCAGGCCTCGCCCGAAGGGCAGAACGGCAGCGATCCACCGGAGACCGCCCCTTCGGCGAAGTCGGCGGGCGACGGGAACGCTGACGCGGAGGAGGCGACTTCGCAATGAGCAAGGTGGTCGGCATCGACCTGGGTACCACCAACTCCGTCATCGCGGTCCTGGAAGGCGGCGAGCCCACCGTCATCACCAACGCCGAGGGCGGTCGCACGACGCCTTCGGTGGTCGGCTGGTCCAAGGACGGCGAGCTGCTGGTGGGGCAGGTGGCCAAGCGTCAGGCGGTCACCAACCCCGAGCGCACCATCTTCTCCATCAAGCGCTTCATGGGCCGGCGCTACGACGAGGCGCGGGAGGAAGCGGCCCGGGTGCCCTACAAGGTGGTGGCCGGCGACAACGGTGACGCCCGGGTGGAGGTGGACGGTAAGCTCTACTCGCCCGAGGAGATCTCGGCCATGATCCTGCGCAAGCTGAAGCAGGACGCCGAGGCCTACCTGGGCGAGGAGGTCACCAAGGCCGTCATCACCGTGCCGGCCTACTTCAACGACGCCCAGCGGCAGGCGACGAAGAACGCCGGG
>DATCKA010000131.1:0-3736 GCA_036562495.1 Limnochordales bacterium
CCGGGCGACGGCATAAGCAAAGGCACTGCCTACGGCACCAATGCTGTTCTGGCCGGTAAAGAGCTGCCCCATCGCAGCGTCAAACGACATCGTTCCCGCCAGGTTACCCACAGCCCGTGTCCAGGCGAGGTTGAGGCCAAGCGCCACCTCAACAAGCCACGGGGAGAGGAAGCTCAGTAACAGGCCTAGGAACAGCCATTGCAACCGCTCGCTTAGGCTGACTCGGATAGTGAGGTTCACGCCCGAGTACATGTATTCAAGTCCGATGAGGAGCGCACTGAGCAACGCAATGCCCGCCGTAAGCGAAAACATGGCACGTTGCCACGGCACGACCACGCTCGATGCCACAGATGGCTTGACGACCCCGTAGTGTCCCCACTCATCGGCTGACAGGGGCTGGCACGCCCCCGTCTCGTTGCGGCAGCCAAAGACGACGGTGTGTGCATCAGCGTCGTCGATAAGAGCAGACAGGGCCCAGTAGATCCAGTTCAGGCTGGCGAAGGCAAAGCGGTCTACGATAGAGGGCCGATCGACCCCGAGGGCGTTGGGGTCGAACGGATCCTCGTCCGCTTGTTGGGCGTTCGGGGGCAGACCGCCCGCCGATGGCGTGTCGGCGGCTGGGTAGTCGTTCACTTGGGCCGAGGCAACCCCGCTTGCCAGGAGGAGGATGGCTAGCACAAGGATTGCCCAGGTCGTCCAGTTAGGTCGTCCTCGACGTAAACGCCCACCGGGCCTCAAGGGGATTCACCTCGTTCCGGAACCAATACGGGCGGCCGCCAACCAGCAAGATGCCCTCGCCTTTCTCCAGCTGGTTGAGGAGCGAAACGATCCCGCCGGGTAGGTGGAACTGGTCACGGAGCACATTGAGGTTCGTGGCGCCCTGCTTCAGAAAGACCTGTGTTGAACAGTTGTTGTGGATGGCCTCCCCGCACCGCTCGCCAAGGAATTTCCATGCGTCCTGGGCGATGACCACGAGGCCCGCGTCCCTTTTTCTGCACCTTCTGACCACGCGCTCAAGGAATTCAAACGTCCGCTCGTGATCGGCCAGCTGCCACGCCTCGTCGACAATGCAAATCTTGTGGGCGCCGCGGGGCCTTTTAATGAAACGCTCCCAGGTCCAGCTCAGGCAGACGTAGAGGGCCAGAGCCTTCTGCGTCCAGTCTCGGTCCCCAATCCATGCCAGGCTGAACACCACAAAATCCGACTGGTCGATGGGAACGGTCGTCTGCCCGTCCAGCCACCCGTGCGTGGGATTGGTGCGAAGGTAGCGCTGCAGTGCCTCGGCCACTTCTTTCAGGCGGGGCTGGTGCTCGGCTTCCTGGACGATCAGGCGGTGGAAGTCCGACAGCGTGGGCATCGGCTTCCGCGCCCCGCCGTCGGGGCTCAATGAGACCACGTCCTCATCCTGATCGGCAGGGGCAAGAATGGAACGCGGGTCCTCCGTGATGCCGAAGTCCGCGTAGAGTTTCCAGATCAGGTGCTCCAGGGCGCCTTTTTGCACGTTGCTCAGTTGCAGGTCGCCCTCGAGCATGGCTTCGATCAGGCCTATGATGTCGGCGACTTTCGTTTCCAGGTCGATGTGGAGTTCACCGGTATGCTCATCCCGGTCTGGGCTGACGTCGAATGGATTGAGGACATAGTGGCTGCGCCCGAGCTCGATGTACGTACCTCCAAGGGCCTCCGCCACCTTGCGGTACTCGCCCTCGGGATCAATGACCACGACGTGCCGCCCCATAAGCAGAGAGCGGCCGATGAAGGCGGTCTTCACCGTGGTGGATTTACCGGCGCCGGCCTCCGCATAAACGAGGACGTTATGGTTGTTAAGGCTACTGTGGAACTGGTCGTATAGAATGGGCGCGCCCGTAAGCACGTTGAGTCCGAAATAAACTCCCTCGGGGTGGGCCAAGTCGCCGGCGACGAAAGGAAACAGCGTCGCCAGAGCATCCGCGTCCAGGTTGCGGCGCCGAGCAATGCGATCCGGCAAGATGCCCTGAGGCATGGTTGCCAGCACGCCAAGGTCGTGCTGGGCATCGCAGATTCGGCCGTGGAAACCAGCCCGCTCCACGGCCTTGATGAGCTCTTCCATCTGTACGTCCAGTGCTTCCCGGGACTTGGCGTAGATCGTCGTCAGGACGGAGACCGCATACAGGTTGGTGGTGCCTGCCTGGATCGCAGTGCGGAGGCGCTGGATGTCCTCGATCGTCTGCTGGAGCAGCTCGCGTTCCTTGATCTCGCCGGATTGGAGCTCTGCCTTCAGCCGGCTTTGCAGCCTGACCTGCTGGCGGGAAAGCGCATCGCGGGCAACACGGCCCTCGATGGGTTCAATATAAATGGACGTGTCCACGTCGAAGGGCAGCTGGAGCCAGGCCGTGAACCACCCAGGCATGACGTAGCGCGGCCAGGCGATGAGCGTGTGGGTCTGGGCGAAGCTCCGGCCCACGCGGACAAACCCGATGTCGCTGCGGTCGATGACATCCGGTGCAAGCAGGTCCAGGGGCCGGGGCACGTTCTCCGCGAGTCCGCCCGACTCGTCCGTCTCCAGGGAAACGGTGACCTGCTCCTCTTCAGCTGCCGCTTTACGCTGTTTGCGTCGTAACCCGAGCATGTGCCGCCTCTCCTTCCTCAGAACTGTGCAGCGTACCGGTGACTGTCAGCGCAAAGGGCTGGTGTTCAGCAATCCGCCGGAGGTTGAGAAAGCGGCTCCGGTCCCGTAGCCACGCTGCATGCACCAGCTGCGCCAGTTCATCGCTCCGCAGACGGCGGGCCCGGATGTCCTTCATCGCCCTTAGCGATGCAATCGTCGTCTTGCACCAAACGTCCAGGTCGCGTTTGGCTGCCTCGTGAGCCGAGCCGCGGAAGCTCTGCCGATGGCTGTCCCATATCAAGACGATGTAGATCCGCCGCACCAGCATGGCGTCCTGAGACACGTACTGGTGCAGCTGGCTCATGAGGGCCTCCGCGTACTCCCGGCGCGGACCCGTGAGATAATGCAGCCGGCTCTGTAGCGCGGCCACCACCTCGTCCGGGTCAAGGCGCTGGGAACCCACGTAGATCTGGATGGGGAAGCGGAGCGACATGAGGAAATCGCGCCACCGGGTTAGCAGCGCGTCGGCGTCGACCTCGTCGAGCAAGGCGACATTGATGGGCTCCACCTCGATGACCGCCCGGAAACGCTCCTCACTGACCTGAATCATGTCGTCGGGGAACCCAAGGATCCCGATGAACTCCTGGGTCGACTCCGCCCACCGCGCCCTGCCCACCGGCGACCGGGATCGTGACTTCGGCATTAGGAACACTGCGGCTAGGACGACGCCCACGATCGCAAGCATGACAAGGGGCAGGACCAGGGAGAATCCCATCACGATGTACCCCCCGTGTCCTTCTTGCGCGTCGGATTGAAGGCATAAGGCACAACCTTCGGCGCCAGTCGCCACGACAGCCAGATGGCCAGCCACTCATCCAACCGTAGCGGCAATTCCTGGACCGTGCCCAAGCGGTCCCGGTTCTTCGGGCCCGGAAGGCCCCATGAGCCGGCCGATGCCCATCCCAACAAGACTGCGATGGGAACGAGAATGGCCCCTAGAAAGGGCAGCACCACCCACCGGGCCGCCTTAGGAAGTGGAAGGCCAACGGCTAGCAAGATGGCCCCCACGATAGCGAGGTAGAGCACTTGGCGCATTGAAAAGTCGATGTCGCCAATGAATGTCGACATGGTGAAGGCATGCTCATCACGCCG
>DATCKA010000132.1:0-2305 GCA_036562495.1 Limnochordales bacterium
CCCGTCCCAGGGCGGGCAGGTAGAGCCAGATCTGCGCCTCGCCGTCGGGCTGGCCGAGGCTCAAGAGCTTGGTGCCGCGCACGTCGGCCGGCTCCAGGTACTCCAGGAGCTGCCGGTCCGACCCGTCGGGCCCCTCGGCCCTGTAGATCTGCAGGCGGTACGCCCGCTGCTGGCCCCGGCGGTTGACGGTCACCAGCTCGAGGCGGGCCTGACCGCTTCCGCTCAGGACACCGGTGCCGGCCACGCGCTCGAGGATCTCCGAGGCCGACAGCTCCGACGGCGCGGCCCTCGTCCCGTCGGCGGCGATCGCCAAGCTCAGGGCGACGAGCGACAGCACGACCACTGCCGCCCATCGGGTCCCGGCCTGCCGCCGGGCCGCCGGACGAGGTCGTGCGGTGGAGAAGCACGTCATCCCGGACTCCTCCTTCCGACGTCTCGTGACCTCACGGAGCATGAGCCGCTACGCCTCCGGCCGCTTCGGGGGGATGGAGCCGGTGCTCACCTGGCCGACCGGGAGACGGCCAGCCGTGCCCGGCTCCTGCCGGACGTCCACATCGTCGACACGCACCAAGCTGACCGCCAGGGGCAGGAGCGTGGCCAGCGCCGAGACCAGCATGGTCAGCGCCAGCATCAATCCCAGCACGGAGACCGCCCGGAAGTCCGAGAAGATGAGCACGGCGAAACCGGCCGACAACGTCAAGGCATTGACCGCGACGGCCCGTCCCGTGCTGGCCAGCGTCGCCTCCAGCGCTGGACCGGGAGCGAGGCCGGCTCGCCGCTCCTGGCGATAGCGGCTGATGAGGTGGATGCCGTAGTCGACCCCCACCCCGATGGTGATGGCGGCGATCATGGAGGTGGCGATGTCCAGCGCGATGCCAAGCAAGCCCATCACGCCGAACTGCACCGCCACGGTCAGGACCAGGGGCATCAACGACAGGAGCCCCGCCCGCCACGAGCGCATCAGCAGGGCCACGATGACGGCTACCACCACGAAGGCCATGGCGATGCTCTGCAGCTGGCTCGAGACGAAGCGCTCCTGGAGTCTCACCACGATGCGAGGGGTGCCCGCCACCGTGACATCGACGGGGAGCTCTGCGAAGGCGTCGCGGGCCTCGGCCTCGATGGCCTCCACCAGCGCACGTGACTCGTGGGTCGGCAAGGTGGCGACCCTGGCCAGGATCCGCAGCTTGGAGTAGTCGTAGTCGACCAGCGAGTCGAGGCCGCTGCCTCCCTGGAAGGTGAACAGCAAGAGCTCCTGAGCCACCGCCTCGGGCGTCGAGGGGATGCGGTCGGCCGCCGGATCGCCGGCGTGAAGCGCCCGGTTGACCTGCCGCAGGACGTCGGTGATGGACTGCACCTGCGCGACGGCCTCCAGGCTGGCGATGGCCTGCTGGAAGCGGTCGACCCGCTCCAGCAGGGCCGGGTCCTTGACGCCGTCGGGCTCCCCCGTGTCGACCACGACGGAGAGCATGCTGGTGCCCCCGAAGAGCCGTTCGACGTCACGGGTCGCGGCCACCACCTCGTTTCGCGGCCCGAAGTACTCCAGCAGATTGGTCTCGATGCGGATCCGCGGAATCCCGGCGGCGCAACCCAGGGCCAGCAGCACCGCGGAAGCGATGATGGCGATGCCGGCGGGCCGCATCATGGCCCCGGAGAGCCGCCGCGCCTGACGCTCCCATGGGGTCGCCGAACCGCGCACCTGGCCCGGCTCCCCGTCTCGACGACCGGCGTCGCCTCGCTGCTCTCCGGCCCGGCCACTCGGCATGCGGGGCTCCCGCAGGGCGAGGATGGCCGGCACGGCGATGAGGCTCGCCAGCAACGCGAAGAGGATGGCGACGGCGGTGAAGACGCCGAACTCACGCACCGGCCGGGCGAAGGCGGTCACCAGCGAAGCGAAGCCGGCCGCGTCCGTCAGCGACACCATCACCAGCGCCGCGCTCAGGGACTGGACCACCTGGCGCACGGCCTCTCGGTGGGGCAGGCCCTGCTGGCGAAACCCCTGGTAGCGGCTCAGGATGTGGATGCCGCTCGCGCTGCCGACGACCACCAGGAGCACGGGCAGGGCGGCCGAGACGACGGAGAGGCGATACCCCAGGGCCGCCATCAAGCCCATTACCCAGACCAGCCCCATGCCCACGGGCACCATCGGCACGACCAGGGCGGCCGGCATACGGAAGCTGGCGTACAGACTCGCCAGCACCACGAGCACCGCCAGCGGGAAGAGGACGAAGAGGTCCCGGCGGATGCTGTGGGAGATGGTGTAGCTGAGGTAGGGCTGTCCCACCACCCGTACGGACTCGGGGCC
>DATCKA010000133.1:0-4504 GCA_036562495.1 Limnochordales bacterium
GCTTCACTGGAGCGCCGCGCCTGCCCTACCTTCGGGGCGCGTCGCCACCCACAGCCCGACAGCGGTCCACACCGCCATGCCTACCAACCCGGTGATCCCGCCCAGCAGCGGGTTGACGTCGGGGAAGAGCAGTCGCCAGATGCCGTAGGCCTGGCCGTTGAACGCGCCGTGGATCCACCCGGCCAGCACCGAGCTCCGGTGCCGCAAGGCCATCTCGTTGAGGTAGATGCCGAAGGCCGTGGTCACCCCGGCCATGGCCACGATCCCCCAGACGGGGTAGCCCGGGTAGTTGAAGCCGATGGCTATCAGGGGGGCGTGCCACAGCCCCCAGATGAGGCCCACCAGCAGATACGCCCGCACCTTACCCAAGGGCATCAGGGCAGGCAGGAGGTACCCTCGCCAGCCCAGCTCCTCGCCGAAGCCGAACAGGCCGTTGACGGTGGGCCCCAGTACCAGGCTGGCCGCGAAGAGGGTGCCAAGGATGACCCCGGTCGGTGGCGAGCCGTCAGTCGAGGCGCCCGCTTCGGCCATGATCCCCCGGAACCACGAAAGCTCCCAGTCCGGGCTGCCCAGGCCGAGCAGCCACGTCAGCCCGTAGATGAGCGCGTAGACGACCGGCATCAGCAGGGCCGACACCAGGTGAACCCGCCAGGGCGCGAAGCGCACCTGCAGCGCCGCCACGCTCTGCCCGGTGATCCGGGTCACGGTGACGAGCGCAGCCACGGCGGGCGTCCACATGACGGCGGCCACCACCAATTGACCGTAGAGCTCCGAGACAGGGCCAAACCGGAAACCCGACAGGATGAGGGCGCCCTCCACCAGGTAGGTCAGGCCGAAGGTGATGGCCAGGAACCACCCCACGCCCCGCCAGTCGACGCCTTGCGTCCCATCACGCCTTGTCTGCCGCATACCCTTCGCCCTCCAAGAAGCGGACCGTGTGGAAAGGAGAGCCGACCGCGAGAGAGCCTCATCCCGCCTGTGTGCGCCCCGGGGCGGGGTTTCGACGCCATGGGCCCAGCCGCCTTCGTCATGCTGCCACGTCTTCTGGCCCCTGCTACCTGTTACGTGGCTACTTCGGAAGATGGGGTACGGCCCCAGGGTATGCCGCTGGCTCGCCGATAACAGACTGATTGTACCGGAGGGCCAGGTGTGCGCCCGCGCGTCGTGTACTATCTCCCAGGCGGATGACCACCACGGTTGCTGAGGGGGTTCGGATGAGGCCGCAGGGGTACGACATCAGCGCCATCGCGGGGCATGTTCTCTACGGTCTGTTCAGTTGCCTGAGCCGCCTCAATCCGCACGTCATGAAGCAAGCGCTCCGACAAATCCGCAATATCCGTGAAGCTCCGCTTCGATTCGGTGGAAGGTTGCCCGATCCGGAGAGCTACGCCCAACAGGTCGAGTATACGCTGCCATTCGAAGGATGGTGGCTGGTCGTGAATGGTGGGACGACCCCCGAGACCTCCCATTCGTGGGAGCTGGTCGAGCAGCGGTACGCCTACGACTTCGTCCGGGTCGACGAAAGTGGGGAGATGTTCGCCGGCAAGGGCGTTCGCTTGACGGACTACTTTGCGTACGGCGCGGCGGTCCTGGCTCCTGCCGACGGAATGGTCGTAGAGGTCCGGGACGATATCCGGGATTGGCCCATCGTGGGGACCATCGATTTCACGGCCCCGGACATTCGTGGAAACTTCGTGGTCATTCAGCATGCCGCCCACGAGTATTCGCTGCTCGCCCATCTCCGGAGGGGCAGCATCTGCGTCCGGCCTGGAGAGCGGGTCCGCGGTGGCCAGAAGGTAGCGGAATGTGGCAACTCGGGGCACTCGACCCAGCCCCACCTGCACTTCCAGGTTCAAGACAGGCCGGACTGCTTCGAGTCCGTCTCCCTTCCGGTGAGGTTTACCCAGTTCGTGCGGTGGCCGTGCGTGACACAAACAGCAAGCCCTGACTTCCTGCGGAAGGGAGACCGGGTGGCTGCGAGTCCCATCCCGCAGCGGCAAGGCAAGTCATAGAAGGCGGGATGCATGCGAGGGCGCCCGGCCTTCGGAGGACTGCTGGGGCTGGCAAGACGGCAACTGCAGGAGCATTGGTTCGGATCCCCCGCCCCGAACCGGCACGCAGCAGCCATCGCGGGCGTAACTTGGCTCACGTCCTGATAGCCTCGGGACTGGAGGAGCCCGGTGCAGTTGGACTTCAGGTGGTACCATCGCGTCATGTCCCTCCTCCGTGCCTATGAACGGATCTACAAGAAGCGACCGGAGCCGGCGCTGGAACTGGGGTGCGGGGACTGCACGGGCGTCCTCGCGGTGCGCGAGCTCGGCATCGACATGATCGGCGCCGAGGGGTCCCCCCAGTTCCTCGCGGGCCCGTTGCGACACAACCCTTTCTTCATCCGGCTGGTGGGAAGCAGGGTGCCGCTGGCTACCCGCTCCTACCCGCTCGTCTTTTCCATGGGCTCAGCGGCACGCTTCAGGTGCGACAAGGCCGATGAGCTCGTGGCAGAGCACCTTCGGGTGGGACGGGACCTGGTCTTCATCGGCTACCCGCAAGCTCCGGGCTACCTCGGCAATCCACCCTTGTGCCGGCAACCCCAGGAGCGGTGGCGCGCTCTGGTACGGCGGCTGGGAGGGGAAGTGGTGGAAGAGAGCCGAGAGGGCCTCCTGGTCATCCCGCCGCGCAGCACCCAAGCGCCCCGCCCGGCTGGGGACGGTAAGCCCACGGTCTCCGTGGTCATCCCGTGCTACAAGCTGGCCGACTACCTGCCGGAGACGCTGGAGTCGGTGCTCGCGCAGACCCGGACCGACTGGGAAGCGGTGGTGGTCAACGACGGGAGTCCCGACCACACTCCCGACGTGGTGAAGGCCTTCCAGGGGAAGTACGGGACGGAGCGCATCCGCTACGTCGAGCAGCCCAACCGTGGGCTGGCGGAAGCCCGCAACGCGGGGATCCGCCTAGCCAGGGGCTCGCTGATCCTGCCGCTGGATGCGGATGACCTCATCGAGCCGACCTACCTGCAGGAGACGGTCGAGGTGCTCGAGCGCTTTGCGGAGTTCGGCATCGTCTACACCCACTACCAGGCCTTCGGCATAGAGCGGTGGGAGGGGCTCTGCTCCCCCTGGGATCCCTGCCGTCTCATCCAGGAGAACCTGCTCCCATCCGCCGCGTTGTTCCGCAAGACAGTGTGGGAGAGCGTGGGTGGGTACGACCCCGCCATGAAAGAAGGGTACGAGGATTGGGAGTTGTGGGTGGCGGCCGCCGAGGCCGGATGGTGGGGGGCGTGCGTGCCCAAGAAGCTCTACCTCTACCGCCGCAGGCCCGGCTCCATGATCACCCACTCCATCCGGTTCGACCGACAGCTCAAGGCTCGCATCCGCTCGAAGCACCACCGGCTCCTGAAGCGCTGCCAACAGGGCCAGCCCTAAGAGGAGATGATGAGGGACGTGAGCGTCTGCTTCGCCATCCTGGCCCATGACTGCCCGCAGTGCGTGGCGGATCTGGTGGCCAGCATCCGGCACTTCTGTCCCGGAGCCCTGCCGGTCGTCTACAACGGTAGCACCAACCGGGGGCTCTTTCGTCGCGTCGACGTGCCCGTCTGTCCCTCGAGCCGCCCGCTGAGCGGGTCACACGGCCGGCTACGTGCTGGACGCCATGATGTGGGTCGTCGAGGAGCGGTGGGCATTCGACTTCTTCGTCGTGCTCGAGTCCGACATGCTCCTGGTCAACCCCGGGTACGAGGCCTTCCTGCAACGCGAGATGGGCGACTCCGAGTACATGGCGGTGGACTTTCGCCCCGCGGTGGAGCCGGACACGGACTGGCGCCCAGGGCAGGAGGCCTGGGCGGAGTGGTCCACATGGGGGCCCCTCTTGGGCGCGGAGGTACCGTCGGGCGCCTTCAACCCCGGCCAGGCTTTCCGGAGGTCGCTGGTGATGCGGATGGTCGAGCATCCTCGCCGCGGTGCCATCCGGCAGGCGATGGAGACCAGCAAGGCCGTGCCATTTGGACGAGATCCCCGGACCTGCGCCTCGCCAGGTGGGCCGCCCGGACGGGCGGCCCACCGGCGTCTGTCGAGGTTGGCCGCGTAGAGCATAGGGTGGCTCACCTGTAGGGGCGCGCGGGGAGCCGGGCACTGGTGCGCCCGGCTCCGGGGATGGTCGCTGGAGGGGGACGGCTCCTAATCCTTGTCGCGCCCGTCCTTATCGCGCCCGTCCTTGTCGCGCTCGCCGTCACGGCGGTCCTTCTTCTTGTCGTCTCGTGGCCGGAGGACGAGGATGTGGAACGGCAGTTTCTTCTCGATCAAAATTTCCTTGTCCCAGGCGCGAACAACCTTCTCCACGTCGATGAACCCGACCACAGACGTGCTCAACAGGTCGTCGGACGAGTCCTCCTGGACCTCGACGGGTATATGGACCCGGGACTCGACGATGACGAACTTCTTGTCATCCTTGCGGTCATGGTCCCTGTCGTAATCTCTCTCGTCGTAGTCCTTCTTGTCTCGGTCCTTCT
>DATCKA010000134.1:0-6472 GCA_036562495.1 Limnochordales bacterium
GAGGTGGCGGCGGACCCGGATGTCGCAGCGTTCGGGGCCAGCGCCGCTGACGGGATCCCGATGCCCAACATCCCGGAGATGGCCGTGGTCTGGACGGCACTCAACGACGCCATGACCTTCATCGTCAACGGGGAGCAGACCCCCGAGGTAGCCCTGCGAGAGGCTGCTCAGAAGATCCGCAACGCGCTGGCCGCAGGGCAGTGACAGAAGCGAAAGCGAAACAGAGAGTGGGCTGACCGGGCGAGGCCGGGAGGACCGGTGCGCCCGGTCGGCCCCTCCTGATTCGGGCGGAGGCACGCACGGTGGCAGCCAAGTACGGCCAGGTGACTCGCCCGGGGGGCGTAGCCGCGACGGTCTTCAGGATGGCAGGTCGGAGCCTGGCATGGCTCTTGCTGGGCATGGTCGATGCCGCGGGCGCCTGGTTCGCAGCGCGGCTCTACCTTGACGGAGCTATCTGGCCAGCCGTCGCCCTCGTCCTCGGTCTCGTGGCGACCACGTACGTCTTCACGAATGACAGGGCCTATCCGCTGCGCTACATCTGGCCGGGGCTCGTCTTCTTCATCCTGTTGGTGGTCTACCCCATCGGCTACACCGTCTACGTGGCCTTCACCAACTACGGCACGGGCCACATGCTCTCCAAGGCCCAGGCCATCCGCCAGCTCGAGCAGATGGTCTACAGCCCGCCGGGAGCCCGCCGATGGTCGTTCACCGCCTTCCAATCGCCCACGGGGGAGCTCAGTTTCCTCCTCTACGACGAGACAGGGCCGGCGCTGCTCGCCCGGGACGGGCGCGTGCGCCCCGTGGACCCGGTCGCTGACGAGCTCGTCGACGCCGACCAGGATGGTCGCCCTGAGCGACTGGGCCAATCGACGGCGCTCGGCGTCCAACAGCTGGCTCGTCAGCTCGCCACCCTCCAGCAGCTCCGGTTCGAGTGGGGCGACGCCTTCCTGCGCCCCGCCAGCCTCCGAGAGTTCGAGGAAGTGAGGCAGGCGTACCGGTACGACGCGGCGACGGATACGCTGGTGGACGTCCGCACGGGCAGGCTCTACCGGCCGTCAGGGGGCTACTTCGTCGACGCCGACGGCAACCGCCTCGAGCCGGGCTTCGTCGAGTCCGTGGGGCTGGCCAACTTCGCGCGGCTGGTGAAGGACCCGGCCATCTCGCGCCCCTTCTTGAGGGTCTTCACGTGGACCTTCGTCTGGGCCGCGCTGACCGTCGCCTTGCAGTCCATCGCGGGCATCGCCCTGGCCCTGGTGCTCAACGACCCGCATCTCAGGTTCCGGTACTTCTACCGGAGTGTACTGATCCTGCCCTACGCCATCCCCGCCTTCATCTCCATCCTGGTGTGGGGCGGGCTGCTCAACACGGAGCTGGGGGTCGTCAACGACATCCTGGCCTTCTTCGGCATCGGGCGCATTCCCTGGATGCAGGACGCCTTCTGGGCGCGGGTTGCCCTGCTGCTCGTCAACACGTGGCTGGGCTATCCGTACATGATGCTGGTCACGCTAGGAGCCCTTCAGAGCATCCCCCAGGAGCTCTACGAGGCGGCTCTGGTCGATGGGGCGCGGCCCTTGGACGTCATCCGCACCATCACGCTGCCGCTACTCATGATCGCCATCGCGCCGCTGCTCGTGGCTTCGTTCGCTTTTAACTTCAACAACTTCAACGTCATCTTCTTGCTCACCGGAGGCGGGCCCCCCATGGCCGGAGCTCAGACGCCCGCCGGCCACACCGACATCCTGATCTCCTACACGTACCGGCTCGCCTTCCAGGGGGGCCAGGGCACGCAGTTCGGCTTCGCGGCGGCCATCTCGATGATTATCTTCGTCATCGTCGCCGTTCTGACCGTCGTCAACTTCCGGATGACCCGGGCGTTGGAAGAGGTGAGCGAGAATGTATAGCAGGCCGACCCTGGTCGGGCAGGCGCTGCGTCACCTCTTCGTGCTGGCGGCCATGGCCTTCGCGCTCTTCCCGGTGGCCTGGGTCGTCTCGGCATCCCTAAGCCGGTCCAACACGCTGGTGGGCCAGAGCCTGATACCCCGCAATGCGACGCTCGCCCACTACGTGGAGCTGTTCACCAACCCTGCACACCCCTTCGGCCTGTGGCTGTGGAACAGCATCAAGGTCTCCGGGTTGGCCGCCCTGCTGACGGTGGTCATGGCGGCCTTGGCCGCGTACGCCTTCTCTCGCTTTAGGTTCAAGGGACGCCGCGCGGGCTTGTTGACGCTGCTGGTGGTTCAGATGTTCCCACAGATGCTGGCCATGGTCGCCATCTACCTGTTGCTGCTCCGCGTCGGTCAGTACATCCCGTCGTTGGGCCTCGACAGCCATGGCGGCCTGATCCTGGTCTATCTGGGCGGGGCACTGGGATTCAACACCTACGTCATGAAGGGCTACTTCGACACCATCCCCCGGTCCCTCGAGGAGTCGGCCATGATGGACGGGGCGACGCCGTTTCAGGCCTTCATCCACATCATCCTGCCGCTGGCGCGCCCCGTGCTGGCCGTGGTCTTCCTGCTGGCCTTCATCGGGACCTACTCCGACTTCCTGCTCGCCAGCATCCTCCTCAAGGACCGCGACCTGCTCACGTTCGCGGTCGGCCTGCGGATCTTCATCGCGGGGCAGTACCACGCTCGCTGGGGTGTCTTCACCGCCGGGGCGCTGGTGGGGGCACTTCCGGTGGCGACCATCTTCTACCTGCTTCGCAATCAGTTCGTCTCGGGACTGACGCAGGGGGCCATCAAGGGATGAGTGGCATCACGAGCTGGGTGGCGAGAGTGGGGGCGTTGGCCTTGGCAGCAGTGATGACCTGGGGAGGGCCGGTTGCCCGCGGAGAAGGGCTCCCATTCATCCGAGGCGCCGACATCTCGACCCTGGATCAGATCGAACGGTTCGGCGGCGTCTACAAGGACGGCGGTCGGCCACGCGACCTCATCGAGATCCTGCGGGAGCGGGGCATCGATACGGTGCGGCTGCGCATCTGGAATGACCCCCTCACCGGCTTCAACAACCTGGAGCGCACGGTGGCTGTGGCGCGCCGCGTCAAGTCGGCTGGGATGCGCTTCTTGCTCGACTTCCACTACTCCGACACCTGGGCCGACCCGGGTAAGCAGTACAAACCCGCCCGCTGGCGCAACCTCTCCTTCGAAGAGCTCGAGCAAGCCGTCCAGGAGTACACGCGCTCGGTGCTGGAGACGCTCGCCGAGGCCGGCGCGCCGCCTGACATGGTGCAGATCGGCAACGAGATCACGCAGGGCTTCTTGTGGGACGACGGGCGCATCGGCGGCGAGTTCGACACCGAGCAGCAGTGGCGCAAGTTCGCGCAACTCCTGCAGGCAGGGATACGAGGGGTGCACGAGGCCGGGATCTCGCCCCGGCCCCTCATCGTCATCCATATCGACCGCGGCGGCGACAACGCGGGTGCCCGCTGGTTCTTCGACGGGCTCCAGCGCCAGGGCGTCGACTTCGACATCATCGGCCTGTCGTACTATCCGTGGTGGCACGGCACCCTCCAGGACGCCAGGGACAACATGACCGACCTCGCGAGCCGCTACGACAAGGACATCGTCGTCGTGGAGACCGCCTACCCCTGGACGCTCCAGGAGGCCGACCTCCACCCCAATATCGTCCGCCGCAGTGACCAATTGCACCCCGGCTATCCGGCCTCGGTGGAGGGTCAGGCGGCCTTCCTGCGCGATCTCGTCCGCATGGTCGAGAGCCTCCCCGGCGGACACGGCAAGGGCGTCGTGTACTGGGAGCCTGGCTACCTGTCGGTGCCACGACTGGGGGGCTCTCCGTGGGAGAACCTGGCCCTCTTCGACTTCGAAGGCAACGCACTGCCGTCGTGGGACGCTCTGGGGCGCCCCTGAGCCGGTGTACGTTAAGGAGATCACCACGGGGAAGGGCGACACGCATGCAGAGGCAGCGACGATTGCTCTTCGGCGGCGACTACAACCCCGACCAGTGGCCTGCCGAGACCTTGCAGGAGGACGTGCGGCTCTTCAAGGCGGCCGGCATCAACTCGGCGACGGTCGGTATCTTTGCCTGGTCCAAGCTGGAGCCCCGGCCGGGTCGATACGAGTGGGGCTGGCTCGACGACGTCATCGAGCACCTGCATGCTCATGGCATCTCCGTCATCCTGGCCACGCCGACGGCGGCTCCGCCGGTGTGGCTGTACCAGCTCTACCCCGACGTCCTCCCCGTAGACGAAAACGGGTTGCGCTACGGCTACGGCAGCCGGCGCCACTACTGTCCCAATCATCCGGCGTACCGGCACCATGCCCGCCAGATCACCACCGAGCTGGCCAAGCGGTACGGTCGGCACCCGGCGGTCACCCACTGGCACGTCGACAACGAGTACGGCTGCCACATCTCCGCCTGCTACTGTCCCCGTTGCGTGGCCGCCTTCCGCCAGTGGCTGCAGCAGCGCTATCAGACGCTCGAGGAGCTCAACAAGGCCTGGTATACCGCCTTCTGGAGCCAGACGTACGGCGCATGGGAGGAAATCGACGCTCCCCGGCGCACCACGACCTACCATAACCCGGGACATGTCTTGGACTGGCGCCGGTTCATGTCCGACAGCTACCTGGCCTGCTTCCTGGAGCAGAAGGAGATAATCCGGGCCTTCTCGCCGGGCGTGCCTGTCACCACCAACTTCATGGCCTGGTTCGACGGGCTCGACTACCACGCCTGGGCTCCGCACCTCGACGTGGTCTCTTGGGACTCCTACCCCCCGACGGGGGCCGACCCGGCCGAGACGGCGGCCCGGCACGACTTGATGCGAGGGCTCAAGGGAGGGCGGGCGCCCTTCCTGCTCATGGAGCAGTCGCCGAGCCAGGTCAACTGGATGGAGTACAACCGCCCCCAGCGCCCCGGCGAGATGCGCCTGCGCAGCTGGCAGGCCGTGGCCCACGGCGCCGACGCGATCTGCTTCTTCCAGCTACGGCAGAGCCAGGGAGGCGCCGAGAAGTTTCACGCAGCCGTCATCGGCCATGACGGCGGCTCGGAGACGCGAGTCTTTCGAGAGGTCGCCCGGCTGGGGGCAGAGCTGGCCAGGGTCGGCGAGCGGATCACAGGCTCCGAGGTCCGCGCAGAGGTGGCCATCCTCTTCTCCTGGCCATCGTGGTGGGCCGTCGAGCAGCCGCCACGCATCTCGAAAGGGTTGCGCTACGTCGACGAGGTCATGCGTTACTATCGGGCACTCTGGCAGCAACACATCGAAGTCGACGTGGTCTCCCCCGACGCGGACCTGTCCCGATACCGCTTGGTGGTGGTGCCCCTCCTGCGCATCGTCACCCCGGAGCTCGCCCAACGCCTGCAGCGCTACGTAGAGGACGGCGGAGGGCTCTTGGTAACGTATCACAGCGGCTTGACCGACGTCCACGACAGAGCGCACCTCGGCGGCTACCCCGGGCCGCTCCGTCGGCTGTGTGGCGTATGGGTGGAGGAGTTCGACGTGCTCCCGCCAGGGCAGACGGTCCGGGTCCGCACCTCCGAGTCCCTGGTGCCCTGGGACGGAGTGTATGAGGCTGAGTTCTGGTGCGATGTGATGCATCTGGAGGGAGCCCGCACCCTCGCCACGTACGAAGACGAGTACTACCGCGGGATGCCGGCGGTGACGGAGCATCGAGTGGGCCGGGGTCGTGTGGTCTACGTGGGCACCGCGCTTCAGCCGAAAGGTACCCGTGACTTGATCGGGTGGCTGACGCGGTCCCTGGGGATCGCCCCGGTGCTCGATGCGCCGGACGGCGTCGAGGTCCTGCGCCGTTGGCCCGTCGTCGAGGGTGACGGGGATCGGTCGTCCGGCCAGGGCCCGATCCTGTTCATCCTCAATCACCGGACGACCCCGGTGACGCTCTCCCTCGACGGCACCTACGTCGACCTGCTCTCAGGCGAGACGTGCAGCGGATCCGTGGAGCTGTCGTCCAGGGACGTGAGGGTGTTGATCGCGTCGCCGTCCGAGCTCCAATCCTGACGCTCGATCGGTCTCTCGCAGTCGCCAGGGCAGGGTTCAGCGGGTCGCGCGCCGTAAGCTCCGCTCGGTGGCCCACGACGGGCCGCTGTCTGCGGGAGGGGGTGATCAGGAAGCGTTGGACGCACCGCCTCTCGCAAGCGCATTCATGACTTGAGACCAAGGGAGGGTCGCCGCAAGATGAGACAGCTTGGCGTCAAGTCGTTGCTGGCTGCCATCATGGCGGTTGCGCTCGCGGCATCCATGTCCGTCTCGGCCATGGCCGCGCTCTCAGGAGAGCTCGAGATCTTCTCCTGGTGGTCGGGAGACGAGGGGCCGGCCCTCGAGGCCCTCATCGCCCGCTATCAGCAGCTGTATCCTAACGTGCGGGTCATCAACGCCACCGTGGCCGGCGGCGCAGGCGTCACCGCCAAGGCCGTCTTGAAGACCCGCATGCTGGGCGGCACCCCGCCCGACACCTTCCAGGTGCACGCCGGGCAGGAGCTCATCGGCACCTGGGTC
>DATCKA010000139.1:0-69148 GCA_036562495.1 Limnochordales bacterium
GCTCAACGTCTTCGTGGTGGGCTTCCCCGCCAAGATCGTGCTGGGCTTCGCGGCGCTGCTGCTGGCGCTGCCGGGGATCATCGGGCTTCTGGCGGGCACCTTCGGACGCAACGGGGAGCTGTGGGGATGGGTGCTGCGAACGATGCAGGGACTGGCGCCCCGTTGAGTGGGGCCAAGGCCGTCGAATGGCCGCTGGACTTCGACCTCCAGCGCTTCGCCGACGGGGAGCGCACCGAGGCCCCCACGCCGCGCCGGCGTCAGGAGGCCCGTCGCCGAGGCCAGGTCGCGCGCAGCATGGACCTCTCGATGGCCGTGGTGGCGCTGGCGGGCGCCCTGGCGGCCAAGGGCGTGGCCGGGCTGCTGGCGGCCGACGCCCGGTCGCTGGCCACCCAGCTGTGGGGAGGCATGTTGTGGCAGCAGGAACTGACGGTGGATCGCGTGCGCCAGCTGGGCTACCTGGGCCTCACGGCCATGCGCGGACTGGTGCCGCTGACGGGGGCCGTCATGCTGGCGGGGCTGGCTTCGCAGGTGCTGCAGGTGGGCTTCGTCGCCTCGGGCACCCCGCTGACGCCTACCCTCTCCCGCATCGACCCCATCGCGAACCTCAAGCGGCTCTTCTCGGTCCGCGCCCTGGTGGAGCTGGTCAAGGCGACGGCCAAGGCGGGGGTGGTGGCGTGGGCCGGGTGGTCCTTCATCCGCACCCTGATGCAGGCCTCGTCAAACCTGGTGGCCATGGGGCTGCTCGACGCCACCGTCTTCGTGGCCGACCTGGCCTACCAGCAGCTCTTGCGGATGGGCCTGGTGCTGTTGGTCATCGGGGGCCTCGACTACGCCTACCAGCGGTGGGAGTACGAGCAGAGCCTCAAGATGAGCCGGCACGAGCTGCTGGACGAACTCAAGCAGACCGAGGGCGACCCGCACGTGCGGGGCCGGATCCGCTCCCGCATGCGCCAGATCCTCTCGCAGCGCATGATGCAGCGGGTGCCGCGGGCATCGGTCGTGGTCACCAACCCCACCCACGTGGCGGTGGCCCTGGAGTACGAGGAGGCCCGCATGGAGGCCCCGATCGTGGTGGCCAAGGGGCAGGAGTGGCTGGCACGCCGGATCGTGGAGGTGGCCCGCCAGCACGGGGTGCCCGTGGTCGAGAATCCGCCGCTGGCCTGGGCGCTCTTCGAGGGGGTCGCGGTGGGACAGGCCATCCCGCCCCGACTCTACCGGGCGGTGGCCGAGGTGCTGGCATACGTGTACCGCCTCCGCCAGTTTGGGGCTCGGGCCGCGGGTCGGCCCGTCTGGCGGGCGCCGGTGGAGGAGGCGTGACCGAGTAGATGGCGGCAGGGCAACGGAGCCTGGCCGGGATGGCGCGAGCCGTGCGGCACAGCGACGCGGTGGTCTTCGTGGCGGTGGTGGGGATCGTCATGATGATGGTGATCCCCATGCCCCCCACGCTCCTCGACGTGCTGCTGGCCACCAACATCACCGTGTCGCTTCTCGTGCTGCTGCTGACGATGAACGTGCGCGACCCCCTGCAGTTCTCCGTCTTTCCGTCGCTCCTGCTGGTGGTCACGCTGTTTCGGCTGGCCCTCAACATTTCGTCGACCCGGCTCATCCTGCTGCACGCCTATGCCGGGCGCATCATCGAGGCCTTCGGCTACTTCGTCGTGGGCGGCAACTACCTGGTCGGCTTCATCATCTTCCTGATCCTGGTGGTCATCCAGTTCATCGTCATCACGCGGGGCGCCGAGCGCGTGGCCGAGGTGGCGGCTCGCTTCACCCTCGACGCCATGCCCGGCAAGCAGATGAGCATCGACGCCGACCTCAACGCGGGCCTCATCACCGAGCAGGAGGCCCGGGCCCGTCGCCAGAGCATCGAGCGGGAGGCCGACTTCTACGGGGCGATGGACGGCGCCAGCAAGTTCGTCAAGGGCGACGCCATCGCCAGCGTCGTCATCACCCTCATCAACATCCTCGGCGGACTCGGGGTGGGGGTGTTGCAGCGGGGCCTGGAGGTGGGCGAGGCGCTGCGGCGCTACACCCTGCTGACGGTGGGCGACGGTCTCGTCACGCAGATCCCGGCCCTGCTGGTCTCGACGGCCACCGGCATCATCGTCACCCGGGCCGCCTCCGAGGAGAACATGGGCCAGGACCTGACCCGGCAGCTCTTCAGCCAGCCCCGCACCCTGGCGGCCGCCGCCGGCATCCTGGCGGTGCTGGCCATGGTGCCCGGCCTTCCCGCACTGCCTTTCCTGATGCTGGCGGGGGCATCGGCGGGCGTCTCCTACCTGCTGACGCAGCAGGAGCGCCAGGCAGCCGAGCGTGAGCGGCTGGCCGCCATCGAGCGCGAGCGGGAGGAGGCCAAGCGGCCGGAGTCGGTCATGAGCCTGCTGCAGACCGACCCCGTGGAGCTCGAGATCGGCTACAGCCTCATCCCGCTGGTGGACCAGGCCCACGGGGCCGAGCTCCTCGATCGCATCACGATGGTGCGCCGGCAGGTGGCCCTGGAGTTGGGCCTGGTGGTGCCGCCCATCCGCATCCGAGACAACGTGCAGCTCAAGCCCAACGTCTACGTCATCAAGTTGCGGGGCGTGGAGGTGGGGCGGGGCGAGCTGATGCCGCACCACCTGCTGGCCATGGATGCCGGCGATGGGTTGGACAAGCTGAGCGGCGTGCGCACCCGGGAGCCGGCCTTCGGCCTGCCGGCCGTCTGGATCGCCCAGGAGCAGCGGGAGCAGGCCGAGCTGCTGGGCTGCACGGTGGTCGACGCCCCATCGGTGCTGGCCACCCACCTGAGCGAGCTCCTGCACCGCCACGCGGCCGAGCTCCTGGGGCGCCAGGAGACCCGCCAGCTGCTGGACCACGTCAAGACGACCCACCCGGCCGTGGTGGAGGAGCTGATCCCGGAGCTGCTGACGGTGGGCGAGGTCCAGAAGGTGCTCCAAAATCTCCTGCACGAAGGGGTACCGATCCGGGATCTCGTCACCATCCTGGAGGCCCTGGCCGACTCCGCCCGGGAGAGCCGGGACCCCGACCTCCTGACGGAGCGGGTGCGCATGGCGCTGGCCCGCCACATCTCCCGCCTGTACGGGGACGAAGACGGCGTGATCCCCGTCATCACGTTGAGCCCCGAGCTGGAGCGCAGGCTCGAGGAGCTGGCCGCCTCGCCGGCAGCACCGCTGGACCCCGACTTCGTGAGCCGACTCGTCCGGGAGCTGGGCCGCCTGCAGGAGGCGGCGGCCGCCCGGGGGCGGCGTGCGGTCGTGCTCTGCTCCCCGTCGGTGCGACGCTACCTGCGTCGCCTCATCGAGCGCCCGCTGCCGCGCCTGCCCGTCATCTCGTTCGCGGAGGTAGCACCGGGCGCCCAGGTGGCGAGCGAGGGGGTGGTGGAGCTTGCCCATGCGTCTTAGGCGCTACACGGCCCCCAGCATCAAGGAGGCTCTGGAGAAGGTACGGGCCGAAATGGGCGACGGGGCCCTCATCATCGAGACGCGGCGGGTCCGCCCGTGGTGGCGACGATGGGGAAAGGCCTCGGTGGAGGTCGTCGCGGCCCTGGACGGCCCCTCACCTCCCGAACGCCCCAGGACGGCCTCGCCGACGCTGGCCGATCGCCCGGCTCGTGGGCCAGCGCCGGCCCCCGAGGCTCCTCGGGTCGCGCAGCCGCCTCCGAGGCTCCAGGTCCGAGAGGACGGGACGCGGCGGGCCGAGTGGTTCGAGCGGTTGGTCGACAGCGATGTCGAGGCCTCCCTGGCGTGGGAGATCGTCCAGCGGGCCGAACTCCTGGCCCGCGCCACCGGGCGTACCATGAGCGAGGCCGTGGCGACCCAGGTGGCCGCCTCGGTGCCCACCATGCCCCTCTGGGAGCGCAAGGGGCGGCCGCTCTTCGTCATGATGGTGGGCCCCACGGGCACCGGCAAGACCACCACGCTGGCCAAGCTGGCGGCCAACTTCGCCCTGGTCGGGGGGTGGCGGGTGGCGCTGGTCACCACCGACACCTTCCGGATCGGCGCCATCCAGCAGCTCCGCACCTACGCCGACCTGGTCGGGCTGCCCCTCCAGGTGGCCAACGACGTCAAGGAGCTGCAGGCGGCGACCGCCGCGGCCACCCACGACCTGGTGCTCATCGACACCGCCGGGCACAACCCGGGTGACGCCGAGCGGCTGGCGAGGACCGAGGCCTTGGCTCGCGCCCTGCCGGCCCATGCCGTGATCTTGTTGGTGGTGCCGGCCGGCATGCGCCAGGGCGACCTGCGCGAACTGGTGGCCGCCTACCGCTCGATTCCGATCGGGGGAATCGTGGTGACCAAGGTCGACGAGACCCGTTGTCGTGGCGTCCTGCTCAACGCCCCCCGGTGGGCGCAGGCCCCCCTGGCGTACATCGCCACCGGCCAGATGGTGCCCGATGACATCGAGCTGGCCGACGGCGAGGCGGTGGCGCGGTGGCTCCTGGGCTCGGGGCGCCGCTCCGAGCCCGTAGCGGAAGGGGGAGCGGCTTCATGACGGGGCCTGCCGGTCCTATCGCCGACCAGGCGGCACCTCTGCGCCGGATGGCCGCCTCGAGGCCGGGCAGGGTCACGACGGTCGCACCGGCCGCATCCTCGGACTGGCGTCCGGCCCGCACGGTGACGGTGACCAGCGGCAAGGGCGGCGTCGGCAAGACGATGGTGGCCGTCAACCTGGCCCTGGCCCTGGGGGAGCTGGGGTTGCGGGTGGTCCTGGTCGACGCCGACCTGGGCATGGCCAACGTCGACGTCGTGCTGGGGATGGTGCCGCGCTACCACGTCGGCCACGTGATCCGCGGCGTCTGCTCGCTCGAGCAGGCGCTCTGGGAGGGGCCCAAGGGCGTGCTGGTGCTTCCCGGGGCCTCGGGCCTGGCCGAGCTGGCCGCGCTGGAAGAAGATCGCCTCAACCATCTGATCGGCGAGCTGAGGCGGCTCGATCGTCTCGCCGACGTCGTGGTGGTGGACACCGGGGCGGGCATCGGTCCTCAAGTGCTGGCGCTGTTGCACGCGTCGCCGGAGGTGCTGGTGGTGGCGACGCCGGAGCCCACCTCCATCACCAACGCTTACGGCCTCATCAAGACCCTGGTCCAGGAGCACCCCAACGGGCGGGCCGGGGTGCCGCGGCTTCTCCTCGCGGTCAACATGGGGCGGACCAAGGAGGAAGGCCAGCGGGTGGTCCGGCGGCTGCAGTCCGTGGCCGGCCGATTCCTGGGGGTCGAGATCTCGATGCTGGGCGTGGTGCCCTACGACCGGGCGGTGGTGGCGACCATCGCCGAACAGGCACCCCTGTTGGTGCGCCGGCCCGACAGCCCCGCCGCCCGAGCGATCCGCCAGCTGGCGCGTCGCCTGATGGACCTTCCCGAGGAGCCCCCTCGTCGGGGCTTGAGCGGCATCGTGAGCCGCATGCTGCAGCGGATGCGTTGACGGGAGAGGGGGGGTATCGCTTGCCATCCGAGCCAGCGCCCGTGGGCGTCAACGACCTCGTCGAGCTCGAGATTCCCGATGGCCCGGCCAAAGGGCGCTACCGCAGCCGCGTCGAGCTCATCGACGAGCAGGGTCAGCTCTCCCTGGCAGCGCCCATGAGGGAGGGGGCCAGGGTGCCCGTCTCCTCCGGCACGCCCGTCCGGCTGCACGTCCTCAAGGCCGATCCCGTCCGAGGGGCCCGCTACGTTGGGCACACCACCGTGGTGGGGCGCACCGATGCAGACCGGGTGCCCGTGCTGGTGGTCGCCGCCCCGCGCTGGGAGCGGATCCAGTTACGGGAGTGGACGCGGGTGGCCGCCATGGTGCCCGTGCGCTACCGGCCCCTGCGCACCCCAGGGGAGCGGCCTCCCCGATGGGTCGCCACCCACAGCCGCGACCTCGGCGGCGGTGGCCTGACGCTGCATGCGCCTAAGCCGCCCGAGCCGGGTCAGCTGCTGGAGGTGGTCATCGAGCTTCCCGAGCGTCCGGTCGGCGCGGTGGTCGAGGTGGTGCGCACCCAGGCCACCGAGGGGTCCGAAGCCGAAGCCGGCTCCAGCTGGTCGGTGGCCGTCAAGTTCGTGCAGATCGCGGAGGCCGACCGGGACCGGCTCATCGGTTTCGTCCTGCGGCGCCAGGCAGAGATGCGGCGAATGGGACTGATCTAGACCATGGCGATGCAACGAGCCGAAGTAACGGCGCCCGACATGTCCCCCAGGCTCCTGCGCCTGTGGAAGCGCTACAAGAAGAGCCGGGATCCTGAGCTGCGGGAGCAGCTGATCCTGGAGTACGCCCCCCTGGTCAAGTACGTGGCGGGGCGCCTGGCGGTGATGCTGCCCCCGCACGTGGAGTTCGACGATCTGGTCAGCTACGGCATCTTCGGCCTGGTGGAGGCGGTGGAGCGGTACGACTTCGAGCGCGGCGTCAAGTTCGAGACGTACGCGGCCGCCCGGATCCGGGGGGCCATCATCGACGGCTTGCGCTCGGCGGACTGGGTACCGCGCTCCGTCCGTCAGAAGGCGCGGGCGCTGGAGAAGGAGCTGGTGCGCCTGGAGAGCCACCTGGGTCGGGCCGCCAGCGACGACGAGGTGGCCCAGGCGCTGGGGATGACGGTGCAGGAGTACGACCGGCTGCTGGCCGAGCTCTCGGGGGCCTCGCTGGTCTCGCTGGACGAGGTGTGGGTGGCCGATCCCGAGGAGGAGAGCCAGCTCCGGTTGCTGGAGACCGTCAGCGACTCGGCGGCGCCGAGCCCGGAGGAGAGCCTGGAGGAGCGGGAGCTCGAACGGCTGGTGGCGGAGGCCATCGACCACCTGCCGGAGCGGGAGCGCCTGGTGCTGGCCCTCTACTACCACGAGGGGCTGACCCTCAAGGAGATCGGGCGGGTGCTGGGCGTCACGGAGTCGCGGGTCTGCCAGATCCACACCAAGGCCATCTTGAGGGTCCGGGCCTACCTGGCCGCTCACAGTTGAGCGCAGACCCGTCATTCGGTGGGGTAGAGCACCGTGTCGATGCGGCAGGTCGACCTTCAGACGATCCTGCCCCGGACCCAGGAGGCGTCCCGGGTGCAGGAGGCGTCGCAGCGCCAGGCCCAGCTCCAGGCGACGGCCGCAGCCGACCAACAGCGGCAACGGGCCGAGGCGGCCACCCGTCAGGTGCGCCGGGTGGATCACGCCGACGCACGCCATGTCAGGAGCGCCACCGACGAGGAGCCGCGGCGGAGGCGCCAGGGCGAGCGGGAGGGGGCCGCAGCGGGCAAGCCCTCAACCCGGCGCGCGTCCCCGGAGGCCCGTCCCCCTGCCGGCCCTGCCGTGCCAGGCCTCGGCCAAAACGTGGACGTGCGTGCCTAGGGGGCGGGGGACGATGCCGGGTTGGTGGGAGGGGCTCCAGGCCGCGGCCCTGGTGGTCCTGGCGGCTCAGGTTTGGCGGCTGACCCGTCACGTGCGGCGGCTCGAGGCGCGAGGCCCGTCGGGGCGACATCGAGCGCCGGCCGGCGACGTTGCCTCGTTCGCGACCCTGGTCAGCGGCTACCTGGAGTTGCTGACGCGGGCTGCGTCGTCCCATGCGTCGCCATCGAGCCCTTCCGGCCCGTCCTCCGACGGGGCGGATGGCGGGCGGCCTGAAGGGCCGGCCGACGGCCGCCCCGAGCTGGGACACGCCGTCGCCCTGCTGCGCCAGGGGCTCGACCCAGACGAGGTCGCCCGACGGACGGGATTGCCCGTCGGGGAGGTCCGGCTGCTCGACCGGATCGCACGGATGGCCGGCTGGACGGCGCGAAGTGACCCCGCTTCGCATTGAGCCGCCCCCTGGCCTGTGATATACTACCGCCCGGCGTTTGACATCTCGCACGCCGACCGTGACTCAGGGGCGGTGCCCAGGGGCAGGCCCGTGCGCCGGGCCGAGCCGGGGTTCCCCTGGGGATGAGGCGGCGGAGGCTTAACCGCGCGCCAGGGAGGAGGTGATTCGGGCATGGCGGTCATCTCCATGAAGCAGCTCCTCGAGGCAGGCGTCCACTTCGGGCACCAGACCCGCCGGTGGAACCCGAAGATGGCTCGCTACATCTACACCGAGCGCAACGGGATCTACATCATCGACCTGCAGGAGACCGTCCGCAAGCTGGAGGAGGCCTACCGCTTCGTCAAGGAGCTGGTGGCCGACGGTGGCACCATCCTCTTCGTGGGCACCAAGAAGCAGGCACAGGAGACCGTGCGCGAAGAGGCCCAGCGCTGCGGCATGTTTTACGTCAACCAGCGCTGGCTGGGCGGCACCCTGACCAACTTCAACACCCTCAAGAGCCGTCTTCGCCGACTCGAAGAGCTCGAGAAGATGGAGACGGACGGGTTGTTCGAGCGCCTGCCGAAGAAGGAAGTGATCAAGCTCCGCAAGGAGAAGGAGAAGCTCGAGCGCTTCCTCTCCGGCATCCGGGGCATGCATCAGCTGCCGCGTGCCCTGTTCGTCATCGATCCCCGCAAGGAGAACAACGCGGTCCGTGAGGCACGCAAGCTGGGGATCAAGGTCATCGCCATCGTCGACACCAACTGCGACCCCGATGAGATCGACTACGTGATCCCCGGCAACGACGACGCCATCCGGGCCGTGCGCCTCATCACCCACAAGATCGCCGACGCGGTGCTGGAGGCCCGCGAGGGCCAGGAGGGCCCCGCCGCTGGCGAGGCGTCGTCTACGGACGGGACGGCGGCTGCCGATGCCTCGACCGCTCCGGTCGAGGAGACGGAGGCCCCGGACTCGGACGACGAGGAGATGTCGGAAGAACTGGCCCATGAGATGGAGCGCGGCGCTGCCCGCTGATGGCCCGTCGGGGCCCTGTGGCGTGGCGCCTGGGAAGCACGGGTCAGGCGGCCGGCCCGAGCGTCCGGCCTGGCGGTGCGGCAGCGCGGAGAGGCTGCCGCACCGCTGTCATGGACCGCAAGGCCGTCTGCGCCTCGATGGAAGGGCAGGCAACGGTCGTGGCTGAGATCACCGTCGAGAGGATCCGGGCCCTGCGCGAGCGGACCGGAGCCGGGATGATGGACGTCAAGCGAGCCCTCGAGCAGGCAGGAGGCGACGAGGAGGAGGCCCTCCGCATCCTGCGGGAGAAGGGGCTGGCTCAGGCCGCCAAGCGGGCCACCCGCGCGGCGCTGGAGGGACTGGTGGCCGCCCACGTCGACCCCGCGACCGGGCGGGCCGCCCTGGTCGAAGTCAACTGCGAGACCGACTTCGTGGCGCGCACCGACGACTTCCGGGCGCTGGTCGAGCGGCTCGCACGGCATGCGGCCCGGCTGGGCGAGGATCTGGCCGAGGCGGGCGGCGAGGCCCATCGCGACCCCCGTGGAGAGACCTCGCTGGAGCGGGTCGAGGGACTCCTGGCGCAGCCCGTCGAGGGCGAGGGCAAGCCGGCTCGTGAGGTGCTGATGGAGACGGCGGCGCGCCTGGGCGAGCGGGTCCGCTTGCGCCGCTACGCGGTCTTCGCCACGCGCGGGGCGGTGGAGAGCTACATCCACGGCGACGGCCGCATCGGCGTGCTGCTGGAGGCCGTGGTACAACCGTCAGAGGCCGCCGAGCGCCCCGAGGTCCGGCAGGTGCTCAAGGATCTGGCGATGCAGGTGGCGGCCTACCGCGCCGAGTACGTCGAGCGCACCCAGGTGCCCGAGGCGGTGCGCGAGCGTGAGCGCCAGGTCTACCGCAGCGCAGCCCTCAACGAGGGCAAGCCGGAGAAGGTCGTGGACCGCATCGTGGAGGGCCGGCTCGACAAGTTCTATCAGGAGGTCTGCCTGCTCGAGCAGCCCTTCATCCGAGACCCCAACGTCCAGGTGGGTCGCCACGTACAGGAGACGCTCAAGCCTCTGGGAGTGCAGCTGCAGGTCCGGCGGTTCGTTCGCTTCGAACGGGCCGAGCAGCTGGCCGGCGAAGCGCAGGAGGCGTGAAAGGGCGCCGCAAGGAGGTGGCCGGGGCTGAGGCGTAAGTGCTTCACGAGCCCCGGCGCGGCTGTGAGGTGGACATGAGTACCCCGTACCGGCGAGTCGTGCTCAAGCTCAGCGGCGAGGCCATGGCGGGCGACCGCGGCTTCGGCATCGACATCAAGGTCGTCGAGCGCCTCAGCTCCGCCATCCTGCGCCTGACCCAGCTGGGCGTGCAGGTGGCCGTGGTGGTGGGCGGCGGCAACATCTGGCGCGGGGCGGCGGCCGCCACCCGCGGCATGGACCGGAGCACCGCCGACTACATGGGGATGCTGGCGACCACCATCAACGCCCTCGCGCTGCAAGAGGTGCTGGAGCGCATGGGCGTGGCCACCCGGGTGCAGTCGGCCATCGAGATGCGCCAGGTGGCGGAGCCCTACATCCGCCGCCGTGCCATCCGACATCTGGAGAAGGGCCGGGTGGTCATCTTCGCGGCGGGCACCGGCAACCCGTTCTTCTCCACGGACACGGCGGCGGCTTTGCGGGCAGCCGAGATCGAGGCCGACGTGATCCTGATGGGCAAGCGCGGGGTGGATGGGGTCTACACCGCCGATCCCAAGAAGGATCCCAACGCCCAGCGCCTCGACCAGCTCACCCACTTCGAGGTGCTGCAGCGAGGGCTGGGCGTCATGGACCCGACGGCCACGTCGCTGTGCATGGAAAACCAGATCCCCATCATCGTTTTCGACATCGGCGATCCGGACAACATCGTCCGGGCCGCGATGGGCGAGCGGGTCGGGACCACGGTGGGCGGAGGTGGTGTCAGTGGCCGCGGAGGGTGACGTCAAGGCGCTGCTTCAAGAGGCCGACGAGCGGATGAAGACGGTAGTGCAGACCGCGCGCAAGGAGCTGGCGACCGTCCGCACCGGCCGGGCGACGCCCGCGCTGCTGGAGCGGGTCGTGGTGGAGTACCACGGCACGCCCGTGCCGCTCAACCAGGTCGCCTCCATCTCGGCCCCCGAGCCTCGCATGCTGGTGGTGCAGCCCTGGGACCGGTCGCTGGTCAAGGAGATCGAGAAGGCCATCCTCAAGTCCGACCTGGGCGTAACACCCACCAACGACGGCACCGTGGTGCGGTTGGTCTTGCCCCAGCTGACGGAGGAGCGGCGCCAGCAGCTGGTCAAGATCGTGCGTAAGGAAGCCGAGGAGCGGCGGGTGGCGGTCCGCAACATCCGGCGGGAGGTCAACGACGAGCTCAAGCGCTGGGAGAAGAATCGGCTCATCGCCGAGGACGAGTCCCGCCGGGCCCAGCAGCAGGTCCAGCAGCTGACGGATCGCTACATCCAGGAGATCGATCAGCTGGTGGCCGCCAAAGAGAAGGAGATCATGGAGGTCTGAGGCACCCCTTGCGTCCGGGCGAGCGCCCCCCTGCCGGAGACGGGGGCGCGGGCCGATCGTCGGCGCTGCCCGACGTGATCGGGCTGGAGCTGAGCGTCGCGCTCAAGCGCCTTGAGAGGTGGCGCACCACCCTCCGCTTCACCGCGCCCCCCAAGCCCCGCGGCGAGAAGGGCGCGGTGCGGGTCATCGCCTGCCGGCCGCTGGGAGCCGGCGACGCGCTCCAGCTCATCTGCGCGCGTGAGTACTGGGAGCGGCGCGATGCCGTAGCTGCCCCGACGGAGCCCACCGACGACGCGGCTGCAGACGATGGGGGCCAGCAGGATGGGTGAGGGGCGTGCGGGGGGCCTTTGGAGCGCCCGTGCCCCCCGGCTGCTCAGCCGCCTGGCAGACAGGCTCTGGATGCGCCTGGCCGAGGCGTCGTGGCCGTGGATGCTGACACGGCGTGACGAGCAGCGCATCCTGGCGGAGCTCGACCCCGCGCGCATCCCTCGCCACGTGGCCATCATCATGGACGGCAACGGGCGCTGGGCCCTTCGCCGCGGGCTTCGCCGGACCGCCGGGCACCGGGCCGGCGTCAAGAGCCTGCGCGAGGCGGTGCGCACGTGCGCCAAGCTGGGCGTGGAGGTCCTGACGGTCTACGCCTTCTCCACGGAGAACTGGCAGCGCCCGGCGTCCGAGGTCCAGACCCTGATGGACCTGCTGGTCGAGGTGCTGCACCAGGAGATCGACGAACTGGACGAGGCGGGCATCCGGGTGCGGGTCATCGGGCGCGTCGATGCGCTGCCGCCCGAGGTGTTGCGCCAGGTGCGGGAGGCCGAGGCCCGTACCCGCCTCAACCGCCACATGGTGCTCAACGTCGCGCTCAACTATGGCGGGCGCGCCGAGATCGTCGACGCGGCCCGGCGCATCGCCGAGGAGGTCCGAGCGGGGCGGATCCGCCCCGAGGAGATCGACGAGTCGCTCTTCGCCCGCTACCTCTACACCAGCGAGTTGCCCGACCCGGACCTCCTGATCCGCACGGGCGGGGAGCTGCGCGTGAGCAACTTCCTGCTGTGGCAGCTGGCCTACTCGGAGCTGTGGGTCACCCCCGTCTACTGGCCGGACTTCCGGCGGACCCACCTCTTGCAGGCCATCGTCGACTACCAGCGGCGACACCGCCGCTTCGGGAAGGTCTAGCGGGTGTTTCGCTGGCGGCTCCTGACGGCGTTGGTCGGCGCGCCACTCATGCTGGGGGCGCTGTGGAAGGGTGGCGCCTGGTGGGGCGGCGTCCTGGCCGCCATCGCCGTCGGGGGCGCGCTCGAGCTCGGGGATCTCTTCGTGGCCAAGGGCGCGGGCCAGCCGCAGAGAGACGTGCTCATCTGCGCCGGGCTGGCGGGCTTCTTGCTGGCGCCGGCCCTGGAGACTCTCGCGGGCACCCGGGGAGCACCCGTGGTGGGGCTGTTGCTGCCCACGATGGCCTTCGCCTACGCGGCGCTGCGGGCATGGGCACGGGGCGCGAGCGTGCTCCTGGAGGCTTCGGCGGCGGTGTTCGCCTTCTCCTACGCCGGGGTCCTGACGGGCTTCTGGTGGTTGCTCCGCTCTCCCGCGCCGGACGGATGGGTCCACGCCCTGCTTGCCCTCCTCGGCACATGGGGCACCGACATCTTCGCGTACGTGACCGGCAAGCTGATGGGCCGGCGTCGTCTGCTGCCGAGGGTTTCGCCCGGCAAGACCGTCGAGGGTGCGCTGGGAGGGCTGGTCGGCGGGGTGGGGACCGTGGTCGGGGTGGGGAGCCTCGCATTTGGGCTGCCCGAGTGGTGGACCCTGGGATTGGGCGTGGCGGTGGCACTGGCCGCCGAGTTGGGGGATCTGGCCGAGTCGGCTCTCAAGCGCGATGCCAACGTCAAGGACTCGGGCTGGTTGTTGCCGGGGCATGGGGGTATCCTGGATCGCATGGACAGTTCGCTGGCGACCGGCCTCGCGGCGTACCTGTGGACGCTGTTGGTGACCCGGCCGTGAGGCGCAGCCTTGGGGCGGGGAGTGCTGGAGCGTGACGCTGTCGGGTTTGCTCGCCTTCGCAGTGGTCTTCGGCACCATCGTGCTCTTCCACGAGGCGGGGCACTTCGTGGCGGCGCGTGCCTCGGGCGTGATGGTGCGGGAGTTCGCCATCGGCCTCGGACCGGTGGTCGCCCGCGTGCGGCGAGGACCGACGGCCTACACGCTGCGGCTGTTGCCGCTGGGGGGCTTCGTGCGGCTCGAGGGGATGGAGGCCTCTCCCCTCGAGGGCGGCGACACGGCGGATGAGGAGCCGCACCTGGCGCCGGACGATCCCCGCCTCTTCCGCAACCGCCCCCTGTGGCAGCGGATGGCCGCCATCGCGGCCGGCCCCGCCATGAACTTCGTGCTGGCAGGCATCCTCTTCGCCGTGCTCTTCGTCCCGCCGGTGGTCGAGCAGGTGGACCCCGGCAGCCCCGCCGACCTGGCCGGCATCCGGCCAGGCGACCGGGTGGTGCGCATCGAGGACCTGTCGACGCCGACGGCGACCCGGGTGGTGCGCGCCGTCCTGGCTGCACGGCCCGGTCAGACCCTGGACGTCTGGGTGGAGCGAGACGGGCAGGTCCGGCATGTGGCCGTCCAGATGAAGGCCGACCGGCCGGGCGGCTACCTGGGGGTGCGGATGCATGGGCCGCGCCCGTTGCCGGCCGCCCTTTACGGCGGCTTCGTGGAAATGGTAGACTCGTCAGGCGAAATCATCCGGGTCGTGGGGCGGATGCTGGCGGGCCGGGAGGCCCTCAACGTGGCCGGCCCCGTCGGCATCTACTCCATGGTGCAGGAGGCGGCCAGCCGCGGCTCCTACAGCCTGGTCGGGCTGGCGGCCGTGCTCAGCGTCAACCTGGGGCTCATCAACTTGCTGCCGCTGCCGCTGCTTGACGGCGGCTGGCTGCTGTTCTTGCTGTTGGAGGGGATCCGACGGCGGCCCCTGGAGCCCCGGTTGCAGTCGGCCGCGCAGGTGTTGGGCCTGATGTTGCTGCTGGCCCTGATGCTGCTGGCCACCTACCTCGACCTGCAACGGCTCGGTTGAGCATCCGGCACGCTGCCACGGAAGGGGAAGGCCCGCCACCATGCGCATGTCCGCCCTTCTCGCCCCCACCCTGCGGGAGCAGCCGGCCGAGGCCGAGATCGACAGCCACCGGTTGATGCTGCGAGCCGGCCTGATCCGCAAGGTGTCCGCCGGCATCTACACGTACATGCCCCTGGCCTTTCGGGTCATCCGCAAGATCTCCGAGATCGTGCGGCAGGAGATGGATCGCGCCGGTGCGCAGGAGCTGCAGCTGCCCATCGTGCAACCGGCGGAGTTGTGGGTGGCCACGGGGCGCTGGCAGGAGTACGGCCCCGAGATGTTTCGGCTGCGGGACCGGCACGGGCGCGAGTTTTGCCTGGGGCCGACCCACGAGGAGATCATCACCGCGCTGGTCAAGGCCGAGGTGCGTTCTTACCGCCAGTTGCCCCTGATGCTCTACCAGATCCAAAACAAGTACCGTGACGAGATCCGGCCGCGTTTCGGGGTGATCCGGGGCCGCGAGTTCATCATGAAGGATTGCTACTCGTTCGACCGCGACGAGGCGGGCCTGGAGATCAGCTATCAGAAGATGTACGAGGCCTACGTGCGGGCGTTTCGACGCTGCGGCCTGGAGACTCGAGCCGTGGAGGCGGACCCCGGGGCCATCGGAGGCGACGTGACCCACGAGTTCATGGTCCTCTCTCCCATCGGAGAGGCGCAGGTCGTCTACTGCGACCGCTGCGACTACGCCGCCAACGTGGAGCGGGCGCCCGTCGCCCCGCCCCCGGAGGCCGCCGGTCCGGCGGCAACGGTGCCGCCGGCGGAGCGGGTGGCCACCCCCGACGTCCGCACCATCGAGCAACTGACCGCCTTCCTCGGCGTCCCCGCCGAGCGGGTCCTCAAGACGCTCATCTACCTGGTGGACGACCGTCCGGTGGCCGTCGTGGTGCGGGGCGACCACCGCCTCAACGAGGTCAAGCTGGCCCGCCTCTTCGGCACCTCCCGCATCGAGGCGGCACCGCCCGAGATCATCGAGCGGCACACGGGAGCGCCGGCCGGCTTCGTCGGCCCCGTCGGGCTGGAGGGGATGGAGGTGGTGGCCGATCCGTGGGCCATGGCCGTCGCCGACGCGGTGACGGGGGCCAACGCGGTCGACGCCCACCTGATCCACGTGGTGCCCGGGCGTGACTTCAAGCCGACGCGGGTGGCCGACGTCCGGGTGGCCGAGGCGGGTGACGCATGCCCGTGGTGCGGAGGCACGCTCGAGACCTCGGCCGGCATCGAGGTGGGGCAGATCTTCAAGTTGCACACCAAGTACAGCGAGGCTCTGGGCGCCACCTTCCTGGACGAGGACGGCAAGGAGAAGCCCGTGGTGATGGGCTGCTACGGCATCGGCATCACCCGGACCATGGCCGCCATCATCGAGCAGCATCATGACGAGCGCGGCATCATCTGGCCGGTGACGGTGGCCCCGTATCACGCCATCGTGGTGCCGGTCAACAGCCGCGACGCACGCCAGGCCGAGGCGGCCGAGCGGATCTACCGCGAGCTGGCCGAGCGCGGGGTCGAAGTGCTCCTGGACGACCGCGACGAGCGCCCCGGGGTCAAGTTCAACGACGCCGACCTGATGGGCTTCCCCTATCGGGTGACGGTGGGCAGCCGCCTGGCTGCCTCCGGCGAGGTCGAGGTACGCCGTCGCCGGGAGGGCCAGGACGTCGCCGTGGCGGTCGATGAGGCGGCTGGATTGGTGGAGCGGTGGCTGCGCGAGGACCTGAAGGCCCTCGAGCCCTGATAGATCGAGCCTCCGGCGTTGCGTGGCGACGCCGGATGGTGCTATAATCGACGGCGTAAGCGCAGGTACGGTCCGTGCGGGCGAAAGAGTGGGTTCCCCCCACTCTTTCGTTCTGTTGGGGGTAAGAGCCGGGATGCGCCCGAGAGCCGTCGAGTCGATGGTGATGGCCGAGGCCGAGGCGGTCGCCAGGCCGCTCGGCTTCGAGGTCGTGGATGTGGAGTACGAGGCGGGGCCCGGCGGGAGGGTGCTGCGCGTTTACATCGACAAGCCGGGCGGCGTCAGCGTCGACGACTGCCAGGCGGTCAGCGAGCCCCTCTCCGCGGCGCTGGACCGTCTCGACCCCATTCCGGGGCCGTATCGCCTCGAGGTGTCGTCGCCCGGGATCGAGCGGCCGCTTCGCAAGGCCGACGACTTCCGGCGCTTCGCCGGCCGGGAGGCGGAGATCCACACCTTCGGGCCCGTCCAGGGGCGGCGCCACTGGACCGGGACGCTGCTGGGGGTCGAGGGCGACCAGGTACGCATGCGGCTGGAGGACGGCTCGACGGTCGAGCTTCCCCTGGAGGGGATCAGCAAGGCCAGGCTGCGGGTTCGCTGGCAGGGGGCATTTGAGCGATGAATCTCGAGCTGCTGGGCGCGCTCAACGAGCTGGAGAAGGAGCGGGGCATCTCGCGAGAGGTCCTCTTGAAGGCCATCGAGGACGCCATCGAGTCCGCCCTCCGCAAGTCGGCGCAGCCCCATCAAAACCTGCGGGTGGACTTCGACGACAAGAGCGGACGGGTACGGGTCTTCTCGCGCAAGGCCGTCGTCGAGAAGGTGACGGACCCCGCCAGCGAGATCTCGCTGGAGGAAGCCCAGCGCATCAACCCGCGCTTCGAGGTCGACGACGTGGTCGAGGTGGAGTTGACGCTGCCGGATCTGGGGCGGATCGCGGCCCAGACCGCCAAGCAGGTCGTGGTGCAGCGCATCCGCGAGGCGGAGCGCAATCGCATCTACGAGGAGTACCACAGCCGCCAGGGCGACATCCTGACGGGCATCATCCGGCGCATCGAGCACCGTAACGTCTACGTCGATCTGGGGCGGGCCGAGGCCGTGCTGCCGCCGTCGGAGCAGGTGCCCACGGAGCGCTACGCTCCCGGGGTGCGCATGAAGTTTTACCTCCTGGAGGTCAACAAGACGGCCAAAGGGCCGCAGCTGGTGCTGTCGCGCAGCCACCCGGGGCTGCTCAAGCGCCTGTTCGAGCTCGAGGTGCCCGAGATCCACGACGGCGTCGTCGAGATCCGGGCGTGGGCCCGCGAGCCCGGTCACCGCTCCAAGATCGCCGTCTGGTCCACGGACCGCAACGTCGATCCGGTCGGCGCCTGCGTGGGGCCACGCGGCGCCCGGGTGCAGCAAGTGGTCAAGGAGCTGCGGCAGGAGAAGGTCGACGTCATCGCCTGGGATCCGGACCCAGAGGTCTTCATCGCCAACGCGCTTCAACCCGCTCGGGTCCTCAAGGCCTACCTGGATCCGGTGGAGCGGTCGGCGCGGGTCATCGTGCCGGAGAAGGAGCTGTCGCTGGCCATCGGCAAGGAGGGCCAAAACGCCCGCCTGGCTGCCCGGCTGACGGGATGGCGCATCGACATCAAGGGCGAGTCCCAGTGGGCCGAGGTGCAGCGGGAGTTCGAGGAGAAGCGGCGGGAGTGGCGGGACCGGCAGTTCGCGCTGCCCCAGGCGGCGCAGCCGACACCGGCGGGTGAGGCCGTGACGGTGAGCACGGCAGCGCCCGAGGCGGAGGCCCCGGCAGCCGCGCAGGCCGTCGAGGAGCCGGTCGCGCAGCCGCTGGACGCAGTGGCCCAGGTCGAGACCCCCGTGGAGGTCGAGACGCCGGCACCGGTCCCGACCGAGATGGTCGAGGCCGAGCCGGAGGAGGCATGGGAGCCCTCGGAGGCCGATCTGGTGCCGCCGGCCGACGCGATCGCGGACGAGGAAGAGGAGCCCGAGCGCGCCAAGAAGGCCAAGGGCATCGGCAAGGTACGGCGGATGAAGGGCGCCAAGCGGCTGGAGCGCCGCCACATCGAGGAGGAGCTCGAGGACGCCGAGTCCCTGCCGAGCCTCTTCGAGGACGAGGAAGAGGAGGAGGCGCCGGCTGCCGCCGCGGCGCCCCCGACCCGGTCCGCGGCTCGGGAGGACACCCTTTCGGTGCCGCTCTTCGCGGTGGCCCGCAAGCTCGAGGTAGCCACCAAGGCGGCGGAGGCGTCGTCCAAGCCCTCGCCCAAGGCAGCCGGGCCGGCAGCCCGTGAGGCTTCCGGAGGCCGCGACGCTCGACAGGCTCCGGCTGCACCCGAGGCGGCCAAGGCCGATGCCGGCCAGGCCACGCAGCCGCCGGCGCGCCAGGAGCCGCCCAAGGAGCAGGCAGCCCGTCCGGCGGCCAAGGGCGACAACGAGCAGCCACGGACGTCGTCCCCCGGCAACGCCCCAGCCGCGCCCGAGCCGGCGGGCAGCAAGAAGCCGCGCAAGGTGCTCAAGAGCCTGGCCGAGCTGTCGCCCGAAGACTTCGGCTTCAGCCGCCCGACTTCGACGGGGCCTCAGCGGAGGGGACGCTGAGAGGCGGTGGCCAAAGGGGGGCCCAGGCCGCGGCGGGTGCCCATCCGCACCTGCGTGGGGTGCCGCCAGGAGCGGCCCAAGCGCGAGCTATTGCGCATCGTGCGGACGCCCGAGGGGGCGGTGGTGTTCGACCCGACGGGTAAGCGCTCGGGACGGGGGGCGTATATCTGCCCGAGGCCCGAGTGCTTGCAGACGGCGCGCAAGGGCGGTCAGCTGCAGCGGGCCCTGGAGCACCCCATCCACGACGAGGTGTGGGAGGAGCTAGCCCGCCAGCTGGAGCGCCTGGGCGCCGGGGGAGGGGACGGACAGGCGTAGCGGTGGCCTCTCCCGATGCCTGGTTGGGCCTGGCCCGGCGAGCGGGGCGGATCGCCGTCGGGCGCACTGCCTGCCGCCAGGCGCTGCGCGAGCGCCGGGCAGCGGCCCTGGTGGTGGCTCACGACGCCTCCGATGCCGCCAAGCGCCACTGGATGAGGGTGGCGCCTCGGTACGGCGTGACCGTGGTGCTGTGGGGCGACATGCGACGGCTGGCCGACGCCCTGGGCACGCCGGGGCTGCCGGCCGTGGTGGCCATCCTCGATCGGGCGATGGCCCAAAACTTCCTGGCCTCGGTGAACGAGTGCGTCGAGGATGCGCGCGGTCGCCGGCCTAGCGAGTGCAGGAGTGATGAGCCGTGAAGAAGTTGCGAGTTTACGAGCTGGCCAAGGAGCTCAACGTGGATGCCCGGATCCTCTTGACGTTCCTGCAGGGCCGGGGCAGCGCCGCATCATCGACCTTGAGCATGGTCGAGCTGGACAAGGAGGAGCTGGCCCGCCAGCACTTCGGCAAGGGTAGCGGCGCCGCGCCGGGCGGTGCCCGGCTCGTGGGCCGGATCCAGCGAGAAGCACCGGCGCCTGCCCCACAGCAGCCGCCGCCTGCCCAGGGCCCGGCGCCGGCCGCGTCTCGAGCGGCCGCAGCCGCGCCTCAGCAGGCCGCGACCCCGGCGAGCAATGCCCCCGCGGCGGCTCCTGCGCCTGCTGCCCCCGCCGCGGCCGCCGGCTCACCGAGCGGCGAGGTCCGGGTCGCTTCGCCCAAGCCGGCAGCCGGTCCATCCCAGGCGCCGGCGGCGACCCCGACCGCCGCACGGCCTGCGCCGGCGGCGGAGCGTCCGGCCGCACCGGCCGCATCGGGGGCACCGGCCGCGCCAGCCACCCCGGCGGCGCGCCAGCCACAGCGCCCTCCCCAGAAGCCGTCGACGGGTGGTGCGCCTCGCCCGTCGGGCAAGCAGGGGCAGCCGGCGGGTGCCACGGCGGCGCGCCAGGGGGGAGCCGGCGCCCGGCCGGCCCAGGCGGCTCCCAAGGCTCCCGCCGCCCCGGCGCGTCCGGCCGCCGGCCCGGCGCGCCAGCCTTCGTCGCGCCCCGCATCGGCGCCGGCCGGCAAGCCGAAGCAGGATCGGTCGCCCGTCAAGGGCGGCCCGGCGGGGCGAGGGGAGCGGCCCGAGCCGCGTGACATGGGCCGCCACGGGCGGCCGGCGCCCAGGCCGGCACCGGCGGCTCCGCCCGCGCAGACGCGGGGCGGCACGGTGGAGCTGCCTCAGCGGATCGTCGTGAGGGACCTCGCTTCGCGGCTGGGCATCTCGGCGGCGGAGCTGATCAAGCAGTTGATGCGGCAAAACGTGATGGCCACCATCACGCAGGAGATCCCCTTCGAGGTGGCCGCCGCGGTGGCCGAGCGCTTCGGGTTTACGGTGCAGCGGCCCAAGAGCAGCGAGGAGCGCTTCCTGGAGGAGCTGCAGCAGGCGGCCAAGCAGCCGGCTCAGCTGGTGCCCCGGCCTCCGGTCGTCACCATCATGGGCCACGTCGACCACGGCAAGACCACGCTGCTCGACGTGATCCGACAGACCCGGGTGGCCGCCCAGGAGTACGGTGGCATCACGCAGCACATCGGCGCCTATCAGGTCGAGGTCCAGGGTCGGCTCATCACCTTCCTGGACACGCCGGGCCACGAGGCCTTCACGGCCATGCGGGCCCGAGGCGCCCAGGTGACCGACATCGCGGTGCTGGTGGTGGCGGCCGACGACGGGGTGATGCCTCAGACCATCGAGGCCATCAACCACGCCAAGGCGGCCGAGGTGCCCATCATCGTGGCCATCAACAAGATCGACAAGCCGACCGCCAACCCCGACCGCGTCAAGCAGCAGCTCGCGGAGCACGGGCTGGTGCCGGAGGAGTGGGGCGGCGACACGGTGATGGTGCCGGTCTCGGCCCTGCGCAAGGAGGGCATCGACGAGCTGCTGGAGATGATCTTGCTGGTGGCCGACCTGCGGGAGCTCAAGGCTCCCATCGACCGGCCTGCCAGCGGCGTCGTCATCGAGGCGCAGCTCGACCGAGGCCGAGGTCCCGTCGCCACGGTCCTGATCAAGGAGGGGGTCCTCAAGGTCGGCGACCCCGTCATCGTGGGGGCCGTGCCGGGACGGGTCCGGGCGTTGATGGACGACAAGGGCCAGCAGCGGCAGGAGGCCGGCCCCTCCACACCCATCGTGGTGCTGGGGCTGCAGGACGTGCCCCAGCCAGGGGACGTCCTGATGGTGACGCCGGACGAGGAGACGGCCCGCCGCATCGCAGAGGAGCGTGCCCAGCGCCAGCGCGCCGAGCAGCTGCGCCCCACGGCCCGGATGACCCTGGAGTCCCTGAGCCGCATGGCGGCGGAGGGCGAGGCCCGAGACCTCAACATCGTCCTCAAGGCCGACGTGCAGGGCTCCCTGGAGGCGTTGCAGCAGGCCCTCGAGCAGCTCTCGAGCGACGAGGTGCGGGTCAACGTCATCCATGCCGCCGTGGGCGCCATCAGCGAGGCCGACGTCAACCTGGCCGCCAGCTCGGGCGCGGTCGTCATCGGCTTCAACGTACGGCCCGACGCCAACGCGCGTCGGGCGGCCGAGCGCGAGCAGATCGACGTGCGGACCTACCGCATCATCTACGAGGTCGTGGACGACGTCAAGGCGGCCATGCAGGGCTTGCTCAAGCCTCGCATCGAGGAGCGGGTGCTGGGCCGCGCCGAGGTGCGGCGCACCTTCAAGGTGCCCGGCGTCGGGGTCGTGGCGGGCTGCTACGTCGTCGAGGGGCGAGCCAGCCGCAACGCCAGCGTGCGGGTCCTGCGCGACAACGTCGTGGTCTACGAGGGCAAGATCGCCTCGCTCAAGCGGTTCAAGGACGACGTCCGGGAGGTCGCCTCGGGCTACGAGTGCGGCATCGGCATCGAGCGCTTCAACGACATCAAGGAGGGCGACGTCCTGGAGTTTTACGAGCTGGCTGAGGTGAGCCCGACCGCGCAGGTGACGGCGGGCAACCGGGGCGGCGCCTGAGCGCGGACGCTCAAGGCGGGCGCGGGGCGGCGAGGCCATGGTGGTGGCCGTAGCGACGGCCGACATCTGGATCGAGGGCAGCCAGTCGCTCAAGGACCGGCGACGTGTCGTCCGAGCCGTCGTGGACCGGCTCCGGGCCCGCCTCAACGTCTCCGTGGTGGAGATGGACCAGCCCTCGACATGGCAGCGGGCCCGGGTGGTCGTGGCCTGCGTGGCCCAGACGGAGGCCCAGGCCCGGGCGGTGATGGAGCAGGCCCGTCGTCTGGTGGAGCGCGACGACCAGGCCCAGGTGACCCACTTCGAGGTATCCTTTTACTGCTGAGGCGGAGAGGGCGGGGCGGCCATGGTCAGGCTGCGGGTCCAACGGCTCCGGGAGGAGTACCGGCGAGAGATCAGCGACATCCTGCGCCGCATGAAGGACCCCCGTCTGGGGTTCGTCACCGTCACGGACGTGGACGTCTCCGAGGACCTGCGCCACGTCAAGGTGTACGTGAGCGTCCTGGGCACCGAGGAGGACCGCCGCCGGACCCTCGAGGTGCTCGAACAGGCCCGGGGCTACGTGCGGACCGAGGCGGGGCAGCGCATCCGGCTCCGCCATACGCCGGAGATCACCTTCCGGTTTGACCCCTCGGTGGAGCGGGGCGCTCGGGTCATGACCATCCTGCAGCAGTTGCGTCGCGAACAAGCGGCAAAGGCGGAGGACGAGCCGCAGTGAGCCTCGCCTGGCCCGAGGTCGAGCAGCGCCTGGGGCCGTTGGCGGAAGCGCTCCGCGGCGCCGACCGCATCGCGGTGCTGGGGCACGTCAACGCCGACCTCGACAGCATCGGCTCGGTGCTGGCCCTGCACCTGGCGCTCGAGGCTATGGGCAAGACGAGCTGGCCCGTGACACCTGACCCCGGAGCGCCCTACTGGGCCTTCCTGCCCGGTTACGATCGCCTGGTGGTGGGAGCCCCGGAGTGGCTGCAGCCCGACGCCGTGGCCGTGCTCGATACGGAGATCTCACCGGAGCGACTGGGACAGGCCTGGCCCCTGGTGGAGCGGGCCGGTTTGCGCCTCAACCTGGACCATCACGACACCAACCGCGGCGGCGCGGACGCAGCCCTGGTCGAGCCTGCCGCGGCGGCCACGGGTGAGTTGGTCTTCTACCTGGTGAGCGCGCTGGGGGTGCCTCTCACCCCCCAGATCGCGGCCTGCCTGTACGCCGCCATCCTCACGGACACCGGCTCGTTTCGCTACGCCAACACCACCGCCCGCACCCTGGCCCTGGCCTCGGCCCTGGTGGCCGCGGGAGTCGAGCCCCACGAGATGGCGACCCGCATCTACGACACCCGCTCCTGGGCCTACATGAAGCTGTTGGGACGGCTCCTCTCGCGGCTGGAGCGCACCGAGGACGGCAAGGTCGCCTGGATGTGGGTACGCCACGAGGACACCCTCGATGCCGGCCTCCTGCCGTCGGAGGTCGAGGGCCTGGTGCAGTATCCCCGCATGATCGAGGGAGTCGAGGTGGCCCTGCTCTTCAAGGAGGTCGAGCCGGGCGTCATTCGGGTCAGCCTGCGATCCCAGCGGTTCGTCGACGTCGCGGCCATCGCCCGCGCCTTCGGCGGCGGCGGGCACCTGCGGGCGGCGGGCTGTACCCTGACGGGCAGCCTCGAGAAGGCCATGGAGCGCGTGGTGGAGGCGTGTCGCCAGGCTGTGCGGCGAGAGGTCGTGGCCGGTGACCGAGCCGGCGCCTCGCAGGGTGCGGGAGAGGGGTGAGCCGGCCACGGACGGCCTCTTCAACGTCCTCAAGCCGCCCGGCATGACCTCCCACGACGTGGTCAACGTGCTGCGCAGGCTGACCGGCCTGCGTCGCGTGGGACATGCCGGCACCCTGGATCCCGGGGCCGCCGGTGTGCTGGTGGTCTGCACGGGCCACGCGACGCGATTCGTGCGTCACCTCCAGGAAGGCGAGAAGCGCTACCGGGCCGAGATGGTGCTGGGGGTGGAGACCGACACGCAGGACGCCTCGGGCCGCACCACCGCCGTGGCCGAGCCCTTCGAGATCCCCTGGAGCGAGGTGGACGCCGCGCTCGCCTCCTTCATCGGCACCATCACCCAAAAGCCTCCGATGACCTCCGCGGTGCACTACCAGGGACGCCGGCTCTACGAACTGGCCCGCGAGGGGGTCGAGGTGGAGGACCGGCCGTCTCGCACCGTCGAGATCTACGATCTGCGGATCGTCTCGGTTTGGCCGCCGGACTCGCCTGCCGCGACGCTGGGGGCCCGGGTCCTCTTCGACGTCACGTGCAGCTCGGGTACGTACGTGCGCACCCTGTGCGCCGACGCGGGAGCCCGCCTGGGCTGCGGGGCGCACCTCGGGTTCCTGGTGCGCACAGGGGTCGGGCCGCTTCGCATCGAGGAGAGCGTCACCCTGGAGGAGCTGGAGGAAGCTCGCGCCCAGCGGCGCCTCTCGGAGTACATGCTGCCGGTCGACGCCGCCCTGGAGCACTTCCCGCCCGTGAGACTGGCAGGGGAGGAGCTGCACAGGGCCCTGCATGGCACCGCCATCGGGTGGCCGGCCGGCGTGGAGCGCCCTCGCGACCTGGAGACGGGTGACTTCGTGCGCCTCTACGACGAGCGGGGCCGCTTCTTCGGCGTGGCGCGCGTGGAGGGCGAGGGGACGTCGCTGCGCCTGCACCCGGACCGGCTGCTCCCGCTCGAGCCCGCCTAGGAGGGACCGGTCGATGACCGCCCAGCCTCGTGTCAACCTGACGTGGCACCCGGGACCACCGCCGCCGGGGACGGCGGTGGTCGTGGCGCTCGGCACCTTCGACGGCGTCCACGTGGGCCATCAGGCCATCCTGGCCGAGAGCCGCCGCCTCGCCGCCGAGATGGGGGCGTCGCCGGTGGCCGTCACGTTCGACCCCCATCCCCGCCACGTGTTGCAGCCCGACCAGGCCCCGCCGCTGCTGACGCCGTTGCCCGCACGGATCCGGCTGTTGCAGGAGCATGGCGCGCAGGCGGTCTGCGTCATCACCTTCGACCGGGCCCTGGCGCAAATGGACCCGGAGAGCTTCGTGCGCCTGGTGCTGTGCGGGCACCTGGGGGCCAGAGGAGCGGTGGTCGGATTCAACTTCGGGTTCGGCCGGGGTCGTCAAGGCGATGCCTGCACCCTGCAGGCTCTGGGTGAGCAGCTGGGGCTGGCGGTGCGGATCGTCCCGCCGGCGGAGCGGGACGGGCGTATCGTCTCCTCCAGCCTGGTGCGGCGCCTGCTCGAGGAGGGGCGGGTGCGCGAGGCGGCCGAGGCCCTGGGCCGGCCCTATCGCCTCGAGGGGACCGTCGTGAGGGGCGACGGCAGGGGGCGCCAGCTCGGCTACCCGACGGCCAACGTCGAGACCGATCCGGCTCAACTCCTCCCGGAGGACGGCGTCTATCTGGCCACCCTGGACCGGTTGCCGTCGCTGGCCGTCATCAGTCGGCGGCCCACCTTCGCCGGTGGGGCGCGCTGGCTCGAGGTGCACGTTATCGAGGGGCGATGGGAACTGTACGGACGGAGGGTCCAGGTCGATCTGCTGGAGCACCTGCGGCCGGTCATCCCGTTTTCGAGCGCCGAGGCCCTGGTGCGACAGATCGAGGCGGACCGCAAGGCGGCCGCGCGATACTTCTCCCTGGAGGGGTCGAGGCCCCCTCTTCAGCGGAGTCACCAGTTGTGATAGAGTGGCCGCAGAAAACCCGCAGCTCGAACCCGGCGTCTCCTCCGCACCGGGCTTGGGCCGCGGGGGCTCTCGACAGGTAAGGAGGAAATAGATTCGATGGCGCTTCAGCGCGAGGTCAAAGAGAGCCTCATCAGCCAGTTTCGCCGGCACGAGGCCGACACCGGCTCGCCAGAGGTCCAGATTGCGCTCTTGACCCAACGGATCAACGATCTGACCGAGCACCTCAAGGTCCACCGCAAGGACTTCCACAGCCGGCGAGGACTTTACAAGCTCATCGGCCAGCGCCGCGGCTTGCTCAACTATCTCGAACGCACCGACATCGAGCGGTATCGCGAGGTGGTCGAGCGGCTCGGCTTGCGCCGGTAGGGTACACAAGGAGGACGATGCGAGCCGATGTTTGACGTACACCGCTACGAGATGGAGCTCGCCGGGCGCAAGCTGGTGCTGGAGACCGGCCGATTCGCCCGCCAGGCAGGGGGCGCGGTGTGGGCCCGCTACGGCGATACCGTCGTGCTGGTGACCGCCACGATGTCCCGCCAGCCTCGCGAGGGCATCGACTTCTTCCCCCTGTTGGTCGACTTCGAAGAGCGGATGTATGCCGTGGGCAAGATCCCCGGCGGCTGGGGGCGACGGGAGGGCAAGCCCGGAGAGGCGGCCATCCTGTCCGCCCGCATGGTGGATCGCCCCATCCGGCCCCTCTTCCCGGAGGGGTTTCGCAACGACGTGCAGGTGGTGGTGACCACCCTCAGCGTCGACCACGACTGCCCTCCTGATGTGCTCGGCATCATCGGGGCCTCCGCCGCCCTCTCCATCTCCGAGATCCCCTTCCTGGGGCCGGTGGGCGCGGTGCGCATGGGGCTGGTCGACGGCCAGCTCGTGGTCAACCCCACGGCGGAGCAGCAGCGCGTAAGCCGTCTCAACCTGGTGGTGGCCGGCACCCGCGACGCCATCATGATGGTCGAGGCGGGCGCCGACGAGGTGCCCGAGGAGCAGATCCTCGACGCGATCATGCGGGGCCACGAGGAGATCAAACGCATCGTGGCCCTCATCGATCAGATGCGGGCCGAGGTGGGCAAGCCCAAGGTCGAGGTGCCCCTCTTCACGCCCGACCCCGCCGTCAAGGAGTGGGTCGAGCGGGTGGGGCGCCCGCTGTTGGCCGCCGCCGTCAAAAACCCCGACAAGCTCGCCCGCGAGGAGGCCGTGGAGAAGGCCCGGCAGGAGATCGTGGAGCGGTTCGTGGCCGAGCATGGCGGGGAGGAGCAGGCGGCACCCCTGCTCAAGGACGTCGAGACCATCCTGGACAAGCTCCTCAAGGATGAGGTCCGCCGCATGATCGTCGAGGACGGCGAGCGCCCCGACGGGCGGGCCTACGATGAGATCCGCCCCATCTACTGCGAGGTGGGGCTCCTGCCCCGGGTGCACGGCTCCGGCCTCTTCGTCCGGGGCCAGACCCAGGTGCTCACCTCCTGCACCTTGGGGCTCAAGTCCGACGAGCAGCTCCTCGACGACCTGCGCGAAGAGGATCGCAAGCGCTACATCCACCACTACAACTTCCCGCCCTATAGCGTGGGCGAGGTGCGGCCCATGCGCGCCCCCGGCCGGCGAGAGATCGGCCACGGTGCGCTGGCCGAGCGGGCCCTGTTGCCCGTCATCCCGCCCGAGAGCGAGTTTCCTTACACCATCCGGCTCGTCTCCGAGGTGCTGGAGTCCAACGGCTCGACGTCGCAGGCCAGCGTCTGCGGCAGCACCCTGGCGCTCATGGACGCCGGCGTGCCCATCCGCAAGCCGGTGGCCGGCGTGGCCATGGGCCTGGTCAAGTGGCAGGACCGCTTCGTCGTGCTGACGGACATCCAGGGCATCGAGGACGCGCTGGGCGACATGGATTTCAAGGTGGCCGGCACCGCTGACGGCGTCACCGCCATCCAGATGGACATCAAGGTGCACGGCATCACCCGCGAGATCCTCGCCAAGGCCCTGGAGCAGGCCAGGGCGGGCCGCCTCTTCATCCTCCAGAAGATGCTGGAGGTCATCCCCAAGCCGCGGCCGGAGCTGTCGCCGAGGGCACCGCGCATCATCACCCTGGAGATCCCCGTCGACAAGATCCGCGACGTCATCGGCCCGGGCGGCAAGATGATCCGGAAGATCATCGAGGAGACCGGCGTAGAGATCGACGTGGAGGATGACGGGCGGGTCTACATCGCCTCCACCGACGAGGCGAGCGGCAAGAAGGCGGCCGAGATCATCCAGAATCTCGTCCGCGACGTGGAGGTCGGCGCCGTCTACCTGGGCAAGGTGAAGCGCACGACCAGCTTCGGTGCCTTCGTCGAGATCCTGCCGGGCAAGGAAGGGCTCGTGCACATCTCGGAGCTCGCGCCGGAGCGGGTCGGCCGCGTCGAGGACGTGGTGAAGATCGGCGACGAGGTGCTGGTCAAGGTCACCGAGATCGACCGACTCGGGCGCATCAACCTCTCGCGCAAGGAGGCGCTCCCCGCCTCCCAGCGACAGACCGACGGGCAGACGACCGCACCGCGAGTCGGCGGCGAGGATCGTCGCCGGCGAGACGGCCGAGGGGAGCCACGGCGCCCGGGCGGCCTGGGGCGCCGGCCGGGGCGCTGAGGCGAGCCGGCCAAGACCCGCCCGGGAGCCGGTGATCGAGCTTAGGGCAGGCGTCATCCGTGAAGTGAGGGAGAGGGGCCCCCGCCGCATCCGGCTGCTGGTGGAGGTGGGGGCCTCCCATGACCCGGCGCACGTCCGGGAGGCCTGGGCCTTCGCCGACCTGGGGCCCCGGAGTTGGCGGCCGGGGCAGCGTGTGCTGTGCAACACCACGGCGGTCTCGCTGGGGCTCGGTACGGGAGGCCGCCACCTGGTGGTGGCGCCCCTCGAGCCGGGGCTCGACGCGCAAGGCCGGGTGACGGGCCCGGTCGACCGCCGCCAGGGCCACATCGTCAAGCTGCGCTACACCCCCCTGCAGCTCGCCGTCATGGCCGCCGAGGAGCCGGCGGCGCCCTATCATCGCGTGTTGCGCCAGGCCCTCGACCTCCGAGGGCTGCCCGTGGCCGTCCTGTCCCTGCACAGCATGCTGGCGCCTCTCGTCGCAGGGCTCCGCTGGGCCCAGGGGGGCTGTGCCCGGCTCCGGGTGGCCTACGTCATGACCGACTCGGCGGCCCTGCCGGCCTGTATCAGCGACCAGCTGGAGGCGCTGCGCCGCGGGCGATGGGTCGACCTGGTGGTCTGCTCGGGCCAGGCCTTCGGTGGCGACCTGGAGGCGGTCCATCCAGCCTCGGCGCTGGCGGTGGCCCAGCGGGCCGGAGCCGATGTGGCCATCGTAGGGCCAGGACCGGGGGTCGTCGGGACCGGCACGGCCCTCGGCACCACGTGTCTGGAGGTGGCGTCGCTGGCCGACCTGGTGGGCGCGCTCGGAGGAAGGGCGGTCGTGGTGCCGCGCCTGTCCATCGCGGACCGGCGTAGCCGCCACCGGGGCCTGAGCCACCACGATCAGACGGCGCTGGGGCGCCTCACGGCGCGCCGCTCCCTGGTCGTCCTGCCGGCCTCGCTCCCCCGGGCATGGCGCAGGCAGATCCTGGGCCAGGCCAGCCGCAGCGGCATCCTCGATCGCCACCGCGTCGTCGAGGTGGCACCGGCGCCCGCCGATAGGGCGCTGGCCACGTTGCCGTTGCCACCGGAGAGCATGGGACGGCGCTACCAAGACGATCCACCCCTCTTCGACACCTGCCTGGCGGCGGGGCGGCTGTTGGCGTCGATGGCGAGCGAGCGACCCAGGTGCTGGGAGGGGGAGCGCCGATGAGGTGGGGGGTCGCGGTCGCCTGGCACCAGGAGATCGGACTGGCCCATCGGCTCGTGAGCTGGGCGCCCGCGGCGGTAGCGGCCTTTGCCTGGGGGGTCGGCCTGCGAGCCGGGCTGGTGGCGCCCTTGCCCCTGCCGGTCCCGCCCTCGTACGCGGGATGGGTCTGGCCGGAGGGGGCCACCCCGGCAGAGGCCCTGCCGGCGCTGCTGGGCCGGTACCTCCTATTGGGAGCAGGCGGGATCTGGGTGCTGGGGTTGACCGGCGTGGGAGCCCCCCTCGGCCTCGCGGCCGTGGCCCTGCGGGCTTACGTCGGCGGGTTGCTCCTCACCTCCGCGTTGGCACGCTGGGGCTGGGCCGGCGCGGGCACGGCGGTCGTGGCGCTGGCGCCGGCGCAACTGATAGCCATATGGGCGGCGGTCCAGGCCTCTCGGGGAGCGCTCAGGTGGAGCCTGGCCCTGTCGCGGGCCATGGTGACCCGCGCGCCCGCCTGGCTCGGCGAGGACTTCACCCGGTACGCTTACAGCGGGGCCGTGTCGGTGGCGCTGGCCGCCGTGGCCGCCGCGGTGGAGATGGTCGGCTGGGCCGCGGCCAGGGGGCTGGGACTGTTGCTGGTCGGGTGAGCCTCCACAGGGCGAAGGGATGGGGAAGTTTCATGGCAACGCACGCACCGATCGACCGGGTCTGCTTGATCGTCCTCGACAGCGTCGGCATCGGCGAACTGCCCGACGCCGCCCAATTCGGCGACGAGGGCAGCCATACTCTGCGCCACGCCGCCGAGTCGGTGGGGGGGCTCTCGGTACCGCACCTGGAGCGCCTGGGGCTCGGCTGCATCGAGCCCATCCCGGGCGTCGGATGCCCCCAGCAGCCGCAGGCCGCGTACGGCAAGATGGCCGAGCTGGCCGCGGGCAAGGACACGACCACGGGGCACTGGGAGCTGGCCGGCGTCGTGCTGGACAAGCCCTTCCCGGTCTACCCCGACGGCTTCCCACCGGAGGTGATCGAGCCCTTCGAGGCGGCCATCGGCCGCAAGGTGCTGGGCAACAAGCCCGCCTCCGGCACGGTGATCATCGAGGAGTTGGGCCCCGAACACCTGCGCACCGGCCGGCCCATCGTCTACACCTCGGCGGACAGCGTCTTCCAGATCGCGGCGCACGAGTCCGTCATCCCCGTGGAGGAGCTCTACCGCATGTGCGAGACGGCTCGCCGCATCCTGACGGGTCCTCACGCCGTTGGGCGGGTGATCGCGCGCCCCTTCGAAGGTGAGCCCGGCTCGTTCAGGCGCACGCCCCGCCGCCGTGACTTCAGCCTCGCACCCCCCCGGCCGACCCTGCTGGACCGGCTCGTCGAAGCCGGGTTGTCGGTCTGGGCGGTGGGCAAGGTGGAGGACATCTTCGCCGGGCGCGGCATCACCGAGGCCGTGCACACCCGCGACAACGACGAGGGGGTCGCCGCTACCCTGGACCTGCTCCGGCGCACTCGCCAGCAGCGGGGGCTGATCTTCACCAACCTCGTCGACTTCGACATGCTGTGGGGTCATCGAAACGACCCCGTCGCCTACGCCCGGGGCCTGGAGGCCTTCGACCGGCAGCTGCCGGCCTTGCTGGCCGAGCTGGGCGAGCGGGACGTGCTCATCCTGACGGCCGATCACGGCAACGACCCGGTCACGCCCAGCACCGATCACTCGCGCGAGTACGTGCCGCTGCTGGTGACGGGCCCTGCCATCCGGCCCGGCGTCGCCCTGGGGGTGCGCCGCACCTTCGCCGACGTCGCCGCCACCATCGCGGAGATGCTGGGGGTCCCGGCGCGCTTCGACGCGGGGGAGAGCTTCGCCGCCCGGATCCTGGCCTGACCGGCAGGCTCGTCATGCCCGGGCCCCCCGCCGCATACGGATAGGCCGCACGACGCGAGGCCTGTGCGGGAGGTGGGCGAGGGTGGTCCGGCGGCTGGCCACTCTCCTGGCGGTGTCGACGGCGGCCGTGGCGGTCTGGATCGCTGCGCGGATGGTCTGGCCGGCCGGGCCGCCCTCTTCCTACCCGGTGTTGGCGCCCTCGGCAGCCCCCGAGCTGCGCCTCGCCTCCAAGGCGGCGGTGCTGATGGACGCCGCCACGGGGCAGGTGCTCTACGCCCACAATCCCGACCAGCCGCTGCCGCCGGCCAGCGTTACCAAGATCATGACCCTCATGCTGGCGCTGGAGGCCGTGCACGAGGGTCGCATCAGCATGGCCGACGAGATCGTGGCATCGGACCGGGCGGCCTCCATGGGGGGCAGCCAGGTGTGGCTGGAGCCCGGCGAGCGGATGACGCTGCGGGAACTGCTCTACGCCATCGCCGTCGGCTCCGCCAACGACGCCTCGGTGGCCGTGGCCGAGGCCCTGGCCGGTTCGGAGGAGGCCTTCGCCGACATGATGAACCGGCGGGCTCAGGCTCTCGGCATGAAAAACACCCGATTCGCCAACGCCTCGGGCCTGCCTCCCCAGGAGACCGGCCACCAGGGCCCTCACGTCGCCAGCGCCCTCGACCTGGCCATCCTCTCCCGTCAGGCCGTGCGCACCCCGGGCCTGCTGGAGCTGGTCTCCACCTGGGAGTACACCATGCGCCAGGACGGCATCCAGAGGCCCGTGCTCTACAACTTCAACCACCTGCTGCGGCGCTACCCGGGCGTCGATGGCCTCAAGACCGGCATGACCAGCGAAGCGGGCTACTGCATCGCCGCGACGTCGGTGCGCGACAACCTGCGCCTCATCGCCGTCACCCTGGGCGCTCCCACCGCCCAGGCCCGGGAGAACGACGTGCGCACCCTCTTCGAGTGGGGCTTCCGTCGCTACGAGGCGCGACGCCTGGCGTCCGCCGGCGACACGGTGGGGGTCGTGGAGGTGGCTCGGGGGGAGCCGGCCTACGTGCCCCTGGTGCTGGCCAGCGACGCCTTCTTGACGGTGGAGCGGGGCACCCGGGTCGAGGTGGTCCAGCGGGCCGAGCTGCCGGCTCGCCTGGCGGCCCCGCTGGCCGCGGACGCGGAGGTGGGGCGTGTGCGCCTGCTGGAGGCCGGCACCGACCGGGTCCTGGCCGAGGTGCCGGTCAAGGTGGCCCAAACGGTCGGGGTCGCCCCCTGGCGGGCCCTGGTGAGCCGCCAGCTCCGAGCGTTCATGCAAGTCTGGCTTCCTGTCGAGAGGAAGCTCGTGACCCCCGAGGCGAACTAAGGGGGCATCGAGACGTCTCAGGAGGTCATGCGGCTTCGTTGGCAGTTCGCGTTGAAGTCGTGCGCCAGGGTCCGGTGCTCGTGGCGCGAGTCGAGGGGGAGCTGGACCTGGCCTCGGCGGCCCAGTTGCGCAACCCCGTCGAGGAGGCCTGGAACGCCGGGTCGGACCTGCGCCACATCGTACTCAACCTGAAGGGCCTGTCGTTTCTCGACAGCACGGGGATCGCGGTGATCCTGGGGCGCTACCGGGCCGCGCTGGCCCGGGGTGGCCGCCTGGTGGTGGTCGACGCCAACGCCCGGGTCCGGCGGATGCTGGAGATCAGCGGCGCCCTGCGACTGGTGGAGCTGGCCGACAGTGAGGCCGAGGCGCTGGCGCGTCTTGCGCCGCGCAAGCAAGGCCGCGGCCGCCGACGAAGGAGGCGGCAGCACCCGACATGAACGGGCAACCGTGGGACATGCCCCGACGACTCGGGACCGGCTGGGGAGAGGCTCCCGACAGCTTCCTCTTGCGGGTCCCGGCCGACGCCGCCAATCTGGCCTTCGCCCGGGCGGTGGTGGCAGCCTTCGCGGCGCGCCTGCCCTTCACCGTCGAGGAGATCGAGGATCTCAAGCTGGCCGTCTCCGAGATCGTGGCCAACTGCATCGTCCACGCCTATCCCGCCGGCCAGCCGGGACCCGTCTGGGTGGCGGCGCGGGTGGTGGAGGGCGCGCTCGAGGTCATGGTCGAGGATCGCGGCCGCGGCATCGCCGACGTGGACAAGGCCCGGGAGGCCGGGTACTCGACGGTGGGCGGCGAGCATCTGGGCATCGGCTTCTCCGTCGCCGAGACCTACGTGGACGAGCTGTCGGTGGAGTCCGCCCCGGGGGAGGGGACCTGTGTGCGCATGCTCAAGCGGCCGGCCAGCCAGGCCGCCGGCCCCCTCGCCCGATAGGGCCGTCCGACCCGAGGCCCACGAGGGGCTGGCGGTGGCGGTCGCCCGCCGCTTCCGTTGGTCCACGGTGCCCTTCGAGGATCTCCTGCAGGCGGCGCGGCTGGGGCTGGTGCAGGCGGCTGCCCGCTTCGATCCCGAGTTGGGCATCTCCTTCGCCACGTACGCCGTGCCCATCATGCTGGGCGAGGTGCGCCGGCTGGTCGAACGGGGCCGACCCGTCAGCGGGGCTCGCACGGCCCGTGCTCTGGTGGAGCGGGCGGAGGCGGTCCGGCAGCGCCTGGAGAGCCAGATGTCCCGCGAGGCGACCCTGGCCGAGGTCGCAGAGGCTGTCGGGGTCGATCCTGCGGAGCTGGCCGCGGCCATCGGGGCGCTGAGTCAACCGCTGCCCCTGGAGCCCGGCCCCATGCCGGCCGGAGCCGGAGGGGAGCCGGGCGAGCCTCCATCGCCCGACGCCTGGATCGAACGACTGGCCGTGCGCCAGGCACTGGTCGGTCTGCCATCCGACCTGCGAGAGATCGTCTACCTGCGCTACTTTCGCGGCTTGAGCCAGTCCGAAGTGGCCCGGATCCTCGGCATCTCGCAGCCCGTGGTCTCCCGGCGCGAGCGCGCGGCGCTGGCCCTTCTCCGGCACCGACTGGAGTGGCATCCAGGAGGAGGAGCCCCGTGGCGTCAGTTGCCTGAAGGGTAGGTCCGCGCGGCTTCGAATAGGCCAGGTGATGGCGGACGCCGGCCAAACACGTCCCCTCGTCACGTCGTGAAGGTACAAGCATTGGTCGTCACAGCGACGAGTCCAACACGGGCATAGCCCTTCAGGCAGAGGAGTGCTCAGATGCGCATCGAGGGGGAACGAATCAGCCTTCGACCCGCCCGAGAGGAGGATGTCCCGCATCTGCTGGCCTGGTCGCTCAACCCCGAGGTGGCTCGTCTCGCCCGGGGAGAGTACCCGGTCACCCTCGAGGGCACCCGGCGGTGGCTGGAAGAGGGTCGCAAGGATCGCTACCGCATGGTCTTCATCATCGAAGGGCCTGGCGGCCGCCCCATCGGCGACGTCGACCTCTATCACATCGCCTGGCGCAGCAAGGAGGCCGAGCTCCGCATCCGCATCGGCTTTCCCGAGATGTGGAACCAGGGGCTCGGCACCGATGCCATCCGGACACTGCTGCGCTACGCCTTCGAGCAGCGAGGGATGCGGCGCATCTACCTGCGGGTGCTGAGGAGCAACCCCCGGGCCATCCGGTGCTACGAGAAGTGCGGCTTTCGCAAGGAGGGCCGCATGCGCATCGATGAGGACGGCCATCCTGACGAGCTGCTCCTGATGAGCGTCACGCCCGACCGGCTCCATTCGGCGCGGGCCGGCCAGTCGGCCTTTCACGCGAGCCGGCACCTCGTCAGCGCGTGATTCGCAGGACAGGCAGGCGGCCGGCGACCGGCGTGGACGCCGGAGCGCCGGGCGCCTGCGCGTCTCGCAGGAGCTCGGACGCTCGAGGCGAATGACCTGCGACCGAGCCGACGGAGGGAGTCCAACGCGTGAGCATCGAGGCCGGTTCCGATCCCATCATCGTCTTCCGCGACGTCCACAAGTGGTTCGGCGGGCTTCACGTCCTGAAGGGCGTCGACTTCTCGGTGCAGCCAGGCGAGGTCGTGGTCTTCATCGGGCCCAGCGGCTCAGGCAAGAGCACGCTGTTGCGGTGCATCAACCGCCTGGAGCCCATCCAGCGGGGCCAGATCGTGGTGGACGGCTTCGACGTCAATGACCCCGCCACGCCGCTGATCCGGCTGCGCAGCGAGGTGGGGATGGTCTTCCAGCAATTCAACCTCTACCCGCACATGACGGTGCTCGACAACATCACGCTGGCCCCGGTCAAGGTGAGGGGCATCCCGCCCGAGCAAGCCCGGCAGGCCGCCCTGGAGCTCCTGGCCAAGGTCGGGATCCCCGACAAGGCGCATGCGTACCCCTCGCAGCTCTCCGGCGGCCAGCAGCAGCGAGTCGCCATCGCCCGAGCTCTGGCCATGCGCCCCAAGATCATGCTCTTCGACGAGCCCACCTCGGCGCTGGACCCCGAGATGATCCAGGAGGTCCTGGACGTCATGGTGGAGCTGGCGCGCGAGGGGATGACCATGGTGGTCGTGACCCACGAGATGGGCTTCGCCCGGGAGGTGGCGCATCGGGTCATCTTCATGGACGACGGCCGCATCGTCGAGCAGGGGCCGCCCGAGCAGCTCTTCTCCCGACCCGTCGAGGCCCGCACCCGCGCCTTTCTCGACAGGATCCTCTGAAAGACTCCGACCCCTTAAATCCCCAGGCCCGCTGCGAGAAGGTATGACGGATCCCCGCGGGCGGCCACCCCGGCCGGCACTCGGGGATCTGGAAAGAGCCTCGCAACGGTAGGGATCACTGGCAGCCCGTCGAAATCCCTGCCAGCGTCCCGACAAAGACAAGCCCAGGTCGCGGGCTCAGGGGAGAATCTGGATGTTTGCCGCTGTCGTCGACGTCCTGGTAAAGGGTGGGCCCGTGATGATCCCGCTGGGGTTCCTCTCGGTGCTCGCCGTCGCCATCAGCCTCGAGCGCCTGTGGTACTTCGCCCACCTCCGGGATGACGCCGACCACCTGATGGATCAGCTGCGGATCCTCGTGCACGAGGGGCGGCTGCTGGAGGCTATGCAGCTCATCCGGCGCGCCAACGGGCCGACCGCCGCCCTGCTGGCCGAGGGCCTGGCCGCGTGGGACCGACCGCTCGATGAGGTGCGGGCCCGGGTGGAGCGGGTCGGCCAGGAGGAGGTGGCCAAGATGGAGGCTCGTATGGCTTGGCTGGACGCCACCGTCACGGGCGCACCGATGCTGGGCCTCCTGGGTACCGTGACCGGCATCATCCGCAGCTTTCGGATCCTGTCGGCCATGGAGGGCATCGACCCTTCGGGCCTCAGCAGCGGGATCGCCGAGGCCCTGATCACGACGGCGGCAGGGCTCACCATCGCCGTGCCGGTCCTCTTCATCTACGTCTACCTCTCCGGTGTCATCGACCGGCGGGTCAGCGCCCTCAACCGCATCGCAGCGGAGTTCTTGCAGCTCGTCTCCGAGGCCAGGGGAAGGAGCTGACGTTCGGCCGTGGCCATCACGCGGACACGACGCCACCGCCCGCGCGTCGAGATCATCAACATGGTCGACGTCATGTTCTTCTTGCTGGCCTTCTTCATGGTCTTCAGCACCTTTCGCACCAACCCGTCCACCCTCAATCTCGACCTGCCCCGTGCCGTGACCGCCACTCGAGAGGCTCCGTCGGAGGTGGAGATCAGCATCGATCGGTCGGGACGGTACTTCCTCAACGGGCGGGCCGTGAGCCTGGCGCAGATGAGCACGCTGGTGGGCGACGCGGTGCGGCGTCATCCGGACCAGCTCGTCATCGTGAGGGCGGACCGGGAGGTGCAGTACGACCGGGTGGTCCAGGCCATCGACGCCCTTCGCCGAGCTGGCGCCTACCGGCTGGGCCTGGCGGTGCAGACCAGTGGGACGTCATCACCTTGACATCCGCCTTGGCGGCCTCGCCCGCGCGCAGGGCGAGGGTGGGGGTGAGTCGGTGAGCGTGCGAGCGGGCTCGTTGACGCAGCCGGGCCGGTTGGAGCCTTTCGTGTTGGTCTCCCTCGTGCTGCACGCGGTGCTCCTGCTGCTCTTCTCCCGGGTGCTGGCGGTCGAGCGCTTCGTGGTGCCGATGGCAGAGGGGGCCGTGGTGCAGGTGATCCCGGTGCCGCAGGCGCCGCAGGCCACGGTCTCCGCTCGGGCCACCACGCAGCAACGCTCGGCGCCGGGCGGGTCGGGGCAGACCACACCTCGCCCCTCTCAGCCGGCGGCTGCCAGCGTCGTGGCATCCCAGCCGCGGCCGGCAACGCAGCCGAAGGGCACGAGCACGCCGGCGTCGTCCGGCAAGCAGACGGCGGCGCCGAGCGCGCCGAGCACTCCGCAGGCTCCCGCCAAAGCCTCTCAGGAGGTGCTCACCTCCGAGCGGAGCCCGGTGCAGGCCAAGACCGGCGCTCCCACCACCAGTCAGCCGTCCGGGCGAGAGGGGCAGAGCACGACGCCCGGGGAGGGCGCCCAGGCCGAGGGGCCGGTGGCGCGCCCCGGTGGTGAGGGGACCGGCGGCACACAACAGGGCAATCCGCCCGCCGGGCCTCCCGAGCCGGACCTGACATCGGCCGTGGTGGTCCCGACGGGCGGCCCCGAGTATCCCAAGAATGCGGTCACGTTCGGCGTGGAGGGCCAGGTCACCCTGGCGGTGCAGGTGGGCGGCGACGGCAAGGTCACGGGGGTGACGGTGACCCAGAGCTCGGGCGATCCCACCCTCGACAGGGTGGCCAGCCGCTGGGTGGCGGAGCGCTGGCGGTTCAAGCCCTCCTCCATCGGCCGCCCCTACCAGGTCTCGGTGCTGTTCGAGTTCACCATCGACCGGGACGAGCACGGACGCGCCGAGCCCCGAGTGAGCTTCCGGCTGCTCGACGAGCGAGTGCGCTATCTGTGACGACCGTCGTCGCTGACCGACGCAGGCAGGTGTGAGAGACGGCATGACCAGACGGCACGCGAGCGGCAAGAGTTCGACGCACAGTTGGCAGCAAGTGGGAGAGCGGCTCGACCCGGGCCGGGCAGGGCGTCTATGGATGGCACTGGCCCTGTCGGTGGTCCTGGGCCTCGGCGTGCATCCGGTACCGGCGGTCGCCGGCGCGGCTTCCGGCGAGGGAGCCGAGCGGCTGGAGCTCGCCAACGAGTTCATCCGCATCGTGGTCAACGGCTCCCCCGACGCGACGGGCCGCTTCTCGGTCAGCACCACCGGAGGCAATCCCGAGCGGGCCGATGACGACAACCGCCCGCTCATCTACGGGGGCGCCGAGCCCTGGACGTCGTTCACCACGGTCCAGATCGACGGGACGTCGTACGTCTTCGGCGGCCCCACGCACCGACCGGCCGGCTCGAGCGGCCCCTTCGGCACGATGACCCTGTCGCCCCGGCTGGAGGACCAGGGCCGGCGCATCGACGCGGCGTGGGAGTATCCCCATGGCATCGAGGTGCTGCAGCGCCTCAGCATCGCCCGCGGGCCCACCACCGGGCTGCTCGACACGGCCCGCATCGAGTACGTGGCCACCAACCGCGACCGCCTGCCCCACCGGGTCGGCTTCCGGGTCGTCATCGACACCATGGCCGGCAGCAACGACGGCGCACCCTTTCGCGTCGGCGAGCAGGCTGTAGAGACCGACACCCAGATCGCCGGGACCCAGGCAGGCCTCCCGGAGTTCTGGCAGGTCTTCGACTCGCTGACCCAGCCCGCCGTGGTCGCGCAGGGCATGGTGCGAGGCGGCGAGGTGACCCCGCCGTCGAGGATCTACTTCACCAACTGGGGGGTCCTGCGCGAGAGCCTGTGGGAGTTCGACTTCCAGCCCGGCCGCACGTTCGAGCGCAAGGGCGAGTACGAGCTCGACAGCGCGGTGGCGCTCTTCTTCGACCCGGTGGAGCTGAAGCCCGGCGAGAGCCGCTCGGTGGTGGTCTACTACGGTCTGGGCGGCTTGAGCATCGTCCCCGGCGACCTGGCCATCGGGCTGTCGAGCCCCGAGATGGCCGTCGTCGGCCAGAGCGATCCCATCTCCATCGTGGCCTACGTCCAAAACACGGGCCGGGGCGCAGCCCTCGACACCCGGGTCCGGCTGGAGCTGCCGGAGGGCCTGGCCCTCGTCGAGGGAGCTTCGGCGAGCCGTAGCCTGGGCGATCTCCCGGCGGGGGAGACGGCCCAGGTGGCATGGGCGGTGCGGGTGACAGCCCGTTCTGCCGGCAACCTCACCTTCGCGGTGCGGGCCGAGGCCACCAACGCGGAGCCCAACGTGGCCCGTCGGTCCATCCGGATCGTGGATCCGGCGCGACTGTCGCTGCAGCTACGCGGGCCCAGCCGCCTCGAGGTGGTGGACGGGCGCTGGAGCCCCTCCCCCTTCGAGGTGACCGGCGTGGTGCGCAACGACGGGGGAGCGGACGCCCACGGCGTGGTAGCGCAGCTGGTCACGCCCTACGGCCTGCAGATCGCGCCCGGCGACGACAGCCGCCGCTTCGTGGGCACCCTGGCGCCCCGTGAGACGGTGCAGCTCACCTGGCTGGTCGTGCCGACCGGCGTCGTGGGCAACGTGCCGTACTCGCTGCGGGTCACCTATGCCGGCGCCGGCGAGCTGCCCGCCCCCACCCACACGGTGGCGGTGCCGGGGCTCGACGCCGAGGTGCTGGTGCGCCCCGGTGCCGGGTGGGACGGGTCGCCGGTGCGTGTGGGAGAGAGCTTCAACGTCGAGATCAGGGGCCGCAACCTGCCGGAGTTCGCCTCGGCCCAGGTGGCGATTGCCTTCGACCCGGCGGTGCTGCGGCTCGTCGGTGAGTCCCTGGCCGTGGACCGGGGCACCTACTTCGTGACGGGGTCGTCGGGCGCGAGGGGAGGCGACGGAGCCCCCGTCTTCGAGGTCACCGTCGACAACGAGGCGGGACGGGTGGCCATCGAGGCGGAGCGCCCCGTCCCGGGCCTTCGGAGCGCCAGCCTGGCGGTGTTGCGCCTGCAGGCTCGGGCGGCGGGGCAGGGGCGGGTCCAGGTCGTCTCGGTGGTGTTGCGAGACGCGGCGGGCCGGGCCGTCTACCGCATCACGCCCCAGGGCGCGGTGCCGAGCCTGACCGTGTCGGTCCAGCCACGTCCGACGCCCTAGACGGCAGGGCGAGGCAGGGCTATGACAGTCGCTTGCAAGTATCGGAGGGAATGGGGAGCAGCAATGGTCGGCTACCGGCTTGGCTCGATGCGGCTCGGATGGTCGCTGGCAGGGTGGAGGCTGGCCCTGCTCGTTGCACTCGTCGTCGCCCCGGTCCTGGGCGCCACGGGCACCCCCGTGGCTTCCGCCGAGGGGGCGGCGAGCGCCCCTGCCATCGCCGACGTGCCTCCGGATCACTGGGCCTACCAGGCGGTCGTGACGCTGGTGCAGCGGGGATACGTCACCCTGCAGGCCGGGCGCTTCGACGGTACCCGCCCCGTCGACCGCTTCACGCTGGCCTCGGTGGTGGCACGCCTGCTGCAAGACGTCGAGCGAGGCCAGGTGCGCCTGACGGGTGACGACTTGCAGCTCGTGCGCCAGTTGACCAACGAGTTTCGCACGGAGCTGGCCCGCTGGCAGGAGCAGCGCGCCCAGCTCGCCGACCGGCTGGATGGGCAGGCTCGTGAGGTGGCTCGTATCGACGCCAAGCTCACCGACGTGCTGCAGTACGCCACCGAGGTCGACCAGCGTCTCACGCAAGCCACCGATGCCCTGAGCCAGCAGCTGGGCCAGGCGACGCAGGCCCTCAACCAGCAGCTCAGCATGGTCTCGCAGCGGCTGACTCAGGTGGAGAGCGTCGCCCGGGGCCTGGGCACGGTGATCCAGGACCTTCAGACCCGGCTCCATGACCTGGGCGAGGAGATGGCGCTGGTCGACGCCGACCTGCGCAACCAGCTGGCGCAACTGGGAGCGGCCGACAAGGAAGCCTCCCAGCGACTGCAAGCCTCGGCCGGCGAGATCCAGGCTCTGCGCTCGACCCTCCAGTCTCTCCAGCAATCCCTGGAAGGTCAACGCCAGCGATCGGACGAATGGACGAGCCAGGTCGGGCAGCTGGATCAGCAGCTCAAGGCGGTGGCGGCGAGCCTCGACAGCGTGCGCAAGGAGGTCGCCTCGCTACAGGCCAGCCTGGATCGGGAGCGGGCCCGCACCGACGAGATCATACGCAGCCTGGTGTGGGAGGGCGGCGCGACCGACAAGTTGCCGAGCGAGCTGCTGACCCAGGTCGAGCAGCTGCGCACGCAGAACCGCTGGCTGATGGCCGCGTCGCTGGCAGGCGTGGTGCTGGCCGTCGCCGCGTTGCTGCTGTAGCAGGGGCCCTAGGGATGGGGGCGCGCGATGCTGGTCGGTGTCGTCTTCCTCGCCGGCGCGGTCTTGATGGGGCTCGAGATGGTGGGGAGCCGGATCCTGGCTCCCTACTTCGGTAACTCCATCTACGTCTGGGGTAGCCTCATCTCCGTGGTGCTGGCGGCCCTGACGGCCGGCTACTTCCTCGGTGGCCGCCTGGCGGATCGGCGACCCCATCCGGAGTGGATGGGCTGGCTCATCGTGGCGCCCGGCGCCTTCGTCTCGACCATGCCGCTTTGGGCGGGCCCCTTCAACTTCTGGGTGATCAACACGGGCATCGGCATCCGCGAGGGCTCCCTGCTGTCCGCTCTGGTGCTCTTCTTCGTGCCGGGGCTCTTCCTGGGCACGGTCTCGCCCTACGCCATCCGCCTGGCCGCCGAGCGCCTGCAGACCATCGGCGCCACGGCTGGCATGCTCTACGCCGTCTCGACGGCGGGGAGCATCGTGGGTACGCTCTTCACCGCCTTCTATCTGGTGGCATGGATGGGCGTCACCCACATCCTCTACCTGTTTGGCGGCATCCTGGTGGTGTTGGGGCTCGTCGTGGTGATCTGGGGTCAGCGGGGCGGCGCGGCGGCTGCCGAGCGGCCGGCCAGCGTGGCCTCGTCCTCAAGGGCAGGCACGCGGCCCCCCTCGCGGCGGGCAGCCGATGGTGGGCGGCGGGGGACCGGCCGCACCCTACTGTGGGCGCTGGTGGCGGTGGGCGTCGCGGCGGCAAGCCTGGTGGCCGGTCTGGGCAATGCAGGCTGGACCGGCATCGCCCAGGGCCGCGGCGAGATCCTCTACGAACGGGACAGCGTCTACCACCACATCCTGGTGGTGGACGACCCGGGCGGCATCCGCTACCTCAAGTTCGACGACTCCTGGCAAAGCGCCATGGATCGGGAGCGTCCCGACGATCTCGTCTTCTGGTACACCCGCTACTTCCACGTCGCCATGGGCCTCGTGCCCGATGCCCGGCGACTGCTGATGGTGGGGCTCGGTGGCGGATCGGTGCCGAAGAACTTCCTGGGCACCTACCCCGATCTGACGATAGACGTGGCCGAGCTCGACCCCGAGGTCGTGACGGTGGCCCACCGGTACTTCGAGGTGCCCCTGGACGACCCGAGGCTGCGGATCGTGGCGGAGGACGGGCGGCTCTTCGTCCGTCGCTCACCGCACCGCTACGACGCCATCTTCCTGGACGCCTACTTCGCTCACTCGATTCCGTTCCATCTCGCCACGGTGGAGTTCTTCGACGAGCTGGAGTCCAAGCTGACCCCTGACGGCGTGGTGGCCTCCAACATCATCGGGGCCCTCTCCGGTCGCCACAGCCTGCTCTTCCGCTCCATGCTCAAGAGCATGCAGGCGGTCTTCGACACGGTCTACGTCTTGCCGGTCGGCACCACGTCCGGCAGCGCCATCGACCCCGTCCAGCGCAACATCATCGTGCTCGCCACCAACCAGCCGGCGTTGAGCCCGCAGGCCTTCCAGGAGCGGATCGCCTCCCTGGAGCGGGAAGGCCGGTTGCCGCCGGGTTCGTCGCTGTATGCCCGCTCGCTGGTGGTCGAGCCCATCCCCACCGACGACGTGCCGTTGTTGACCGACGACCACGCGCCGGTCGATACCTTACTGCGCATCTAGGTCGCCCCAGTTATAATGGTCGGTGCAGATCGCACGCCACCGCCGGCGAGCCGGCGGGCGGCTGCTCCGTTGCTGCACGCAAGAGGGGACGGGCTTGGACGTGAACGGTGAAGCCAACGCCCGCGCGACGCCGTCGGCTTCGACGAGACGGGGCCGGCTCGCGCACATCGTGACCCTGGGCTGCCAGATGAACGTGCGGGACTCGCAAACCCTGGCAGGGATGCTGGCCCGGATGGGCTACGGCTTCACGGACCGCATGGACGAGGCCGATCTCATCCTCTTCAACACGTGCAGCGTCCGCGAAAACCCCGAGCGCAAGATCTACGGCCAGGTCTCGAGCCTGCGCGCGCTCAAGGAGCGGCGCCCGGACCTGATCATCGGCATCACCGGCTGCATGCCCCAGCAACGGCCCGAGCTGGAGAAGATGCAGGCGTCGTTGCCGCACGTCGACCTCATCATGGGCACCCTCAACCTGCACCGCTTCCCCGAGCTGCTGCAGCAGGTGATGGAGACCGGTCGGCGGGTGGTGGAGGTCTGGCACGACGAGGGGCCCATCGTCGAGGGGCTCCCCGTCCTGCGAGACCCCGGCTCGGTCACCGCCTTCGTCAGCATCATCTACGGCTGCGATTACCGGTGCACGTTTTGCGTGGTGCCCAACACTCGTGGGCGCCAGCGTAGCCGACGGCCCGAGGCCATCGAAGAAGAGGTGAGGGGCCTGGTGGCCGAGGGCGTGCGAGAGGTGACCCTGCTGGGGCAGACCGTCAACGCCTACGGTCGAGATCTGCCCGAGGGCGGCATCACGCTAGCGGAGCTGCTGCGACGCCTGAGCCGCATCGAGGGGCTCGAGCGCCTGCGGTTCACCTCCAGTCATCCCCGGGAGGTGACCGAGGAGCTCATCGAGGCCATGGCGGAGCTGCCCAAGGTGATGGAGCACATCCACCTCGCGGTGCAGTCGGGCAGCGACCGCATCCTGCACCGCATGGGTCGCCGGTACACGGCCGAGGAGTTCATCGAGCAGGTGGCGGCGATGCGACGCCGCATCCCCAATCTGGCCATCACCACCGACATCATCGTGGGCTTTCCCGGCGAGACCGAGCAAGACTTCGAGGCGACGCTCGACCTGGTACGCACGGTGAGGTTCGATGGAGCCTTCACCTTCGTCTACTCGCCGCGGCCCGGGACGGCGGCGCTTCGGTTGCCGGATCCGGTGCCCGAGCCGGTGAAGCGGGAGCGCATCCAGCGCCTCATCGAGCTGCAAAACGCCATCAGCCTGGAGCGCAATCTGCCCTACCGCGGTCGCGTCGAGGAGGTCCTGGTCGAAGGCGCCAGCGAGAAGGACCCCGAGCGCCTGTCCGGACGCACCCGCACCAACAAGGTGGTCGTCTTCGACGCGCCGCCGTCGGCCCGAGCGCGCCTCATCGGGCAGCTGGTCGACGTGCGGATCGAGGACGTCAACACGTGGACCCTCTTCGGCCGCCTGACCGAGCCCCAGCAGGAGGCAGCTGCCCTCGGGGCGGCGTCTGCGGGTGGCCAGGCGTCCGTGCCCTCCTGACGGACGGGGGGTGGGCCCGCTGGCACCCGCCGCCGAGTCGTCGGCGACCCCTATGCTCCGGCAGTACCAGGCCTTCAAGGCCGCCTATCCCGATGCCCTGTTGCTGTTCCGCCTGGGCGACTTCTACGAGCTCTTCGGACGGGACGCGGAGATCGGGGCCGCCATCCTCAACATCACCCTGACGAGCCGTGAGATCGGCAAGGGGCGCCGGCTGCCCATGTGCGGCGTGCCGTACCACGCGGCCGACGCCTACATCGCCCAGCTGGTCCAGGCGGGCTATCGGGTCGCCATCTGCGAACAGATGGAGGACCCGCGCCTGGCCCGGGGGATCGTCCGGCGCGAGGTGATCCGGGTGGTCACGCCCGGCACGCTGCCGGACGCGGCGGGGCGTGACCGACGCTACGTGGCGGCCCTCTGGGTGGGGGATCGGGCGGTCGGCCTGGCCATGGCCGACGTCTTCACCGGGGAGCTGCGCGCCACGCGCCTGGCCGCCGACTCCCCCTTGGGACAAGAGCTCTGGCGAGCCGCGCTGGATGAGCTCGTGCGGCTGGCCGTCGACGAGGTGGTGGTCCCGCCCCGCCTGGCCGACGACGCCCGCCTGGCAGGGGCGATGCGCCAGACGCTGCGGGCGGCGGTGACGCGGTGGGACAGCCCGGCCTGGTCCCTGGATGGCGCCAGGCGGACGTTGCAGGCCCACTTCCGCACGGCGACCCTGGACGCCTTCGGCATCGAAGACTGGCCCGAGGCGCAGGTGGCCGCCGGTGCGGTGCTCCAGTACCTGCTGGAGACGCAAAAGGACCGCCTCGTCCACATCACGACGCTGCAGAGCTACGATCCCCGAGCCGGGCTGGCGCTGGACGCCACCACCGCCCTCAACCTGGAGCTGACCACCACGCTGCGCCAGCGGACCCGCAAGGGGTCGCTGCTGGACGTGCTGGACCGGACTCTGACGGCTGCCGGAGCCCGGCTGCTGCGCCGTTACCTGGAGGAGCCCCTCACCGACGTGGCGGCCATCCGGGCCCGCCTCGACGCGGTCGAGGCCCTGGCGACCAACCATCTCGCCCGCCAGCGTCTGCGCGACGCCCTGCAGGGGATGCCCGACGCCGAGCGGCTGCTGGGACGGGCCGGCACCGGTCGGGCGACGCCCAAGGACCTGCTCTCGCTGCGCCACTTCCTCGAGCGGCTCGACGAGATCCGGCGCATCGCCGCCGAGGTCGGGCTCGACAGGCTCCCTGCCCTGGAGATGGACGCGCTGGAGCAGTCGCATGCGCCCCTTGCGGCGCTGGCCGATCACCTGGCGCGGGCCATCGCCGATGACGCACCGGCCCAGGTGCGGGACGGCGGCTACATCCGGGAGGGCTACGACGCGGAGCTGGATGCCCTGCGCCGAGGCGCCGAGGAAGGACGCCGCTGGATCGCGGGGCTCGAGGGTCGTGAGAGGGAGCGCACGGGCATCCGCTCGCTCAAGGTGGGCTTCAACCGGGTCTTCGGCTATTACATCGAGGTGACCCGCCCCAACCTCAAGCTGGTGCCCCCCGACTACGAACGGCGCCAGACCCTGACCGGTGCCGAGCGGTTCGTGACGGCCGAGCTCAAGGAGTGGGAAAGCCGCGTGCTGGAGGCGGAGGAGCGCATCCAGCAACGGGAGGCCGAGATCTTCCAGTCGCTGGTAGAGCGGGTCCTGGAGCATGCCGCCGCCCTGCAGGCGGCATGCCGGGCGGTGGCCCGGCTCGACGTGGCCGCCTCGCTGGCCGACCTGGCCGTCGAGCGCGCCTGGGTGCGGCCCCAGGTCGACGAAGGTCCCGTCATCGACATCCGCCAGGGCCGCCACCCCGTGGTGGAGGCCATGATGCCGGATCAGCCCTTCGTCCCCAACGACCTGTACCTCGACATGGGGGCGCGTCGGGTGGCCATCGTGACGGGCCCCAACATGGGAGGCAAGTCGACGTTCTTGCGGCAGGCCGCCCTGCTGGTGCTGCTGGCGCAGATGGGCAGCTTCGTGCCGGCGCGCTCGGCCCGCATCGGCGTGGTGGACCGCATCCTGTCGCGGGTCGGCGCGTCGGACGACCTGGCGTCGGGCCGCTCCACCTTCATGGTCGAGATGAGCGAGAGCGCCTACATCCTGCGCCACGCCACGCCCCGCAGCCTCGTGATCCTCGACGAGGTGGGGAGGGGCACGGCCACCTACGACGGCCTGAGCCTGGCATGGGCCATCGTGGAGGCGTTGCAGGAGAGGGGTTGCCGCACGCTGGTGGCCACCCACTACCACGAGCTGACCGAGCTGGAGGGAAGGCTCGAGGGGGTCTTCAACCTCCACGCGGCGGTGGCCCACGGGGAGGACGGGATCGTCTTCCTCCGGCAGATCCGGCCCGGCGCCGCGGACCGCAGCTACGGCATCGAGGTGGCGCGCCTGGCCGGGCTGCCCGAGCGAGTCATCGAGCGGGCGACCGAGGTGCTGGCCCACCTCGAGGGCAGCGCCCCGTCGGCGTCCCGGGTCGCCGAAGAGGCGCTGGCGGACGCCCTCGTGCCCGCTCGGGAGACGGCCCTGGACCTCTCCGGGCCCGAGGCCGTCGGCACGTACGGCACCCGGCCCGCCTCGCGCAGGCCGCGCCCCCGGGCAAGGCCTTCCGTGGCGGATCTGGCGCAGTCCCGGCTCTTCGAGGCGTAGCATGGGCAAGATCGCGCTGTTGCCGGAGGACGTCGTCGACCACATCGCCGCCGGCGAGGTGGTCGAACGGCCCGCCTCCGCGCTCAAGGAGCTGCTCGAAAACGCCCTGGACGCAGGGGCGCGGCGCATCCGCGTCGACATCGGCGAGGATGGCATGCATCTGATGGTGAGCGACGACGGGGAGGGGATGGACCCCGACGACGCCGCCATCTGCTTCCTGCGCCACGCGACCAGCAAGTTGCGCCGCCGCGAGGACCTGACCTCGGTGACCACCCTGGGCTTTCGGGGCGAGGCGCTGGCTGCCATCGCCGCCGTCTCGGAGATGGAGATCCTGACGCGGCCCAGGGGCCGTGCGGAGGGGTTTCGCATTCGGGTGGCGGGCGGCGAGCGCATCTCGGCAGGGCCGGCGGCGGCCCCGGAGGGCACCACCGTCTGGGTGCGGCGCCTCTTCTTCAACACCCCCGCCCGCCGGCAGTATCTCAAGAGTCCCGCCGCCGAGCGCAGGGCCTGCCTGGAGACGGCGGCGCGCATCGCCCTGGCCCGGCCCTCGGTGGCCCTGGAGGTGTCGGTGGCCGGCCAGCCCCGGTGGGTCTCGCCGGGCGACGGCGACCTGCGCGCGGCGGCCGGCGCGGTGATGGGAGCACAGGAGGCGCAAGCCTTGCTGCCCGTCGAAGGGGCCCGGGGTCCGGCACGCCTCTGGGGCCTGGTCTCACCGCCGGACCTGAGCCGACCCACCCGGGAACACCTCTGGATCTTCGTCAACGGCCGCTGGGTGCAGGACCGGACGGTCTCGGCGGCCGTGGTGCGGGCCTACGAGACGCGGCTTCCCAAGGGACGCTTCCCCGTGGCCTTCCTGCATCTCGAGATCGACCCGGCCTGGGTCGACGTCAACGTGCATCCCGCCAAGCTGTTCGTACGGTTCCGCGACGAGCGCCTGATCTTCGGGCTGGTGGCCTCGGCCGTGGAGCGCGCTCTGGCGTCGGCCCCCACCTTCGCGCTCTCGGGAAAGGCGGAGCCGAGCGCCGCTCCCGCGACGAGGCCCGTGGCGGAGGAGGGCGTCGCGACGTCGAGGCCGCCTCGCCTGGCCGGTGCGGAGGTATCCGTCGCCTCGGAGGCCCAGGCGCCGCTGTGGGACGCCGCCCGGCAAGGCGAAGGCCTTAGCGAGCAGCTGCTTCGACTGCACGTGCTGGGGCAGCTGCGTGACACCTACATCGTCACCCGCCATCCCGCGGGCCTGCTCATCGTGGATCAGCACGTAGCCCACGAGCGCATGCTCTACGAGCGGCTCCTGGCCGCCCGGAGGGGCGCGGCCGCCCCGGCTCAGGCCCTGCTGCATCCTCTGACCGTCGAGCTCAGCAGCACGGCGGCCGAGACGCTGGGTGCCGCCCTGGCGTGGCTTGCCTCCCTGGGCGTCGAGATGGAGCCCTTCGGGCCACGGCACTACCTGGTGCGGTCGGTGCCGGCCGTGCCCGGGATCATGCGCTCCATCTCCGAGGCCGAGATGGCGGCGCTGCTGGAGGACCTGGCCGCCAGGATGCTGGAGGGGCCCGAACCGATGCCCGCAGGCGACGACACGGCGCCCCTGGCGCCCTGGGAGGACCGGCTGCTGAAGCACCTGGCCTGCAAGAGCGCGGTGAAGGCGGGGACTCCCCTGCCGATGGCCGTGATGGAGTACCTGGTGCGCCACCTGGCCGACACGGACAACCCCTACACCTGCCCGCACGGACGGCCGGTGGCGGTCATGGTGTCGGTGGAGGAGCTGGACAGGCGCTTTGGCCGTCGCACGCCCTCCGCATGACGGACGCATCTGGTATGTGACCACGGCTCGCCAGCCCGACGCGGCCCTGGAGCGCCGGGCCCGGGACCTGGCCGAGCGCCTGGGGCTGCCCTACCGGCGTCGGCCGGAGGGTCGACTCGCGATCGGCGAGGGCGGGTCGGCCGAGGTCTACCTCGTGGTGGAGCGGACCGGCCTGGCCATCCAGGTGGCGGGCCGACGTCTCGTCTACCATCCGGGGATGGCCGTGCACCGGATCCGGGCCCTGCGCGCCGGCGGGCACGATCCCATGGTGGAGGCGATGGGGCTGCGGGGCGGCGAGCGGGTGCTGGATGCCACGTTGGGCCTGGCCTCCGATGCCCTGGTGGCCGCCTACGCCGTCGGGCCCCAGGGTCGGGTGAGCGGAGTGGAGAAGGTGCCCGCGCTGGCGGCGCTGGTGCGAGACGGACTGGCACGTTTCGCCTGGCGCGATCCGCAGATGGCCGAGGCGGCCGCCCGCATCGAGGTGCACGCGGCCGACCACGAGGCGTATCTCGCGGCGTGCCCCTCGGGGGCCTTCGACGTGGTCTACTTCGACGCCATGTTCGAGAGCAGTCTGTCGGGCTCGACGTCGATGGCGGCGTGGCGCCTGGTGGCCGAGGAGCAGCCGGTGGGCGCGCGGGCCCTGGCAGAGGCGATGCGGGTGGCGCGGCGCCGGGTCGTACTCAAGGACCGGGCCGACTCCACCCGCCTCGAGGCCCTGATGCCCCATCGGGTGGCCGGCGGACGGTCGAGTCGGGTGGTCTACGCGATCTGGACGGTCGGGTCGGATGCTGGCGATGGATGAACCGCGCCACGAGCAAGAGAGCCCCCCTCTGCTGGTGATCGTGGGCCCCACCGCCGTGGGCAAGACCGATCTGGCCGTCGAGGTGGCGCTGCGGCTGGATGCCGAGATCATCTCCGCCGACGCCATGCAGGTCTACCGCGGCCTCGACATCGGTACGGACAAGCCTACCCCGGGGCGGCAGCGGGGGGTGCCCCATCACCTCATCGACGTGGCCGACCCGTCCGAGGACTTCTCGGCCTCCCGCTACCGTGAGCTCGCCCACGACGCGCTGGCGGCGATCCGGGCCCGCGGCCGGTTGGCCATCGTCTGCGGGGGCACGGGTCTTTACATCCGGGCGTTCGTCGACGACCTGCTCCCGCGGCCGGGCGGCTACGACCCGATGGTACGGCGCCGGTTGGAGGCGGAGGCCTCGGCCCACGGACCTCTGGCGCTGCACGCCCGCCTGGCCCGGGTGGACCCCGTGGCGGCCAGCCGCATCCACCCCCACAACGTGCGCAGGGTCATCCGGGCCCTGGAGGTGTACGAGACGACCGGGCGTCCCATGAGCGAGCTCCAGGCCGAGGCGCGCCGGGCAGCCCGCCCTCTGCCCGCGGTCTGGGTGGGCCTCGAGCGCCCGCGCGACGAGCTCTACCGCCGGATCGACGCCAGGGTGGACGACCAGGTGCGTCGGGGGCTCGTCGAGGAGACGCGGCGCCTGCTGGCCCGTCGGCCGGCTCCCAGCCGCACCGCGATGCAGGCCCTGGGCTACAAGGAGATGCGTGCCTACCTGGCGGGCGAGGTCTCCTTCGCCCGGGCCGTCGACGCCCTCAAGCGCGCCACGCGGCACTACGCCCGGCGCCAGATCATCTGGTTTCGCCCGGACCGGCGCATCTGGTGGCTGGATCTCTCGACGTGCGAAGACCTGGCCGAGGCGGCCCGCCGCGTGGCGGACCACTACCGGTCCCGCGTATAGATAGCCGCGATGGCACTCACGTCCTCCAACGGGTCGTCCGTCATCGATCGGGTGGCGGAGGGCCGGCTGAGCCCGGCGCAGGCCCTCCGGTGGCTGTCGGAGTCGGCCGGAGGCAAGGGCTCCCAAGGCCCCGCGACGCCTGCTCCCACCGGCACGCCAGCTTCGGACGAGCCCTCGGGCGGGCGCGATCTCGAGGCCCTGGCTCAGGTGATGGCCGAACTGGACGCCCTCGTGGGTCTCGATCGCGTCAAGCAAGCCGTGCGGGAGCTGCGGGCCTACGTGGAGATCCGGCAGCGCCGTGCCGCGGTCGGGCTGGCCTGCGAGCCCCTGGTGCTCCACATGGCCTTCAAGGGAAACCCCGGGACGGGCAAGACCACCGTCGCCCGCCTGGTGGGGCGGATGCTCAAGGCGCTGGGCGTATTGCCCAAAGGCCACACGGTGGAGGTGGAGCGGGCCGACCTGGTGGGGGAGTTCGTGGGCCACACGGCCCAGCGCACCCGGGAGCAGATCCGCAAGGCCATCGGCGGCGTGCTCTTCGTCGACGAGGCGTACAGCCTCGCCCGAGGTGGCGAGAAGGACTTCGGCCGGGAGGCGGTCGACGCGCTGGTCAAGGCGATGGAGGACCACCGGCACGAGCTGGTGGTCATCGTGGCGGGCTACGACCAGGAGATGGAGCTCTTCCTCAACCTCAACCCGGGCCTGCGCTCCCGCATCCCGTTCATCATCGACTTCCCCGACTACACCACCGAGGAACTGCTGGCCATCGCCACGGAGATGCTGCGCGCCCGGGACTACCGGCTCACGCCCGAGGCCCGGGAGCGTCTCGCCTCGGCCCTCCTCTACCACCGGGTCGGCGGCTGGTATCCCTTCGGCAACGCCCGCCTGGTGCGCAACCTGCTCGAGGCGGCCATCCGCCGCCAGGCGGTGCGCCTTCAGGGGGCGGGGGCTTACTCCCGCGAGGAGCTGATGCTGCTCCGGGCCGAGGACATCCCCCTGGACGAGGCCGGGGCGTGATCGGGTGGCGGCGATGTCGTCGGCGCCCCTGGATGCGACGGCCGACGCCTGCGTGGTGGGCCGGCCCGGTGTGGGCAAGACGCTGTTCGTCTTGCGCTTCGCCCAGTGGTGCGGCCAGCGTCGGTTGCTGATGAGGCAGGAGGCCCCCGGCTCGTCCGGCGGCTGGGTGGAGGTGGACCTCGCCACCGCGGTGGACCGGCTGGTCGGGACACAGACGCCCACGACGCGGGCCCTGCAGCACGTCGAGGTGCCCTGGCGGCAGGGCAAGCGCACGCTGCACCTGCGCCTGCTGGACACGGTGGGGTTGACCGACACCATCCATCCCGACCCCTTGCTGCGGAGGGCCATGGCCGAGACCCTGACGGCGGTGATGGAGAGCCTCGTCGTGCTCCACGTGCTGGACGGCCCCCGCATCGCGCAGCGGCCGGGTCGCCTGCTCGACGAGGACGACGTCGACGTCCAGATCGGCCGTTACGGAGAGCGCAGGGGTCGCTACGCGGTGCTGGTCAACAAGCTGGACCGACCGGGCGGGCGAGCGGGCCTGGAGGCCGTCCGCAGGGCCTGGCCCCACCGCATCGTGCTCGGCATCTCCGCGTTGGAGGGGTGGGGGTTCGCCAGTGTTCGACGCTTTCTCCAGCGCCGTCTCTGAGGCGCTGGGAGGCGGCGAGCTCGTGCGAGTCGTACGGGCCGCCAGCTCGGCGTGGCTGGCGGGCGCCGCCATCAAGGCGGTGGACGCCGCGGTGGACGGTGAGCCGGGATGGGACGCCCCGGCCTGCGCCGCCTACGCGACCGCCCTGCTCGCCGTGGCGTGCGCGCTCGACCTCGGCTGGGCCGCCTCGCTGGTGGCCGCCGCCTGGGCCCTGGGCATGCTGCATGGATACGGACGGCGGGGCCGTCTCGAGGGGCTCGTGCTGCTGGCGGTCGCCGTCGCGCTGACCGGCTGGCGAGAGGTGGCCGGATCGAGCCTCGTGATGCTGAGCGTGCAGATGGCCGATGGGCTGGAGGACCGGGACGGATGGGTCGGTCGCGTGGGCCCGGGCCCTCGCCTCGCCGCCGCCCTGGTGGCCCTGGCCGTCCTGACCGTGGCGGCGTTGGTGGATCCGCTCAAGACGGGGGTGGTCCTGGCGCTCGTGCCGGCGGCCGAGGCGCTCGGCGCACGGCTCGCAAGGCGGACCGTCGGGGAGGCGGGGGCATCCTGGGTTTGGTCGAGCTGATCGGCGCCGCGGGGCTGGCACTGGCCGGGGTCGCGCTGGTGGCAGGCTGGCGGTGGGGTCGGCGAGAGGGCTGCGAAGAAGGGAGGGCCATCGCCGTCCTCGAGCTGCAACGCCAGCTCCTGGCCGGGTCACGGTGTCCGACCTGTCGCCGTCCCGTCGAAGCAGAGGGGACAAGACCCCCTCGTCCTCGGCGCCCGGGCGTGCGCCTCGCTGGTCGCGGTCGCGGCCGCGGGGCGAGCCGGGTGAGAGGCCGAGGTCGAACTCGCCGGGGAGCGGCTCGCCATCGAGCAGGCCGACGACGGACGCCTCTGGATGACGGGACGGCGGGCTGGTCCCCTGCTTGACGGCCTCGGGGAGACCGCCATATGATCAGCCCAACACGCCGGTGCCCTCGAGTCGAGCCGGCAACGTGTCGAGACGAGCGAGTCGAGGTCCGAGCCGAGACGAGAGGAGACGGGACGGGCATCGGTCCCTCGTTTCGAGTCGTCCCTCCCCCTCTCCATCGTTGGCGTCGCCGCGAGCTGCACGCCCTTGCGGGCGGGGCTCGTCGGTCCGCTGCCGACCGATCCGGACTCGTCTCTGCCACGCCGGGTGCCATCGGGCCGCACCGGCCGGGGTGGGGAGGGTGCCCGCTTGCAGCCGATTCCGAACCGCTCGGCCTTCGTCGAGCACTTCGGTCCCCTCGGCGTCGGGATGGTGGTCGCTCCCTTCTTGTGCGACGGGCTGACCCCCGTCGGCGCGCTGCTTCGACTCGGTCCCAGCCCGCTGGGGCGCTTCCTGCTGGAGAGCGCCGAGCAGGGTGGGCGCGCTGGACGCTTCTCCTTCGTGGGAACGGCCTCGGCAGGCCTGGTAGCCTTCGAGCCGGGCCTGGGACACCTCTACCGGGCCCACCCGCGTGACGGGCTGGTCTACGAGGCCGACCGGTGGGAAAGTCGGGACCCCGTGGCGGAGCTGCGCGTCCACCTGGCCGGGTGGAGGCTGCCCGACTCCGTCATCGAGGCGGCCCTGGCCGGCACGGCCTTCGCGACCCCGGAGCGGCCCCCCTTCGTTGGCGGCGCGGTCGGCTTCTTGGGCTACGACCTGGTCAGGACCCTGGAGCCGCTGGGGCCGGGGCGGCCGCCCACCGTCGACACGTGGCTGGCCGCCTACATGCTCGCGGACACCGTCGTCGTCTTCGACCACTTCACCCGTGTCGGCTACGTCGTCGCCATCGCCCGCTGGGCGACGGATCAGGACCCCGGTGCCGCCTACGACGATGCGCTCGAACGCCTGGGGGTGCTGTGGGAGCGCCTGCACGGCAACGAGGGGGCGGAGAGCCTGCGGGCCCTGACCGATGCCCTCGACGTGCCGGTGGGGATCGACGGAGCCGTCGAGGAGCCGGTCGACGAGGCCTTCGAAGAGGCCGTGCGCACCGCTCAACGCTACATCCAGGCAGGAGACGTCTTGCAGGTGGTCCTCTCCCGGGAGCTGGTCGCCCCCTGCCCGACGCCACCGCTGCACGTCTACCGTCGGCTGCGGGCCATCAACCCGTCGCCCTACATGTTCTTCCTCGAGGTGGCCGACCCGCGGCCCCACAAGCGTCCCCTGCACCTGGTCGGGGCCTCGCCCGAAGCGATGGTGCGGCTCCAGCGAGGGCGGGCGGTGGTGCGTCCCATCGCCGGCACCCGCCCGCGGGGCGGCACCCCGGAGCAGGACCGGCAGCTGGCCCGGGAGCTGCGGGACGACCCCAAGGAGCTGGCCGAGCACATGATGCTGGTCGACCTCGGCCGCAACGACCTGGGCCGGGTCTGCCGCGACGGGACGGTGCGGGTGAGCCGGCTCCTCGAGGTGGAGCGCTACTCTCACGTCATGCACCTGGTCTCCGAGATCGAGGGCCAGATCGCGCCCGGGCTCGACGCCTTCGACCTGGTCAAGGCGACGTTTCCGGCCGGCACCGTGACGGGTGCGCCCAAGGTGCGGGCCATGCAGATCATCGACGAGCTCGAGGCGACGGGGCGAGGGCCCTACGCCGGGGCGGTCGGCTACTTCTCCGTGACCGGCGACGCCGACGCCTGCATCACCATCCGCACCCTGGCCATCCACGCCAATCGAGCCCATGCCCGGGCCGGGGCCGGCATCGTCGCCGACTCCCAGCCCCGGCGGGAGCTGTGGGAGACGCACAACAAGGCCTCCGCCTTGCTCGCGGCGCTGGGCCTCGAGCGGGTAGGGGCGGGGTGAGACGACCCGACCGGCCGGGACGGGGCCCGTCGGCGTCGAGCCGGTAGGAGCAAGGGGCGGGGGGGACGGTCATGTCGTCGACCATCCAGGAGGCCATCCGGTTGGTGAGCGAGGGGCGTTCGCTCTCGCAGGAGCAGGCCGAGGCCGCCATGACCGCCATCATGCAGGGCGAGGCGACACCGGCCCAGGTGGCCGGCCTGGCGGTGGCACTGCGGATGAAGGGCGAGACGCCCGACGAGGTGGCGGGCATGGCCCTGGCCATGCGGCGCCACGCCATCAAGGTGACGCCCCCACAGGGACGCAAGGTCGTCGACACGTGCGGCACCGGCGGCGATCGCTCATATACCATCAACGTCTCCACCGGCGCCGCCTTCGTGGCCGCAGGGGCGGGCCTGACCGTGGCCAAGCACGGCAATCGCAGCGTCTCCAGCCAGACCGGCAGCGCCGACGTGCTGGAGGCCATGGGGGTGGCCATCGATCTCGGTCCCGAGGAGGTGGAGCGCTGTCTGGGCGAGGTGGGGATCGCGTTCCTGTTCGCCCCCACCTTCCATCCCGCCATGCGGCACGCCGCCCAGCCCCGGCGCGAGCTGGGCATCCGCACCGTCTTCAACATCCTGGGGCCGCTGACCAACCCCGCCGGTGCTCGCTTCCAGCTCCTGGGCGTCTACGAGCCCGGCCTGGTAGAGCTGGTCGCAGGCGCCCTGGCCCGCCTGGGCACCGAACGGGCCCTGGTCGTGCACGGCCTCGACGGGCTCGACGAGATCTCCCTGTCGGCCCCCACGCTTGCGGCCTGGGTCGAGGGGGGTGAGGTGCGTCCCCTGACCATCGATCCGACAGCGCTGGGGCTGGCGCCCGTGCCCCGGGAGGCCATACGGGGGGACGGGCCCGCCACCAACGCTCGCCTGTTGCGGGAGGTGCTGGCCGGAGAGCGGCGAGGCCCGCTGCGAGACGTGGTGCTGCTCAACGCCGCGGGTTGCCTGTGGGCGGCGGGCCTGGTGGATTCGCTGACCGAAGGGATGGAGCTGGCCCGCCACTCGGTCGACTCGGGCGCCGCCTACCATCGGCTCGAGGCCCTGGCCGCGTTCGGTCGGCGCCGCACGGCCGACGGGGCGGAGGCAGCACGATGACCGGCACCGGCGTCTCACCGGGCGGACGGCTGGGACAGATGGTCGAGCACCAGCGGCAGCGGCGAGAGGCATTTCGCGCCATGCTCCGCCGGTTGCGACACGAGCCGACCCCGGCACGACCGGCGGGCGGGCTGCGCCACGCGCTGGAGGCCGCACGGGACGGCGGGAGCGGCCGGCTCCCCCTCATCGCCGAGGTGAAGCGTCGCTCGCCCTCGGCCGGGGCCATCGCACCCGACCGGGACGCCGTGGACCAGGCCGCCCGCTATGCCGCCGGTGGGGCGGCGGCCATCTCGGTGCTGGCCAACGAGACGTACTTCGGGGGCAACCCGGAGGACGTCCGGGCCGTCAGCGCCTCGCCGGCGGTGGGGCTGCCCGTGCTCTTCAAGGACGTCGTCGTCTGGCCCGAGCAGATCGAACTGGCGCGACGGTGCGGCGCATCGGCCGTGCTGCTCATCATGGCCGCGCTGGCCACCGGCGAGGTCGAGGCGCTCATGGCCTGCGCCCGCGAGGCCGGGCTCGACGTCGTCGTCGAGGTGCACGACGAGGAGGAGTTGGAACGGGCGCTCTCCCTGGAGGGCGTGGGGATCGTAGGCGTCAACAACCGGGACCTGCGCACCTTCGCCGTCGACACGAGCCGGGCCCGCTCGCTCCTGCCCCGGGTGCCCCGGGGCGTGCTCCGCCTGGCGGAGAGCGGGTATCGGACCCCGGCAGACATCGTGGACGCGTGGGCGGCGGGCGCCGACGCGGTACTCGTGGGCGAGGCCCTCATGCGAACGCCGGATCCCGAGGCATTCCTGGCCGAGGTGAGGCGGCTGAGGGCGCCCTGGCCCCCCGGGGTGCAGTCGGCCGGAGGGGCGACGCCGTGAGCCGCCGACCGAGGATCTGGGTGAAGGTGTGCGGCCTGATGCGCCCCTCCGACGTCGAGGCGGCCATCCGGGCGGGCGTCGACGCCATCGGCGTGGTCATGACCCCAAAGAGCCCCCGCTGCGTCACGCCCGAGCAGGCAGCGGTGCTGGTCGAGGCGGCCCGCCACGCGGCGGCCGAAGCCGGTCGGGGCCGGATCGTCGCCGTGGGGGTCTTCAGCGGCGAAGACGACGCCACCATCCTCCATCGGGCGCGGCGAAGCGGGGTCGACGCCGTCCAGCTCCACGGGGGCGAGAGCGACGCGACCGTGGCGCGCCTTTCGGCCGAGGGCTTCGCCGTCATCCGGACGCTGTGGCCCTCGGCGCCTGACCCGGGGGACGCGCCCCTAGGGGACGTGCCGCCCTGGGCCATCCTGCTCGACAGCCGCACCCCCTCGCAGGTGGGAGGCACGGGGCGGCGCCTGGATCCGGCCGTCGCGGCATCGTGGGCGGCCCGCCTTCGCAAGGCCGGCCTGCGGGTCATCCTGGCAGGAGGGCTGTCGCCGGACCACGTAGCCGGCATCGTCCACCGGATCCGCCCGTGGGGCGTCGACGTCAGCTCGGGCGTCGAGGTGCCGGGCCGACCCGGTGTCAAGGACCCCGAGGCCGTCCGGGCCTTCGTCCGGGCGGTCCGGGCATGGGAGGATGAAACGGATGCTCGATTCGCCTGAGCTCCCGGCCAGGAGGCGGGGACCCGAGCCGCCGCTGGACGGCGTGCCCGATGCTCGTGGCTACTTCGGGCCGTTCGGGGGACGGTTCGTGCCGGAGACCCTGATGGCCCCCCTGGAGGATTTGACCCGGGCCTACGAGCAGGCACGGCAGGATCCCGCCTTCTGGGAGGAGCTCGCGCAGCTACAGGCCCACTACGCGGGGCGGCCGACCCCTCTGTACCGGGCGGACCGGCTCAGCCGCCACGCCGGAGGGGCTCGCATCTACCTCAAGCGGGAGGACCTCGCCCATACCGGCGCCCACAAGATCAACAACGCCCTGGGACAGGCCCTGCTGGCTCGCCGCATGGGCAAGCGCCGCCTCATCGCCGAGACGGGCGCCGGCCAGCACGGGGTGGCTACCGCGACGGTGGCGGCCCGCTTCGGCATGGCTTGCACGGTCTTCATGGGCGCCGAGGACATGGAGCGCCAGCGCCTCAACGTGGTGCGCATGCGGATGCTGGGCGCGGAGGTGCGTCCGGTGACCATCGGCAGCGCCACCCTCAAGGAGGCCACCGACGAGGCCATCCGGGAATGGGTCGCCACGGCGGCCGACTCGCACTACGTCATCGGCTCGGCCGTCGGCCCCCACCCCTATCCGATCATGGTGGGCGACTTCCAGTCGGTCATCGGCCGGGAGAGCCGCCGGCAGATCCTGGAGGCCGAGGGGCGACTGCCGGACTGGGTGGTGGCGTGCGTCGGAGGAGGGAGCAACGCCATCGGCATCTTCCGGGGCTTCCTGCGCGACCCAGCCGTGGGCCTGCTGGGAGTGGAGGCGGGCGGCCGAGGGGAGGCCCCCGGCGAGCACGCCGCGAGCCTGACCCGGGGCCGGCTCGGCGTGCTCCACGGCGCCAAGAGCCTGCTGCTCCAGGATGCCGAGGGACAGGTGGCACCGACCCACTCCATCTCGGCCGGCCTCGACTACCCGGGCGTGGGGCCTGAGCACGCATACCTCCAGGCGGTGGGTCGGGCCCGTTACGTCACGGTGGACGACGAGAGGGCGCTGGAGGCCTTCCAGCTCCTCGCCCGTCTCGAGGGCATCCTGCCCGCCATGGAGAGCGCCCACGCCATTGCCGCGGCCGTGGAGCTGGCCGGTCGCCTGCCCTCCGATGCCATCGTGCTGGTCAATCTCTCGGGGCGGGGCGACAAGGACGTGGAGCACGTGGCCCGTCACCTGGAGGGAGGACGCTGAGCATGAACGGGCCCTTCGTCACGTGGGCCCGCACGGAGGGCGGGCGCCGACTGGCGGCCGCCTTCGAACGGGCCCGTGAGCAGGGACGGGCCGCGCTGGTGGGGTACTGGATGGGCGGCTACCCCGACGCCGAGGCGTCGGAGGCGGCGCTGCTGGCGCTGGCACGAGGCGGGTGCGACGTGCTGGAGGTCGGGGTGCCGTTCTCGGATCCCGTGGCGGACGGGCCGGTGCTGCAGCAGGCAGGCGCCGTGGCGCTGCAGGCCGGAGCCGGCTTTCGCCGGGTGCTGGACGTGGCCACGGCGGTGCAGGCGGCGGTGCCCGAGACGCCCGTGGTCGTCATGGGCTACTACAACCTCTTCCTGCAGATGGAGCTCCGCACCGTGGCCGCGGATCTGGCCCGCCGCGGGCTGGCGGGCGTCATCGTGCCCGACCTGCCGGTGGAGGAGGCGGGCGAGATGCGGGCGGCGCTGGCGGCCCATGAGCTGGCGTGGATCAGCCTGGCGGCCCCGACCAGCGGCGACCGCCTGGCCGCTCTGGCCGAGGCCGGCGACGGCTTCATCTACGCCATCACCCACGCCGGCGTGACCGGCGTGCGCGATGGAGTGGCACCCGGGGCCCGCGAGCTGGTGGAGAGGCTGCGCCGGCACACGGGCCTGCCGGTGGCACTGGGCTTCGGGATCTCGGGCCCGCAGCAAGCGGCCGCCTACCGCTTCGCGCATGGCGTCGTCGTGGGCAGCGCCTTCGTCGTGCGGTGGATGGAGGCGCCTACCCGGCGCGATGCCCTTCGGGAGGTGGAGGCCCTGGCACGGGCCCTGCACGAGGCGCTGGTGGAGCGATGAGAGAGCAAAGTTTCATCCGACGGGCCTTCCCCGAGATCGACCCGCGGGCCGAGCGGGTCGTGCTGGCGGCCATCCAACGGCTCCAGCAACCGGGCCGGCCGGGCCTGCCCGGATGGCCGGCCGTCGAGGAGGTGGCGGCCCACAACACGGCTCGCGTGCTGGCGGCCTTCCACCAGGTCGGGGCGTCCGAGGGCTTCCTGGCCGAGACGACGGGCTACGCGTACGGCGACCCAGGGCGAGAGGCGCTGGAGCAGGCGTGGGCCCTGGTGATGGGGGCCGAGGCCGCGCTCGTGCGGCCCCAGCTCGTCTCGGGGACCCACGCGCTGGCCTGCGCGCTCTTCGGCGTGTTGCGGCCGGGGGACGAGCTGGTGGTGGCCACCGGGCTGCCGTACGACACCCTGTGGCCCGTGCTCGGCATCGAGGGGCAGGATGCGCCGGGCTCCCTGGCCGAGTGGGGCGTGCGCACCCGGGTGGTGCCGTTGACGGAGACGGGCGAGGTCGACCTGGCGGCCCTGGAGGCCAGCATCGGCTCCAGGACCCGCATGGTGCTGGTGCAGCGCTCCCGAGGGTATGCCTGGCGCCCGTCGTTGAGCATCGACGCCATCGGCGCCATCTGCGAGATCGTGCACCGGCGTAGCGGCTGCGTGGTGCTGGTGGACAACGCCTACGGGGAGTTCGTGGAGACCCGGGAGCCGTGTCACGTCGGTGCCGACATGGTAGCGGGCTCCCTCATCAAAAACCCCGGCGGTACCCTGGCTCCCAGCGGCGGCTACGTGGCCGGGCGGGCGGAGCTGGTGGCGGCGGCCGCCGCCCGTCTGACGGCGCCGGGACTGGCCGCGGAGGTGGGACCTGCCCTCGGGATCTCCCGGTGGATTTGGATGGGGCTCTTCCTGGCGCCCCGCATGGTGGCGGAGGCCGTGGCCGGAGCCATGGTGGCCGCGGCGGCTTTCGCAGCCGCAGGCTTCCCCGTGAGCCCGACCGTGGAGGAGCCCAGGGCCGACACGGTCCAGGTGGTGCGTGCCGGACGACGTGAGGCCGCCATGGCCATCGTGCGAGGCATCCAGCGGGCCTCGGCGCTGGATGCGCGTGCCCAGCCGCACCCGGCTCGATTGCCGGGCTACCGGGACCCCATCGTCATGGCGGGCGGCACCTTCGTGCAAGGATCTTCCAGCGAGCTGTCGGCGGACCTGCCGCTGCGGCCTCCCTACGACGTCTTCCTGCAAGGGGGCGTCTCCCGGCATCATGTCGCCCTGGGGGTCGCTCGAGCCCTCCACGAACTGTCGTCGGATGGCATTTCGATGGATTTTGCCGAACCTTGACAGGGAGGGGGGTTCTGTTACAATGAGGCTTGATTGCCTGCGGGACGGCCTATCGCCCGGCTTCGGCAGGCGACGAGGAAGGGGGTCATAGATGGAATGACGCAGGCGCTGGGGCGTCACATTCTGTGCGAGGCGTACGGGTGTGACCCGGCGATCCTGGACAACCAGCAGTTGGTTCAGGAGATCATGGTCGAGGCGGCCCTGAGGGCCGGGGCCGAGATCCGGGAGGTCACCTTCCACAAGTTCAGCCCCCAGGGAGTCAGCGGGGTCGTGGTCATCTCGGAGTCCCACCTGGCCATCCACACCTGGCCCGAGCTCGGCTACGCCGCCATCGACGTCTTCACGTGCGGCGAGTCGGTCAACCCATGGGTGGCCTGCCACTACCTGACCCAGGCGTTCAAGGCCCGCAGCACGGAGACCACCGAGATGCGGCGCGGCGTCATGGGTGCCGATGGCAGCCTGGGCACGGAGATCACCCGCCATCCGCATACGGTGATCGGCCACGAGGACCAGCCGGCCGATGTGGTGGAAGTGAGGTGACGCGTAGCGGGTATGGGGCCTGATGATAGTATTCGACGCGTGAGGTAGTCGCCCCGGGGTTCCACATCGAGTGGCTCCGGGGCTTTTCGTTTGCCCGGAGCTCGGTGGAGGGCCGCAGGAGAGCCACACCGGGCGGGACGAGCCCACTTGATGAGAAGGAGAGTGGTTAATTCTTGTCGTAATGCCTGACCACAGGACGAGGCATTCGTCACTTGCATATTCTCTAGATGGCTCTCCGCAAGACCCGGGACGGGGTTTGAGGGGTGGGCTCGAGCAGGCGATGGGGAAGTCCCGCGCGGCGTCATCATGGACGTGGCGTCCCAGGCCCGGTGGGCCGGATTTCTCGTCACTGCCCGACGAAGAAGTGGTCCAGCTCGCTCAGGCCGGAAACGAGGACGCCCTGGAGTACCTGCTCATCAAGTACCGCAAGCTGGTGCACGCCTGGAGCCGTCCCTACTTCCTGCAGGGGGCCGAGGACGACGACCTGCTGCAGGAGGGCATGATCGGGCTCTACAAGGCCATCCGGGACTTCACGCCCGGCGCGTCCTCCTTCTGGGCCTTCGCCAGGCTGTGCATCGTGCGCAACATCATCAGCGCCATCAAGGGCACGACCCGTCAGAAGCACGTCCCCGTCAACCAGTACACGTCCCTGCACCGGCCGGTCTATGACATGGATGGCGACCGCACGCTGCTCGAGGTCCTGCCCAACCAGCGCGTCGACGACCCCGAGACCCTGGTCATCGATCGGGAGCTTCTGACGCAGACCCAGCAGTACGTCAAGCAGGTGTTGAGCGACTTCGAGTACAAGGTCTTCCGGTTGTACGTCAACGGGCTATCCTATAAGGAGATGGCAGAGCGGCTCAACACCCACACCAAGTCCATCGACAACGCCCTTTGCCGCATCAAGCACAAGATCGAGCGCCGCTACTTCTAGTCGGTCCGTGACCGGACGGCTGAGGCAGCGATGGCGACGCCAGTGGACGATCGGGCCTTCGAGGAGGCCGTCGATCGCCTCGTAGAGGCGATGATGCAGGCGCGCCACTGCGTGGTGCTCACCGGGGCGGGCATCTCCACCGAAAGCGGCATCCCCGACTTCCGCAGCCCCGGTGTGGGGTTGTGGGAGCGCTTGGACCCGATGGAGGTCATGTCGGCGGCCGCGTTCTGGCGGGACCCCGTGCGCTTCTACCGGGTGGCCGCCGAGACCTGGCTACCCCCCTTGTGGCAGGCCCGTCCCAACGTCGCCCACCGGGTGCTGGCCCAACTCGAGCGACAGGGTCTCGTGCGGGCCGTCATCACGCAGAACATCGACGGCCTGCATCAGCGGGCAGGCAGCCGCCGGGTGCTGGAGGTGCACGGCCACGTCCGCTCGGCCCGATGCACCCGTTGCGGACGTACCTACGACTTGCCCGAGCTGGTGGCGCGCCTGCAGGCGGGTGACCAGGAGCCGTACTGCACGTGCGGGGGCCCCATCAAGCCGGCCGTCGTGCTCTTCGGCGACCCGATGCCGCCGGTCTTCGAGGAGGCCATCGCCGAGGCGGCCCGGGCCGACCTGATGGTGGTGGTGGGCTCGAGCCTGGTTGTCGATCCCGCCAACAGCCTGCCGGCCCTCGCGCAACGGGTCGCCATCAACAACCTGGAGCCTACCTGGGTGGACAACCGCGCGGTGGTGCGGCTACCGTACCGTGCGTGCCGGGTGTGGGGTGCGGTGCGCGAGCGGCTGGTCGCCTTGCGGGTCCTCTAGGACGGCTCCTCTCCTGCCGACATGCCTCCTGTAGCGTGGACAGCGCCTCTCTGGCGAGGGGTGCGCCTGCGCGGTATACTGGTGCTCCAAGGGGTGGAGGTGGGGGAGGGCCGTGGCGATATCCGACGTCGAGCTCTTCATCCGGCTGGCGCTGGCCGCGCTGCTGGGAGCCGTCATCGGCCTCGAGCGGGAGAGCCATCGGCGTCCGGCCGGCTTTCGGACGCACACCCTCGTCTCCATGGGCTCGGCCCTCGTCATGCTCGTCTCGGCGTACGGCCTCAATCGGGGGGCCGACAGCGTCTGGCCTTACGACCCGACCCGGATCGCCGCTCAGGTGGTCTCGGGCATCGGCTTCCTCGGGGCGGGCACCATCCTGCGGGAGGGCCCGACGGTACGGGGACTGACGACGGCGGCCAGCCTGTGGGTCGTGGCCGGCATCGGCCTGGCGGCGGGCGCGGGGTTTTACCTGGCCGCCGTCCTGGCCACCGCCCTGGCCGTCGTGACGCTGGTCTGGCTGAGCCGGGTGGAGCGTCAGGTGCTCTCCAGCAAGGAGAGCACCCTCTCGCTGGTCGTCTCGGACCAGCCCGGCCAGCTGGGGGCTATCGCCTCCGTGTTGGGCCGGCACGGGGTCAACATCCGGGGCGTCGAGCTCGCGCCCCAGGAGGGAGCTCGTGCGGCGCTGCTCATCACCGTCGAGGTGCCGCCCCGAGCCGACCGGAGCCGGGTCCTCGCCGATCTCTCCGCACTGGAAGGGGTCTTTCGGGCCTCTTACGAAAGTCAGGGTTGAGATGAGACGGATCCTGCTGAGCAATGACGACGGCATCCACGCCCCTGGCCTGCAGGCCCTGGCGGAGTCTCTGGCGGGGCTGGGTGAGATCGTCATCGTGGCGCCCGATCGTGACCGCAGCGGGACCGGCCACGCCATCACGGTGAGAGAGGACCTCCACGTGGAGCGTCTGGAGCTGGCGGGCCGCTGGAGGGCCTATGCGGTCAGCGGCACCCCCGCCGACTGCGTCAAGCTGGGGGTGCTGGAGCTGCTGGAGTCGCCGCCGGACCTCGTGGTCTCGGGCATCAACGCCGGGGCCAACCTGGGCATCGACGTCTTCTACTCGGGCACCGTGGCAGCGGCCTTCGAAGGCATGCTGCTGGGGATCCCGTCGCTGGCCATCTCCTGCGTCACCAGCAAGGAGTCGCCGGACTTCCAGGCGGCCAGGGCCGTGGCGCCTCTGCTGGCCGACTGGATGGTGCGGGAGATGTCCGGCTCGCCCCTGCTGCTCAACGTCAACGTCCCGGAGCGGGTCAGGGCGACGGGTCCCGAGGCGCTGAGGTGGACCCGGCTGGGATTGCGGCGCCGCTACCGTGACGGCTTCGCACCGGGTACCGGGGAGCCAGGGTGGCCCCAGCCGGACGACCGTGAGACAGCCCGCCGCTTCCGGCTGGTGGGCGACGCCGACGACGGCGACAGCGACGACCCGACCACCGATGCCGGCGCCGTGGAGGCGGGCTGGGTCTCCGTCACCCCCATCCAGCTCGACGTGACCGACTACGGCTGGTTGAGGCGGCTGGGCGTGGCGCCGGGCGAGCCCGTCACGGGGCTGCCGAAGTTGAGGGTCGACGGGCGACCCGCATCCTGAGAGGCAGGCGTGGACGACGCCGAGGGTCGACCGTCCGGAGATGGTGAGACGTGCGGCCGCGACACTGGACCGGATGGACCCTCGCGTTGGTCTTCTGGCTGGCGGGTGTCGGCGCCTGTGGGGCCCGCGGCGGTGAGGCCCCCGCCTCGGGCGCGGACGTGGCTTTCTGGCAGGGCGTGTTGCAGGAGGCGCAGAGCCGGGAGGACGCCGAGGGAGGGCTCCTGCGCGCCGCCGCCTACATCAACCTCGGTCGCATCATCGACGCCCTCGACGAGGTGGACAGGCTCTCGGCCCTGGCCTACCAGGAGGTGGCGCGCCTGCTGGTCCCGCGCTACGAGGCGGCCGTGGCCGCGTCGCCTGGCGACAGGGTCGCCCTCAACTGCCTGGTCTTCGGCTACTACGCCCTGGAGCAGATGGATGCCGCCATCGCGGTGCTGCGGCACCTGATCGCGGTCGACGCCGCCAATCCCTGGCCACGTAATCTGCTGGCCATCGCTTTGCTGACCCGAGAGCAATACGGGGCGGCGCGCGGGGTGGCCCAGGAGGCCCTCACGCTGGACCCCCTCAACGAGTACAGCCACCTCATCCTGGCCTACGCCTACCTGCACGAGCGCGACTACCTGCGATTCTTGAGCCACTACTGGCAGGGCCGGGGAGCGGCCCGCGAACTGCAGCGCTACCTGGCCCGGCAAGAAGCCAAAGCGTACCACCCGGAGCAGACCTTGGGGGTCCGGGCCGCAGGGGATGGCGTATCCGGCTAAGAATATAGACGATAGCGGGGAGCAGGGAGGAAGGCCCCCCACGAGGGCGAGGCCGCCGCGACCCTCGGGGGGCCCCGAAAGGAGGAAACCCCCGTGTTTCAGGTAGCGCCCGAGGACGTCCTGCGGGGGTTGAAGCGGTTCAAGCGGCTGGCCAAGCAGGACATCCTGGCCAGCAGCAAGACCCCCAACCCCCAGTACTGGACCCGCCACGCCGAAGCCCGCCGCAAGGTCTACGACCTCCTGATGGAGACCATCCAACGAGAAGGTCTCGAAGCCGCCTACCACGTGGCCCGTCAGCAGCTCGCCGAGCTGGCCCGAGCCCCCAAGGACGATGCCGATCACGCCGGGCGGGAGCAGGCCCTGACCCTCTTCTTCACCGTGCTGGGGCTCTCTCCCGAGCAGACGGCCGAGCTTCGGCAAGAGATGGTCGAGGACGCGGCCGCCAACTCGTCGGCGCTCGTCAACTGACGCTCGCCCCCGGCCCCGGCGACGAGGCCGTGCGAGAGTCGTCGCAGCGCTCAGGCGACGGCGCGCGCCGACCGAGGCGGTCCTGGCTGGTCAGACCACCTTGCGCAGGACGCCGATGACCTTGCCGAGGATCTGGACGTTCTGCGTGAGGATGGGCTTGTAGCGGGGGTTTTCGGGCTGGAGGCGGACGTGGTCCTCCTCCCGGTAAAACCGCTTGACCGTCGCCTCGTCGTCGACGAGGGCCACCACGATCTCGCCGTTGCGCGCCGACGGCTGCGCGCGAACGACCACGTAGTCGCCGTCCAGGATGCCGGCTCCCTTCATGCTGTCGCCGCGCACGCGCAGCATGAAGACGTCTTCGTACTCCGTGAAGTCCAGCGGCAAGGGGAAGAAGTCCTCGATATTCTGCACGGCCAGGAGAGGTTGGCCGGCCGGGACCCGCCCCAGCACGGGGACGTTGATCACCTCCTTGCGCACCACCTGCCGCTCGTCGAGCAACTCGATGGCCCGGGGCTTGGTGGGGTCGCGGCGGATGTAGCCCTTCTCCTCGAGCCGGGCCAGGTGCCCGTGCACCGTAGAACTCGAGCTGAGTCCAACCGCCTCGCCGATCTCGCGCACGGACGGGGGATAGCCTCGGGTCTGGACCGTCCGCCTGATGTACTCCAGGATCTGCCGTTGTCGTGGCGTCAGCTCCCTCATCGCCATGCCGGCCGCACCGCCCTTCTCCGTCGCACCAGGCCCCGCACGTCGTTGCCATCGTAACACACCTGTTCGCCTTTCGCAAACACCCGTTCGGGCAGTCGCCTCCTCCGGATCGGGAACCGGTCCTCCAGGCCTTGACAGTCGTACAGATGTTCGGTATCCTACGAACAGAGCTTCGGAGAACGGACATTCGTCGCGTCGGGAGCGAGGGAGCGGAGCCCATGGCGACGCAGCGAGGCAGGCCGACAGCACAGGGGGCGCAGACGTCCGCAGGAGCCGTCGCGTCCGGGCGACCCACCGCGACCGACAGCGTGGCGGGCGTCGTCTTGCTGCTCTTGCTGGGGTCGGCGTCGCTGGTCACGGGATGGTGGGGGAGCGCGAGCCGCTCCACGGAGGTGGCCAGCGCCATGCCGACCACGGAGGTCCGAGCGGAGGTCGGCCGCGTCGCGGTGCAGCCCGGCGACACGCTGTGGGAGCTGGCCGTGCGCTACGGCCCCTCGGGCGCCGACCCCCGCCGCCTCGTGGAGGAGCTGGCAGAGCTCAACGACCTGACGCCCGGCGAGCCGCTGCGGCCAGGGTCGGGGTTGCGCCTGCCGTCGACGTGGGGCGAGCACCCCCGCGCAGGGGCCACGGGGATCAGTAGGGCAGACGGCCCAGGTGCTCTTTCAGCCGGCGGTTGAGGACGTGGGTGTAGCGCTGAGTCGTGGCCAGGGAGGCATGGCCCAGCAGCTCCTGGATGGTGCGCAGGTCCGCGTCGGCCTGCAGCAGCAGGGTGGCGACGGTGTGGCGCAGCTTGTGGGGCGACAGGGAGGGGCGCACCTGGGGCAGGCTCGCCACGATGCGCCGCAGGAGAAACCGCACCCCCGACGGCGTCAGAGGGCGACCGTGCCGGTTGACGAAGAGGCGGTCCTGGGCGGCTCGGGGTGACTTGCGGATGAGCTCCAGGCGACGGGGGAGGTAGGCCTGCACCATCGCTACGAGCTCCTCGCGCATGGGTACCAGCCGCTCCTTGCCTCCCTTGCCGAAGAAGCGGACGGCCCCCGCTGCGAAGTCGAGGTCGTCGAGCCGCAGGGCCAGCAGCTCGCCCAGGCGGCATCCGGTATAGAGAAACATACCGATGAGGGCCCGGTCCCGTAGCGGCTCCGTCCCGGCTCGGGCGGCGGCGTCGAGCAGCGCGGCCGCCTCGTCGGCCGTGAGGAAGATGGGCAGCCGGCGAGGGATCTTGGGGCTGCGCAGGCGCTCGGCCGGGCTCGCCTCGAGGATGCGTTCCTCGACGAGGAAGCGATAGAAGCCCCGGATGGCGCTCACCTTGCGGGCCCGGGTGGGCGCCTGGTTTTGGCGTTGATCGTAGACGTACTCGAGGAAGGCCCGCAGCAAGTACTCGTCGGCATCTGCCAGGGTCCGTCCCTGGCCGGCGCAGAATCGCTGGAGCAACAGCAGGTCCCCGAGGTAGGCGCGGGCGGTGCGTCGGCTCAGCCCCCGCTCCACGAGGAGATGGCGGTAGTAGCGCGCCAGCAGGGGGTCTACAGCTGCTCCCAGGGGCTCCGCGTCGAGGTCGCCCGGAGAGTAGGCACCCGCAGGCAGAAGCGAGGCGTCCGAGGCCGCCCGGCCGTCCGGCGGCAGTGGCTGGCTGGACAAGCCGATCCCTCCGTGTCGTCCGTGTCCTTGGGGAGGCCCGGGAGCCGGCTACGAGCGCCCCGGCCGTGTCATGCCAGTTCACGGGTCGGGCCGGAAGCTCCTCTCGAGCCGGCCGCCGGCAACGCCGCAGCCGTCATCTCTAGCTACTGCGCTAAAGAGACATTTAGCGCAGTAG
>DATCKA010000018.1:0-1965 GCA_036562495.1 Limnochordales bacterium
ATCCTGCTCAGCCTGGTCAGCGGCGCCATCGGGTGGCTCGTGCAGGATGCCAGGGTCTGAGGCGCCGGCGGCTCTTGCGTGGTTAGGGTATCTAGCGCTTCCAGGGCCTGCCTCGGGGCGGGCCCTTTCTCATTGGTGGTAGGCATGGGCCACCTCTTCCGCACCCTGGCGGGGCGCCCAGCAGTTAGCGAAGGCGATCCGGCAGGAGGACTAACCTCCCCTCTGTAACCTCTCCGGCGGCAAGGACGACCCGAGGCCACCGGACGGCTCGACCTTCACATCCCCCATCCATACGCGGACAACCTTTGGAGCGACCACGGACGGCCCTCCATCGCTTCACGCCCGCCGCTCGGCCCCCGAGAGGGGGGAGCTCGTAGCTGGTGGGGCCTGCCGGCCGAGCCGGCAGCGGCAGGGGGCCGCAAGGCCCGGGCGTGTGGGAGCAGCGGACGCAGCCGCGATGCAGCCGGTGGGGACGGGAGAGGCGACGGCGAGGAAACGAGGACACTCACCGAGGCCTCCCCCTCCCGGAGGGCCGGCGACGCATCCCCGACGCAGCAAGCATCGTCGCCCTGTCGGGTAGTCAACGTGGCGTCGTGACCGGACAACAGACGTACTCCATCGAGGGGGATACGTGACGACATGAAGAAGCTGGCAGTCGTCCTGTCAGCGCTGCTGGTGGCGGCCCTTTCGGTGCCGACGCTGGCGGCTGGCTTCGAGCTGTCGGGCTCGCTCGAGGGGGACTTCACCTGGCGGCAGCAGGCCACCGACGAGGGCCCCCGGGGGCTCTCGACCTCCACCGAGCTCACCATCGGCGCCCAGACGGGCACCGCTGAGCGGGGCCTGCGGGCCGAGGTGACCGCCTCGCCCGTCTGGTACCCGGGTCTGACGGACTCGACCGCGTCCATCAACATCACCCGGGCCTTCATCGAGGCCAAGGGGCAGCTCTGGCGCGGCGGTGAGCCCGCCACGGCCCGCATCGGCAGCCTCGACGTGGCCTACTCGCCCTACATCGGCCAGTTCGCCGAGGAGGGCCTCTCCATCTCCGGTCTGGGATTCGGCCCGGTCGGGCTGTCGGCCTTCGCCGGCCGTGACGTGGCCGTGAGCCGCGACAACACCGTCGTGGGCGCCCAGCTCCGGGCGGCCCTGCCGGCCGCTGGCCTGGCGGCTACGGCCGTCAACGTCAACGGGCGGTACGACCTGGAGCTGGCGGCCGCGGCCATGCCCATGCCGGGCGTGACGGTCAGCGGCATCTACGCCCGCTCCGAGACCAGCGGTTCCGACGTGCCCCAGCTCAGCCGCATCGACGCCCAGGCCCAGATCCGGCCGGATCTGACGGTGGCGGCCGGCTACCGCAAGGTGTGGAACACCTTCATGCCGGTCTACCGGGCGTTTGACGAGGACGGCAACGAGTACGGCTGGCTGGCCGACAACCGCGGCGAGCACGGCGTGACCGTCGCCGTCAACACCGTCCAGCACGGCGTCAACGTGGCCGGCGGCGTCGACCTCTACGAGAAGTGGGTCGACGAGGACGGCAAGCCCATCGCCAACCCGACCCAGCACCGGGAGATCGCCCTGGCGGCCGCCACCAACCTGCGCGGCGCGCAGGTGGGCGCTGCCACCCAGTGGGATCTGCTGGAGCGGGCGCCCATCGAGAGCAGCCTCTCGGTGGCCTACCCCGTGGCCATGCCCGGGCTGATGGTGGTCCCGGCCTACAAGGCCACCCTCTACGGCACTGATGCCGTCAAGCACGAGCTGAGCGCCGAGGCCACCGTCGACGTCGTGCCGCAGATGCCCGGCATCGGGCTGAGCGGCCGGCTGACCCGCGAGACCGACGGCCAGCTGACCTGGGGCGCCGGCGTGCGCTACACGGCCCCCAGCGGGCTGTCCGTGGCGGTCGAGCACGACTCGCAGGACGGGGCCAAGGTGGAGGCCGGCATCAAGGCCTCCTTCTGAGGCACCCGGTCC
>DATCKA010000020.1:0-52014 GCA_036562495.1 Limnochordales bacterium
GTCGGTGAAGCGGTTGGACGCTTGCTCCGACAGAGCGGTCTCGAGTGGCCGGGCGGCCTCGACGTCCTGGTGGAGCAGCCCAGCCGCATCGAGCACGGAGACTACACCACGAACATCGCGCTGCAGCTCGCCCGCCGCAGCGTTCCCGGCAGTCGGGCCTGTCGAGCCGGGCCATCGCGGCGGGGGCCATCCGCTACTTCTTGCTGCCCTACAACCTCGGCACCGAGATCGTCTTCGACATGGACAGCGCCCTCGACGTACAGGGCAATACCGGCCCGTACCTGATGTACGCCCACGCGCGGGCGGCCGGGATCCTGCGCAAGGCGGGCCTGGACAGCCGAAACGTGCCGCCGGCTCCCGAGCGGATGCCCGAGGTCTCCGATGTCGAGCGGGCCCTGCTGCGGCATCTCGCGGATTGGCCGGACACCCTGGAGATGGCGGCCGAGCAGCTCGCCGACGCGCTCGACACGTTGGGGCTGCCGGCGCCCGAGCGCATGTGAGGGCAGACACCCACCGCATCGAGCCAAGGCAGAAAAGGAGCGCCCCCCTCGTCACAGAGGGGGGCATCATAATTCTTTGGAGGATGGTACCCCCACCCGGATTCGAACCGGGGTCTCATGGCTGAGAACCATGTATCCTAGGCCGCTAGACGATGGGGGCACCGCAACCAGGGCGGATTATAGCACAGGCTCCTGGTGCCTGCAACACCGATCCGGGAGGCATCTTGCCCCCGGGTAGCGTAAGCCCCGGGTTGGGAAGGAGGCGCATGCGGGAATGGAGCTCTGGCTGCTGCAAGACGAGGACGCCAACGTCCAGATGCGCTTCCGGGTCCTCCAGGTGTTGCACCGGGAGCGCTCGGCCTACCAGGAGATCGCCGTCATGGACCTGGGCAGCATGGGCCGCACCCTGGTGCTGGACGACGCCATCCAGGTGACCGAACGGGACGCCTTCGTTTACCACGAGATGCTGGTGCACGTCCCGCTGTGCGCCCACCCGCGACCTCGGCGGGTGCTCGTGGTCGGCGGTGGGGACCTGGGGGCCGTGGCGGAGATCGTGCAGCACGACGACGTGGAACGGATCGATCTCGTCGAGATCGACGCCCGCGTCGTGGAGCTGTCTCGCACCTATCTCCCCTGGGCGGAGAGGGCCGCTCGGGATCCCCGCCTGACGATCCACTACGGCGATGGCTTCGCCTTCCTCCAGGCGGAGGGGCCGCGCTACGACGTCATCATCGTCGACGCGCCCGACCCTGTGGGACCGGGTGTGGTGCTCTTCGACGCGCCGTTTTACGAGGCGGTGCGACGCCGGCTCGACGCGGGCGGCGTCATGGTCACCCAGTCGGGCTCCGTCTGGTTTCAGTCGGAGCTCTTGACGGGGGTCCGGCGTCGCCTGGCCGAGCGGTTCGGCCGTGCGTGGGTCTACTGGGCCGGCGTGCCATCTTACTCCATCGGGCCGTGGACCTTCACGGGGGTCTCGCTGGGGCCCGACCTGAGCCGGCCGGATCCGGTGCGGGCGGCGCGCCTGACCACCCGCTACTACTCCCCGGAGGTGCACCAGGCGGCGTTTTGCCTGCCGCCCTTCTTGCGGGAGCGCCTCGACGGCTAACAGTATTTGTTATACTTCCCCCCGGTAGGGAAGACCGAGGGTGCCTTGGGGGGAAGACGTCTGTACGTCGTCGAGGCCGAGGGCCTGGTCAAGCGCTTCGCCAAGGTCGTGGCGGTGGACGGCCTCTCCCTCTCCATCCGGGAGGGGGAGGTCTTTGGATTGCTGGGGCCCAACGGTGCGGGCAAGACGACCACGATCCGGCTGCTCTTGGGGCTCACGCATCCGACCGAGGGGCGACTGCGGGTCTGCGGGCACGACCCGACCCGGGAGCCCCAGGCCGTGCGCCGGTGCGTCGGCTACGTCGGGCAGGAGATCGCGGTCGACCCCTACCTGACCGCCCGGGAGAACCTGATGGTCTTCGCCGGGCTCTATCACCTGCGCGGGGACGAGCGGCGGCGCCGCATCGAAGAGGTCCTGGAGCTGGTGGGCCTGGCGGAGCGGGCCGATGACGTCGTGCGCACCTTCTCGGGTGGCATGAAGAAGCGGCTCGACATCGCCTGTGGCCTGCTGCACCGGCCTCGCCTGCTCTTCCTGGACGAGCCGACGCTGGGGCTGGACGTGGAGACGCGCCGGCGCGTCTGGGACTTCGTCAAGGATCTGGCTGGCCAGGGCATGACGGTGTTGCTGACGACCCACTACCTGGAGGAGGCGGACCGCCTTTGCGACCGGGTTGCCATCATCGACCGGGGCAAGCTCCAGGCGGTGGGCCGTCCCCAGGAGCTCAAGGACGGCCTCGGGGGCGACGTGCTGCGGCTGCGCCTGGCCGAGGAGGCACCCCTGTCGGCAGCCGTCGAGGCGCTCCAACGGTTGCCGTGCGTGACCACGGTGCAGCCCGTCGACGGCGTGCTGATGGCGCGGGTGCAATCGGGCGAGTCGGCGCTGCCGCAGGTGATGGATGCCCTGGCAAGAGCAGGCATCGGAGTGGCGGCGGTCTCGTGGTCCCGGCCCACGCTGGACGACGTCTTCCTGGCACATACCGGGCGGAGGCTCGAAGCGCATGGGGTCTGACTTCTACGTCGAGGTCGGTGCCTTTCTCCGGCGATGGTACTGGCGCCTGCGCCGGGAGCCCGTCTCCATCTTCGCGGCGCTGGCGCAGCCGGTGCTGTGGCTGTTCCTCTTCGGCAACCTCTTCCGAAGGGCGGGAGTGGCGGCGACGGCCGGCGGCGACTACCTGGCCTTCATGACGGCGGGGGTCGTGGTGATGACCATCGTCAACGCCGCGCTGGCCGGCGGCATCGAGGTGATGTTCGACCGGGAGCAGGGGCTGCTGGCCCGGTTGCTGGCCGCTCCCATCCGACCGGCCTCGGTGCTGGTGGGCCGCTTCCTCTTCGTCGTCATCGTGACGTCGCTGCAGGCCGGGGTGATCCTGGCCATGGCCCGACTGATGGGCGTGCGGCCCGCCACAGGACTCCCCGGCGTCGCCGGCGTGCTGGCCATCGGGGTGTTGCTGGGAGCCGGCGTCGCCGTGCTGTCGCTGAGCCTGGCCTTCCGATTGCGTACCCATGGGGAGTTCTTCGAGCTGATCGCCTTCATCTCGTTGCCGTTGCTCTTCTTGAGCTCTGCCCTCGTGCCGCTGGAGGCCATGCCCGGATGGATGGCGGCCGTCGCCCGTCTCAACCCCATGACCTACGCCATCGATGCCGTGCGCAGCCTCATGCTGCGAGGGTGGGCGACGGGCCTGCTGGCCGGTGTGGCGGGGGTGCTGGTGCTGTTCGACGCGGTGTGCCTGGCCATCGGCGTGCGCACCTTCTCCCGGGCCCTGCGTGACTGACAGGGGGTGGCCCGGTGGAAGCGGGGGAGAGCAGCCACCGCCCGGCACCGTCCAGGCCTCTGGTGCGGCTCGAGCGCGTCGGTCGCGTCTATCGCCGTGACGGTTCTGAGACCGTGGCGCTACGGGACGTGTCGCTGGAGGTCTGGCCCGGCGAGTTCGTGGTCGTCATGGGGCCGAGCGGCTCGGGCAAGAGCACGCTCTTGCACCTGATGGGAGCGCTGGACCTGCCCACGTCGGGCGTCGTCTGGTGGGACGAGGTGGACCTGGCCACCCTGTCCGACGCCGAGCGCAGTGCCTTGCGCCGCCGGCGGATCGGCTTCGTCTTCCAGTTCTTCAACCTGCTCCCGACCCTGACGGTGCTCGAAAACGTCTGCCTGCCGGCGCTGTTGGAGGACGGGCCCGCCCGGCGAGATGAGGTGGAGGCGCGGGCAACCCACCTGCTCGAAGGCATGGGCCTGGCCTCCAAGCGGCACCGCTTCCCCAACGAACTCTCCGGTGGGGAGATGCAGAGGGTCGCCATCGCCCGGGCGCTCATCAACCGGCCGTGCCTCATCCTGGCCGACGAGCCGACGGGCAACCTGGACTCCCGGGCCGGGCGAGAGGTGCTGAGGTTGCTCGAGCGGAGCCGGGAGCAGGAGGGCCGGACCGTCGTGCTGGTCACCCACGATCCCCGGGCCGCCGACCTGGGTGACCGGCTCGTCTGGCTCGAGGACGGGCGCGTGGTCCCCGGCGGCCGCCCCTTGTCGCCCGTCACCCACGAAGGCGGGCAGGGGAGCGGGCATGGTCATCCCCGGTCGTAGCGCCTGGCGCCTGGTGCGGCTCTACACGCTCCGCCAGTGGCGGAAGCGCCCGGGACGGACCGCGCTGACGCTGGCGGCCATCGCCGTGGGTGTCGCGCTGGTGATGGCCGTCGCCGTGCTGACCGCCAGCATCGAGCGCTCCTACACCGTTCTCCTGTCGGGGCTGGCAGGTCGCGCCTCCGTGCAGGTGACGGCCGACTCGCCGACCGGCTTTGCCCTCGAGGCCCTCGAGGTGGTGGAGCAGGTGCCCGGCGTGGCCGTGGCCGCCCCGGTGGTGAGAGCTCGGGCCCTGCTGATGGCGGACGAAGGCGAGCAGCTGGCGATCCTCTACGGCATCGACCCGGCCGTCGACCCGGCGGTGCGCCACTACACCCTGGTGCGGGGACGGCTGCCGGGCACCGAGGACCCTGCCGCGCCGGAGATCGCCCTCACCGAGTCGGTGGCGCGCCAGCTCGGCCTGGACGTGGGCCGCCCGGTGGACGTGCTGACGGCGACGGGCACCCGAACGTTGGGGGTGGTAGGACTCCTGGCCGGCGAGGGGGTCGGGCTCGCCAACGCCGGCGCCTTCGCCGTGATGCCGCTCTCGGCCGCCCAGTCGCTTTACCTGCGGGGACGCCGCATCGATCAGATCGACGTCGTGCCCCGTGCCGGTCATCCGGCGGAGGAGCTGGCGGCCGCCATCGCCTCGGCCCTGGAGGATGCGGGCTGGGGCGGTCTGCTGGTCGGCAGTCCCATCCAGAGCGGTCGCGAGGCCAACCAGATGCTGCAGGGCATCCTCGACACCCTGTGGCTGGCCGCCATCATCGGCGGCGTCACGGGCGCCTTCATGGTCTTCGCCAACATGCGCCGCAACGTGCGGGAGCGACAGGCCGAACTGGCCGTCGTGCGCGCGCTGGGGGCGTCACGGCGCCAGATCGACGATCTGGTGCGCCTAGAGGCGGGGATCCTGGGCCTCGTCGCCACCGCCATCGGGATCGTCCTGGGGCAGATTTCGGCCCGGGGCCTGGCCTCGGCTCTGTCGGCCAACGTCCTCGCACTCTACGGCTTCGCGGCGACCGAGACGCCCCTGACCGCCGCCGGCGTGGCCATGTCCGTGGTGGCCGGGGTAGGGGCCTCGCTGGTGGCGGCCCACGTCGCAGCCCGGGAGACGCAGGCGCGCGAGCCGGCCGAGGCGTTGCGCGGCACCCTCGTCGACGCCGGTGATGAGGAGGTCCCGGGGGCGCCGTCAGCCCGGGGATGGGGGCTGCTGCTCCTGGGGGCCGTCACGGCCGGCGCGCTGGCGTGGCTGGGGCCGCAGCTGCACTCCCACGTGGGTCTGGTCCTGGTCAACGGGGTGGCCTTCGTGCTGGCGGCGGGGGGCCTGACGAGCCTGCTCCCCGTCGCGCTGGGGGCCCTCGGACGCCGGCTCGCACGGCGACCGGTCCGCGCCGACCCGGGCCTCTGGCGGGTGGGATGGACCCGGCTGGTACGGGACCGCGGCCGGGCCGGAGCCAGCGGAGCCGGGCTGTTGCTCGCGGTCGGCTTCATGGTGACCATGCACGTCTACTCGGCCAGCTACAAGGCCGGCGTGCTGGACTGGGCCAGCCGTGCCATCCGGTGGGATCTGCTGGTCGCCAGCAGCTGGGCCGGCATCGGCTCCAGCGTGCCGCTGCCCGAAGCGTTTCGGTACGAGCTCGAGTCGGTGCCGGGGGTGGCGCTGGCGGGTCCTGAGCGCTTCGCCATGGTACGCACGCTGCGGGCGGACGGTAGCCGGGGCCCCATGATGTGGATGATCGCCTTCGACTGGCGCGAGGCGGAGGCCTTCACCGCCCTCGACGTGGTGGAGGGCCTGCGCCCACCGGCGCTATACGAGGCGCTGCGTCGGGGCGAGGGGGTGGCCATCTCCCGGCTGGCTGCCAACTATACCGGCCTCGGGGTCGGGGATCGGCTGCGGGTGGCGGCAGCGGAGGCCACCGTGGAGTTTCCCGTGCTGGCGGTGGTCAACGACGCCTCCCCGGACCTGGGGGTGGCCTACGTCGACCGGGCGCTGTACCGGCGGCACTGGCCCGACGACACCGCCGACTCCTTCGCGGTGGTACTGGAGCCGGGCGTAAGTCCTGGAGACGTCCGGCGCGAGATAGAGGCGCGCTGGGGTTCCCTGATGCATCTGCAGGTCTTCGAGGGCGAGGCCTTCCGGCAACAGATGCGCAAGATGGTGGACGACAGCCTCCGCCTCACCATGGGGCTGGTCTGGCTGGGGCTTTGGGCGGGCGCCTTCGGCATCGGCAACGCCGTCGTGCTAGGCGTGGAGGAGCGCCGGCGCGAGCTGGCCATCCTGAGGGCCATCGGCGCCGAGGGACGGCGAGTGGGCCGGATGGTGGCCGCCGAGGGGATCGTGCTGGGCGCGGTGGCCTCGGCGCTCGGGGTGGTGTTGGGGCTCATCGGCTCGGCAGGGCTCGTCAGGGGGGCCTCCGGCGTCACGGGCACCACGATGTCGCTGGTGGTGCCGCCGTCCCTGGCGGGCTACCTGGCACTGGTCGTGCTGGTGCTGGTGCCGCTCTTCTGCCACCTGTCGGGCCGTCTGGCCGCGAAGATGCCGCTGGCGGAATCCCTGCGCTACGAATGACCGGCGAAAACGCTGGTGCGGGTTGTGGGAAAGTGGCTGGGGGACCAGGATTCGAACCTGGATTACGTGGTCCAGAGCCACGCGTGTTGCCGTTACACCATCCCCCAGCGGTCGGAGGAGGGCCGAGCGCATTGTAGCACGGGGAGGCCGCCGGGTCAACGGTTGGCATGACCACAGAGACCCCGCGGCTTCCCGCGGACTGGGGATGCGCCCTGCGACTCACCCGGTGGGCCCGCCGGACGGCGCGTACCCTATGCCCGAGCGCAGCCCACAGGCTCGCGCACGAGAGGGGGTGAGCGTGGAGGTGGCTGGCCTGTTGCAGTCCCTGCGCCGGGCCTTCACGGCGGCCCCGCCTCAGGAGGTGACCCGACCGCGCCAGGCCGAGTCCGACGAGGAGTACGGCTGGCTGGGGGAAGGCGCCGAGGCGAGCGGGGTGGCGCTCGGCGAGCGTGAAGGGGCGGTCGGCGAGGTCGACGACGGGGTCCACGTCAAGCCGACGCCCATCACCTACGGCCAGCAGTGCACGATCTGGTACTCGGGCCTCCTGTCGCGCCACGGCGCGGACCAGGTGTACCTGCACTACGGGTTCGGTCCCGGCGTCTGGAAGGATGTCCAGGACGTGCCCATGCGCCAGGTCGGCTGGATAGGCGGCACACCCGTGTGGGAAGCCAGCCTCGAAGCCAAGGGCTTCGGCACGCTGGAGTTCTGCTTCCACGACTCGGCTGACCACTGGGACAACAACAGCGGGCACAACTGGGTCTACCAGATCCATTGGGGGTCCCGCTGAGCTCCTCGCTCGCTAGGGTGACCGCGGCAGAGGCTGGCCGACCCAGGGAATCGCCTCCGTTCCCGGGGGCCGGCTCAGCCCTCTGCCTGGCCCCGGCCCGCCGCCCGCAGGTCCTCGAGGCGGAGGAGGCGAAGCCCAGGAGGCGGGGGAGGCCAGAGCCGATGACGCACGAGCAGGCGGTCCTGGACGAGCTGGCTGGCGACGTCGAGGCCTTCTTGCAGGCCACTTCCGAGGAGCACTACCAAAACGGGGCCGGCATCAAGCCTGAGCTCCAGCTGACCCCCATCTACGCCCGCCACGCGCACCTGTTCGAGCGGGAGAGCCTGGAGCGGGTGCGGCGGGTGCAGATGCAGGCCCGCGACGACGAGACGCGGCGCCGGGCCCGCTACCTCTTGGACTTCCTGACGGGAGGCTATCTGGAGTCGGCCGTCAAGGAGCGGATGGAGGCGCTGGTCACGCGGGAGACCCAGGCGACGGTGCCCGTGGAGGGCGAAGCCATCCCCTACCGGACGCTGCCCGTACGCATCGCCAACGAGCCCGATCGCCAGCGGCGGCAGCGCCTCTTCGAGGCTCGCCAGGCCTTCACGGCGGAGCTCAACCCCGAGCGGGAGGCCATCTGGCGAATCGCCCAGCGACAGGTACGCTCCCTGGGCTACGACTCGTCGCTGTCGATGTACCGGGAGCTCAAGGGCATCGATTACCCGTCGCTGGGGCGGCGCATGCGAGAGCTCCTGTCTCGCACCCAGGATGCGTACGAGCGGTGGTTCGGCCCGGCCCTCGCCCGCCAGAGCGGCGCCGCGCTGGGCCAGGCTCGCAAGCACGACGTGGCCTGGATGCTGCGGGCCACCACCTTCGACGCGATGTTTCCGGCCGACCGCCTGCTCGATGCGTTGCATCGCACCCTGCGAGGGCTCGGCATCGACCTGGGCGGGCAACCCAACGTGCACCTCGACACGGAGGTGCGACCGCACAAGTCGCCGCGGGCCTTCTGCGCACCGGTGCGGGTGCCTCACGACATCCGGCTGGTCATCCTGCCGCAGGGTGGTCGAGACGACTACCACGCGCTGCTGCACGAGGCCGGCCATACCGAGCACTTCGCCCACACGCGGCCCGATCTCCCGGTGGAGTTTCGCTACCTGGGCGACAACTCGGTGACCGAGTCCTTCGCCTTCCTCTTCGAGTACCTGACCACCAACCCGCAGTGGCTGCAGGACGTACTGGGGATCTCGGGCGAGCAGTCACGGGCCTACCGCACCTTCGCCTACCTGGACCGGCTCTACTTCTTGCGCCGGTATGCCGGCAAGCTGCTCTACGAGATCGAGCTCCACTCCGCGACGGACCTGGGCGGGATGCCGGCGCGCTACGATGCCATCTTGAGCCAGGCGACGGGTGTGCAGTACGGCACGGTCGACTACCTGGACGACGTCGACGCCGGGTTCTACGTCGCGGAGTACCTGAGGGCGTGGGCCCTCGAGGTGATGATGCGCGAGCGCCTGGTGGAGCGGTACGGGCTCGACTGGTTCGCCCGTCGCGAGGCCGGGGATCTGCTGCGGGAGCTCTGGGCGGACGGCCAGCGGGAGGACGGCGACGAGCTGGCTCGGCGGCTGGGCTACTCGGAGGTCGACTTCGAGCCGCTCATCCGGGAGCTGGAGGCCGGCCCCCCGCAGGATCCTGCCTGATGGTCGGCGGCTCAGGAGTCGGGCGCCGCGTGGACCTCCAGCGACACGGTCAGCTTGTCGGTCAGCCAGATGCTGCGGACCGAGAGCGCGACGGTGCGGCCACCCAGGGGCATGAGGCGCCCGTCCAGCATGCCGGCCACCAGGGCGGGATCCACCTGCTCCACCTCCCGGCCCACCACCTCTTGCAGCAGCGCCTGCACCTCGCGCTGTAGCTCCAGCTCCTCGCCGGGATCGAGACCCTCGATCCACACCTCCGTAGCCCGCACCGGACGCCTGCGCTGTTCGGCCAGGCTCGCCTCCAGACGCTGGAGCCTCCCCTGCAGCTCCTGCACCTGCTGCTCCAGCCGGTCCCGCTGGCGCATGACGGCGTCCACGTGGCGACCCATCCGCACGGTGGCGCCGGCGGCCCCGACCAGGGCACCCAGCACGAAGACAGCCAGCCACGCGCCCAGACGAGCCCGGCTCACCACGTAGAAGGCCGTCCACCCTCCCGTACCCAACGCCTACCGCCCCGTCAGCGTCACCACCAGCCACTGCCCCAACTGAGCCCCGGTCAGGCCGGCCAGGATGACGACCGCCTGGCGGGCCAGCACGCCGGGCTGCCCGGTCAGCAGTCCCGTCTCGATGGCCTGGATGGTGGGGAAGGACCCTCCGATGGCCACCACGATGGCCCACAACTTGATCGTGCGTGCCAGCTCCTGTATGGTGGCAATTGGCGGCCGGCCCGTGACCAGGGCGCTCAACCCGCCGAAGAGGCTGCCGCCGATCACCACCCCCATGGAAAGAAACAGGGCCGAGATCACCTGGTACAGGGGCGCCGACGCATCACCCCGCATGGGCGTGCAGACCGCCTCGCCGCCTTTCGCATGGTCGGGGGCACCCTCTTCTCTATGCGGTGACGCACGCATTCATAGATGAGGCGCCTGCGTGAGGGACCTGTACGCCCTCGGGCCAAGGGGAGGGGCCAGGATGCCGGCATCCTTCGTGCACCTGCACAACCACACGCAGTACAGCCTGCTGGACGGCGCCTGCCGGGTGGAGGACCTGGTGGCCCAGGCCAAGGCCTTCGGCATGCCCGCCGTGGCCATGACCGACCACGGGGCGCTGTACGGGGCCGTGGAGTTTTACAAGGCGGCCCGAGCCGCCGGCGTCAAGCCCATCCTGGGCGCCGAGCTCTACCTGGCGCCCCGGAGCCGCCACGACAAGACAGGGGGGCCCTCGGAGGGCGCCTACTACCACCTGCTGCTCCTGGCGGAGGACGACGAGGGCTTCCGCAACCTGATGCGGCTTTCCACCATCGGCTTCCTCGAGGGCTTCTACTACAAGCCCCGCATCGACATGGAGGTGCTGGCGAGCCACTCCCGGGGCCTCATCACCACCAGCGGGTGCATGTCGGCCGAGATCCCCACCCTGCTGCTCAAGGGCGACGAGGAGGGGGCCCGGGCGGCCCTGCATCGCTACCTGGACATCTTCGGGCGCGATCACTTCTACGTGGAGCTCCAGCGAAACGGCGTGCCGGGGCAGGAGGGCCTCAACGCGGCCCTGGTGCGCCTGGCCCGTGAGTACGACCTGCCCCTCATCGCCACCAACGACGTCCACTACCTGCGCCGGGAGGACGCGGCCTTCCACGACGTGCTCCTGTGCATCCAGACGGGCAAGTTCTTGAGCGACCCCAATCGGCTTCGCTTCGGGAGCGAGGAGTTTTACCTGCGCAGCCCCGAGGAGATGCGCCGCCTCTTCGCCGACTTGCCCGAGGCGTGCGACCGCACCCTGGAGGTGGCCGAGCGCTGCAACGTCCAGATCCAACTGGGGCGCCGGGAGCTCCCGGCCTTCGAGACCCCCGCCGGCCAGAGTGCCGACCAGTACCTGCGGGAGCTGGCATACGAGGGCGCGCGCCGGCGCTTCGGAGAGATCTCCGAGCCCATCCGTCAGCGGCTCGACTATGAGCTGGCCATCATCGAGAAGACGGGCTTCGCCGGCTACTTCCTCATCGTGCAGGACTTCGTCAACTATGCCCGGCGCAGTGGCATCCCCGTGGGGCCGGGACGGGGCTCCGCCGCCAGCAGCCTGGTGGGCTACTGCCTGGGCATCACCAACATCAACCCGCTGCACCACGGCATGATCTTCGAGCGCTTCCTCAACCCCGAGCGCATCTCGATGCCCGACATCGACATCGACTTCGCCGACGACCGGCGTGACGAGGTCATCGCTTACGTGGTGCGGCGCTACGGCGAGGATCGGGTGGCACAGATCGCGACCTTCGGCACCATGGCGGCTCGCGCCTCCATCCGCGACGTGGGCAGGGTGCTGCAGATACCCTACGCCGAGGTGGACCGGCTGGCCAAGCTGGTACCGGCCGGGCCAGGGGTCACCCTGGAGGCGGCGCTGCGCGATGTAGAGGAGTTGCGCAAGCGCTACGAGTCGGAGCCGACGGTGCGCCGGCTCATCGACCTGGCCCGGCAGGTGGAGGGATTCCCCCGGCATCTCTCGATGCACGCCGCCGGCGTGGTCATCGCCCCCCAGCCGCTCATCGAGCTCGTGCCCCTGGCCCGCACCAGCGACGGCGCGGTGGTGACCCAGTTCCCCATGGAGCACCTGGAGGAGCTGGGCCTGCTCAAGATGGACTTCCTCGGGCTGCGCAACCTGACGGTGATCCGCCGGGCGGTGGAGCTCATCGAGTCGCAGCACGGCGTGCGCCTGGACGTCGACAACCTGCCGTTGGACGACCCCAAGGTCTACCAGATGCTGAGCCGGGGGGAGACCGACGGCGTCTTCCAGTTGGAGAGCCGGCTCTTCAAGGGCATGATGCGGGAGCTGCAGCCCGACAAGTTCAGTGACCTGGTGGCGGCTCTGGCTCTGGGGCGACCGGGGCCGCTGCAGTTCCTCGGCGACTTCGTGGCGCGCCGGCACGGGCGCCAGGAGATCCGCTACGCCCTGCCCGAGCTGGAGCCCATCCTGAGGGAGACCTACGGCATCATCGTCTACCAGGAGCAGGTGATGCGCATCGCCACCGACCTGGCCGGCTACACGCCCGGGCAGGCCGACGTGCTGCGCAAGGCCATGGGCAAGAAGAAGCCCGAGGAGATGGCCCAGCAACGCAGCCGGTTCATCCAGGGGATGGTCGCCCGTGGATACGACCAGGCGGTGGCCGAGGAGCTCTTCAACGAGATCGAGCGCTTCGCCCAGTACGCCTTCAACGTGGCCCACTCGGCGGCGTACGCCCTCATCAGCTACCAGACGGCCTACCTCAAGGCGCACTACCCCGTGGAGTTTATGGCGGCCCTGCTGACCAGCGTGGCGGGCAACGACGAAAAGGTGAAGCTCTACCTCGACGCCTGCAAGGAGTCGGGCATCCCCGTCCTGCCGCCTTCGGTCAACGAGAGCCGCGGCGAGTTCTGGCCGGAGGGCCGCGCCATCCGCTTCGGGCTCCTGGCCATCAAGCACGTGGGCGAGCCGGCCGTGCAGGCCATCATGGAGGCCCGCAAGGCAGGCGGGCCCTTCGTGGGGCTCGTCGACTTCTGCTCGCGGACCCTGGAGCACGCCCCGTCGCCCGGGGCCTTCAACCAGCGAGTGGTGGAGAGCCTCATCAAGGCCGGAGCCTTGGACGCCTTCGGCTCGCGGGCCGCTCTGCTGGCCGGGCTCAAGGAGGCCTGGGAGAGCTGTCACGGGCGGAAGGCGACGGTCGCCGTGGAGCAGGCCTCGCTGCTGGACCTGCTGGGGGATCCGGATGCCGGCGCGAAGGCGGCTCGGCCGCAGGATCGCCTGCCCGGCGTACCCCCGGAGAGCCTGGAGGAGCGGCTGGCCTGGGAGCGGGAGAGCCTGGGCTTCTACTTCTCCGGGCACCCCGCGCAGCAGTGGCGCAGCCGGCTCGAGCGCTTCCGCGAGAGCGCCGTCGGGGACCTGGCCGATGCCGAGGACGGCACCGTGCGGGTGGTGGCGGGCCTCGTGCAGGCGGACCGCCGCGTGACGACCCGCTCGGGCGGGCAGATGCGGCGCATCGTGCTGGAGGACGAGACGGGAAGCGCGGAGGTGCTGGTCTTCTCTCGCAGCCTGGATCAGTTCGAGGCGACTCGGGCTGGCGTACCGGCCGTCGTCTGGGGCACCATCAGCCGCGACGACGACGGCTCCATCAAGATCATCGGGGACCGGGCCATGCCTCTGGACCGCCTCTTGGTGATACCATTGGAGAGCGCGGGGCGGACGGGTACCGCCGGTCCGAACGGCAACCGGCGAGCGGAAGCCCTGGTGCAAGAGGTGGCGGAGGTGTTGCGCCGGTTTCCCGGTGACACGCCGGTGGTGGTCGAGCTGCAGTCGGGCCATCGCAAGCGCCTGGCGGCGGTCCAGCGCACGCTCTGGGTCGACGTCGTGCCGGAGCTGATGGAGGCGCTGCAGGCCGTCACGGGTCGACCTCCGCTGCTGCTCACGGAGGGCCAGGACTAGCAGGAGGTCTCAATGGGAGGCAGCCGATTGGAGCAACAGGTGGTCCACTGGCTGCGGGCTCGCGGCGTGGAGCTGTCCGACATCGCCGAGGTGGTCGCCGAGCTGATCAAGCCCAAGATGCCCGATGTCGGATTCGAGGAGTGCCTGGAGGCGGTCCGGCGGGTGGTGTCCAAGCGCGAGGCGCAGTTTGCCATCCTGACCGGCATCGCGCTGGACGTGCTGGCGGAGCGCGGCCAGCTGCCGGAGCCGCTGCGGACGGCGATACGAGACGACAGCCCGCTGTATGGGATCGACGAGGTGCTCGCCCTGGCCATCACCAACCTGTACGGGTCGGTGGGGCTGACGGCCTTCGGGTACCTCGACAAGCGCAAGCTCGGGATCATCGGGCAGCTCAACCGCCACAGGGACGGGGCGGTGCACACCTTCCTCGACGACCTGGTCGCGGGGGTGGCCGCCGCGGCGGCGGCCCGCATCGCCCATCGTCATCCTCGTGACGAAGCCCGGCGGGACGTAGCCGGCGTGCGGCATCCGGTGGTCCCGGCCGAGGCGGCCGGCTAGGCGGGCGTGACAACGAGGGGGTGGCACGGTGGCGGGAGAGAGCGGCCTTCCCAAGATCCCGGGAAGGGAACGGCCGGACGAGGCCGAAGTCGTGCTGGGCGATTTCGTGGTCATCAAGGCCATGGAGGACGGCGTAACGGTCATGGGCCTGACCCGTGGGCCGGAGACGCGGTTTCACCATACGGAGAAGCTGGACCGGGGCGAAGTGATGATCGCCCAGTTTACGTGGCACACGTCCGCCATCAAGATCCGTGGCCGCGCCGAGATATGGACCCGCCACGGCCACCTGGAGTCAGGCCGATGACACGAGCCAGGGCCGGGGGGAGTGGCCTCGATGGGTTGGGTGGTCGTCTACGTCGCCCCCAACCGCGCGGTGGCCGAGATGCTCAAGAGGCGGCTCGAGAGCGAGGGCTTGATGGTGGCGATCAGACGCCTCGGAGACTCGGTCACGGGAGGCAAGCGAGGCCCGTGCCAGGTGATGGTGCCGAGCTCCGAGGCTCGGGAGGCCAGCGAGCTCTTGCTCCGCTCGCTGAGAGCCTGAGGGGGAGAGCGAGCTAGCCGGGGGCGGCGTGGCGGGGCCTCCGGATGGCGCCCGTCGCCGCTGGCCGGTTGGTGCCAGTCATGCTGAAGGATCTCTTTCGGGGCAAGCCCCGTTATGTGACGGTCAAGGCCCCCACCTCCACCCCTGTGGCGCGTCGGGAGGCTCCCGACGGGCTGTGGACCAAGTGCACGAGGTGCGGGGCCATCCTGTACACCAAGGAGCTGCAGCGAAACGACCGGGTCTGCCCGCGCTGCGGCTACCACTTCCGCATCGGCGCCTGGGAGCGGCTGCGGCTGGTGCTGGACTCGCTCGAGCGCTTCCAGCCCTTCGATCGAGACCTCCGCTCGGTCAATCCCCTGGGATTCCCGGGCTACGAGGAGAAGCTGGCGCGCTCGCAACAGAGCACGGGGCTGGACGAGGCCGCCATCACGGGCTCGGCCACCATCGGCGACTGGCCGGTGGTGGTGGGGGTCATCGACTTCGGCTTCATGGGCGGCAGCATGGGCTCCGTGGTAGGGGAGCGCATCACCCGCGCCTTCGAGCGCGCGACGGAGCTGGGCCTTCCCGTCGTCATCTTCTCGGCGGGAGGCGGCGGCGCCCGGATGCACGAGGGCATCCTGTCGCTGATGCAGATGGCCAAGACGAGCCAGGCCGTGGCGCGACACTCCCAGGCCGGGCTGTTGTACATCTCGGTCCTGACCGATCCAACCATGGGGGGCATCTACGCCAGCTTCGCGTCGCTGGCCGACATCATCATGGCGGAGCCGGGGGCCCTCATCGGGTTCGCAGGGCCCCGGGTGGTCGAGGAGACCATCCGCCAGAAGCTGCCGCCGGGCTTCCAGTCGGCGGAGTTCGCCCTGCGGCACGGCATGATCGACATGGTGGTGGACCGTCGCCAGATCCGGCCCACCTTGATCCAGTTGCTCGCGCTGCACGCCCCTCGGGAGGGTAGGCGTCATGGCCGCTAACGGGGTGTTCGACTGGGAGCGTCCGCTGGTCGAGCTGGAGAAGCGCATCGAGGAGCTGCGGGCCTTCAACGAGGAGAAGGGCATGCAGCTCAACGATGACATCGCCTTCCTGGAGCGGCGTGCCCAACGGCTGCGGGAGGAGATCTACCGCAACCTGACGCCGTGGCAACGGGTCATGATGGCCCGGCACAGCGGCCGTCCCACGTTCCTCGAGTACGTGGAGCTGATCTTCGACGAGTTCATCGAGTTGCACGGCGACCGGCGCGCCGGCGACGACGGCGCCATGGTGGGCGGCATCGCCCGGCTGGAAGGCCGCCCCGTCACCGTCGTGGGCACGCAGAAGGGCCGCGACACCAAGGAGAACCTCCAGCGAAACTTCGGTCTGCCCCATCCCGAGGGGTACCGCAAGGCCCTCCGCCTGATGAAGCAGGCCGAGAAGTTCGGGCGGCCCATCATCACGTTCGTCGACGTGGTCGGCGCCTTCCCCGGGATCGAGGCGGAGCAGCGAGGCCAGGGCGTCGCCATCGCCGAAAACATCATGGCCATGAGCCAGCTGCGCACGCCCATCGTCGTGGTGGTGACGGGGGAGGGGGGCAGTGGGGGCGCTCTGGCCATCGGGGTCGGGGACCGGGTCTACATGCTGGAGCATGCATGGTACTCGGTGATTTCCCCGGAAATGTGCGCGACCATCCTCTGGCGCGACTCGAGCCGGGCCCCCGAGGCCGCGTCGATCCTGCGCCTGACGGCCCAGGACCTCCTCTCGCTCGGGGTCATCGACGGCATCATCCCGGAGCCCCTGGGTGGGGCCCACCGGGACAAGGTACGGACCGCCCAATCGGTCAAGGAGGTGCTGCTCTCCGCCCTGGCGGAGCTGGACGCCATCCCGCTCGACGAGCTGGTGGAGCGCCGGTTCCGGCGCTACCGGTCGATGGGGGCCTGGACGGTCGCCCCGGAGGCCGGGAGCTCGCAACCCGTCGGCCCGCTGGCGGGTGGCGTCGTGGCCGACAGCGGGGAGGCGGACGGCCGGAGCGCCACCGACGCCCCGCAGGAGCTCCGGGCCGCGGTGCCGCTCCCGGAGAGCGAGGAGCCGCGGGCCCGGCGAGGAGCTCGCCGTCAGGGCTCCAAGGAGGGGGGCGCCACCTCCCGCTAGGCCGGGAGCTCAAGGTCCGACGAAGGAGCAAGGGCTGTGACACCGTTTCGCCACACCAAGCTGGTCTGCACCATCGGGCCTGCCAGCGAGGACGAGACCGTACTGGCCGCCATGCTGGATGCCGGCATGGACGTGGCGCGACTCAACTTGTCCCACGGCACGCTGGAGGAGCATACCCGGCGCCTGGAGCGTGTACGTCGGCTGGCGGCCCAGCGTGGGCGCTTCGTGGCTGTCATGCTGGACATCCAGGGCCCCAAGATCCGCCTCGGCGACGTGGGCCCCGACCGGGCGGTCCGGCCCGGCGACACCCTGACGCTGGTCGGGGTGGCATCGCCCTGCGCCGCCGAGGGCGATGCGATCCCTGTCGTCTACCCGCCGCTGGCCCGCTCGGTACGGCCCGGTCAGGCCATCTACCTCGACGACGGAGCCTTGCGCCTGGCCGTCGAGGCGGTGGAAGGGGAGCGGGTGCGCTGCCGGGTGCTCAACGCCGGTGTCGTGCGTTCCCGCAAGGGTGTGGCGCTACCGGGCGTCGACGTCGAGCTGCCGGCCATCAGCGAGGTGGACCGTGAGCACTTGCACTGGGCGGCGCAGGTCGGGGTCGACGTGGTGGCCGCCAGCTTCGTGCGCCGAGGCGAGCACGTGGAGGCGGTACGGCGAGAGCTGGAGGCGGCTGGCTCGCGGGCGTCGGTGGTGGCCAAGATCGAGAGCGCCCAGGGTCTGCGCCACCTGGACGAGATCGTGGCGGCGGCCGATGGGGTCATGGTGGCGCGCGGGGATCTGGGAGTCGAGATCCCCCTGGAGGACGTGCCGCTGGCCCAGAAGGAGATCATCCGTCGCTGCAACGAGGCCGGCAAGCCCGTCATCGTGGCGACGCAGATGCTGGAGTCCATGGTCCAGAGCCCCGTCCCCACCCGGGCCGAGGTGACCGACGTGGCCAACGCCATCTTCGACGGAGCCGACGCGGTGATGCTGTCGGGGGAGACGGCGGTGGGCCGTCACCCGGTAGAGGCGGTGGCCATGCTGCACCGGATCGCCCTGGGGGCCGAGCGCGGCTACGCGTACGGACGCCCCGTCGAGCGGCGCCCCGGCAGCGTCTCGACCGTGGCTCAGGCCATCAGCAGGGCGACGTGCGAAACGGCCGAGGACGTGGGGGCCGCGGCCATCCTCTGCTCCACCCAATCGGGCGCGACCGCCCGCATGGTGGCGCGCTTTCGGCCGCGGGCGCCTATCGTGGCGGCGACCCCTCATGCCGAGGTGGCACGACAGCTCGCGCTGGTGTGGGGGGTCGTGCCGGCCGTGGTGCCCAGGGCTCGCAACATCGACGAGATGATCGACGTCGCCTTGACCGCCGCGCGCCACACGGGCCTGGTGCGCTCGGGGGACAGGGTGGTGGTCGCTGCCGGCGTCAAGACCGATCTGCCAGGCTCGACCAATATGCTGCAGGTGCACGAGGTGCCGTAAGCCGCCAACCCTGGCCCCGAGCGGGTGGGAGAGAAGGGGGAGGGCAGCTGGGCCATGGTCATCGGGGTGCCCAAAGAGATCAAGCCGGGTGAGAACCGGGTCGCGATAGTACCGGCCGGGGTGGAGGAGCTCGTACGCCGGGGCCATCGGGTCCTGGTGCAACGGGGCGCGGGCCGGGGCAGCGGGATCACCGACGAGGAGTACGTCGAGGCCGGCGCCGTGCTGTGCGAGGGACCCGACGAGGTCTTCGGGGAGGCCGACCTGATCCTCAAGGTCAAGGAGCCGCTCCCGCCGGAGTGGCCACGGCTGCGCCGCGGCCAGGTGCTCTTCACCTACCTGCACCTGGCCCCCGATCGGGCGCTGACCGAGGCGCTGCTGGAGCGCGGCGTGGTCGGCATCGCCTACGAGACCATCCAGACCGACGACGGCGCGCTGCCTCTGCTGACGCCCATGAGCGAGGTGGCGGGGCGCATGGCCGTCCAGGTGGGCGCCCAGTACCTCGAGAAGGTGCACGGAGGTCGAGGCATCCTGCTGGGCGGGGTGCCCGGCGTGCCCGCCGCCGAGGTCGTCATCCTGGGCGCCGGGACGGTCGGCTACAACGCGGCCCGCATCGCCCTTGGGCTCGGCGCCCATGTGACCGTGCTGGACATCAACGTCGGCCGATTGCGGTACATGGAGGACATCCTGCGCGGCAACCTCATCACGGTGGTCTCCAACCGCTACAACATCGAGCGGGCGGTGCGCTACGCCGACCTGTTGATCGGCGCGGTGCTCATCCCGGGCGCCCGGGCTCCCAAGCTGGTGACGGAGGCCATGGTGCGCTCGATGAAGGAGGGCGCCGTCATCGTCGACGTGGCCGTCGATCAGGGCGGCTGCATCGAGACGGTGGACCGCGCGACCACCCATGACGACCCCGTCTACGTCAAGCACGGGGTCATCCATTACGCGGTGTCCAACATCCCGGGGGCGGTGCCCCGCACGTCCACCTACGCGCTGACCAACTGCACCCTGCCCTACGTGCTGGAGATCGCCGAGCGGGGATGGAAGGATGCCGTCCGTTCCAATCCCGCGCTGGCCCGAGGCGTCAACGTGGTGGACGGCAAGGTGACCCATCGGGCGGTGGCGCAGGCTCACGGGCTGTCGTACGTGCCATTGGAGAGGGCGGTCTGAAGCCAGGCGTGCAGGACATGTCGGAGTTGGAGGCGCAGTACCAGCGCCGGTTCGCCGGATCGGCCCGCCTCTACGGGCGGGCCGTCCATCTGTTTCCCTCGGGCTTGACCCACGACGCTCGTTACTTCGCGCCGTTCCCCATCTATGCCGAGCGGGCGTCCGGCGCCTACAAGTGGGACGTAGACGGCCATCGCCTCATCGACTACTGGATGGGGCACGGAGCGCTCTTGCTGGGCCACGGCCACCCGGCGGTGGTCGAGGCGGTCCAGGCTCAACTGGCACGGGGTACCCACCTGGGCGCCTCCCACCCGCTGGAAGTGAAGTGGGCGGAGCTGGTCCAGCGGCTGATGCCCGCGGCCGAGCGCATCCGCTTCACCAACTCGGGCACCGAGGCCACCCACCTGGCCATGCGGCTGGCGCGGGCCTTTACGGGACGGCCCCGCATCCTCAAGTTCGAGGGGCACTTCCACGGATGGCACGACTACGCGGCGGCGTCGGGCCAGCCGTCTCCCGGCATCGCCCGGGAGGTGGCCGAGGCCACCATCGTGGTGCCGCCCAACGACCCGGATGCGCTGGCTCGGGTGCTGGAGAGCCGCCAGGACATCGCTGCCGTCATCATCGAGCCCGGAGGCGGGATCTGGGGCGAGGTGCCGACGACCGAGGCGTTCGTGCACGCGGTGCGGGATCTGACGCAGCGCCACGGGGTGCTGCTCATCTTCGACGAGGTCGTGACCGGCTTTCGCATGGCGCCGGGCGGCGCTCAGGAGTACTACGGCATCCGGCCCGACCTGGTCTGCCTCGGCAAGATCCTCTGCGGAGGGTTGCCGGGCGGCGCCGTGGCCGGTCGGGCGGACATCATGGACCTCCTGGCCTTCCGCGATGACCCGGCTCGGGATGCGAGGGAGAAGGTGGCGCACCTGGGCACCTTCAACGCCAACCCGCTGTCGGCGGCCGCCGGCATCGCCACCCTGCAGGAGGTGGCGACGGGACGGCCCACCGCCATCGCCGCCGAGCGGGCCGATACGCTGGTACGGCGCCTCAACGAGGTCCTCGCACGCAAGGGCGTCAAGGGCTTCGTGTACGGTCTCTCGTCATGGTTTCACATTCACCTGGGAGCCGAAGGGCGCCAGGACGCCGAGGGCCGGTGGTGGCCGGTGCGGCCGGCGCCTCCGGGCGAGGACCTCTTGGCGCACGGGCTGGTGCAGAGCCTGCGGCGTGCCATGCTGCTCGAGGGCGTGGACCTGATGCGCAACGGCGGCTTCCTTTCCACGGCGCACGGCGAACAGGAGATCGAGGCGACGGTCCAGGCTCTGGACGCTGCCCTCGACCGGCTGGCGCACGAGGGGAGGCTGCCACGACGTTGAAGGGGCTTCGGGCGGGCAAACTTCCGCCTGAGAAGCTGCGTCAACTGGTGCTCGTGCACCGGGGGCGCCTGCGGCCCGAGGTGAGGGTGCACGCCGAACTGGGCGAGGATTCGGCCGTGGCCGAGACCGGAGGACGGCTGCTGGTCGTCTCCAGCGACCCCATCACCGGGGCCTCGGCGGAGATGGGGCGCATCGGGGTCTACGTCGCCTGCAACGACGTGGCGGCCATGGGGGCCGAGCCCCTGGGCATCCAGGTGGTGCTGTTGATGCCCGAGGGCACGGCGGACGAGGCCATCGCCGGGATCATGGCGCAGGTGGCCGCGGCTGCCGACGACCTCGGCATCGAGGTCCTGGGAGGCCACACCGAGATCACCGGCAAGGTGAGCGCTCCCATCGTCGTCTTGACGGCCATCGGACTGGTCGAGCCCGACCGGCTGGTCACCTCGGGAGGGGCCCGTCCGGGTGACGGGTTGGTGGTCAGCAAGCCGGTGGGGCTGGAGGGCACGGCCATCCTCGCGACGGACCGGGCCGAGGAGCTGGCGGCCGTGCTGCCGGGCGACCTGCTCGAGCGGGCGCGGTCGTTTACGGCGGAGGTCAACGCGGTGCAGGACGGGCGCGTGGCCGCCGGTCTGGGCGTCTCGGCCATGCACGACGTCACCGAGGGCGGGCTGGTGGGCGCGGTCTGGGAGCTGGCACAGGCGTCGGGGGTGGGGGCCGAGATCTGGGAGGCCCGGGTGCCGGTGAGGCCCGAGACGCAGCAGATCTGCCGGCACTTCGGCATCGACCCCCTGCGGCTCATCTCCTCGGGTGCCATGCTGGTTGCCGCCCGGGAGCCCGAGCGGGTGGTACGGGCTCTGCGGGAGGCGGGCCGCGAGGCCGCCGTCATCGGGCAGGTGTTGCCGGCTTCCGAGGGGGTGCGGGTGGTGCGCGCGGACGGCCACCGAGATCTGGTGACGGGAGCCCCCACAGACGAGCTCTGGAGGGCGCTGGCGTCCTAGCGGTAGGCTTCGCCGGGCCTTTCCTGGCAGGCCCCGGTCTGGTAAGATGGATGCGCCCCTCCGTGCCGGGGTGGCGGAACGGCAGACGCGGAGGTCTCAAAAACCTCTGGGCCTCGCGCCCATGCGGGTTCGAGTCCCGCCCCCGGCACCACCTCATCTCCTCACCGGCTCCGAGCGGCTGCCGTCGCCGCACGCTCGTCCCGTGAGGGGGCGCTTGGTCCATGCGCGAGCCCGTGGTGCGTCTGCTGGCGGACAATCCCCTGTTGCTGCTCTTCGTGGTCGCCGGTCTCGGCTACCTGCTGGGCTCCATCCGGCTGGGCCGAGTGCGCCTCGGGGTGGCGGCCGTTCTCTTCGTGGGGCTGGCCATCGGGGCGGTCGACCCGCGGCTGGCGCTGCCCGAGATCGTCTACCAGTTCGGGCTCGTCGTCTTCGTCTACACCATGGGGCTCTCGTCGGGCCCCGGCTTCGTGGCCTCCCTGCGCGGGCGGGGTGTGCGTGACACGGCCTTCGCCCTGGCCGTCCTGACGCTGACGACGGCCCTGACGTGGGGGGTGGGCAGGATGCTGGGGCTGTCGCCTCCGGTGGTGGCCGGCCTCTATACGGGCAGCCTCACCCATACCCCCGCTCTGGCGGCCGTCATCGAGACACTCCAGGCGACCGGCCGCGATGCCGTGGCGCTGCCCACACTGGGGTACAGCCTCGCCTACCCGGTGGGGGTGTTGGGCGTCATCGGGACCATGGCTGCCCTGGCTCGCCTCTGGCGGGTCGACTACCGGCAGGAGTCCCGACGCTACGCTCAGGCCTTGGGCTTACCGGGCAGCGCCCCCGTGACGGCGATGGACGTGGTCATCACCCGCCCCGAGGTGACCGACGTCCCCGTGGGGCAGCTCTGGCGGCGGCTGATGGCAACGCCGGGAGCCGTTGCCGGCCCGGTAGTGGCCAGCCGGCTGACCCGGGAGGGGCGGCAGCACATCGTCACGGGACAGACCCGCCTGGCCCTGGGCGACGTGCTGACCCTGGTCGGCACGGAGGCGGCCCTTCGCCAGGTGGCGCCGCGGCTGGGGGAGCCCAGTCCCCTGCACCCCGAGTACGACCGGAGCCAGCTCGAGATGCGCCGCATCTTCGTCTCCAACCGGCAGGTGGCGGGGCGCCGGCTGCGGGACCTGAAGCTGCAGACGCTCTTCGGCGCGACAGTGACCCGGGTCAAGCGGGGCGATGTGGAGCTGGTCCCCAGCGGCGACACGGTGCTGGAGCTGGGGGACCGGGTGCGGGTGGTGGCGCCGAGGGAGCGGCTACCGGAGGTGGCTCGCCTGCTGGGCGACTCCTTCCGTGACCTGTCGGAGATCGACATCCCCAGCGTCTCACTCGGCGTCGCCATCGGCCTGCTGGTGGGGCTCGTGCCCATCCCGCTGCCGGGCGGGTTCACCCTGCGGCTGGGCTTCGCCGGCGGCCCGCTGCTGGTCGCGCTGATCCTGGGGACGTTGGGGCGCACGGGCCCCATCGTCTGGGTGCAGCCCCACAACGCCAACCTGACCCTGCGGCAGCTGGGTCTGGTGCTCTTCATGGCCGCCATCGGCACCCGGTCGGGCCATGCCTTCTGGAGCACGCTGGTGCAGGCAGGCCCCGGCATCGTGGTGGGGGCGGCCACGGTTACGCTGGCCTTCGCCATCGGTACCCTGGTCGTCGGGTATCGGATGCTGGGGATCCCGATGCCCTTGCTGGCCGGCATGCTGGCCGGGTTGCAGACGCAGCCGGCTGCCCTGGCCTTCGCCACCGACCAGTCCGGCGACGACCTGCCGGCCCTGGGTTACGCGGCGGTCTATCCCACCGCCATGCTCGTCAAGATCCTGCTGGCCCAGCTTCTCCTGCGATGACGAGGGGTGGCCGCCGTTGCGACGGCCACCCCGCCCTCTCAGGCTACCTGGGGATGCAGATGACCTGTCCCGGGAAGATGAGGCTGGGGTTGGTGATCTGGGGGTTGACCGCCAGGATCGCGTTGACCGTGGTGCCGAAGCGCTGGGCGATGAAGAAGAGCGTATCGCCCGGCTGCACGGTGTAGGCGAACGTGTTGGGCGGGCACACGCCCGGTGGCGGGGCGGTGGGAACGCAGATGACCTGCCCCGGGAAGATGGCGCTGGGATTGGTGATCTGCGGGTTGATGGCCAGGATCGCGTCGACGGTGGTGCCGAAGCGCTGGGCGATGAAGAACAGGGTATCCCCGGGCCGGACCGTGTACGCGAAAGAGTTGGGCGGGCAGAGGGGCACGGGAGGCCCGGGCACGCAGATGACCTGTCCCGGGAAGATGAGGCTGGGGTTGGTGATCTGGGGGTTGATGGCCAGGATCGCGTCGACCGTGGTGCCGAAACGTTGGGCGATGAGGAAGAGGGTGTCTCCGGGCTGGACGGTGTAGTGCTGCGCGCCCCGAGGGCAAAGGTTGGTGGCGTCTGACACCGGCACGCCTCCTTCTCCGTCGTGGAGTCGGAGGCAGGCTATGACGCCGAACTCCTGCCGGCCCCGGGACTGCGAGGCCATTGCTGCGGGCGACGGCCGGGCGGGCGACCCTCGTCTCGAGGAGGGGTGGATGCGACGTGATCCGCTGGGTGGCCAACATCAGCATGCTCTTCACCGAGGTGCCGCTGATGGCGCGCTTCGAGCGAGCGGCTCGGGCAGGATTCCGGTACGTGGAGTACCTCTTCCCGTACGATCTCGATCTGGACGAGGTGGCTGCCGAGTTGCGGCACCACGGGCTCGAGCAGGTCCTCTTCAACCTCCCGGCAGGTGACTGGGCGGCCGGTGAGCGAGGGATCGCCGTCGACCCGTCGCGGCGGGAGGCCTTTCGCGAGGGGGTCGAGCGCGCCGTGGAGGCGGCCCTGCGCCTGGGCGTGCGTCGCGTCAACTGCCTCGTGGGCCGCCGCCCGGCCGAGGTGCCCGAGGCCGACCAGCGAGCCTGCCTGGTGGACAACCTGCGTCATGCGGCCGACCGGCTGGGCCGTCACGGCATCGTGCTCCTGGTGGAGCCCGTCAACGACCAGGACGTCCCGGGTTACTACCTCACCACGACCCGCCAGGCCCTGGCCTTGCTGGACGAGGTGGCCCGAGACAACGTGCTGATCCAGTACGACGCCTACCACATGCAGATCATGGAGGGCAACCTGACGCACACCCTGCGGACGCACCTGTCGCGCATCGGTCACGTCCAGATCGCGGACGTCCCCGGACGCCACCAGCCCGGCACGGGCGAGATCCGTTACCCCTTCGTGCTCAAGGCCTTGGATGAGGCGGGCTACGGCGGGTTCGTCAGTCTGGAGTACGTGCCGCTGGGCTCCACCGAGGCGTCGTTGCGAGAGGCGGCGGCCGCCGGACTCGACGCGCTGGGATTGCCGCACCCCGATTGAGCGGGGGAGTCCGCTGCCCATAACATTTGCCCCTGGCCCCCCGGTGCCCAGCGCGGTACCCTGTCCCCGGGCGGCAGCGCCGCTCGATGGGGGGCATGTCGCATGAATCGTACGCAGCCGGGTGCCTTCGCGCGTCATTGGGTGATAGCCGTCGCGGCGGCGGGGCTGGTCTTGGCGGTAGCGTTGGTGTGGCCATGGGGTGGGCAGCGTAGCGAGTTGCCCGAGCCTCTGCAAGGGCTCGACGCACGCGGCGCCGTCGCATTGGCCAACCAATGGGCCGTCCGCGGAGAGGGCGTCACGACCTTCGTCACCTCCGAGGCGGTCCACTTCGAGTGGCCCGACGGCCGCAAGGCCCAGGTGCCGCTCGAGGGCGACGCGATGTACGTCGCGGTGGCGCCTTACGTGCACCAGACCCATCCGTGCCGGGTGCACTACATCTCCAGCTGCCGGGCCGAGCTGGCCGAGGTGCCGCTGCGGGTGACGGCCCGAGACCAGGCCGGCCGCGTGGTGCTGCAGCAGACGGTCACCACCCTTCCCAACGGCTTCTTCGAGCTGTGGCTCCCGCGCGGCATGGAGCTGGCGCTGACCATCGAGTGGCCCGAGGCCGGGCTCGTCGGCCAAGGTCGCATCGAGACCGTCAAGGACGCGCGGACCTGCGTGACCGACATCCAGCTGGCCGCCCAGGCGGCCGCTCCCTCGGAGGGCTAGCCGAGGGCCGCCTGCACGGCGGCTCGGGCCAGCACCTCGGTGGAGTCGACGACGGGCCGGTCGAGGTCGCCCTGGCCCAGGACCAGCGGCAGCTCGGTGCAGCCCAGGATGACGGCGGCAGGGGCGAGCCGTGCCGTCTCGGAGACCAGGACGTCTAAGGCCAGCGACCGGGCGACGGCGGGCTTGCCGGCCTTCACCTGGTAGATGGCCTCCATCACCCGGGCCTGCGCACCTGGCTCGGGGACCGCGGCATCGAGGCCGAGCGCCCCGAGGGCTCGCTGATAGAGTCCGCTCTGGATCGTGCCGCTCGTGGCCAGCACCAGCACGGGACCAGACGGCGGCGCAGCGCTGTCGCGGTGCAGGCGGCGGCAGGTCTCCTCGGCCGTCAGACGGATCATGTGCAGCACGGGGACGTCGACGGCCGCGGCGATCTCGTCGTACCAGGCGTGCGCTGAGTTGCAGGGCATCGCGATCAACTCGGCGCCGGCCCGCTGCAGGTTGCGAGCCGTCTCCACCAGGGCGGGCAGCGGGCTGGGACCCTCCCCTTTGATGGCGGCGGTACGATCGGGGATCTGGCTGTTGCTGTCGATGATGACCCGGGGATGATCCTGGTCACGGGTCGCCCGCACGAGGCGGATGATGCGCACGAAGAGGTCGGCCGTCGCCTCGGGCCCCATGCCTCCCAAGATGCCGATGGTCTTCATGGATGACGCCCTCCTCGTCCCATGCAACGGACCGCCCCCGTCTTCGCCGGCCGAAGCCGTCTCCCTGGTGCCCTGGATGTCCATGTCGTTCGTCCTCTTCGAACCGGGAAATGTCCCGAGTTATGGGCACTAATGTTGACGAGAACCATGTCCACCAGTATGCTCGAACCGGGGTTTGTAACGGGCTTCACAAAGGCTCCGAATGCGGATGGTTTGCAACTTGTCTGGGACCCATGAGGAGGGCGGAGTGTAGATGGAGCGGGTTCGTGGCTTCATCCGTCGGACCAAGCAGCGTGAGGTCATCCTGAGGGTACTGCGCAGCACCCGCAGCCACCCGACCGCGGACTGGGTCTACCAGGAGGTCCGCAAGGAGCTGCCCAACATCAGTCTGGGTACCGTTTACCGCAACCTCAAGATCCTGACCGAGTCGGGCGAGGCGTTGGAGCTGTCCTACGGGAGCTCCTACAGCCGGTTCGATGGCGTCGCGACCAACCACTACCACTTCGTCTGCGAGCGATGCGGGCGGGTGGAGGACGTGCCCATGCCGGTCGACGAAGAGAAGGATCGGGCCGTCGAGCGGCTGATGGGCGTCAAGGTGCGCCAGCACCGGCTCGAGTTCTACGGGACATGCCCGGCTTGCCAGGCCGAGCTGGATGAGCGCCTGCCGGACCGGAGGGCCGAGACGGCTCTCGACCAGGCCTACACCACCCACTGAGACGACGCACTGAGACGACGGCCGGGCCGCGCCGCAGCGGCCCGGCCTGCTGACACCCACCGGCCGGCCACGGGTGGCCCGGCCGCGAGAGGGTCGCCGCCCGTGCGCATCGACCGCTCCCTCAAGAGCGCCACCTTCCTGGAGCGTCTCAATCGGTTCGTCATCGCCGTCCACCTCGAGGGCGAGCGAGCGGCCGTACACCTGCCCAACTCGGGCCGTCTGCGCGAGCTGCTCACCCCCGGTCGCCCCACGCTGGTGGCGGTCGGACCGCGCGGCGAGCGGCGGACGGTGGGCGACGCCGCCTTCATGCTGGGGCCCAACGGGTGGGTCAGCGTCGACGCCCGGCTACCCGGCCGGCTGCTGGCGGAGGCGGTGACCCAGGGCACGCTGGACGATCTGGCCTCGTATCGTGTCGTGCGCCTCGAACCCCCCGCGCCCGACGAGCGCGACACCCGGTTGGACCTGCTGCTGGAGCGCCCGGGTGGGCGGGCCCTGGTGGAGACCAAGTCGGTGACGCTGGTGGAGGGCGGGACGGCCCTCTTCCCCGACGCCCCTACCGAGCGAGGGCGGCGCCATCTGATGCGCCTGGCCGCTGCCCGTGAGGCGGGATACGAGGCCTACGTCGTCTTCGTCGTCCAGCGGCTCGATGCCCACCGCTTCGCGCCGCACCGGCGGGCCGACCCGGACTTCGCCCGGACGCTGACCGAGGTGGTCTCCGCGGGGGTGCGGGTCCTGGCCGTGGCCTGCGAGGTCGAGCCGCCGGAGATCCGGATCGTCCGGCGGCTCCCGGTCGTCCTGGAGGGTTGAGGGCGGGGCCGAGGCCCCGCCCTCGGTCGATGCACGGCTTCAGCCAGCGGTGCTCTGCCGCTGGGCGTTGGGGACGATGACGTCGTTGATGATGCGCTCGATGAGCTCCTGCTGGGCGAGCTGGCGGGCCGTGTCCCAGTCCGATGCCAGCACGGAGCGCACCAGCTCGGGCGAGACGTCCAGGCGGTGGCCGGCCTCGGCTGCGAGGCGGTCAGCGGCCAGCGACTGCAGCGCCTCCCAGTCGCCGCTCACGAGCGCCTCCGCCTCCTCGGGGGAGATGCCCGCCTGGGTGAGCCGCTGGTGGATCTGCGGCTTGGCGCTCTCGCCGAAGCTCGCCCAGTCGCCCTGCAGGATCATCTGCCACTGCTCGGGGGTCAGCTCCCGGGCGAAGTCCTCCAGCGCACGCCGGGCCGTCTCGACCAGCCTCGAGGTGTCGAGATCCAGGGCCAGGCCGCGCCCCTCCGCCACTACCACGCGTGCCCGGCCCGCGAGGTCCACCACGGCCCGGACCATGTCGCCGTCACGCAGGTCTTCCATGGAGGCAGGCCGGCCGTTGCGTACCACCACGGCGTCATCGAGGAGCCGCACCCGGACCTCGCCCAGCTGGGTGTCGATCGAGGCGGTGCCCGTGGTCGACGGCTGCAGCTCGCCGCTCAGGACCAGGACGCGCCGGGCCTCGTAGAGCAGCTGGACGGCCTCAGCCCGTGTGGCCGGCCGCGACGCGTCGCTGACCTTGATGGAGGCGGGCAGGACGCCCGCAGCCCGTGCCAGCTCCAGCATGGCGGCCGATGACGCGCCGGACGGCCAGCGCTCCCCGACGGCCTCCATGCCGGCCAGGCGCAGGACCGCCCCGGTCATCTCGCCCACGGTCACGGGCAACGCGAGGTCGACGTCGGTGTACGAGCCGTCGGGCGCTCCGATCGCCCCTCGCTCGATCAGTGCCTGCAACGCTGCCGGCTCGGTCGGCTTGCCCGCGGGGAGGGTGACGCCGAAGGCGGCTGCCGCGGCCTCGGCGAACTCGCCCAGGGTCACCGCCCGCGAGGCCCTCAGCTCGTCGCCGTCGAAGGCCTCGAGTGCGCCCGTCGGCGCCAGTGCCTCCAGCGCTCGCACGAGCCCCGGGTCGGTCACGTCGGTGAACCGTCCGGCCACCCGTAGGACCGCCGCGGATGGCCTGCTCTCCGTCGCACCCTCCGACGACGCCCGGCCCGGCACGGCCACCCCCGTGATGACCTGCGCGGCCGCGAGGATTACAATGAGGCCGAACATCCAGGCTGTCCGGCCGGAGGGTCGAATGCGCAAAGACGTCGCACGCTCCTTTCCGGTCGTACTCCAGGGATTCGCCGGCCGGGAGTCGAACATCCTTTCTGTAATGCGCGGCAAACCTTGCAATGACGGCCTTTGAGGGCAGAGCCAGGAGGATGGGCCAGAGCCCGCCCGAGATGGAGCCCGCTGGATGGTGGTGGCCGAGCCCCTTGCCACGGCGGGCAGGCAGGGCAGGGCGGCCCGCCGGGCCGTCACCGGAGAGGCGGTAGGCCCGTGAGCGGCGTTCGCAAGCTCCTGCTCGTAGATGGCTACAGCCTGCTGCACCGAGCCTTCTTCGCCTTGCCCATGCTGACCACCAGCGCCGGGGAGCCCACCAACGCGGTCTACGGCTTCGCCACCATGCTGGTGCGCCTGCTGGAGGAGGAGCGTCCCGACTACGTGGCCGTGGCCCAGGACATGGCCGGCCCCACCTTCCGTCACCGGCAGTTCGAGGCGTACAAGGCCCAGCGCCCGCCCATGCCCGACACCCTGCGTCCGCAGCTGATCCGTTACGAGCAGCTGGTGCGGGCCTTCGGCATCCCCATGTACGGGGTGGAGGGATACGAGGCCGACGACGTCATCGGCACCCTGGCCCGCCAGGCCAAGGAGGCGGCGCCCGACGTCTCGGTGCTGGTCGTCACCGGCGACCGCGACGCCCTGCAGCTGGTGGACGAGCGGGTGACCGTGCTCATCACCCGCAAGGGCATCCGGGACGTGGAGCGCTTCACCCCCGAGCGCGTGCGGGATGTGCTGGGCATCTGGCCCAGGCAGGTGGTGGACCTCAAGGGGCTGGTGGGCGACGCCAGCGACAACATCCCGGGCGTGCCAGGCATCGGCGAGAAGACGGCCGTGGGGCTCCTGCAGCGCTACCCCGACCTGGAGAGCATCCTGGAGCACCGGGATGAGCTGCCGCCGCGGGTGGCGCGAGCGCTGGAGCAGTTCGGCGAGCAGGCCCGCCTCAGCCGGCACCTGGCCACCATCGTGACGACGGTGCCCATCGAGCTGGACTGGGAGGCCTGTCGGCTCGGCGAGCCCGACGCCCCTCGACTGGCGTCCCTGCTGCTGGAGCTGGAGTTTCGCCAGCTCCTGGCTCGTCTGGGGCGCATCTACCCGTCGGTCGCCGAGGCGGCCGGGTCGGGATCCAGGCCCCAGGACGCCGGCGGGAGGCAAAGGGCTGACGGGGCCGATGACGGGCATGAGACGGTGACGGTGCAGGTCGCCGCCGGCGGAGCCGGGGAGCGCCGTGTGACGCCGGGTCCGCCTCCCTTCGGGCCGCCGGAGCTGATCGAGGCGCCGGACCGGCTCGCCGAGCGCATCGAGGCCATGCGCCGCGCCGGCCCCGCGGCGCTGGTGGTGATCCCGGCGTCGGGCGACCCGATGCGGGCACCGGCCATTGCCATCGCAGCCGCCAACGAGGCCGGTTCGTGGATGGTGGCGGCGATGGAGACCTGGCCGTCCGAATGGGAGGCGCTGGCCCGGTGGCTGGCCGACCCCCGAGCCCCCAAGTGGTGCCATGACGCCAAGACGGCCGCAGTGGCCCTGGGGGCGAGGGGCGTCAGGCTCGACGGGGTGGAGGAGGACGTCATGCTCGCCTCCTACCTGCTCCATCCCGGGCAGGGCGATCACTCGCCGGAGGACCTGGCGGTGCGCTTCCTCGGCCGCCTGTTGCAGGGCGGGCCTCAGGGCGCCGACGGAGCGGGCTCGACGGGGCGGCGGTCCAGGGGGGCCACAGCCGGGGGCGGGGCCGGAGCGTTGCCGGGCCTGGAGATGGTGGCGTCCGGCGATGCCTCGGTGGCCGAGGCGGTGCGGGCCTATGCCTACCAGCGCCTGGAGATCGTCTACGCCCTGGCGCGTCCGCTGCGGCGGTGGTTGGAAGAGGACGGGCTCGACCGCGTCTACCGGGAGATCGAGATGCCGCTATGGCCGGTGCTGGCCGAGATGGAGCTGACGGGCGTCGCCATCGACTCGGAGGCGCTGGCCCGGCTGGGCGTCGAGCTGGCTCGACAGATCGAGGCGACGGCCGAGGCCATCTACGCCCTGGCCGGCGAGCGCTTCAACATCAACTCGCCCCGTCAGCTGAGCCGCATCCTCTTCGAGAAGCTCGGGCTGCCCGTCACCAAGCAGACCAAGACGGGCCCGAGCACCAGCGCGGACGTGCTGGAGGAGCTGGCCGGCGAGCACGAGATCGTCTCCAAGATCCTGGACTTCCGCCAGCTGGTCAAGCTCAAGGGTACCTACGTCGACCCCATGCCGTCGCTGGTCCATCCGCGGACCGGCCGGCTGCACACCACCTTCCACCAGGCCGTGACGGCCACGGGCCGGCTCTCGAGCTCCAACCCCAATCTCCAAAACATCCCGGTGCGCACCGACCAGGGGGCCGTCATCCGGGAGGCGTTCGTGGCGGGCATGCCGGGGTGGGTGCTGATGAGCGCCGACTACTCCCAGATCGAACTGCGCGTGCTGGCGCACATGGCCCAGGACCCCGTGCTCATCGAGGCCTTCCGGTCGGGGCAGGACATCCACACCCGGACGGCCTCGGAGGTGTTTGGGGTGCCCATGGAGGCCGTCACGCCCGCCATGCGCAACGGGGCCAAGGCCATCAACTTCGGCATCGTCTACGGGATCAGCGCTTACGGCCTGGCTCGCGGCACCGGCCTGTCGCAGGAGGATGCCCGGCGATACATCGCCAGCTACTTCGACCGTTACCCCGGGGTCAAGGCGTACCAGGAGCGAGTGATCCGCCAGGCCCGCGAGCTGGGGTACGTCACCACGCTGTTCGGCAGGCGGCGCTACCTGCCCGAGATCCACGCCCGGCAATACGCCCAGCGGGCCTTCGCCGAGAGGACCGCCATCAACACCCCCATACAGGGGACGGCCGCCGACATCATGAAACTCGCGATGATCGCGGTTCACCGTCGCCTGAAGGAAGAGGGGCACCAGGCCCGAATGGTGCTGCAGGTTCACGACGAGCTGGTGCTGGAGGTGCCGGAGGCCGAGGTCGAGCCGGTGGCGCGCCTGGTACGCAGTGCGATGGAAAACGTGGTACGCCTTGACGTCCCGCTGGTGGCCGAGGTCAAGACGGGTCGCAACTGGCGCGAGTGCAAGTAGGCCGCGCCGGATGCCGGCGGCCCTGGCTCTGAGTCTGCTGGCGCGGCGGACAGCCCGGCCGTCGTTGCTCGCCGGCGGCCTGACGGCGGCCACGCGGCGGCGCCCCCTGGTGGTGGGCCTGACCGGGGGCTTCGCGTCGGGCAAGAGCACGGTGCGGGAGATCTTCCGCAGCCTGGGAGCCGCCGTCGTGGATGCCGACGCCGTGGCGCGGGAGTTGTCGGAGCCCGAGGGGCCGGTCTGGCGGGCTATCGTGGAGGCATTCGGGACCGATGTGCTGGCCGCTGATCGGCGACTGGACCGGGCGCGGCTGCGCCACCGCATCCTGGTCGACCCTGACGCCAGGCGTCGTCTCAACGCCGCCACCCACCCGGTGATCCTCTCCGAGCTGCGCCGGCGGGTGGCGCGCCTGCTGGGGCACGCACCGGGCGGTCGGGCCGGTCGGGCCGTCGCCCCCGCCGTGGTGGTGGAGGTGCCGCTGCTCTTCGAGGCGGGTGAGGCGGCCCTGAGCCTGGTGGATGCCGTGGTGACGGTTTGGGCGGACGAGCCGACGTGCATGCGGCGCGCCCGAGACCGCGGCCTCTCCGACGAGGAGGCCGCCCTCGCCATCCGGGCCCAGTGGCCGCTGGAGCGCAAGCGACGGCTGGCGGATTGGGTCGTCGACAACTCGGGGTCGCTGCTCGAGACCCGACGGCAGGTCGAGCGAATCTGGAGGGTGTTGGGATCCCGGTGCGCATCGCCCTGGTGGCTCACGACAAGCAGAAGCCGACGATGGTCGAGCTCGCCCGCTCCTTTCGGGCGGTTCTCGAGCGGTGCGAGCTGGTGGCGACCGGCACGACCGGCAAGGTGGTGGCGGAGGCGACGGGTCTCGAGGTAGCGCGGATGCAATCGGGTCCGCTGGGCGGCGATCAGCAGATCGGGGCCGAGGTCGCGGCCGGCCGCATCGACGCCGTCATCTTCCTGCGGGACCCGCTCACGGCCCAGCCCCATGAGCCCGACATCAGCGCACTCATGAGGGTTTGCGACGTCCACGACGTGCCACTGGCGACCAATGCAGCGACCGCGGCGCTCATCCTCACGGCCCTGGGGCAGCGGCTGGGCCTCTCCGATCCATGCGCTCGCCACACCGGCTGACCCCCGGCGCGGCTGCGGCCGTGCTGGCCATCCTGGCCCTCGCCGTGTGGACCGCCGTCAACGTCCGCACGGTGCTGCGCTGGTGGTACCCCATCTACTACCAGGAGCCCATCGTGCGGTGGGCCGTGGCCCATGGGCTGGACCCGTGGCTCGTCGCGGCGGTCGTGCGGGTCGAGAGCAACTTCCGGCCCCTGGCGACATCGCCTCGCGGCGCCCGGGGGCTGATGCAACTCCTGCCCGATACCGCCCGGTGGGTCTCGTCGCGATTGGGAGAGGATCACTTCTTCGAGGACCTCCTCTACGACCCGGAGACCAACGTGCGGCTGGGCACCTGGTACCTGGCCGACCTGCTGCGGGAGTTCGACGGGCGGGTGCCAGTGGCGCTGGCTGCCTACAATGCCGGCAGGGGCACGGTCCAGCGCTGGCTCGCGGACGAGACGTGGGACGGCAGCGAGCAGCGCCTCGACGTCGTGCCTTACGGCGAGACTCGCCGGTTCGTGGCCAAGGTGCTGCGTTGGTGGCGGATGTACCGATGGCTGTACGCTGAATGGTGACGGCTGGAAACGGCGGTGAAGGGGTCATGCTGCAGTCGGAACGGGACGTGAAGGCGCTTCGGCCGGACCCGGCTCGGATCCTCTTCTCGGCCCAACACGACGAGATCCTCCAGGGCCACACGGCGGACATGTACTTCGTGCGCACGCTGCAGGTGCTGCGCGCCGAGGGCAAGGCGGACACCCCCGTGGTGGCCGAGATCTTCCCGCGGGGCGAAGGAGTGCTGGGGGGCGTGGAGGAGGCCCTGCGCCTGCTGAGGAGCCGGCCTCCCGAGCTGGGCCCGATCGAGGTCTGGGCCATGGACGAGGGCGAGCGCTTCGGGCCCAAGGAGGTCGTCATGCGCATCCACGGCCCGTACAGCGCCTTCGGGCTGTACGAGACGGCCATCCTGGGCATCCTGGCCCAATCGAGCGGCTGGGCCACCGCGACCCGCAAAGCCGTGGAGGCGGCGCGGGGCAAGCCGGTCATCCTCTTCGGCGCCCGGCACGTGCACCCCGCCGTGGCCCCGGTGCTGGAGCGGGCGGCGCTGGCCGCCGGGGCGTCAGGGGCGGCGTGCATCCTGGGCGCCAAGCTGTACGGGCAGGAGCCCGTCGGCACCGTACCGCACGCCCTCATCCTGATCCTGGGCGACACCGTGACGGCGGCGCGTGCCTATCATCGCCACGTCGAGCCGGAGGCGCCCCGCATCATCCTGGTGGACACATACAAGGACGAGGCCGAGGAGTCGCTGCGGGTCGCCGAGGCCCTGGGCGACGCCCTCGACGGCGTCCGTCTGGACACGCCGGGGGAGCGGGGCGGGGTGACTCCCGACCTGGTGGCCGAGGTGCGAGCCCGTCTGGATCAGGCGGGCTTTCGCCACGTGCGAATCTTCGTCTCGGGCGGGTTGACGCCGGAGCGTATCGCCCAACTGGCGGACGCGGGCGCGGACGCCTTCGGGGTGGGCAGCTACGTCTCGTCGGCTCCGCCCATCGACATGACCATGGACATCAAGGAGATCGAGGGGCGGCCCGTGGCCAAGCGGGGGCGCATCCCGGGCATCCAGCACAATCCGCGCTTGCGGCTGCGCATCGGCAGGAATGGTTCGCAACGCATCGAACCGTAGGACTAACCCCCGGGGCATCGAGCGGCTTTGGGGGCAAGTCAGACGAGGGAGGCGACTGCGATGCGGTGGCGATTGGCCGCGTTGGTGCTCTTGGCCGCGGCGGTCGCGGCGCTGCCGGCGGCGGCTGCCACGTACGAGACGGCCATCTTTCAAGAGCCGACCACGCTCAACGTGTTCGCGGGCCTAGGCCCACAGGCCACGGTATGGAACTCCTACGTCACCTACGGGGTCTACTACGCGCCCCTTTTCACCAACGCCCCTCCGACCTTCGCGTGGGTGCCGGCGCTGGCCCGCGACGTGCCGACCCCCTTCAAGGAAGTGACCGTTAACGGCCAGACCTTTTACACCTCGGACGTCGAGATCCGGGGCGGCATCCGCTGGGCGGACGGGTCGCTGCTGACGGCTGACGACGTGGTCTTCACCTACCAGACGCTGCTGACCTTCGATCCCAACAAGCTCGGCGGCAACTGGCCGTCCTACGCCAATCCGGACGTGCTGGCCCGGGTGGAGAAGCTCAACGATTACGCCGTGCGCTTCTACCTCAAGAAGCAGCCCGGCCTGGCCGACTGGCAGTACGGCATCCTGCAGGCGCCCATCGTGCAGAAGAAGACCTGGGAGCCCATTGTGCAAAAGGCCCTGGCCAGTGAGGACCCGGTCCGGACGTTGCACGCTGCCGAGGTCACGCCCGATGCCATCGGCGGCTTCAGGTTCGGCCGATGGGAGCGGGGCGCCTTCTTCGAGAACGTGGCCAACCCCCTGAGCTCCTTCAAGGGCGAGGTCACGGAGTTTTATCCCAACGGGGCCGTGCGGGTCACCAACCCGCGCACCAACTGGACCTGGGCGTCCAAGGATCCGGCGCCCGAGGGCCAGCCCGATCTGCGGGTCGAAGAGGGGCCCTTCGTCGACAACGTCGTCTACCGCATCTACCAGAACCAGAACGCGGCCATCCTGGCGTTGCTGCGCGGCGAGGTCTCCTACATCTTCAACTCGCTGGGGCTCCAGCGGGGCTTCGAGCAGCAACTCCGGGCCAACCCCAACGTGGAGATCATCCGCAACAATACAAACGGCTTCCGGTACGTGACCTTCAACATGCGCCGCGAGCCCTTCAACATCCCCGAGTTCCGCCAGGCGCTCGCGACGCTCATCGACCGGGAGTTCGTCACCCGTGACATCCTGCAGGGTGTGGCCTTCCCGCTGGCCAGCGTCGTGCCGCCGGGCAACGCGTACTGGTACAACCCGGAGGTCACGGTCTGGGGTCAGGGGATGACCCGCGGGCAGCGGATCCAGGCGGCCGTGGAGCTCCTCAAGAAGGCTGGCTTCTCCTGGCGGCGTGAGCCCGTCGTGCGCGACGCCGCGGCGGATGACTACACGCCCGGCGAGGGCCTGATCATGCCCAACGGCCAGCCCGTGCAGCCCTTCGAGATGCTGGCGCCGGCTCCGGGCTACGATCCGCTGCGTGCGACCTTCGCCCTGTGGATCGAGCGGTGGGCGCAGGAGATCGGCATCCCGCTCCGGGCTCGCCTGACCGACTTCAACACCATCTCGACCAAGGCCTATGACGAGCAGGACTTCGACATGTTCATGCTCGGCTGGAGCCTGTCCCTCTATCCCGACCACATCTACTACTTCTTCCACTCCAGCCAGGCTGGTCCGGGCGGCTTCAACGCTGGCGGCTACAACAACCCCGAGTTCGACCGCATCGCAGAGGCCCTGCTCGACGCCAAGACGCTGGAGGAGGCCCGGGAGCTGGCATTCAAGGCGCAGGAGTACCTGGCACGGGACGTGCCGTACATCGTCCTGTTCGACACGCCCGTGATGGAGGCGTACCGCCGGGACCAGATCCAGTACCAGTTCACGCAGGTGCTGGGTGGCCTGCAGTACGTCTACGGGGTGCCGGCGACGGTGAAGGCGATGAGATAGGGCGCCATACGCCCTCGGGGCCGCCCCATGACTCGGGGCGGCCCCTCCGCGCCTTGTGGGGAGGCCAGGCATTTGCTCAGATTCATCGGGATTCGGCTGGTGCAGGCCGTCGTCACCTTGCTGGTCTACATGACGGTCACCTACTGCATCCTCCAGGCCATGCCTGGCGATGTGACGATCCTCTTCACGCAAAACCCCAGGATCACCGCCGAGGTGCGCCAGGAGCTGGCGCGCCGGCTGGGGCTCGACCAACCCTGGTACCTGCAGTACCTCAACTACCTCAAGAACGTCTTCACCGGTAACCTTGGGGTCTCGTTCACGCAATACCCCCGGCCCGTGTGGGACATCATCGTGGAGCGGCTGCCACGCACGGTCGTGCTCTTCTTGACGGCCAACGTCGTCTCTTTCTACATAGGCTTCCTGCTGGGGCGCTTCGTGGCGTGGCGCCGGGGTAGCCGCTTCGACTACGTGACCACGGCGGTGGGGGTCACCTTTTGGACCGCCTTCTATCCGCTGCTCGGCCTCATCATGATGTGGCTGTTCGCCTACACGCTGGGGTGGCTGCCGCTCAATCAGTTCATCTCGCCCTCGGTCTGGCGTGACGCGCCCCTCTCCAGCAACGACGTCTTCACGCTGATGCTCGTCAACCTGGGTCTGTTGGTGCTGATGCTGCTGGCGGGGTACGGTCTGGCGCTGCCCCGGATCGGTACGGTGAGCGGGCGGCTTCTCATGCAGGCGGGGTTGTGGGGTGGAGGCCTGCTGGCCTCGCTGGCCTGGTGGTGGCAGTCGGGGCTGAGCCGCTACGCCCTCGACATCGTGTGGCACATGGTGCTGCCCGTGGTGACGCTCGCTCTCGTCAACTTCGGCGGCACGATGCTGTTGATGCGCGACTCGATGTTGGAGACCATCCGCGAGGATTACGTCATGGCAGCCCGGGCCAGAGGGCTGCCTGAGCGGACCGTCCGGGACCGCTACGCGGCGCGTACGGCCATCCTGCCGGTCATCACCAGCTTCGCCCTCAACATCGGCTTCGTCGTCAGCGGCGGCATCGTCACGGAGACCGTCTTCTCGTGGCCGGGCATCGGCCTGACGCTGCTCGAGGCCGCCCGCCTGTTCGACTACCCGCTGGCGACCGGCGCCTTCGCCTTCACTGGCATATTCGTGGTCGTGGCGCACATCGTCGCCGACATCCTGCACGCCCTGATGGACCCGCGCCTGCGCATCGTGGGCGGCGAGGTCACGGCCGCAGAGTAAAGGTGGACCTAGAGGCGTCATGGCACGTGCAGCGATTCCAGCAGGACCGGGCGCCGTTCCCGTCAACCTGTGGCAGATCCGGTGGCGGCTGTGGCGGCGCGGCTTCCGAGAGAACTTCCAGGTCTTCTGGTCAAGCCGCATCGGGCCGCTGGGCCTGGGGATCATCGTCTTCTTCGCACTCTTCGCCCTGGCCCATCCCATCTTGATGGCGACGGTCTGGCCGGCCTCCATCTACGACCCGGTGGTCGGCTACGACCCGATGCTCATGCATCCATCGCCACCGACGAAGGGCCATCTTCTGGGCACCGATCCCTACGGTCGCGACATCCTGAGCCAGTTGATGTACAGCACTCGGTGGGAGTTCGTGCTGGGAGTGGTCTCGGCGGCCATCAGCGTGATCATCGGGACCACGGTGGGCACGGTCTCCGCGTACTTCGGCGGGTGGGTCGACACCCTCTTCATGCGGCTGGCTGACCTGTTGTTGCTCTTCCCGTTCATCGCGTTCTTGCTGGTGCTGAGCGCGCTGTTCGAGATCGACCTCTTCGACCTGGCCATCATCATCGGACTCTTGTCGGGCTTCGGAGGCATCACCATCATCATCCGGGCTCAGGCGCTGTCGGTCGTGGTGCGGCCCTACGTCGAGGCGGCACGCCTGGCGGGTGGGAGCCCCTGGTGGGTCATCCGCAAGCACATCATCCCCAACGTGATGCCGCTGTCGTTCCTCTACATGATGTTCAACGTGACGAGCGCCATCCTGTCGGAGGCCACCCTGTCATTCTTCGGGCTGCTCAACGTACGCAACAGCTGGGGGCTGATGATCAACACCGCGGAGAGCGCCGGCTACCTCCTGATGTTCGACCAGTACTGGTGGCTGTGGGTGCCGGCAGGGCTCTCCATCACGCTCTTGTGCGCCGCGTTTTACCTGGTGGGCCGAGGGCTCGACGAGGTCGTCAACCCGCGGCTGCGGAAGAGGTGAAGCGGATTGCCCCTCCTCAAGATCGAGGACCTCGAGATGCAGTACACGACCCGGCGGGGGCCCATCCGCGCGGTCGTCGACGCCAACCTGGCGTTGGAGCCCGGCGAGTCGCTGGGGATCGTGGGGGAGTCGGGGTCGGGCAAGACGTCGCTTGCCATCTCCATCATGAAGCTGCTCCCCGACAACGCCCGCATCGTCCGGGGCCACATCTACCTCGACGGGCAGGACCTGGTGCCGCTCCCCGAGAGCCGGATGCGCCGGGTCCGCTGGCAGCAGGTGTCGATGATCTTTCAGGCCGCGATGAACTCGTGGAACCCGGTCTATACCGTGGGCGACCAGATCGTGGAGGTCATCCAGACCCACGATCCCAAGGTGAGCCGCCAGCAAGCCCGGGAGCGCATCGCAGAGCTCTTCCACATGGTGGGCCTGCCGCCGGAGCGCATGGATCACTATCCGCATGAGTACAGCGGCGGCATGAAGCAGCGGGCCGTCATCGCCATGGCCCTGGCCTGCCAGCCTCGTCTGGTCATTGCCGACGAGCCCACGACCGCCCTGGACGTCATCGTGCAGGAGCGCATCCTGCAGCAGCTCGACGCCATCCGCCGTCGGCTGGGCATGACGATGATCTACATCTCCCATGACGTGGCCGTCATCGCCGAGGTGAGCGACCGGGTAGCGGTCATGTACGCGGGGCGCATCGTCGAGGTGGGACGCGCCGCCGACATCTTCAAGCGTCCGCGCCATCCTTACACCGGCGGCCTCATGGCGTCGTTCCCCACGCTGACGGGCCCCAAGCGGACCCTGGTCACCATCCCAGGGGAGCCTCCCAACCTGCTGGCACCGCCATCGGGCTGCGCCTTCCACCCGCGCTGCCCGTACGCCACCGAGCGCTGCCGGACCGAGGTGCCGCCTCTGGACGCGGCGCCGGGTGACAGCAGCGGACACCGGGTGGCCTGCTGGCACCCGTTGAGCGGGCAGGACGTGCGGGCCGACTTCGAGGCCTGGGCGGCGGCGATGGCCAGCGCAGGGGGGGCAGGGCGATGAACGCGGTGACCGGGACGGCCCCGGCAGCGCAGGCGGTCAAGACGCTGATCGAGGTCGAGGACCTGCGCAAGCTCTATCCGGTTAGGTCGGGCTGGCTGCGGCGGGCCCACCTCTTCGTGCACGCCGTCGACGGCGTCAGCTTCCAGATCCGGGAGGGCGAGGTCTTCGGGCTGGTCGGCGAGTCCGGCTGCGGCAAGACCACCACGGGTCGGCTGCTGCTGCGGGCCACGCTGCCGACCTCGGGGCGTGTGGTGATGGACGGGGTCGACATCGCCCGGCTCGAAGGCCCCGAGCTGGTCGCCTTTCGGCGCCAGGCCCAGATGATCTTCCAGGATCCCTACCAGTCGCTCAACCCGCGCATGACCGTCTTCGACATCCTCTCGGAGCCGCTGGCGGTCCACGGCATCGGCAACCTGGCCGAGCGGGAGCACCGGGTGGCGGAGATGCTGGAGCGGGTGGGGCTGACGCCGCCGTCGACCTTCGAGTTCCGATTTCCTCACGAGCTGTCGGGGGGGCAGCGCCAGCGCGTCGCCATCGCCCGGGCGCTGATCCTGCAGCCCCGCTTCGTGGTGGCCGATGAGCCCACCTCGATGCTGGACGTCTCGATTCGCTCAGGCATCATGAAGCTGCTCCTGGACCTCAAGGAGCAGCTGGGCATGACCTATCTCTACATCACCCACGACCTCGCGGTGGCCCGGTACCTGTGCGACCGCATCGCGGTCATGTACCTCGGCAAGATCGTGGAGCTGGGGCCTGCCGAAGAGGTGATCCGGCATCCCATCCACCCCTACACCAAGGCCCTGGTGGCCGCCAACCCGGTGCCGGATCCGGAAGCCCCCAAGGCGCCCATCGAGATCAAGGGCGGGGTGAGCAAGCCGGTCAACCCGCCGCCTCGGTGCCGGTTCTTCGAGCGTTGCCCCATCGCCACCGAGCGGTGTCGCCAGCAGGACCACCCGCCCCTCGAAGAGAAGGCCCCGGGTCACTGGGCGGCCTGCTACGAGGTCTAGGGGGGAGACGCCCGTGGCCACCGAGACGACCACGGAGCGCCGCACGAGCAGCGCCTCGGCCGACGTTGCGGCCGCGGCCGACAGCCAGGCGCCGCTCCTGGACGTGCGCAACCTCAAGACGTACTTCTTCACCGAGGACGGGGTGATGCCCGCCGTCGACGGGGTCAGCTTCTCCCTGAGGCGGGGCGGCACGCTGGGCATCCTCGGCGAGTCGGGGTGCGGCAAGAGCGTGACGTCGCTCTCCATCATGCGCCTGGTGCCGCAGCCGCCGGGCCGCATCGTGGGGGGCGAGGTGATCTTCGAGGGGGAGGACCTGCTCCGCAAGAAGGAGTCGGAGATGCGCCGCATCCGCGGCAAGGAGATCGCGATGATCTTCCAGGAGCCGATGACCTCCCTCAACCCCGTCTTTACCGTGGGCAACCAGATCATGGAGGCCATCATGCTCCACCAGCGGGTCTCCAAGGCGGAGGCCCGCCGGCAGGCCATCGAGATGCTGCGGCTGGTGGGCATCCCGTCGCCCGAGCGGCGGGTCGACGACTACCCCCATCAGATGAGCGGCGGCATGCGCCAGCGGGTCATGATCGCCATGGCGCTCTCGTGCAATCCCAAGCTCCTCATCGCCGACGAGCCCACCACGGCGCTGGACGTCACCATCCAGGCCCAGATCCTGGATCTGATGCGGGATCTCCAGCGACGCCTGGGGACCGCGGTCATGCTGATCACCCACAACATGGGCGTCATCGCGGAGCTGGTCGAGCACGTGGTGGTCATGTACGCGGGCAAGATCGTGGAGTCGGCCGACGTCCGCTCCATCTTCGCCATGCCGCGTCACCCCTACACCGTCGGCCTGCTGGAGTCGGTACCCAAGCTGCACGAGACCCGTGAGCGCCTCAAGGCCATCGAGGGCGTCGTGCCGAGCCCGTACAACATGCCCAAGGGGTGCCGCTTCCACCCCCGCTGCGAGCTGGCCCGCGACATCTGCAAGCAGCTGGAGCCTCCCATGATGCAGGTGGGGCCCACCCAACAGGTGGCGTGCTGGCAGTACACCAATTTCGAGCCGGTGGAGATGCCGCCGCCCGGCGAGGCTGTACCGCTGTGGAAGCCGACCGCGCAGGGCGCCCGCCCGGCGACCGGGGCGGCCACGGCGGCGGCCGGGGGGCAGGGGGTGTGACGTCGGTGGCAAACAGCCCTGCCAGGAGCGACAGCCAGGCCCGGGGCCCGTCGGGTCGCGACGACGTGTTGCTGGAGGTGCGGGGCCTCGTCAAGCACTTCCCCATCACCCGCGGCATCGTCTTCTCGCGGCAGGTCGGTGCCGTGCGGGCGGTCGACGGCATCGACTTCTACATCCGCCGGGGCGAGACCCTGGGTCTGGTGGGCGAGAGCGGCTGCGGCAAGTCGACGACCGGTCGGCTGGTCCTGCGTCTGCTGGAGCCCACCCGGGGCGAGGTGCTCTTCGAGGGGCAAAACATCTACGCCCTGGGCCGCGAGCAGATGCGCCGCCTGCGACGCCAGATGCAGATTATCTTCCAGGACCCCTACGCGTCGCTCAATCCCCGGATGACGGTGGGCGACATCATCGGGGAGCCCCTGGTCATCCACGGCCTGGCCAAAGGACCGGCCAAGGAGAAGCGGGTCAAGGAGCTCCTCGAGATCGTGGGGCTGTCGGGGATGCATGCCCGGCGCTATCCCCATGAGTTCAGCGGTGGGCAGCGCCAGCGCATCGGCATCGCCCGAGCCCTGGCCGTCAACCCCAAGCTGATCGTGGCCGACGAACCCGTCTCGGCCCTGGACGTCTCCATCCAGGCCCAGGTCATCAACCTGCTGCAAGACCTGCAGAAGGAGTACGGGCTGACGTACCTCTTCATCGCCCACGACCTGTCGGTCGTCAAGCACATCTCCAACCGCGTGGCCGTCATGTACCTGGGCAAGATCGTGGAGCTGGCCGACAAGCACCGCCTCTTCAGCGACCCGCTTCACCCTTACACCCAGGCGCTCATGTCGGCCATCCCCATTCCCGATCCGACGGTGCGGCGAGAGCGGATCATCCTCCAGGGCGACGTGCCGAGCCCGGTCAACCCGCCCAGCGGGTGCCGCTTCCACACACGCTGTCCGCTGGCGGAGGAGATCTGCAAGGTCAAGGAGCCGGACTTCATCGACGTCGGCGAGGGCCATTACGTGGCCTGCCACCTGGTGAAGCCGGGCGACGTGCGCACCCGTGACATGGCGCGCCGGGTGAGCGCCGTCCAGCGCCAGCCCCAACAGGTGGCCTGAGGGTGGAGCCGAGGGCGGATGCGCTGTCCGTCGTGTGGACAGGAGATCCTGCTCGCCGAGCGGTGCCCCTACTGCCGCGAGCCCGTCGACGTCCGAGAGAGCGGCGTCGAGCGGCAGGGAGCCCGGCAGGCCGCGGCTAGTGATGCGACGGGGCGCTTCGTCGGGCCCCTCTCGGGGGGGCCGTCGGCCGAGGCGCAGGAGGCAGGGCGGGCCTCGGGGCGGCGCCTATCGATCGTGGAGTGGGTGTGGCGCCTCGTCCACTACGTGATGGACCCGGGCGTGTCGGCGTGGAAGCGAGGGCTCGTGGCCGCCGGGCTGTTGTACGTGCTCTTTCCGCTCGACCTGCTGCCATCGCTGGTGTTGCCCGGCATCGGGTGGCTCGACGACCTCGCGGTGATCTGGCTGGGGCTGTCGCTTCTGCAGCGGGAGCTGGCGGCGTACGTGCCGGCGCGCAGGCGGAGCCGCTGAGGCGGCGCCACCGGCTTGACGGCGAGGCTTGTGGGTCAATATAATCGGCTGCGGCGGTTCTGTATCGCGGTGCCCGGGTGGCGGAATTGGCAGACGCGCACGTTTGAGGGGCGTGTGGGTAACCACTCCCATCCGGGTTCAAGTCCCGGCCCGGGCACCACTCACCACTGACACCATCCCACCAGGTTACGGGAATTCGCTAACGGCCTACGGGAGACTTCACGGTCCTGCTCACGCCGCGACTCGCTTCCCGGCACCGCCGCCTATCTCCTGGTGGCCTTCGTCGTGCGGTAGGGCTCTCGCATGGTGGTCTTGCAGGGGGCAACCCGCTCGAGCCGGGAGGGGCGGCGGAAGCGGCCCCTCCCGATCGACGGACCTCAGCTCTTGCGCACGAACTCGGTCTGGACGTTGACCCGCACCTCGTCGCCGACGACCACGCCGCCGGCTTCGAGGATCGCGTTCCAGTTGAGGCCCCAATCCTTGCGGTTGAGGCGGGTCTCGGCGCTGAAGCCCACCCGCTCGTTGCCCCAGGGGTCCTTGACCCGGCCCTCGAAGGTGACGTCTACCGTCACCTCGCGGGTGACGCCCCGCATGGTGAGGTCGCCCGTCACCTTGTACCGGCCCTCCCCCACCGGCTCGATCCGCCGGCTCTTGAAGTCGAGGGTCGGATGGTGCTCGGCGTCGAAGAAGTCTGCGGACCTCAGGTGCTGATCCCGCTGCGGCTCGGCCGTGTCGATGGAGTTGACGTCGATGGAGAGCTCCACCGACGCTTGATCGGGACGGTCAGGGCTGCCCACCAGCTTGCCCGTCATCTTGCGAAAGCGGCCGCGGACCGTGGAGATCATCATGTGCCGCACGGCGAAGTCGGCCTGGCTGTGAGCGGGATCGATCTCCCATACCTCCGTGCCGGCCGCGGTCTGGGACGTCGAGATTGCCTCGGACACGTCGGTCAACCTCCCTCGATGGTCTGGGCGCTCGGGGTCAGGATGCTCGCCGGGGCGGCTCAGTCGCCGATCGGATCCTGGCCGGCCAGGCCATCGACCGCGGCGGGCGCATAGTGCCGCAGGACGTCCCACCGCAGGCGATAGAAGCGGTGCGCGCCTTCCCGGCGCACCTCGATGAGCTCGCAGTCCTGGAGGATGCGCGTGTGATGGGAGAGCGTCGGCCGTGACAGCCCCAGCGTCTCGGCCAACTCCGCGCACCCCATCTCGCCGCGGCGGGCCAGCAGGCGGATCATGCGGAGCCGGGTCTCGTCACCCAGCGCCCGGTAGATCCGCAGGGCGTGCCTGGCAGCCAGATCCGATGCGGTCACCTCGCCAGCCCTTTCGATATTTTGACAAGCATCGAAACCCAACGCGTTATCCTTACCAATACCATGCATCTCCCGACGTGTCAACGCGGACCCGGCGCCGGGTGCCGGACGACCACTCGGCCACACACGGTGCCCCGCTCAAGCAGCGACGCGGCCGGAGACGGGTGCCCACTGTCGCCCCATCCGCTCCCGACCGAACCTCTCGGGGTGCAGGATCTCCGCCAGGGTCTCGAGGCCGTCGACCAGCCGGGGGCCGGGTCGGCTGAAGCAGGCGCCGGCGTCGACGGCGAACAGACGCCCCTCTCGCACGGCCCGGAGCTCGCCCCACCACGCCGGAAGTCCTCCCTCGGCCAGCACCTGCCGGTACTGCCGCAGCGTCTCGTCGAGGTCGTAGCCGCACGGCATCAGCACGATGACGTCGGGATCCGCGGCCCGGACGTCCTCCCACCGCAGGCGTCGGGAGGGCTGGCCCACCTCGCCGAGGCAGTCCTGTCCACCGGCGAGCTCCACCATCTCGGGCACCCAGTGCCCGCCGCACCACGGCGGCGCCAGCCACTCCATGCAGAAGACCCGCGGGCGAAGAAGACCCCGGGACCGCTCCCGCACGGCCTCGATGCGGGCCTCCAGGCCGCGTCGCACCGCTCGTCCTCGGTCGGGGACGCCCGCGGCCTCGGCCACGCGCTCGATGTCGTCGAGGACGTCCTGCAGGCGCTCGGGGGCGAGCGACAGGGTGCGGGCGGTCGGCGCGGCCTCGGGCAGCACCACCTGACAGGGGTTGGCCACGGCTCTTTGGACCTCGGCGTAGGAGACGGCGCAGACCTGGCACACGCCCTGCGTCAAGACCAGGTCGGGCCCCAGGCGCCGCAACGCCTCATGGTCGAGCCGGTACGGCGAGCCCTGCTCGCGTACCACCCGGCTCACCCAGGCGTCGACCTCTTGGGGCGCGAGGTCGGCGGGTATGAGGGAAGCCGTTAGCGCCGGCACCTGCGCCACCTCTGGGGGGAAGTCGCACTCGTGGCTGCGGCCCACCAGCTGGTCCACCAGCCCCAGGGACGCCACGATCTCGGTCGCGCTCGGTACCAGCGAGACGATCCGCACGGCCATCACCTTCCCTCCGACAGGGGGTGGGCTTGAGGGTTCACGCCTCGGTCCGCCGGCTCCTGCAGGCCCGGCGGGGCCCAAAGGGGCAGAGGAGCCGGCACGGCAGGGGAGAGCGGGGCGCCGGCGAACCGAGTCACGCATGGATACGGCCATCGTCGTCGAGCATCTGGTCAAGCGCTACCGGGACGTCGTCGCCGTGGACGGCGTCAGCTTTACCGTCCGGCGCGGCGAGATCTTCGGGCTTCTCGGGCCTAACGGAGCGGGCAAGACCACCACCCTGGAGGTCCTGGAGGGGCTGCGGGTGCCCGACGCAGGGCGTGTCGAGGTGGCCGGCATCGACGTGCGCCGCCATCCACGCCAGGTGAAGGCGCGGATAGGCGTCCAGCTCCAGGACGCGGGGTTCTTCGGCCGGCTGACCGTGCGAGAGACCATCGGCCTGTTCGCCAGCTTCGCCGTCAGGCCCCGACCGGTGGAAGCCCTGATGGAGGAACTCAGTCTGCAGGACAAGGCCGGGACTCAGGTGCGACACCTGTCCGGCGGCCAACGCCAGCGGCTCTCCATCGCATGTGCCCTGGTGGGCGACCCCGAGATCGTCTTCCTCGACGAGCCCACCACGGGCCTGGATCCCCAAGCCCGGCGGGCGCTGTGGGATGTGATCCGGGCCATCCGTGCCCAGGGTCGCACGGTCGTGCTCACCACCCACTACATGGAAGAAGCCCAGGCGCTTTGCGACCGGGTCGGCATCATGGACCACGGTCGGCTGCTGGCCCTCGGCACCCCCATGGAGCTGATCGAGCGGCTGCTGCCCGAGGCCAGGGTCTACGTGCGACCGACCGACGAGGCCCCGGCGGGAGCCGGAGGCGGGGACGCCGCCCCTCCCTTGGTGGACCGTCTGAGGGCCCTGCCGGGTGTCACCCGGGTGGAACAGCCCGGCGACGGCCATCTGGTCCTGCTCACGGCGCAACCGGAGTCGCTGCTGCAGTGGTTGGCCGGCGAGGCGCACGAGGGCCGGCTCCGCTACTCCAGCCTCCGCGTCGAACGCGGCACGCTGGAGGACGTGTTCTTGCACCTCACGGGTCGGCGGCTGCGAGACTGAGGGGCGCGCCCGGCCGGGGCATGGGAGGGACGAGGGGAGTTGCGAGGCTTTCTGGCCGTGGCAGCCATGAGCTTCCGCATATGGTGGCGCGACCGCGGCTCGGTCTTCTGGGGTGTCGTGTTTCCGTTGCTGTTGATGGGGCTCATCGGCAGCGTCTTCGGGCGTGCCGACTCGCTACAGCTGACCGTGACGGTGGTGGGCCCCGCGCCCGACGGGGCGCCCGGCCCCGCGGCAGGCGTGGCGCGAGCCCTGCAGGAGGCGATGCGTGCCATCCCGCCCGTGCGGCTGGTCGACGAACCGCTCGACCGGGCGCTGGAGCAGCTTCGCCGCGGCAATCGCACGCTGGTGATCGAGGTGCTGCCCGAGGCCCCGCCGGGGCAGGTGGCGCGGGTGGTGGCCTACATCGATCGCTCCCGCCTGCAGACCGGTGAGGCCGCGCTGGCCGTCTTGCGCGACGTGCTGGCACGCATCGAGCGCAGCATGACGGGTGTCCCCGAGTTGCTGGCCCTCGAGACCCGGGCGGTCAGCGGGGAGGCCTTCTCGATGTTCGACTTCCTGCTGCCCGGCGTGATGGCCATGAGCATCATGCAGACGGGGCTCATGGACGTCACCTGGACCATCGCCGAGTACCGAGACCAGCGCATCCTCAAGCGCGTGCTGGCCACGCCCTTCCATCCCATGGCGTTCTTGCTCGGGCTCCTCGTCCGCTTCACGCTGGTGACGCTGCTGCAGGCCGTGATCATCCTGGCCGTGGGCGTGCTGGTCTTCAAGGCGAAGGTGGTGGGCAGCCTCGCGACGCTGGTGGGGCTGGCAGCCCTGGGCGCCGGCGTCTTCCTGACCATGGGGTTCGCCATCTCGACGCTGGCGCCCAGCGCGGAGTCGGCCAGCATGATCGGCAGCGTGATCAACTTCCCCATGATGTTCCTGTCGGGCACCTTCTGGCCCAAGGAGATCATCCCCGAAGCCATGCAGCCCGTGGTTCGGGCGCTGCCGCTCACGCCCCTGGTGGACAGCATGCGGGCGGTGGCGGTCGAGGGCGCGCACTTGGGACCCTACGCGGGCGGGCTGGTGTACCTGACGGCCTGGGGCCTGGTGGCCCTGGCCGTCGCGGCCTGGCGTTTCCGGTGGGAGTAGATGGAGGCCCGGATGAGCAGGAGGCCCGCACAGTCAGCGGAGCGCGGGCGGCCTCGAGCCGTCGGGATGATGAAGCCACGGCGCCAGCCAGGCCCGCACGGCATCGAGCTCCTCCGGCGCCAGACCGTGGCCGGCCTCCTGCCAGCGCACGGTGAGCTGAGCTCCCCCGCGCCGCAGCCACTCGGCCAGCGCTTCGACCGCCTCGGCCGGGGCCAGCGCATCCCTGTGCCCGGCGGCGATGAAGACGGGTTTACCGGCCAGGCCCGGCGCCATGTCCGGCTCGAGCGGCAGTACGGGCCGCAGCAGCACGGCTCCGGCCAGCGCGTCAGGGTGAAGGAGCAGCAAGGCGGCGGCGATGTTGGCCCCATTGGAGTACCCCACGGCCCATACCCGTGAGGGATCCAGGCCGTAGCGGGACGCCGCCGCGGCCACGAAGCGCTTCAGCTCTCCGGCCCGCAACCGCACGTCCTCCACGTCGAAGACGCCCGGGGCGAGGCGCCGGAAGAAGCGGGCGTGGCCGGCCTCCAACACCTTGCCACGGGGGGCCAGCAGGTGGGCGGAGGGTGCCAGGCGTCGACCCAGCGGCACCAGGTCGTGCTCGGTGCCGCCGGTGCCGTGCAGGAGCAAGAGGGTCTCCGGGCCCCGGCCTGGCTCGTAGACGTGGACGAACCCGAACTCCTCGGCCACGGACATCAACTCCTCCCTTCGCCCCAGGGGAGCGTCACGGGCGGCAGCGCTGCCTCGATCCGGGCCCGGTGCGGCTCCAGCCAGGGCGGCAGCACCAGACGCTCGCCCAGGCGGTCCCGCTCCTCGTCGACGGCAAACCCGGGACCGTCGGTGGCGAGCTCGTAGATGACCCCGCCCGGCTCCTGGAAGTAGACGGACTTGAACCAGAACCGGTCGATGACGGGGGTGGGCCGACACCCCGCGACCTCGACTCGGGTGCGTGCCTGGCGTTGCTCGGCGTCGTCACGGACTCGCCAGGCCACATGGTGGATGACCCCGGGTCCCCACGAGCCAGGCGGCGCGCCGGGCACCTCCCGGATGTCCACGTAACAGCCCGGGCCGCCACCCTCCACGGCGAAGCGATGCCAGCCGTCCTCTTGGCCCTGCGCCTCGAAGCCCAGCACCTCGGTCAACAACCGTGCGCTCGGTGCCAGCCTGCGTTGCCACAATCGCACAGAGTGCACCCCTCGCACCTGGTAGGCGGCGGGCACCGGACCGGCGGCCCACGGCGTGAAGGGCCGCTGGAGGGCCCCTTCGCTCTCCACCAGCGCCACGCTCATGCCGTCGGGATCCTCGAAGGGCAGGGCGCTCTCGCCGAAGCGCGACTCGACCGGCCCGGGGCGGACTCCATGGGCGAGCAGGCGCTCGTGCCAGTACGCCAGGCTGCCCGGCGGTACGGCCAGCGCCACTTCGACGATCTGGCCGGCACCTTTCCTGCCCCGGTGGGCGTGGGGCCACGGGAAGAAGGTAAGATCGGTGCCGGGGTGGCCCTCCGCGTCGGCGTAGAAGAAGTGGTAGGTGCCGGGGTCGTCCTGGTTGACGCTCCGCTTGACGAGCCGCATGCCGAGCACGCCGGTGTAAAACTCCAGGTTGGTCTGCGGGTCGCCGGCGATGGCGGTCACGTGGTGGATGCCGTGAACCATGCGGTTCAACCAGCCCTTCATGAGAGATGGGGTCATCACAGTGTAGCGGAGCGGCCACCCGGCGGCATGCTTCGGTCGGAGGAGGCGGTAGGGAGTTGCGGGCAGCGGGACGCCTGCACGGCAAGGTCGCCGTGGTGACGGGAGCGGCCCGGGGCATCGGCAGGGCTGTCGCCCTGCGCTTCGCCGAGGAGGGCGCCCGAGCCGTGGTGGTGCTGGATGTGCGCCAGGAAGAGGGCCACGAGACCGTCCGGATGGTGGACGAGATAGGGCAGAGCACGACCACGCGGGGCCTCTTCATGGCGGTGGACGTGAGCCGTCCCGAGCAGGTCGAGGCGGCAGCCCGGCGGGTCGAGGCGGAGTTTGGGCGATGCGACGTGCTGGTCAACGACGCGGGGATCAGTGGCCGCCCCATCGGCGACGGACCGGTGCATCGCTGCACGCTGGAGGCCTGGGAGCGGGTCATCGCCGTCAATTTGACCGGCGTCTTCTTGTGCAGCAAGTACTTCGTGCCGCTGATGATGAGAGGCGGCGGAGCCGTCGTCAACGTGGCCTCCGACGAGGCTCTCGTCGGCGCACCGCCGCCGACGGACACCCACGCCTACTCGGCCAGCAAGGGCGGGGTGGTGGCCCTGACCAGGGCCATGGCGGTCAGCTTCGCGCCGCATCGGATCCGGGTCAACGCCGTGGCCCCGGGATGGGTGGCCACCCCCATGACGGCCGACCTGCTGTCGGACCCGGCGGAGGCCGCCCGGGTGTCGGCGGCGTGCCCCATGGGTCGGGTGGCCGCACCGGAGGAGATAGCCGCCGCCGTGCTCTTCCTGGCTTCGGATGAGGCCTCTTTCGTCACCGGCGCCGTCTTGCCGGTCGAGGGCGGTTCGACGGCGTGGTGAGGGCCGAGCCGGCGGCGGCCATCCCGCCTGCCACCGCCTGGCCCGCTAGGGGCTGTGCGGGATGACGCAGATGAAGCGGAGGAGGCCGTCACCCGTGTTGCGCATGCGGTGCGGCTTGTCGGGTGGCACGTAGATGACCGTCCCCGGCCCGATGGGCTGCTCCCCCTGCTCATCGCCGGCCATGCCCTGGCCTTCCAGCACGTACATCTCCTGTTCGTACCAGTGATGGTGCAGCGGGATCTCGCCGCCTGGCTCCACTTCGAAGACCCGCATGGCATATCGCGGCGCACCGTTGGCCTTGCCGATCACCCAGCGTAGCCGGACGCCCTTGCCGGCTGGTGCCTGCTCCATGGGCACCGTCGACTCGTGGAAGACCTGGATCTCCTCGGGCATATGGCTCAGGCCCCCTCGCCCGCGCGGAGCGGCATGAGGCCGCCCCGCTTCCTCGTCGCAGCCTGGGGTTCGTGGGCT
>DATCKA010000024.1:0-5868 GCA_036562495.1 Limnochordales bacterium
CTGGAACTGGCGCCCGACGTTGGCCTCGCTGTCGGTCTCGAGATCATGCCACACCAGCTCATCGGGGTCGTCGCCGACGTCTTCGGCCGCATTCGCCATCGGCAGGTGCAGGTGGCGCCGGCGCCTGCGACCGAGGCGACCATGCCGCTCGAGCCGATTCTTGGCTTCTTGGACGAGTTGCTCTCTGCTCCCCACATCGACCGCGAGCGCCTGGTCGGCCTGGGGGTGGCCCTCCCTGGGGTGGTCGATCCAGCGTCAGGCATCGTGCGGCACTCTCCCAACCTTGGTTGGCGTGAAGTGCCCCTTGGGCCGCTGCTCCAGCGCCACACGGGCCTGAGGACCTTGATCCAGCGCGATGTGAAGGCGGCGGCATGGGGAGAGCGTACCCGGGGCGCGGCTCGCTGGATCGACAACGTCGTGTACCTGAAGATTGTGCAGGGCGGCATCGGTGCCGGTGTCATCCTCGACGGGAGGCTCTACAGCGGTACCAATCTCCATGCCGGCGAGCTCGGGCACATCATCGTCGACCGATCCGGTCCCCTTTGCGAGTGCGGCAACCGGGGCTGCATCGGTAAGCTCCTCTCGACCCAGGCCTTCCTCGAGCGGGCAGCCGCGGCGTTTTCCGACCCCCAAATCAGTCTGGCCAAGGTGCTCCACGCTCTGTCACAGGGGGACACGCGAGCAAGACGCCTTGCGGCGGAGTTCGGGGAGTATCTGGGGCTGGCGGTAGGACTGCTGGTCAATACCTTCGACCCCGAGAAGGTGGTCGTAGGAGGTGAATTGGTGTCCCTGGATGAGGCGCTCCTGGCGCCGGCTCGGGAGCTGGCCCAGCGAAGCCGTCTCATCCCCGACGTCCGATTCGAGCTGGTCCCAGCCCACCTCGGTGACGATGCCGGCGCACTGGGTGCCGCCTCGCTCGTCCTCGAAGGCCAGACCGAGTACGTGATCCAGACGCGCCACTGGATTTGATGCGAGCGTTGTCGCCTTGAAGGGGGTGAGGGCTGCCCAAGGTCGGACGGATGGCAACCCGATGGGTGACGCAGTCTTGGGCGGCGGTGGTGGTGCAGGGCGTGCAGGAGAGGCGAGAGCCACGAATGGATGACCGACCCTTCGTCAGGGAGGGAGAGGCGTGATGTCCCGTCGAATGAATGGTTGGCCCTGGTACGCGGTGGCAGCCCTGCTGGTCATGGCCCTGGTCGGGGCCGCTCAGGTGGCTCAGGCAGCCCCGGTCACCATCGAGGTATGGTACCACTCGGGTCAAGAGGCCGAACGGGCGGTTATGAACGCCCTGGTCCGCGAGTTCAATGCGATGCAGGACGAGGTGAGGGTCAACGCCATCGAGCTGCCGGAGGCCAGCTACAACGACCAGGTCAACGCCGCTGCCATGGCGGGTCGGCTTCCGGACCTGCTGGAGATCGACGGCCCCTTCATGGCCAACTACGTCTGGTCGGGCTACCTTCAGCCGCTGGATCCGTTCATAGCCCCCGAGCTCAGGGCTGACCTGCTCCCCTCCATCATCGACCAGGGCACCTATCCGCCCGATGGCAAGATATACGCGCTGGGCATGTTCGACTCGGGTCTCGGCATCTGGGGTAACAAGGCCTACCTGCAAGCAGCAGGGATTCGCATTCCCACCGGCATCCAGGACGCTTGGACCCGTGAGGAGTTCGAGGAGGCACTGGCCAAGCTACAGGCCCTGCCTCAGGTGCGGCACGTCCTCGATCTCAAGCTCAACTACGGTCGAGGCGAATGGTTCACCTACGGCTTCTCGCCCATCGTGCAAAGCATGGGGGCCGACCTCATCAACCGCCAGACCTGGCGGGCCACCGGTACAATCAACAGCCCGGCGGCCGTCGAGGCCCTCACCATGATGCAAAACTGGGCCAAGAAGGGCTACATCGTTCCGTCCGACGCCGGGGATGCGTCCTTCTACGGCGAGAAGACCGCGGCTCTGGCCTGGGTCGGTCACTGGATGTGGGGGCCCCACAGCAGCGGCCTGGGCGATGACCTGGTGATCCTGCCGATGCCCAGGTTCGGCGAGCGGGCGGTGACCGGGCTCGGTTCGTGGGCCTGGAGCATCCCCAAGACGTCGCGGCACCCCGAGGCGGCGTGGAAGTTCCTCGAGTACTTGATGCAGCCGGAGCAGATCCTGCGCATGACCGAGGCTAACGGCGCCGTGCCGGCGCGCAAGTCGGCCATCGCTCGCTCGACCCTGTACGGGCCGGGAGGGCCCCTGGCGGTGCTGGCCGAGCAGCTCAACAGCATCGCGGTGGCACGCCCCAAGCACCCGGCCTACCCCGTCATCACGTCGGCCTTCGCCGAAGCGGTGGACAACATCCTGGCGGGAGGCGACGTGAAGGCGCAGCTGGACCGGGCTGCTCGGCGGATCGACGAGGAGATCGAGGAGAACCTCGGCTACCCGCCTTTCGGCCGGTAAGCCCGAGCCGGCCGTGAGGGATCGGGGATGGCCCGCCGCCGCGGTCGGCGGTGGCGGGCCATCCCACCGCCACCGAGCGAGAGGGAGGCACCTCGATGGCGACGAGAGGGGTGATGGCCGCGCCCGGCCAGACCCTGCCGGCCAGGCGAAGGGCGGATCGGACCGAGGCGATCACCGCCTGGTTGATGTCGGCACCCGCGCTGGTGCTGCTGGTGCTGTTCGTCGTCGTGCCGTTCATCATGGCCATCGGATCGTCCTTCACCAACCAGCGACTCACCCCGGGCCCCCTTCCCACACAGTTCGTGGGGCTGCGCAACTACAGCCGCATCCTCGAGGACCCCGTCTTCTGGCAGAGCATCCGCAACAACGTGGTCTTTGCCCTGGTGGTCGTGCCGTTGCAAAGCGCCCTGGCTCTTCTCCTGGCTCTGCTGACCAACGTGCCGCGGCGCTTCGTGGTGGGGTTCCGGGCGATCTACTTCCTCCCGACCGTGACCACCATGGTGGTCGTGGCCGTCATCTGGACCTTCCTGTTCAGTAGCAACGGCCTGGTCAACGCGGTGTTGCGGGCCATCTCGTTGGGCACGCTGGGACCGTACCGATGGCTGGATGATGTGCGCCTGGCGTTGCCCGCCATCATGGTCGTCTCCATCTGGCAGGGAGTGGGCTTCCAGATGGTGATCTACCTGGCAGGGCTCCAGGGCATCCCGGCCGAGCGCTACGAGGCGGCGCAGATCGACGGCGCCAGCCGGTGGCAGCAGTTCTGGTACATCACCATGCCGGGGCTGCGCAACACCCACATCTTCGTCCTGGTGACGACCACGATCCTGGCCTTCAAACTCTTCACCCAGGTCGAGGTGATGACCCAAGGAGGCCCGCTGGACGCCACCCAGACCATCGTCCGGTACATGTTCCAAAGCGGCTTTCGTGAACTGAGAGTGGGTTATGCCTCCGCGATGTCGGTGCTCTTCGTCATCATCGTCTTGGCGATCTCGCTGGTCCAACGCTGGCTGTTGCGGGAGGAGCGGGAGATCGTATGACGAGTGCATCCCCCGCGCCTCGACCGACGCCCATCCCCCTTCGGCCGACGCCCCGGGTCGTCCCCCGGGTCGAGTGGCGCGCCGTCGTGCACGTCGCGTTGCTCCTCTTCTTCGCGGTCATCTTCATCGTGCCGCTTCTCGTCATGATCGCGTCGGCGTTCAAGGCCGACGAGCTGCAGCTGATGCAAGAGATCGGCACGTGGAAGGCCATCATCCCGTCGACGCCGTCGTTGCAGAACTTCGTGGACGTCTTCCGACGGATGCGCTTCTTGCGGTTTGCCCTCAACTCCATCATCGTCGTCACGGGGATCATCGCCGGCGGGTTGCTGGTCAACAGCATGATGGCGTACGCGCTGGCCCGGCTTCGCTTCCGAGGCCGCCGGCTTCTGCTCACGCTCATCGTCGCGATGATGATCATGCCCTTCGAGGGCATCGCCATCCCGTTGCTCATGCTGGTGAACCGGCTGGGCTGGATCGACTCCTATCACGTGCAGATCGTGCCTTTCCTCGCGCACCCCTTCTCCATCTTCCTCTTCTACCAGTTCTTCATCGGGATCCCCAGAGAATTCGACGAAGCGGCCCTGGTCGACGGCGCCAGCCGCGCCCGGGTCTACTGGAGCATCATCCTGCCCCTGTCGCGGCCTGTCATCGCCACGGTCTCCATCTTGCAGGCTCTGGAGTACTGGGGGGCATTCTTGTGGCCCCTGATGGTGACGCGAGGGGAGACCTACCGCCCGCTCACCGTCGCCATCCAGACGTTCTTCGGTCAGTATCCGAGGGACTGGGGTGACACGATGGCCTTCGCGACGATGATGACCGTGCCCGTGCTGATCCTCTTCCTGGCCTTCCAGAGCTGGTTCATCCAGAGCTTGACATCATCGGGGCTGAAGGGATAGCCGACGAGTCGATGCGCAGCAGCATTCGCAGGAGGTGTCCCCGATGGCGGGCGACGCCGTGACCAGGCACGGTATGCCCGAGGCGCCGGGCCGACCCGAGGGCGGCGCGGTGGCGTGGCATCTGGCCGGTTACACCCATCGCCCCCTGCAGGCGCACAGCCGTCCGCGCCTGGATCTCAACGGCCTTTGGGCCTTCCGGACCGACCCCGATGACCAGGGGATGGAGCGTGACGACTGGAGGGGAGAAGGCGAGCCAGCGGAAGGCGAGACGCCGTGGTCCCGGATGCGCGTGCCCGCCCACTGGCAGGTGGAAGGGCTGCAGTACCAAGGCGTCGCATGGTACAGCCGTCGATTTCCCCCATACCGGGTGAAGGAGGGTGCCCGGCTCTTCCTGGTCTTCGAGGGCGTGGATTATTCGGCTCGAGTATGGGTCAACGGGGTGGAAGTCGGCAGCCACGAGGGAGGATACTTCGGGTTCGAGTTCGACGTGACCGATGTGGTGTCGGCCGACCATGACAACGTGGTGGTCGTTCGCGTCGACTGTCCGATGAACTCTCACCCCGAAGCCAAACGGGTCGTCAAGGGTGCCATCTCCCACTGGGACTGCATTCCCATCCGCCAGGCCCCGCTGCCGGGCTTTACGGATGACCCGTGGTATCCGCACCCGATCCTCAACCCAGCGGGTATCTGGGCGCCGGTCTACCTCGAGGAGCGCCCGCCGGTGCACATCCGAGCCGTCACGGTCACTGCCTCGCTGCTGGGAGGCGACCAGGTCGCCGAGGTGAAGGCACGCGTCCGGGTGCGCAACAGCACGGCGACGGCCCAACCGGTGGTGCTCAGGGTGCGCATCGCACCGGCCAACTTCGACGACCCGGTGGTGGTGGAGGCCCGGCGGCCGGCCACGTTGCAGCCGGGCGAGGATGAGGTGGAGCTGACGCTCCTGCTGCAGCAGCCGCGCCTGTGGTGGAGCTGGGATCACGGCTTTCCCCACCTGTATCGTCTGGAGGCCTGGCTTCACGATGGGAGCCGGCCCGTCGACCCGTCCGGCGGGCCCGGCGGCGAGCGCGCCTCGGCGGGCGATGGCGTCTGGGACGGGGTCTCGACGCGGTTCGGCATACGAGAGATCCGCCGAGGGCCGAACTGGGAGATCTACCTCAACGGGCGGCGGATCTTCCTCCGAGGCACCAACTACCTGTCGCGGCTGTTCATGTCCACCGCCACGCCGGAGCTCTACGACCGCCACCTCGCGATGGTGCGCGAGCTGGGCATGAACCTGATCCGGGTGTTCGCCCACGTGGAGCTCCCGTACTTCTACGAGCGTTGCGACGAGCTGGGGATCCTGGTCTACCAGGACCTGCCGTTCCAGTGGGGCTATGAGCCGTCGCCCGAGGTGCGCGCCACGGCCCTTGACCTGACGGATCAGGTCATCACGGCTCTGCGCAATCATCCGTCCATCGTCATCTGGTGCTGCCACTCCGAGCCCAGGCTTCACGACTGG
>DATCKA010000026.1:0-22747 GCA_036562495.1 Limnochordales bacterium
TCAGTCGAAGAGCTTGCGGTACTCCCCGTAGCCCTCCTTCTCCAGGTCCTCCTTGGGGATGAAGCGCAACGCGGCGGAGTTGATGCAGTAGCGTCGCCCGCCTGCCTCCGGGGGGCCGTCGTCGAAGACGTGGCCCAGGTGCGAGTCGGCCTGCAGGCTGCGCACCTCGGTGCGGATCATGCCGTGGCTGGTGTCGACCAGCTCGAGGATGTGCTCGGGGTGCAGGGGACGGGTGAAGCTGGGCCAGCCGCAGCCCGCGTCGTACTGGTCCCGGGTGCTGAAGAGCGGTTCGCCCGAGACCACGTCGACGTAGATGCCCTCACGGCGGTTGTCCCAGTAGCGGTTGCGGAAGGGGGGCTCGGTGGCGTTCTCCTGCGTCACCGCGTACTCGAGGGGGTCGAGCCGGCCGCGCAGGGCCGCCCGCTCGTCGTCTCGCTTCCAGTGCCGGCGGATCCACTCGTCACGCCCGGAGCGGGCCCGGTACAGCGCGTACGACAGGGGATGGCGGCGGTGGTAGGCCTGATGGCGCTCTTCGGCCGGATAGAAGGGCATGGCCGGCAGGATCTCGGTGACGATGGGACGCCCGAAGCGACCACTGGCCTGCAGGGCCTGGCGTGACGCCTCCGCCGCCTGTCGCTGCTCCTCGTCATGGTAGAAGATGGCAGTGCGGTACTGTGGTCCCCGCTCGGTGAACTGCCCGTCCGGGTCGGTGGGATCGATCTGCCGCCAAAACCGCGCCAGCAACGTCGTGTACGCGATGCGCTCGGGGTCGAAGGTGAGCCGCACCGCGTGGCGGTGCCCGGTCTGGCCCGTCTCGACCTGCTCGAAGGTGGGCGCCTCCACATGGCCGCCGGTGTAGCCGGCGACGACCCGCTCGACGCCGGGCAGGCCATCGAAGGCGGCCTGCATGCACCAGAAGGACCCTCCGGCGAAGGTGGCCTCCTGCCGCTCTCCCAATGTCCTCTCTCCCCTGAGCCCCGCCCGCTAAGGGGGCGTGTTGGCGTGGCCCGCACACCGAGCGCGGGCCACGCCGTATGATACCACGCACGGGGCGAGCTCATGGGAAAAGCGGCTCGCCCTTGAAGGTGAGACTGCGGATCAGGGCCTCGGCCCGCTGCACCGCCGGCTCGGGTAGCCTCCCGTAGTGCAGCGGCTCGTTGTACCGCTGGGCATCGTGCACCATCCACCACAACAGATCGGCCAGGGCCCGGGCCTGGTCGCGCCGGTCGGTGACCAGGCTCAGGTCCCGATAGACCAGGATCCAGGTGAAGCCCGCGATCGGGTAGCCGTCGGGCGCCTGGGTGTCTACCAGCAAGACCCGGGTGTCAGCCGGGATGTCGACGGCAGCGGCTTGCGAGGCGCTCGCCAGGTCCGGCACGACGTACCGGCCCGAGCGGTTTCGCACGGCCCCGTAGGCCAGGCCGTTTTCGAGCGCATAGATGAGCTCGACGTAACCGATCGTGCCCGGCGTCTGGCGTACGAGCCCTGCCACGCCCTCGTTGCCGCGGCCGCCCAGCCCGACGGGCCACTCGACGCTGGTACCCACCCCCACGCGCTGCCGCCACTCCTGGGAGACCGTCGCCAGGTAACTGACCCAGATGAACGTGGTCCCCGAGCCGTCGGCGCGGTGCACCACCACGATGGGCAGCGGCGGCAGGCCAACGTCCGGGTTGAGCTCCCGGATGCGGGGATCGTCCCATCGGGTCACCCGGCCCAGAAAGATGTCGGCCAGGAGCTCACCGGTGAAGCGCAGGCGCTGGGTGACGCCCGGAAGGTTATATGTGGGCACCACGGCCCCTACTGCGGTGGGGATGTGGACCACCTCGGCCGGGTACTGCGCCATCTGCTCATCCGAGAGGTACGCGTCAGAGGCCCCGAAATGGACGGTGCGCTCCAGCAGCTGGCGCTGGCCACCTCCGGAGCCGATGGACTGGTAGTTGACCTGCACCCCGGTGAGACGCCGGTACTCCTCGAAGTAGCGGGAGTACAGCGGGTACGGAAAGGTGGCCCCGGCCCCCGTCAGCCTCTCGGCCCCCAGGGCGGGCAGAGCCGCCGCCATCCAGGCCCAGGCAACCAGGGCGGCCACGACGGCCGCGCGAGGTGCAGCGATCCTCATGCTCTCGCCTCCTGTGGTCGGATGTGAGCCGGCCGGCCGTCTCCGTTCCCAGCGTCGGGCTTGGGGGTTACCGGCGCTTGAACAGTGGTTTTCGGTCTTGTTTCGCTGAGGCAACGAGACGGCGATCCTGTACCCTGCGACCTTGACTTGCCGGAGCCGGTGCGTTACCTCTGTAACGAGGAGATGGAGACCTTGTCGATCCGCACGGCGACCTCGCGTCTTCTGCCGCATGGGCAAGGCCTGGCGGGTCGCCTGTCCCTGCACACCCCGCGCCGTTGCATCTGTCCTCGGCGGGAGGCGGGCGTCTCGTTCGCCGGCCGGTGAGGCCAGGCGCGAGCGCGTCCCGTAGGCTCCCGCATCCCGCGTCCTCCGTACCCGCACCCTGGCATGCCCAGCTGCGAGTCGTCGCTCGTGTGCCGGGTCGTGTCATCTGTCGGGTCGTCTCGTCGACCACGCCCTTGCACTCTTGGGGGGAAGCGTCGTGGAGAGCTGGTTCGTAGCTCTTAACGTGGGGGTCCTGGTCGCCCTGCTGGTCGTGCTGTACGGCCTGCAGCGGCGGCGTCTGTCGTTCTCGGCCCGGGTCTTCATCGGCCTCGGTCTCGGCCTGGTGTTGGGTCTCGCCCTGCAGGCCGCCTACGGGGCGGGCTCCGCCGTCGTGGCGCAAACGGCCCAGTGGTACGCCGTCGTCGGCACGGGCTACATGCGCCTGCTGCAGATGGTGGCCCTACCCCTGGTCTTCATCTCGATCCTGAGCGCCTTCACGCGGCTCCAGGCGGCATCGGACATCGGCAAGATCGGCGGCTGGGTGCTGGCCGTGCTGCTGGTGACCACGGGCATCGCGGCGGCACTGGGCATCGCCTCGACGCTAGGCTTCGGGTTGCATCAGTCGGGGTTGGCCGAGGCGGCGGCCACGGCGACTCCGTCGGCCGATCTCGGCGCCCGCATGGAGCGCGTGCAGTCGCAGAGCTTGCCGCAGAAGCTGCTGGAGCTGATTCCCACCAATCCGTTCCTGGATCTGACCGGTGCGCGCCCCACGTCGGTCATCGGCGTGGTCATCTTCGCGGGGCTGCTGGGGCTGTCGTACCTCGGCATGAAGCGCCGGGCGGCGGAGCAGGCCGCTGACTTCGCCCGCTTGGTCGAGGCCATCTACGGGGTCGTCATGGGCCTGGTGCGGATCGTGTTGCGGCTGACGCCCTACGGGATCCTCGCCGTCATGGCGCGAGCGGCCGCGATCTCCAACCTCCAGGCCATCGTGAGCCTCGGCGAGTTCGTGGTGGCTTCGTACGTGGCGCTGGCCGCCATGTTTGCCGTGCATCTGCTGATCCTGGCGGCCTCGGGCCTGCAGCCCGCCACGTACGTGCGCAAGGCCTGGCCCGCGCTGGGCTTCGCCTTCAGCTCCCGCAGCAGCGCCGCGACGCTGCCGCTCAATGTGAGCGCTCAGCGGCAGCTGGGCGTGCCGGCGGGCATCGCCGATGTGGCGGCCTCCTTCGGGCTCTCCATCGGCCAAAACGGGTGCGCGGGCATCTATCCGGCCATGCTGGCCGTCATCGCGGCCCCCGCCGTGGGCATCGACCCCACGTCGGCGAGCTTCCTGGTGACGCTGGTGGCCGTGGTGGTGCTGAGCTCCTTCGGGGTGGCCGGTCTCGGAGGCGGAGCGACGTTTGCCGCCCTGCTGGTGCTGTCGACGCTCAACCTGCCGGTGGGACTGGTAGGCCTGCTGATCTCGGTGGAGCCGATCATCGACATGGGGCGCACGCTGCTCAACGTCAGCGGCAGCATGGTGGCCGGCATCGTGACCAGCCGCGTGACGGGCAGCCTCGATGTGGCCACCTACGCGGATCGCAGCCGCACGGTCGAGGTCTCGGCCTGACCGACGGCATGAAGAGCCACGGGGACCCTGGGCGGGTCCCCGTGGCATGCTGACCACCGCAAGTCGGGGCGCGTCCTGCGCTCACGTCTCGGTGTAGACGCCCATGGGATGGCCCTCGGGATCCGTGAATAGGGCGAAGTGACCGCCGCCGGGAATCTCCCCCTCCGGCACGAGCACGGTGCCCCCGGCCTTGACCACCCGCTCCACGGTCGCCTTGATGTCGTCGACCTTGACGTAGAAGGTGACGTAAGTCGGCTCCTGGTGGGGCCAGCGCACGATGTGGCCGCCGACGCCCGCGTCCGAGCTGGCGAAGGTCATGATGTCGGAACCGTACTCCGCGACCTTCCAGCCGAAGACCGACTCCAAAAACGCCCTGACCTTCTCCGGGTCTCGCGCCGTGATCTCGATCTCCCCGATGTGACCCACCTGCGGCCCCTGGGACGGATCTGCCACCATGCTCTCTCCTTTCCCGAGTCGATCGGCGCGGGTGGTGCCCGCTGCCCGACCTGGAGCCGGGCGGATCATATCATTACCACCGTTGGAATGGGAGCCCCAGGTCGCGACAGGCATCGCCTCCCCGTCGGCCGGCTTCTGCGGCGCTCGCTGCGGGGAGACCAAGGACCGGTCCCCGTCATCAGGGAGAGGGGCACCCCAGCTCCCGCCGCACCACCGGCGCCACCTCGGTGCCCAGGAGCTCGATGGCCCGCAGCACCTTGCGGTGCGGCAACGTGCCCACCGTGAGCTGGAGAAGGAAGCGGTCGTGTTTGAAGAGGCTGTGTTGCCAGAGGATCTTCTCGATGACCTGCTGAGGGCTTCCCACGAAGTCCGCGCCCCTCAGCGACCTCGAGAACTCGAACTGCTCCCGGGTCATGGGCGGCCAGCCTCGCTCCCGCCCGATGCGGTCCATGGTCTCCTTGAAGGCGGGAAACGCCGTCTCGGCCGCATCCTGAGAACGGTCGGCGATGAAGCCGTGGGAGTTGATGCCCACCCGCACGTTGGAGTGCCCGGCGCGCCGCGCCGCCTCCCGGTACCACCGCACGACCGGAACGAAGTGCTCCGGCATGCCCCCGATGATGGCCAGCGCCATGGGCAGGCCCAATCGCCCGGCCCGTGCGGCCGAGGCCGGCGTACCCCCCGTCGCCACCCACACCGGGAGCGGGTCCTGCAGGGGGCGCGGGTAGATGGCCGCATCCTGCAGGGGTGGCCGGTGCCGGCCCGACCAGGTGACCCTTTCCGAGCTGCGGAGACGCAGCAACAGATCCAGCTTCTCGTCGAAGAGCTCGTCGTAGTCGTCCAGGTCGTAGCCGAAGAGAGGATACGACTCGACGAAAGAGCCCCGCCCTACCATGATCTCCGCGCGGCCGCCCGAGAGCAGGTCGAGGGTGGCGAAAGCCTGGAAGACCCGCACGGGGTCGTCGGTGCTCAGCACGCTGACCGCGCTCGTGAGCCGGATGCGGCGGGTCCGAGCAGCCGCAGCCGCCAGCACCACCGCCGGTGCCGACACCACGTAGTCGGGACGGTGATGCTCGCCCACACCGAAGACGTCGAGCCCCACCTGGTCGGCCAGCTCGATCTCCTCGAGCAACCGCCGCAGCCGCTCTTCGGGGCTGATCAGCTGCCCGGTCTCGGGGTCCCGGGTGCGTTCGCCGAAGCTGTAGATGCCGATCTCCATGGCGTACGGAGTATACCTCAACTCCCCGCTGGGCGGGCATCGCCTCCGGGGGCCAGCATCCGGCACCCGGGCAAAGCGTTGGCGTCCGGCTTGCGAGCCCACCCAGGATGTGGTATCGGGGACAGTGGCGGGGGGCCTACCCGCTGCTCATCGCCTCACATCGCTCATCCTGCCCCGAACGGCCTGCCGTTCCGGAGGAAGCAGGCTTTTACCCGAGGGGCCGAAGCTCGGTTCGGAGGGGAGAAGCCATGCAGACCAAAGGGACTGAGGCATCGGTCGTCGTCGACGCCCGATACATCCTGGCGGAGCTCCTCGACGGGCCACGCTCGTACTGGGCCCTCTTGCGCTCCTCGCGGCGACACCCCGCGGAGGTCATCGCCGATCTCCGCCAGCTCCTGCGCAGCGGACTCGTCGAGTACGCCGGCCACGAGTTCTCGCTCACGCCCGAGGGCACGGCTCTGGCGGCTCGGTACGGACTTCGGGCGCACCGTGATGTGAAGTGCCCGTCGTGTCGGGGCCGCGGCGTCATATTGCCCGGGGAATTCCGGTCCATCTTGGAGCGATTCCGGGAGCTCACCCGCCAACGGCCCGAGGCCATCGCCCTCTACGACCAGGGAGCCGTCACGCCGGAAGTGAGTGTGCTGCGTGTCGCCTTCATGTACCAGCAGGGCGACCTCGAGGGCCGCGACCTGTTGTTGCTGGGTGACGACGACCTGACCTGCATCGCTGCCGCGCTCTCCGGCCTGCCGCGACGCATCCACGTCGCCGAGGCCGACGAACGGCTCGTCAGCTTCATCGCCGACGTCGCACAGGCCGAGGGCTGGGACGACTACCTGACGGTTCAAACGTACGACGTTCGTTGGGGGTTGCCGGAGGAGTTGCGAGGGCGTTTCGATGTCTTCTTCACCGATCCGGTGGAGACCCTCAACGGCATCCTCCTCTTCCTGTCGCGGGGCACTGAGGCGCTTCGAGAGGGCGGTACGGGCTACTTCGGGCTCACCCACCTGGAGGCGTCCGCGTCCAAGTGGCGAGAGATCCAGCGCGGCCTGCTGGAGATGGGCTACGCCATCACGGCCATCCTGCCCCAGTTCCAGGAGTACGCGCTGGAGCACGTGCTGGACAACGACTGGCGGGTCGTGACAGAGGCGCCGGTGCCACCGGGGGAGCCGGACATGCTGTTTTACACCAGCAGCCTGTTCCGGCTCCAACTGGTGGGCCCGCCGCAGCCCGTGTACACCGGGCCGGTGATGATGGGGCGGGAGCTCTATTACGACGAGGAGGCCTACGTCACCAGCCCGGGCAGCCCCGACGACATCCCGTCCGAAATTTGCGGGGCCCCTTGAAAGAGGGGCCCGCTCTTTCATACAGGGTCATGTGCGTTAGTACAGGGCCAAGGGGGCAGCACGGTCCGCCATGTCGGATCGACACGGCGGCTCGCCGACATATGACGTCATCGTCATCGGCTCCGGGATGGGCGCTCTGGCTTTCGCCAGCATCGTCGCCCAGGTGGCAGGTCGACGGGTGTTGGTGCTGGAGCGTCATTTCAAGGTGGGCGGGTTGACCCACACCTTCTCCCGCCGAGGCTTCACCTGGGACGTGGGGTTGCACTACGTCGGCGACATGGAGCCCGGCTCGACGGTCCGACAGCTCTTCGACTTCATCACCCGGGGTCGGGTGCGGTGGCGCAAGATGCCCCGCCTCTTCGAGACGTTCGTCTACCCTGGCCTGTCCGTGCGGGTGCCAGACGAACCCCGCGCGTTCCAGGAAGCGCTCATCGAGTTGTTTCCCGACGAAGCCCGCTCCATTCGCCGCTACTTCGACGACGTGCGCAGGGTAGCCGGGTGGTACCAGCGGGAGATGGCCGCCACCATCCTCCCGCGGCCACTGGCTGTCGTGATGAGGGGACTGGACCGCACGGCCCGTGCCATGGCCCTTCAGACCACCAAGGCGTACCTCGACGCCCGCTTCCGGGATCCGAAGCTCAAGGCCGTGCTGGCGTCCCAGTGGGCCGATTACGGGCTTCCTCCGTCGCAGAGCGCGTTCGCCATCCATGCCCTCGTCGTCCGCCACTACCTGGGAGGCGGCTACTACCCGGAGGGAGGATCGGGAGGCATCGCCGAGGCGGTGGTGTCGATCATACAAGAGGCCGGCGGCGACGTGCTCGTCAACCACGAAGTGACCGAGATCCTCCTGAAAGACGGCGCGGCTTGTGGCGTGCGGGCGCTGCGCCGCCGGGGCGGGACCGCCACCGAGGTCGAGTTCTACGCGCCGGTGGTGGTCTCCGACGCCGGGGCATACACCACGTTGGTCCGGCTCCTACCGAACAGTCCGCTGGGCCAAGAAGAGCGGGCCGCCCTCGAGCGTGCTGCCGGCCAGGGGTTCGGAGTGGTGACCCTCTACCTGGGGTTGCGAGAAAGTCCGGCTACCCTGGGCTTCCGGGGTGAGAACCACTGGCTGTTCGACGGCTTCGACCACGACACGCTGTTCGCGCGGCGCAACGAGTTGGCTCAGGGACGGGCCGTCATGGCCTACCTCTCGTTCCCGTCGCTCAAGGACCCCCTGGCCGACAAATCCACTGCCGAGATCATCGCGCCGGTCGACTACGAAGTGTTTGCACCCTGGCGCAGCCGTCCCTGGAGACGCCGGGGTGCGGACTACGAAGCCCTCAAAGAGACCATCTCGGAGGCCTTGCTGGAGCTGGTCGAACGCCACTACCCGGGGTTTCGGGACCTCGTGGCCTATCGCGAGCTCTCGACCCCGCTCACGGTGCAACACTTCACCGGCGCGTTGCGAGGCGGGATCTACGGGCTTCCGGCCACTCCCGAACGCTTCCGGCGTGGATGGCTCGGCCCCCGCACGCCGGTGCCCAATCTACTGCTGACGGGCTCGGACGCCGCGGCCCCCGGCATCGTCGGCGCGATGATGGGCGGCGTCATGACGGCCAGTTACTTGCTGGGCCCGCGCGGCTTCCCTCGGATCATGGCCGCCGTCAAGGCGTACGCCGCGTAGAGCTGGGCCCGTCGAGCCGCGTTGCCCCCCTGGCTTGTCCTTGTCTCAAAGATCTCTTTCCGGAGACCCTGTCTCTTTGGAGATGTATTGTTAACTCGCTTAATACTTGACGTGATTAATCAACCTCAGGTAATGTAGCGATGGCCCGCGGACGTCCGCAGCGAGGGCCCTCCGTCGGATGGGCTGACAACGACGCACACAGTGAGGGAGACAGGACTTGCGGGTGAAGCGAAGCCCAAAGCTCGTAGCCGCGGCCCTGCTGGCAGTGGGGCTGCTCTCCATGTGGGTGGTTGGTTCTCAAGGGGCACGTGGGCCCACGTCGAGCCAGGACATGGGACCCGTCGTCGTCTACTCGGGTCGCAGCGAGGCCCTGGTCGGGCCTCTGTTCGAGGAGTTCGAGAGGGCCACCGGCATCGACGTCCGGGTTCGCTACGGGGACACCGCGGAGCTGGCTGCCACGCTGCTCGAGGAGGGTAGCCGCTCCCCCGCGGACCTCTTCTTCGCGCAGGACGCGGGGGCGCTGGGCGCGGTGGCGGCGGCCGGCCTGTTCGAGAAGCTCCCTCAGCCCCTGTTGGACCGAGTGGAGCCGCGTTTTCGCTCGCCGCACGGCAGCTGGATCGGCGTCAGCGGTCGGGCGCGGGTGGTAGCGTACAGCACCGAGCGCGTGCGACCGGAGGAGCTGCCCGACTCCATCACGGGCTTCACCGATCCCCGTTGGAAGGGGCGCATCGGCTGGCCTCCGACCAACGGTTCGTTCCAGGCCTTCGTCACCGCCCTGCGCAAGACGTTGGGCGAGGACGGCGCACGGCAATGGCTCTTGGGAGTCAAGGCCAACGAGCCCAAGGCCTACCGCAACAACACGGCCATCATCCAGGCCATCGCCGCCGGCGAGATCGACGTGGGGTTCGTCAACCACTACTATCTGTACCAGTTCCTGGCAGAGCGCGGGCCATCGTTGCCGGTGCGAAACTACCATCCCCGGGCCGGCGACGCAGGCGCCATGGTCAACGTAGCCGGGGTGGGCCTGCTCAAGAGCTCTCAGCACAAGGAGGCCGCCCTCCGGCTGATCGACTTCCTGCTGTCTCGACAGGCGCAGGAGTACTTCGCGAGCCAGACCTACGAGTACCCGCTGGTCGTCGGCGTGCCGGCGCACCCGGACCTGGTGCCGCTCGAGCGGATCAAGACCCCCCACATCGACCTCGGGGACCTGGCCGACCTGGAGACCACCCTCGAGCTCCTCTGGGAGACGGGGGTGCTGTGAGGAGGCTCCCGGCAGGCGATAGCGACGGGCAGGCAGCCGGCAGGAGCGGAATGCGATGAGAAGCGTCGCATCGGGCGTCGAACGGGCGGGGCCCCTCAGTCTGCGGCCGACATGGGCGACCCTCCGGTCGGGCGGACGGACGGCCTCGCCCGTCCCCTTGGGCCTGGTCATGGCCGCGCTGCTGACGACGGCCGTGCTTCTCATCCCGCCCCTCTACCTGGTCATCCGCGCGGCCGAGGGGTGGCAGCGGTCGTGGCAGTGGCTGCTGCATCCCCGCACCTGGCACCTGCTTCACAACAGCCTCGTGCTCGCAGGCGCCGTGACCGTGACGGCGGTCGCCCTCGCCCTTCCCCTGGCATGGCTGCTCGCCAGGACCGACCTTCGGCACAAGCGCCTGTGGCTGGTGCTGCTGGCCCTGCCCCTGGCAATGCCCTCGTACGTGGGCACCTTCGCCTTGCAGGCGGCGGTGCAGCCGGGAGGCGTGGCGGCCATCCTGCTGGAGTCCCTGGCCGGGCGGGTGACGCTCCCCCGAGTCGAGGGGTTTTGGGGCGCCTGGTGGGTGTTGACCCTCTTCACGTACCCCTACGTGCTGCTTCCCGTGCGGGCGGCGTGGAGCAGATTCGACCCCGGCCTGGAGGAGGCGGCCCGATCGCTCGGGGTCGGGCGGGCCCGACGATTCTGGCGCGTCGTGCTCCCGCAGCTTTGGCCCTCGGTGACGGCCGGAGCGCTCGTCGTGGCGATGTACGTGTTGAGCGACTTCGGTGCCGTCTCCCTGGTCCGCTACGACACGCTGCCCCTCGCCATCTACGCGCAATACGGCGGCTCCTTCGACCGGGCCCGTGCGGCCGTGCTGGCGCTCCTGCTGCTGCTCATCACCGTGGTGCTGCATCGCGTCGAGCGAGCCGTTCAGCGGAGGCAGGCGGTACTCTTTCGAGCCCAGCCTGGAGTCCCCCGGCCGCCCTCGCCGGTGCGCCTCGGGCGCTGGGCAGGCCCGGCGACGCTGGCGTGCGCCTTGGTGGCCGTGGCCGCCTGGGGGCTCCCTGCCCTCTCCCTGTTGCACTGGCTATCGTGGGGGCTCGTGAGAGGCACGAGCGGCGTCGACCACTTGCGGGCGGTGGCGCAGGCGGCGGCAAGCTCCGTCTACGTGGCTGCGCTGGCTGCCGCCGTGGCCGTGGCGGCCGCGTTTCCCCTCGCATACCTGACGACCCGATTCCCCGGAAGGCTGGCGAGGGCGGTGGAAGAGGCCGCCTACCTGAGCTTCGGATTGCCGGGCATCGTGGTGGCTCTGGCGCTGGTCTTCTTCGGGGTGCGCTACCTGGGACCGCTGTACCAGACCATCAGCCTGCTGGTGATGGCCCACACGGTGCATTTCATGCCCCAGGCGCTGGCACCTCAGTCGGCGGCCCTGGCGCGTCTCAACCCTCACCTGGAGGAGGTGGCGCGCAGCCTGGGCGAGCGCCCTGCCGGGGTGCTCCGGAGGGTGGTGCTGCCCCTTCTGCGGCCTGGGGTGCTGGCGGGGGCGAGTCTGGTCTTCCTCACCAGCATCAAGGAGCTCCCCTCCACCTTGCTGCTTTCGCCGACCGGGTTTCGCACACTGGCAGCCCTGACGTGGATGAGCGCAGCCGAGGGCTTCTTCGCTCGGGCAGCCTTGCCCGGGCTCGTGTTGCTGGGCGTCTCGGCCGCGTCGGTGGCCATCATGCTGCGCCATGAACAGGAGCGGTGGGGGCACAGGTGATGACGAGCCAGCTCGGGTACCGCCCGCCCCTGGCGAACACGGCCGATGAAGCGGAGGTGGCCCCCTCCCCGGGCGCGGCCCACGGGGTGCGCGACGGCGAGGCCCCTGGCGAGGTGCCTGCCGCCCGCTGCCTGGATGTGGCCCGGTACTTCGGTCCGGTGCGAGCGGTCGACGGAGCCACCCTCACCCTGCGGCGCGGCCAGATGACGGTGCTCATCGGGTCGAGCGGCTGCGGCAAGACGACACTCTTGCGCCTCATCGCCGGGTTTGAGGTGCCGGATCGGGGTCGGGTGGAGATCGGTGGCGTCACGGTGGCCCAACCAGGCCGGGCCGTGCCGCCCGAGCGTCGAGGGGTGGGGGTGGTCTTCCAGGACTACGCGCTCTTCCCCCACCTCACCGTCGCGGAGAACGTGGCGTTCGGCCTTCCCAGGGGCCCCGAGGGGGCCCGCCGGGCTGCTTGGTGGCTGCGCCGTGTGGGGCTGGAGGGACTGGAGTCCCGCTACCCCCACGAGCTTTCCGGAGGGCAGCAACAACGAGTCGCCCTGGCCCGAGCGCTGGCGCCCCGGCCACAGCTCCTGCTGCTGGATGAGCCGTTCGCCAGTCTGGATGCGGCGCTCCGGGTGCGGTTGCGGCGCGAGGTTCGCCAGATCGTGGTGGAAGAAGGGGTGGCGGCTCTGCTGGTCACCCATGACCCGGCAGAAGCTCTCAGCATGGCCGACGTGGTGGCGGTGATGGTCTCCGGCCGCATCTTGCAGGTGGGCCCGCCGGACATGGTCTACGACCAGCCCCTCACCCCGGGCATCGCGGCCCTCCTGGGCGAGGTCAACCTGCTTCCGGCCGTGGCACGGGGTCAGGTGGCCGAGACGCCCATCGGTCCTGTGCCTCTGCGCGGTAGCCCGGTGTCAGGCCGCGTGCTGGCCATGCTGCGTCCGGAGTGGCTGGGATGCACCCCCGACCCTGCGGGCCCGTTTGAAGTGATGGGCCGGGAGTACCACGGCTCCTTCCAGTTGCTCTCTGTCGTCCCGGTCTCCGACGACGGCGCAGGCGGCGGATGGGAGAGGCTGCGGGCGGATGGCCCGACCACCGAGACAACCGGACTGACCCGGCCGTCGGTGGCACACGGCAAGAGCACCCCCCTCAAGGTCCGCAGCCCGGCCGTACCGGCCCTCCATCCCGGCCAGCGAGTACGCCTCAGAGTCCTGCAGCCGGCCGTGGCATGGAGCCAGGGAAGCTAGACTCTCAGGTTCTTCTCAGCTTCCGTCTGGATGATGCCCGAGGCGGCGGAAGCTCCGGCGTCTCCCATCGCGTGCTCGAGAGAGGGGGGGCCGTGCCATGTGGTGGGGATGCGCCCCCGGCCTGTGGGCTGGCGACTGGATGGGCGGTCTACGCGCTCTCCGACAGCCAGCGCCATACCCCTCTTCGGTATACTGAGCGCGGACAACCGACGGGGAGGGAAGCGGCGACGGCAGCGCGCATCCTCGTCATCGACGACGACCCCAAGCTCCTCGACATGGTGCGTCGTGCGCTCGTCTACGAGGGCTTCGACGTGCAAACGGCGACGTCGGGGGCTCAAGGGCTGCAGATGGCCCAGGATGCAGTACCGGACGTGCTCATCCTCGATTGGATGATCCCGGACCTCGACGGCCTTGCGATCTGCCGGCGGGTCCGGGAGTCAGCGGACGTACCCATCCTGATGCTCACGGCCCGTGACGCGGTGGAGGACCGGGTCACGGGGCTCGAGGCCGGGGCCGATGACTACCTCGTCAAGCCCTTCGCCCTCGAGGAACTGGTCGCCCGCATCCGGGCGCTGCTACGGCGGCACCGCCATGAAGCCGCGGCCATGCAGCCGAACGAGGTGCTTCGTCACGGCGACCTCGTGCTGGACTCCGCGGCCCGAGAGGTGCGCCGTGCAGGTCAGCTCATCACCCTGTCGACGACTGAGTTCGAGCTGCTCCGGCTCTTCATGCTCAATCCTCGCCGGGTCTTGCCCCGCGAACTGATCATGGAGCGCGTCTGGGGCTATGACTTCGACGGCGAGTCAAACGTGCTCGAGGTCTATGTGGGATACCTCCGACGCAAGCTCGAGCAGGGGGGCCGCTCCCGCCTCATCCACACGGTCCGGGGCGTGGGTTACGTGCTGCGGGAGGACGCCGAAAGCTAGTCATGTCCATCCGCGTGCGCCTGGCACTCTGGTACGGCGTGCTGCTGGCGGTGCTGGTGCTGATCTTCGGCGGACTGATCCACTCGAGCGTGCGGGCCTACTTGAGGGAAGACCTGCGCACCAGCACGCGCCGGCTGGCAGACCACTTCGTCGAGTCCATCCGGGCGGCCCCTGACGAATCCTCCATCGAGCCGCTCCTCAACGCCTTCGATGCCCCTGACGTGGTCGTCGCCGTCTACGATCTCGACGGGCGCCTCCTCGCCCGCTCCGGCGCGGATGTAGAGGGAGGGCACGGGGTCGGGCTGCCCGCCGACGTGAGCCCGGCTGCGCTCGGTGCAGATGCGGATGCCGACGCCGGCGCAGGGGGCGGGATCGGCGCGGAAGGCTTCTTGCAGGGACCCCGGGCCGGGTACCAGGTCGTCCGATGGGTGGCTGCCCCCCACGGGCTCTCTCGGACACAGCCCGTACTGGCGTTGGTCGTAGGGTGGATGTCGAGCCGCCAGGCACTGCTCGACCACCTCCGGCGGGTCATCGCGGGAGGTGCGGCCATCGCAACCCTGGCCGCCGTCGCGCTGGGCTGGGCCATAGCGGGCGGGGCGTTGCGCCCCATCTCCGCCATGATCGAAACAGCCCGCGCCATCGCCTCCTCGCGCAACTTCGGCCGCAGGGTTGCCGTCGTCCAGCGCCGTGATGAGCTGGGCCAACTGGCAGCCGCCTTCAACGAGATGCTGGGAGCGCTGCAGCAGTCCTTCGACAACCAGCGCCGTTTCGTCGCCGATGCCTCCCACGAGCTCCGGGCTCCCCTGGCCACCATCCAGGGCAATCTCGAACTCCTGGAGCGCGCCACCGCGCTCCCCCTGGCCGAGCGCGAGGCCATCTGGCGCGACATCCGGGATGAGGTGCGCCGCCTGGGCAGACTGGTGAGCGACCTCCTCTCCCTGGCGCGGGCGGACTCCGGCCAGCCCCTGCAACGCCAGCCCGTGGAACTCGATCGGCTGGTCACCGACGTGCTGCGGGCCATGCGGGTGGAGATGGCCAGGCACCGGTTGACCGTCGAGCACCTGGAGCCCGTCACGGTGCTCGGGGATCCCGATCGCCTGCGCGAACTGCTCGTCATCCTGCTGGACAACGCCGTGCGCTACACGCCTGAGGGCGGCAGCATACGGGTCTGCCTGGCCCGGTGGAGGGGGCGGGACGGCGAGGTGGAGCTGGCCGTGCAGGACACGGGCATCGGCATCGCCGCGGAGGACCTGCCCCACATCTTCGAACGTTTCTACCGGGCCGACAAGGCACGTTCCCGGCAAACCGGCGGGACCGGCCTGGGTCTGGCCATCGCGAAGTGGATCGTCGAGGCGCACGGAGGTCGCATCCAGGTCGAAAGCCGGCCCGGGCAGGGGTCGCGCTTCACCGTCCGTCTGCCCACCGTCTAGGCACGCCCCGTTACGCCTGCTTCTCAGGCCTCTCTCAGCAAACTCTCAGGCGCCGCTCAGCTTGCGCTCAGGTGAGCGCGGTAGGCTGACGCCGGTGGGGCCTCAGGCTTCGACCGAGGAGCGTGGTGCCTGTGAGAGCGGGTCTCGTGAAAGGCGTTCTCGTCGCCGTCGCAGCAACCGTCCTCTTGACGGGTGGGCGGGTCGCTTTCGGAAGCCAGCAGGGGTCGCCGCCCCCGGCCGAATCGGCGGACCGGCTGGCCGAAGGCGGAACGCTGTACTCCGAAGGCGGACGCGTCACCGTCGCCGTCTTCTGGGACGGGGTGGCACAGGCAGCAAGCGACCGGGTCACCCTCACCTTCCGGGTGGCCATGGATACCCACTTTGTCAACCTGGACGTCTACGACCTCGCGGAGATGGCCGCGCTGCGCAACCACCGAGGCGAAACCGTCCGGCCCGCTTCATGGGAGGCACCTCGTGGCGGCCATCACCGCAGGGGTGTGCTGACTTTCGACGTGCCGGCGAGCTTCGTGGCCGGTACTCGGTTCCTCGAGCTGGTGATACGTGACGTGGCCGGCGTCCCGGAGCGCGTGCTCCGTTGGGAACTCGGGGTGGCGTCGTGAGGCTCGGTGTCATGGGGATCTCCGGGGCCGAACGCAAGCACCTCGTACTGAGCGGCCTGGCAGCCAGTCTCGGGCTGGTCTTGTCCTACCTCGCCATCATCGCCCTGGCTCAGGATCCTGCGCACGCCTTCCAGCAGCTCCGAGAGGATCTGGGGTTCATCGCCCCCATCACGGCAGGGTTCGGCACGCAAGTCGCCCTGTACGTCTACTTGCGACGCCTGCATCAGGCGTCTCGAACCCACGCCGCGCTCGCCGCCGGCAGCACCGGCGTGAGCGGCGTCGCCATGCTCGCCTGCTGCGCCCACCACCTGGCCGACGTCTTGCCGGTGGTGGGGCTCTCCGCGGCCGCCATCTTCCTCAACGACATCAAGACGCCGCTGGCTTTCGTGGGACTTGCGATGAACGCGGCCGGGGCCGTCCACATGGGTCTCCAGGTACGGCGGATGCGCCGGGCGTTGGCGACCGCGTCCGGTTGATTCCTCAGGCGATCCTCAGGTTGCTCTCATCCGCGTTTAAGGAACCGGGCGTACGATGCCGCGAGAGAGGGGCAGGCTCGATGGGATGCTGTGGTGGGCACTTCGACATGCACGATGAACGGCAGCCGCGCCGCCACGTGAGCGGCCATCACGACCACGGGCAGACCGGCTGCGCGCCGGCATCGACCGTCATGCCGGGGGCTGACGCAGGGGCGAGCGAATCGTCCGCCAACCGCTGGATTGCTCCCATCGTCTTCGGCGCGGCGGCGGCCATCCTTTACTTCATCCTGCGCTAGTACGTCATCTTCAGCCAATTCAAGAGCCTTGCGGTACTCCCCGCACCCCGTGCGGGGCCCCCTGAGAGGCACGAGGCGCGGTAGCCGAAGGCGGCGGGGGCCTTCTTGGCGACCGGCAGCGGGCCGGTGACGACGCGGTTGTGTACGACCTCCACGAGGCGTAGCCGGCAGGGTCACACCGGCCAATGCCGTCACGCCGGCTCCAGGCGGGCCCGCTTCAACAAGAGCGCGTTGAGCGCCACCAGGAGCGAGCTTCCCGACATGAGCAGGGCCGCGATCTCCGGCCGCAGCAGCAGTCCCAAGCTCGGGTAGAACACGCCGGCGGCCAGCGGGAAGGCGCCTGCGTTGTAGCCGGCCGCCCAGTAGAGGTTCTGCCGCATCTTCCGGACCGTCGCCCGGGAGATGGCGATCGCGGTGGCCACGTCCAGGGGTTCCGAGCGCATCAGCACCACGTCGGCCGTCTCGACCGCCACGTCCGTGCCGGCGCCGATGGCGACGCCAACGTCCGCCTGCGCCAGCGCCGGAGCGTCGTTGACGCCGTCCCCCACCATCGCCACCCGCTTGCCCTGAGCCTGCACCCGGTGGTAGCCGCACTCGCGGACGAGCTGGCGGAGCCGTTCGGGGGTGATCTGACTTTCGTCGTAGTGTACCGTTAGCGCGCCGCTGATGGGGTTGAGCTCCGCGTGGTGGACGCCGGCCTGGCGGGAGAGGAAGCGCTCGAGGGCGGTGGCGTCACCGCTCCGGAGAGGTTCCGGGATGCTGAGTACGACGCTTGCCATCTCCATGACCTTCCTTCGGCGGCAGTTGGCTCGATCCGCATGATAGCATACCCCATGGGGGTGTCCATGTCCTTTCGCCTCGCGGGTTCAGCCCCGGGCCGCCCGCAGGCCGTTGGCTACGGCCAGAAGCTCGCTCACTTCGTGGGCGACCACCGCCGAGGCCACCCCGATGACACCCAGCAGGGCCGATGGGACCAGTACCAGCAGAAGAAGCACGGAGAACACGATGTTCTGCCAGGCGATGCGCTGGCTTCGCCGGGCCACCTTCATGGCCGCCACTACCTGGCCGGGGTCGTCCCCCATGAGGGCGACGCCCGCTGCCTCGATAGCCGCATCCGAACCCGCCGCCCCCATCGCGATCCCGACCGAGGCTGCGGCCAGAGCGGGCGCGTCGTTGACGCCGTCTCCCACCATCGCGACCGGACCGTATCGGGCCTCCAGCTCCCGCACCGCCGCCACCTTCTCCTCCGGCCGAAGCCCGGCCCGCACTTCGTCGATGCCCAACTCCCGCGCGATAGCCTGCGCCGTCGTCGGGTGGTCGCCCGTCAGCATGACCACCCGGAGCCCCATCCGGTGCAGTTCGGCCACCGCCGGGCGGGCGGCGGGGCGGGGTTGGTCACGCAAGGCGATGAGCCCGACTGCGCGGCCTCGCCGGGCCACCAGGATTACCGTCTTGCCCTGCTCTTGCAACCGAGCCGCATGGTGCTCCAATGCCGGTGAGACGTGCGTGCCGAGTTGCGCCGCGAAGGCCGGGCTTGCGACGAACACCTCCTCGTCGCCCACGACGGCCCGGGCCCCCGCCCCTACCACGGCCTGAAAGCCCGACGTCGCCAGGGGGTTCACCCCTTCCGACGTGGCGCGCGCCACCACGGCGCGTGCCAGGGGGTGTTCGCTCCAGCGCTCCACCCCTGCCGCCAGCGCGAGAAGTTCGGTCTGTGTCACGCCGCTCTCGGGCACGACGTCGGTCACCTGGGGCCGGCCTCGGGTGAGCGTCCCGGTCTTGTCGAAGGCCACGACCCGGATTCGGTCCAGCTGCTCGAGGTGGATGCCGCCTTTGATCAGGACACCCTGGCGGCCTGCTCGGGAGATGGCCGCGGCGGTGGCCACCGGTGTCGACATGACCAGGGCGCAGGGTGCGGCGGCGACCAGCAGCACCACGGCCCGATGCGCCCAGGTCCGGACGTCCTGGCCCAGGAGAGGCGGCACCACGAGGAGCACGGCGGCAGCGGCCAGCACCGCCGGGCTGTAGCGTCGACCGAAGCGGTCGATCCACCGCTGGGCCCGCGACTTGACCTCCTGGGCCTCTTCCACCAGGTGGATCATGCGCGCCAGCGTGTTGCTGGCGAAATCGGCCGTGACACGAGCCGTGAGGGCGCCCGTCGTGTTGATGGTGCCGGCGAACAACCGGTCGCCCGGCCCCTTGTCCACGGGAATGGATTCCCCAGTCACGGCGGATTCGTCGAGGCTCGAACGGCCCTCCACGACGACGGCGTCGGTCGGCACCCGTTCACCCGGCCGGATGAGGATGAGGTCGCCGGGCTTCAGCGCCTGGGCGGGCACCTGCTCCTCTCGCCCGTCCCGCAGCCGCCACGCCGTCTCCGGCACCAGCTTGAGCAGCGCGCGAATGGCCGTGCGAGTGCGGGCGTAGGTGTATTCCTCCAGGGCTTCGGCCGCGCTGTAGAGCACCACCAGCAGCCCGGCCTCCACCCACTCCCCCAACAGGATGGCACCCAGGGCGGCGAAGGCCATCAGCGCTTCGATGCCGATCTCTCGCTCGTGGCGCCACTCCTCCCATCCCTCCTTCGCCCAGTACCGCGCGCCCACGGCGATGGCCGCCAGGTAGACCGGCGCTGACAGCCACGCAGGCCCGCCCAGCCGCTCCACGGCCCAGCCGGCGGTGAGGATGAGGGCCGCTGCGCCCGCGTTCTTCACCGGACCGAATGCGTACCAGGGGCCATCGAAGCCCTCCTCGGCCTCTTCCCGCTCCTCTCGCACGCGCTCCTCCATTCGCACGCGCTCCTCAACCATCGTGAAGGGCCTCCTCTCGCAACCACCGTCGGATGGTGTCGTCGGCCAGCCGGTAGTAGGCCATGCGCCCCTCTTTGCGGTACGTCACGGCGCCGGACCGGTGGAGCAGGCGGAGCTGATGGCTCGCCGCGCTGATGGACAGCGAGACCACCTGTGCGACGTCGCAAACACACAGCTCCTCCCTGGCCAGGGCGTGGAGGATTCGAAGGCGGGTGGGATCGGCCAGAAGGGCGAAGCGTTCGGCGATGCGCCGGGCCTCGTCGACGGAAGGCAGACCTTGGCGGGCCCGCTGAATCGCCTCGGGGTGGATTCCGAGCACCTCGCAGACATCGGGACTCGAAGCGCCACGTCGGAACCTCGACGTCGGCCCGCGGGAAACCCTCGTCACCCCACGGGGGCCCCTCTGTTGGCGCAACACACTCGTCCGACCCATCCGCAAGGCCTCCTCCTTGGTTCGCATCGAGTGTCATCCTACCATACTTGAGCAACCATGACAATAACATCGGATGTGCCATGTTCGGAGCCTTGACCTTCGAGTAGCTAGAAGGTTTACCGTATGGGATAGCCGGCGGCTTTCGGTCGGCATCGGGGGTGAAGGCCGTGGCTGCCGGCTGGTCGAACGGCTCCGGACGCCTCCGTCCCATCACCGAGGGAACCTATCCGCACTCGGCGGACCGGGGTCGTCCGGCACGCCCCTGAGCAGCGCCTCGACGATGGACGCTTCTCGGGAGGAGACCACCCCGGCCCAGTAGACGTCCTGACCGGAGACCCAGTAGTAGTTGCGCATGCCGGCCCCTACCGTGAAACGGAGCCGGCGCCCGCCCACCGTCACGGGCTGGGGCCTGCTGAACAGGGGGCTTGCCGCCATCTTCTCGGTCATGACGTCGACCAGTTCACGAGCCTTGGCCTCCGAGGCCGCCCTGGCCCACCACACGATCACCTGTTCGTGCGCGTTCCCGTACGCGGCCACGTAGCCGTCGACGATCTCGATGGCCGTCCGGTGAAGGCGGTTGATGGCCTGCAGGGCCTCTTCGCCCCGCTGCAGGCGCACCAGAGGCAGCCCTTCGAGCTGCGCGGGCGGCACCGTCGCGCTGTCCGCCCGCCCGGTTGTCAGCCACCCCGCGCGTTGCAGCCACCAGCCCCCTGCCACCACGGCCGCGACCGCTGCCACCACCGCTGCCACGACTGCGGTGTCCCTGCCGCGACGAGCCATTGCCCACACCGCCCGTCCATTCCCATCGGATGCACGCAAGCGAGACTCGGATGCACGCTAGCAAGACCGAACCGGCGCCGTGCGTCGGCCTGCTCTACACGGCGGCCTTACGTCCCCCGAAGCTGGCGCATCACCTCGACGAGCCGCCGCTTGAGCTTCTCGCGGCTGTCGGCGTAGGACGCCTCGTCGACGGCGCCGGCAGCCCGACGGCGGTCCAGGTCGGCGATCTGCCGGATGAGCCGCTGCTGTTCCTCGTGCAGCGCGGACTGCCGGCCGGCGTCGGAGACCTCCGGAGAAGGAGCCTCGCTTCGGGCTCGACGCCTGGCCGCAAGCTTCAGGCCCCCGTAGAGCGCCACCACCCCGAAGACGCTCATCAGGAACACCCCGAACAGGCCCCCATGCCCCCTGAGCCCCGTCGCGCGTCGCCACAACTCCACGTTGGCGTTGCCGCCGTGAAACGACGTGGTGATGACATGTTCTTCAGGATGGGCCTCGGCGCCGGCGTCGGCCGCGTCGCCGCCGGACACCTGTCGGTTCGCCGCCGCGGGCAGCACGTCGAACGCCACCCGGTCACCGGGCTTCAATTCCGTGGCCCCGAAGAGCTTGAACGCTCGCCCTGCGAGCTCCGTCGATCCCAGCACCCGGAGGCTTCCCGGGCGCAGCTCCAGCTTGCCTTCCTCCACCACCACGACAAACTCCTGGATGGGGTAACTCGCTGCCCGAGCCCACTGGAGAGCGGTCCCCTCGTTCAAGGCGAGGGTGTAACTGAACGAGACGAGCCGCTCGCCCGACTCGACCCAGCCCGGCAGTCGAAACCCCGTAGCGGTTCGCTTGAAATCGACCGGGCGCTCCTTGGAACCCTCTCTCACCAGGAGGTCCGCCGCGCCGGCGGGCAGGGACACCTCCAGATCGGCCGGGCGACTGCCGGGGTTTTCGACGTTCCACATCTCGAGCACCGCCAGGCGCTCGTCCGTCGCCGTCAGGACCACGTGCTGGAGCTTCACGCTGACCCCCGAAGACGGCCCCTGGGCGGCTGCGCTTGCTGCCAACGCAGACGCCTGCCATCCCACCGCGGCCGTCACGGCCAACGCCGCGGCCGTGACGACCCACCGAGGGCGCTTCGGCGCGGTCCAAGGCGGATGACTCACGACCCGGCTCTCCCCTTCGACGCCGACAGCTCCTTCTCCAGTTCGGCCGCGACCTCGGCCTCGATGGCCGCTTCGAGCTCCTGCAGCTCCGTCTGCGCCTGTGCCTTTCCGATGTTCAAGACCGCTGCCGCCTCTTCGATCAAGCGCGCCTTGAGGAAGCGATAGTCCTCGGGGCTGATCTTGCGCATTTGAAAGTCGTACTCGAGCTCGTTGAGATCCGCCAGCACCTGCTCGCTTCTCCGGCGAACCGCCTCCTGCTCCTCTCTCGCAGCGCCAGGCACGCCGGGGAACCACTCAAGGGCGTTGCCGCTCTCGTCTGCGTCACGGCGCAACAGCGGCCACCCGATGAAGGCCACGAGCCCGGCCACCAGGATCACACCGAGCACATATCCCACGGCCTCTCCCCACCTCCGACCCCGCGGACCCCGCCGTTGTGGGCCTCACAGCCCCGCCATCGTCGTCTCAGTAGTACTTGCGCAGCTCCTCTTCGAGGAGGACCTCCACCTGCACCCGTTCCTCGGGCGAAAGCGCCGCCTCGTCAGCTTCGTGCTCCGGCCGACGGCTCCCCCGCCGCGGCGCCCAGCGCCTCAACAGGAAGGCCAGCGCCGCCCCGCCTCCTGCGATGGCGGCAAAGGGCGTCACCCATGCCGTCAGGTCGAATCCCCGCTTGGTCGGCGCCGCCAGGATCTCCTTGCCGTAACGGGCCACGTAACGGTCCAGGATCGCCCGGGGGCTCATGCCGTCGCGCAGCCTCGCCATGATGTCGGCCCGCATCTGCTCGGCCGTGCCGCAATCACGTAGAGGTCCTCCCTCAAGCTGCCCAGGATGCCGACCTCAGTGGTGGGCTGCTCGCTCTTGGGGTGAAACACCTTTTCGGTGCGCAGCACCCCCAGATTCCGTCGGGTGCCGTCATCCTCCCGCCGGATGACAGGG
>DATCKA010000032.1:0-2568 GCA_036562495.1 Limnochordales bacterium
GTACGTCCAGCAGGACATCGCCGCACGCCGGGACGGCTACACGCCCGAGGAGCTGACGGAGCAGTTCCTGTCGCTCGACCGGGAAGCCCAGGAGGCGATGCTGGGCTATATCGCCGGCATCAACCGCTACATCTCCGAGGCCCTCGCCGACCCGGCCCGGATGCCGGTGGAGTTTCAGCACGCCGGGGTGCTTCCGGCTCCTTGGACCGTCCTCGACCTGATGGCGACCATCGTCTTCTACGCCCGGCGCTTCGGTGAGGCCGGCGGCTACGAGATGGAGAGCGCGGGCCTCCTCGAGGCGCTGCAGGCGCGCCACGGCCAGGAGCGGGGCTACGCCATCTGGGACGCCCTGGTGGTCACCCACGATCCCGAGACGCCGACCACCGTCCCGGCTCGGTCGGGCTCAGGTGCGGCCTCGGCGGCGTCGACCTTCCCAGGGGTGACGGGGCGGGCGAAGGTGCCTGCGCCGGTGCTGGAGCTCGCCGCCCCCACCCTGCGTGACGTGGCGGCCCTGCTCGAGCGCGAGCGGGAGGCCGCCCGCTACGTCTTCGCCACAGCGGGGGTGCCCCACTACTTCGGCAGCAACGCATGGGCCGTGGCCCCTTCCCGCTCGGCCAACGGCTCGACCCTGCTGCTGGGTGGCCCCCAGATGGGTTACACGATCCCCCAGATCGTGCTCGAGGTGGGGCTGGTGGGCGCGGGCATCAACAGCGTCGGCATGACGTTTGCCGGCGTCTCACCCTTTCCGCTCATCGGGCGGGGCCCCGACCACGCCTGGACGACCACGTCGGGCATCGGGGACCAGGTGGACTTCTTCGTCGAGCGCCTGCACCCCGACGACCCCTACCGCTACTGGCACGACGGCGAGTGGAAGGCGATGGAGCGCCGCACCGAGGTGATCCAGGTCCGGGGCCGGGAGCCCGTGCGCCTGGAGGTGCTGCGCACCATTCACGGGCCGGTGGTGCGCCACGACCCCCAGCAGGGCACCGCCGTCAGCGTGGCCCGCACCCACTGGATGCAAGAGGTGCACGCGGTGATGGCGTTCCTGGAGTTCAACCGGGCCCGGGACATCCACGACTTCGCCGAGGCGGTCCAGCGCATCCCCACCTCCCACAACTTCTTCTGGATCGACCGACACGGCAACATCGGCTACTGGCTGGCCGGGCGGCCACCCCTGCGCCCTGCCCACGTCGACCCCCGCCTGCCGGCACGGGGCACGGGCGAGGACGACTGGCTCGGCGTACTACCGCCCGAGCGCCTGCCGTCCTCGATCAACCCGCCGGAGGGGTTCATCTTCAACTGGAACAACCGCCCCAGCCCCGACTGGGACGATGGGGCCATGGCGGCATGGGGGCCCACGCATCGGGCGGGGCGCATCGCGGACGCCCTGCGCGAGCTCGAGAGCGTCACCTTCGACGACATGAACCGCATCAACCAGCGGCTGTCCTTCCTCAACTTGAACCATGCGGCGCTGCGGCCCCTCATCGCCGGTGCGGTCGAGCGCGCGAGCACCGAGGGGTCTCTGTCGGAGAAGGCACGGCGACTCGCTGCCACGGTGCTGGCATGGGACGGCGTACGCCGGGACGAAGACGGCGACGGGTACGTGGACGACCTGGCGGAACCGCTCTTCGAGCTTTGGTACGGCGCCGTCCGCGACGACCTCTTCGCGGACCTGGTCGGCCCCCAGTGGATGGGACTCGTGACGGCCGATCACGTCTACCGGGCGCTGGCAGGCAGCCGGGCGCGGGGGCAGGGCTTCGACTTCAAGCGGGGGCGCAATGCCGATGAGGTCATCGTCGCTGCCCTCGAGCAGGCCGCCACCGCATGGGCGGAGCGCGAGGCCCAGGCCGCGCCGCCCGCCGACTTGCGGGCCCGCATGCCGCGAACGAGCTACGGCGCCCTGGGGGCGCTACCCGCCGTCGAGACCGTCGGCATGAACCGCGGCACGTGGAACGAGATCGTCGAGCTGGGCCCGGGCATCGACCGCTCGGTGAGCGCGTACGCTCCGGGGCAGAGCGGCTTTGTGGGGCCGGGCGGGCCGGCGCCGCACACGCACGACCAGCTCGAGCTCTACGTGGGCTTCCGCTACAAGCCGCTGCCTGTGGATCCCTTCGACGGCGCCGGGCCGTGACGGTAGGCACGACGTACCGGCATCGCTGCTGGTGGCGACGAGTGCCTGTCTATCGGGGGGGGGCTGGTACGCTAGACGGTGTCGGGCACGGGGGAAAGGATTGCGTGGAGACCCTGGAGGTCGGGCCAGTAGAGCAGGCTAAGGGTCAGGCGCCATCCACTCGAGGCTGGCTGAGCGAGATCGGGGAGCTGCTGGCGCCGGTGCTGGGCCGGCTGCCTGCCTACGGCAGGCTGGTGTGGTCGCTGTGGCGGGAGCCGGAGCTTCCCCGCGTGCGCAAGGCGCTCCTGATGGGCGGCCTCGCCTACTCGCTGTCGCCCGTGGACCTGGTGCCGGGATTCGTGCCCGGCGTGGGCCAGCTCGACGATCTGCTGGCGCTGCTCTATGCGCTGCGGTCGGCTCTCGCGGCACTGCCGGCGGCCTCGCGGGACGCCCACCTC
>DATCKA010000045.1:0-8824 GCA_036562495.1 Limnochordales bacterium
GGCCAGGTGACTGGGACGAAGAGGGAGAAGGCCACAACGAAGGCCAGCGCAGACGCCAGCGCGAGCAACGCCACGGTCCGACCCCCCGGATGGACTCCGTTTCCATCCACCAAGTCGGCCGCAACGGCCCCACGCATGAGAGGCCGCACGAGCAGCTCCACGGCAACCGCGGCTTCACGTGGGCAGGATGGACTCACGTGCTACCGAATACGGTTATCACCGTATGGCCGGTCCTCGACGGGCCGGCAAGGGCCCGGGCTGTGAAACGGCCCACAAAGCTGGGCATGCGGGGAGGGGCGTTGCCATGCAAGGGGCCCAAAGACGACCCTCGAGGGCGGGGACATGTCTGGGCGTCAGCTTGGTCGTCCTGTCGGTCGCCGCCGCGCTGACCCTCACGTCGCCGCCGACCCCGGCCGGAGCTGCGCCGCGCCGCTCCGGCGACGTGGTCGGGGTCTACGCCGGCGAGCTGTCGACCATCAACTACCTCGTCACCGCCTCCACCTCGGAGCAGTCGGTGGCGGCCAATACCATCGACACCCTGGTCGAGTACGACCACCTGGGCATCGTTCGGCCGGCGCTGGCCACCTCGTGGGAGGTGTCGCCCGACGGCCTGACGTGGACCTTCCACATCCGCCCGGGCGTCATGTGGGTCGACTACCGGGGCCGCGAGTACGCCGAGGTGACGGCCCAGGACTGGGTCGACGCCCTCCGGTACTCCTTCGACCCCGCCAACGCCTCCCTCACCGCCAACGTGGCCTACCGGGTCATCAAGAACGGCGAGCGCTACTTCAAGGGCGAGATCACCGACTTCAACGAGGTGGGCGTCAAAGCCCTGGATCGGTACACCCTGCAATACACCCTCGAGCGGCCCGTCCCGTACTTCCTGAGCATGCTCACCTACACGGCCTTCATGCCGGTCAACGGCAAGTTCCTGGCGGAGGTGGGCGACAGGTTCGGCACGGACAACGAGTACCTGCTGTACAACGGCGCCTACATCTTCGCCCAGTGGGAACCTCACAACATCCAGGTCTTCGTCAAGAACCCCAAGTACTGGGACGCCGACAACGTCCACATCAACCGGCTGACCTTCCGCTACAACCGGGAGGCGTCGACCCTGGCGCCCGAGCTCTTCTTGCGGGGCCAGATCACGGGGGCATCCATCCCCACCGCCGCGCTCGACGAGTGGATGAACGATCCCGTGCGCCGCAAGATGGTGCGGCCCGGCATGACCAACTTCTACACCTACTTCTACGCGTTCAACTTCGATCCCAAGTTCGCCCCCGAGTACGAGCCTGACAACTGGAAGATCGCCGTCAACAATCGCAACTTCCGCAAGGCCATCTTCCACGGGCTAAATAGGCAGGCCGCCCTGCTGACCGAGGATCCCTACAACCCGGACCGGATGCTGAGCAACACCATCACGCCGCGCAACTTCGCCGCATACGGCGGCAAGGATTACACCCAATTCGGCCCGCTGGCCGCCATCGCCGCGCAGGAGACCTACGACCCCGAGCTGGCGCGGCGGTACCGGGACCTGGCCAAGCAGGAGCTGGCGGGCAAGGTCAGGTTTCCCGTCAAGGTGATGATGCCCTACAACACGTCCATCACCTCGTGGACCAACCGGGTCCAGGTCATCGAGCAGCAGCTGGAGGACCTGCTGGGCCGTGACTTCATCGACATCATCCCGGTGGGCTTCCCACCCACGGGCTTCCTCGACGCGACCCGCCGGGCGGGCAACTACGCGCTGCAGGAGGTCAACTGGGGCCCCGACTACGCCGACCCCGAGACCTACACGGACCCCTTCGTGCCGGGTGGCACCTACAACCGGCCCGAGATGGCCCTCGGCTACACCGAGGCCAACGGCAAGACCCGCTATGAAAACCTGGTCGCCGCCGCCAAGGCGGAGATCCTCGACATCGGCAGGCGCTACGAGCTCTTCGCGAGGGCCGAGGCCTTCCTGATCGAGGAGGCCTTCGTCATCCCGTACCGGGTCGGCGGTGGGGGATACCTGGCCACCCGGCTGGAGCCCTTTACGTCGCCGTACGCGCCCTTCGGGGTCTCCGAGCTGCGGTACAAGGGCCAGGTGGTCATGGACCAGCCGATGGACTCCGAGGCCTTCAACGCCGCCTACGAGCGGTGGCTCGAGGAGCGGGCGGCCGCCCTGGCGCGCGAGGCGGCGGGGGCCGGCCGGTAGGCCCCGCCTGACGGCCGGGGAGGCGCATCAGCCGCATGCTGCAGTACACGCTGAGGCGTCTGGCCCACTCGCTGGTCACGGTCTTCCTCGTCGTGACCGCGGTCTTCTTGCTGATGCGCCTCCTGCCCGTCGAGGGATACTTCGGCGACAGCTACGACAAGCTGACGCCCGAGCAGCGCGAGGCCGTGCTGCGGCGGATGGGGCTGCTGGACCCGTGGTACGTGCAGCTCTATCGCTTCTACTCGGACCTCTTGCGGGGCGACCTGGGCGTCTCCATCATCTACCGGCCCAACGTGCCGGTACGGGAGATCCTCGCGCTCAAGATCCCCTACTCGCTGGCCTTCGGGATGGCCGCGCTGGGGCTCTCCCTGGTGGTGGGCCTGGCCATGGGCGTGCACATGGCGCTCCACAAGGGCGGCCTGTGGGACAAGGCCTGGACCGGGTATGTGGTCTTCGTCAATGCCGTGCCGGCGGCGGTCTACCACCTCTTCATCCAGCTCTACGTCACCGACATCGCGGGGTTGCCCCTGCTGTTCAGCAGCTTCGACCCCGTGAGCTGGATCCTGCCGACCATCTCCATGTCCCTCGGCGGCATCGCGGGCTACGCCATGTGGGTGCGCCGGTTTATGGTAGACGAGCTCAACAAGGACTACATCCGCCTGGCCAGGGCCAAGGGCCTGCCCAACCGCGTCATCATGATCAAGCACGTCATGCGCAACGCCTTCGTGCCCCTGGCGCAGTACCTGCCGGCTACCGTGCTGTTGACCATCGGCGGCTCCATCTACATCGAGTCCCTCTACTCCATCCCCGGCATGGGGGGACTCCTGGTGGACGCCATCCAGCGCCAGGACAACCCGCTGGTGCAGGCCCTGGTCCTGGTCTACTCGGTGCTCGCCATCATCGGGCTCTTCCTGGGTGATGTGCTCATGACCCTCTTCGACCCGCGCATCAGGCTCCAGCGACAGGGAGGCACCCGTTGGTGACGGCCCGAGAGCAGAGGACCATCGCGGGCATCGAGGAGCGGCTCCTCTTCACCCTGGCCCGCCGCGACGCGACGGAGGCCGAGCGCACGGGGTACTCCGACTACTCGTACTGGCGCTCCACCCTGCGGGTCTTCCTCAGCAACCGCACGGCCGTGATCCTGCTGGTGCTGATGACGTCGCTGGTGCTCTTCACCATCGTGCAGCCCTACCTGCCCGGCCAGAAGGATCCCGTCCGGATCCACCGGGACCCCGAGACGGGGCTCCAGCTGCGCAACCAGAAACCCGGCCCGGAGTTTTGGCTGGGCACCAACTCCATCGGGCAGGACCTGTGGGCGCGCCTGTGGGCGGGGACGCGCACCTCGCTGCTCATCGCCATCCTCGTCGGCGCCTGGGAGATCACCTTCGGCATCTTCGTCGGGGCGCTGTGGGGCTACGTACGCCCCCTCGAGTCGGTCATCACCGAGATCTACAACGTCATCGACAACATCCCGACCACCATCTTGCTGACGCTGCTGGCCTACATCATGCGGCCGAGCTTCCAGACCATGGTGGTCGCGATGTGCGCCACGGGATGGCTGGGCATGGCACGTTTCGTCCGAAACCAGATCGTCATCATCCGCGACCGGGAGTACAACCTGGCCTCTCGCTGCCTGGGCACGCCGACCTCCCGCATCATCACCAAGAACCTGCTGCCTTACCTGGTCTCGGTCATCGTGCTGCGGATGGCGCTGTCCATCCCCTCCACCATCGGCTGGGAGGTGTTTCTGACGTACATCGGGCTGGGATTGCCGCTGGATCAGCCCACGCTGGGCAACCTGCTCAACGAGGGGCGCCAGGTCATGATGGCGCCGTCGCTGCGCTATCAGTTGATCTTCCCCGCCGCGGTGCTGTCGGTCATCACCATCTCGTTTTACGTGCTGGGCAACTCCTTCGCCGACGCCTCGGACCCCCGCAACCACTTCTAGTTCGCCCGGCAGCTGATGCAGCCGGCGCACGATAGGGGTGACCGGACACGAGCGCTGCCACGAGGGGCCTCGCCCGCCACGTCGACCTGCCGCAGCCGGACCGGCACGCGCAGGCCCGGCAGCCCGTGCTGTCGGTGCGAGACCTCGTCATCAAGTTTCGGCTGCGAGGGCAGGTCCTGACCGCGATCCGGCAGGCCTCCCTGGATCTCTACGAGGGGGAGACCCTCGCCCTGGTGGGCGAGTCGGGCTCGGGCAAGACCGTGCTCACCAAGTCGTGGCTCGGCATGCTCGACCCCAACGGGTGGGTCGACGCCGGGTCCATCCTGCTGGAAGGCCGCGATCTGGCCCGCTACCGCACGGAGCGGGAGTGGCTGGCCATCCGGGGCAAGAAGATCGCGATGGTCTTCCAGGACCCCATGACCGCGCTCAACCCCTTGCGCACGGTCGGAGCGCAGATCCAGGAGGTGCTCGAGCTTCACCACGGCATGCGGGGCAAGGAGGCCCGCGAGCGCGCCGTCGAGCTCCTGGCCCAGGTGGGCATCCCCGACCCGCAGGCGCGCTATCATCAGTACCCGCACCAATTCTCGGGCGGGATGCGCCAGCGGGTCGTCATCGCCATCGCCATCGCCTGCCGGCCACGCATCCTGATCTGCGACGAACCCACCACGTCGCTGGACGTGACGGTGCAGGCCCAGATCCTGGAGCTCATCCGCAATCTGCAGCGGGAGCTGGGGATCACCCTGGTCTTCATCACCCACGACCTGGGGGTGGTGGCCCACGTCGCCGACCGGGTGGCCGTCATGTATGCGGGCCAGATCGTCGAGTACGGCACCGTCGAGGAGATCTTCTACGACCCGCGGCACCCGTACACGTGGGCCCTGTTGTCCTCCCTTCCCCAGCTCGGGGTCAAGGGCGAGCCCCTCTACGCCATCAAGGGTGCTCCGCCCAGCCTCTTCGCGGAGTTGAAGGGGGACGCCTTCGCGCCCCGCAACCCGTACGCGCTCGAGATCGACTTCGTCGAGGCGCCGCCTCTCTTCCAGGTCAGTCCCACCCACTTCGCCCGGACCTGGCTCCTGGATCCGAGGGCGCCCCGGGTCCAACCGCCCCTGGCCGTCCGTCGGATGCGGGACCGCCATCGTCGACTCGTGCAAGGGCGAGGGGGCGACGGGCGCCATGGACTCCCGGCGGCTCCGGCGGCCGCGGCCAGAAGTGCCGGACCCCGCGTACGGGCGCAGGGGCAGGGGCGCGAGGTGCTCCTCGAGGTGCGGGACCTGCGGATCCACTACAGGCTCCGGGGCCGCAGCCCCTTCGTGGCCGTCGACGGCGTGTCGTTTCACATCTTCAAGGGCGAGACCTTCGGACTGGTGGGGGAGACCGGCTCGGGCAAGACCTCCATCGGCCGGGCCATCGTGCGCATCACCGAGACCGCTGGCGGCGAGATCCTCTTCAAGGGCCGGCGGATCAACGGCGTCATCCCCCGGGAGCTGGACCGGGAGATCACACGCAAGATCCAGATGATCTTCCAGGATCCCATGGCCTCCCTCAACGAGCGCGCCAAGGTCGACTACATCGTCTCGGAGGGGCTCTACAACACGGGCGATTACGTGGACGAGCGCGACCGGCGCGCCAAGGTCGAGCGGGCCCTGCTGGAGGTGGGGCTCCTCCCGGAGTTCGCCTCACGCTTCCCGCACGAGTTCTCCGGCGGGCAGCGGCAGCGCATCGGCATCGCGCGGGCGCTCATCATGGAGCCGGAGTTCATCATCGCCGACGAGCCCGTCTCGTCCCTGGACGTCTCCGTGCGGGCCCAGGTGCTCAACTTGCTCCTGGACCTGCAACGGCGCAAGGGCCTGACGTACCTCTTCATCTCGCACGACCTGTCGGTGGTACGCCACATCGCCGACCGGGTCGCCGTCATGTACCGGGGGCGGCTCGTCGAGCTGGCGGAGACCGAAGAGCTCTTTCGTCGCCCGCTGCATCCCTACACGCGCGCCCTGCTCTCGGCCATCCCCGTACCCGACCCGCACGTCGAGAGGACGCGGCAACTCCTCCGCTACGACCCCGGATGCCACGACTACTCCAGGGACCCGCCACGGTGGGTGGAGGTCCGAGAGGGCCACTTCGTGCTGGCCAACGATGCCGAGCTCGAGCAGTACGTCCAGAGGATGGAGCGAGGCACCTTTGTCGGCGAGCTCCCGTGGGGGTAGCTGGCTGAGGGCCTTCGCCTGGGGCCTCATCCCCACGGCCATCGGGGTGGGGGTGTCCCTTGCCGTCGCCTGGTGGGGCTACGGCCATCTCTACTACATGGGCACGTGGTTGCCGGCCTTCATGGGCGTCTACGTCCTGAGCGCCTGGCTCATCTACCTGCGGCGTTCGACGTACCTGCTGGCCCGAAGCCGCCCTCCGGGCGGGGCGCGTACGGCCCTCGTCCTGTTGTGCTCGGCCCTTCAGCTGGCGCTATTGTCGACGGCCCTCTACTACCTGCTGGGGGTGGGCGCTGGGTTCCGCTTCACGTCCTGAGTTGTCTGGGCAGGCTTGCGATAGCGTCACGCAGGGGCCTGGGGCCTCACGACCACTTCGGCGTGTTCGGCGTCCTCCTGCAGGAAGGCCAGCAACGCGCGCCCCTCGGCCTCGACCTCGTCGAGCACCCACGAGGGCAGCCGCTCGAAGGATTCGACGACCAGCCGCGCGCGCCCGCCTTCCCGCTCCCAGCGCCACAGACCTGCCACCCACCCGTCCACGAGTACCGTGGGCTGCACCCGGCCGCCGCTCCAGATGACCCGGGGCCGGTACGCCTCGGGCAGGACGCGCCGGCGGTCACGGTGCGAGAGCAGGAGGTTGTCCCACGGCGGCAGGAACCTGACCGGCGCCGGGCAGTCCTCGGGCGGCAGCGGCATGCCTGGCAGATCCCACAGCTTCTCGCCGGCGGGCCCCCGGTACTCCACGAGCCGCGGCCGGAGCCGGTCGAGGGCCTCCTTGAGCGACATGCCCGCCCACGCCGTGACGTCCGCCTCCGTCGCGGGGCCGAAAGCCCGCAGGTACCGCAGCACCAGCCGGCGCCGGCCGTCCGCGGGGTCTCCCATCGGCCGTCCCAGCCAGGCCTCTCCCGAGAAGTAGCTCGGGTCGCCCGTGAAGCCCCAGTCGCCGGCGGGTGGGAGTTGCACCAGCGGGAGATAGGCGCGAGCCGCGAACGAGAGGCTGGCCGGGTCCTCGTCGGGCGCCAGCGGCCGGAGGCGGGCGCGCATCTCGCCAAACGTCACGGGCGCCTCGGCGGTGAGACGTCTGGCTTCCTCGACCAGGGCGTCCAGCGGCAGGCGCCTCGCCTCCTCCTTGAAGAAGGACCGCAAGGCCCGCTCCAGCACCGGCTGCAGCGCCGGACGCATCAGCAGGAAGTCCCGGGCGGTGACGATGTGGAGGGTGCTACGCAACAGCGTCGCCTTCACGAGTCGCCGGTCCCGCAACGCCTGCTCCAGGTCCGCCTTGCGGAAGCCCTGGAGGCGGCTCCAGAGGCTGACGTACGGCTGGCGGCGGTCCTGGGCGTTGAGCCCCGCCAGGAGCTCCACCATCTTCGGCAGTGGCAGCGCGGCCCGCTCCAGCAGGTGCTGACGGGCCAGCGTCGCCCGGTTGAGCTGTCGCAAGGACAGGGTGCGCATAGGTGGCCTCCGAACTCGGGCACGTCCTCGTCGGCTGTCAGCGGATTCGTCTCAGGAGTCAAAGCCCCTCCGTGCTCGTAAGCCGGCGGGTGCTCCGGTAGAATGGGGACAACCAAGGCCCCGCCATCGGCGGGGCCCGTAGAGAGCATGAGGCAGCCGTGGCCGACCACGAGATCTGCCACGTGGAGTTTCCGTCTCGAAATCTGGCCGAGAGCCAGGAGTTTTACGAGGAACTGTTCGGGTGGAAGATGGAGCCCATGGGGGACGACTACGTCTTGTTCATGCCATGGGGCGGCCCCGGCGGTGGCTTCAACCCGTTGGGCGAGCGGTGGAAGCCCCGGGGATGTACTGGTCTACGTGACGACACCCGACACGCCAACTATGAACACAGGCAATCGATTCTCTGTGGCGGCCGATTCCGCATTACATATGGTTAGCCATTGACTCCCCCTGCGATACCCCACTGGCCACCCGGGCCCGTCCTCTGCAGCGGGCGCTGCGGCTGGTGCTGGTGCGCACCCGCCGTGAATAGGAACGTGGTACGGTAGCCCCCACGGCGAGCCGCCGGTATGCTGTAGCGCCATGGCCGAGGAGGCTGCGTATCGAAGGAGGGAATGGCCAACGTGATGGGGTACGACTCTCGTGAGTACGACACGAGGGACAAAGACGCCAGGGATGAAGGCCGCCCGGATGACAGGAAGGACCACCTGATCGGTCCTGTCGAGACCAAGATCACGACGCGATTCGAGAAGCTCGAAGTCGACGACCTCGAGGGCTTCGCCAAGGTCGGCTTCCTGGACGTCGAGAAGTTCGTCAAGCTCAAGGACCACAAGCTCTTCATCGAGAAGAAGCTGCCCTTCGCGGTGGTAGTGCTCTCACAGGACCGGCGAAAGAAGGACCGAGACAAGAAGGACTACGACGAGAGAGATTACGACAGGGACCATGACCGCAAGGATGACAAGAAGTTCGTCATCGTCGAGTCCCGGGTCCATATACCCGTCGAGGTCCAGGAGGACTCGTCCGACGACCTGT
>DATCKA010000047.1:0-7188 GCA_036562495.1 Limnochordales bacterium
CCCGCGCCGCTTGGACCAGACCAGGGAGACCCTGCGGAACCCTAGGCGCGCTTTCCCTCGCTCAGCAACCTGAGCTATGTTACGGCCACATGCTACAGCCCGGCCGGGCGGACGTCAAGCGCGCGGCCGTCCATCCCGGGATGAGCCCGCAGCGTGCAAATCGGCGCTCTCATCCCGGTCCGCGTGGAAAACCTCCTGCCGGCTGCCAAGAACATAGGGGTCACGCACATCACGAATGGATCGTTTAGACTCCACCACGTGGAGTGGAACATCGGAGAGGCGGTGGGTGCGCTGGCTGCATACTGCATCGACCACCGGCTCACTCCGAGAAGCGTGCGCAACGTCCGGAAGCATCTCGATGACTTCCAGGCGTTGCTGGTAGCGCAGGGCTTCGAACTCGCCTGGCCGCAACTCCGACCCGTGTAACCAGGCGATTGGCCCGGCAGGCTGATGCGTCGCCGGATCCGGCCGCATCAGCCTGCCGCTTCTGTATGACCTCAGTCCAGCAGGAACTTGCCGGCCCGGTAGATCAGCCGCCCGTCTGCCCAGATCTCGCCGCCGTCGCGCATGTCGCAGAGCATGTCCCAGTGGACGCCGGACTTGTTGCGGCTGCCGGTCTCGGGGTAGCCGGCGCCGATGGCCAGGTGGATGGTGCCGCCGATCTTCTCGTCGAAGAGCATGTTGCGCGTGAAGCGCTGGATCTGGAAGTTGGTGCCGATGCCCAACTCGCCCAGGTAGCGGGCGCCGTCGTCGGAGTCGAGCAGCGCATGGAGCAGGTCCTCGCCTCGCCGGGCCGAGGCCTCCACGACCCGGCCGTCCCGGAAGGTGAGCCGGATGTCCTCGATCTCCTTGCCGGCGTAGATGCCGGGGAAGCTGAAGCGGATGTGCCCGTTGGCCGAGTCCTCGACCGGCCCGGTGAAGACCTCGCCGTCGGGGAAGTTGTAGTGGCCGTCGGCGCTGACCCACTTGCGCCCCCCGACCCGCAACGTCAGATCGGTATCGGGCGCCACGATCCGCAAGACGTCCACCTGCTCCAGCGCGCGGCAGATGCGCTCCTGCTCGGCGGCGACCTGCTGCCATGCGGCCGCCGGATCGGGCTCGTCGAGACGGCAGGCCGAGAAGAGGAACTCCTCGTACTCGGCCAGCGACATCCCGGCCTCCTGGGCCAGGGCCTGCGTGGGGTATTCGGCGTAGACCCAGCGGATCTCGCCGCGCGCCGCCTTCTCCATGAAGCGGGTCTCGAGGTCGGCCATGGCCCGGCTGCGCATGGCCTGCTTGCGCGAGTCCACCCCGGCCAGCTCCTTGACGTTGTGGGGCGCGCCGATGTGGATGTGGACGGGGTAGCGCTCCACCGCCAGCTCTCGCATGGGGGAGACGTAGGTGAGCTGCGCCTCGGACGCCTCCTTGTAGAAGATCTCCGCCAGCCCCGGCACGCCTGCGTTGACCTCGGGGTGGCCGCCGGCTCGTAGCGCCTCCCGGTAGATCTCCCGTACGAGGGGCGCTGCCAGGTCCGTGCAGTGGATCAGGACCGGCTCGCCGGGCTTGACGGCGACGCTGTAGCGCACCAGGACCTGCGCCATCCGAGTGATGCGAGGGTCTGCCACGTTTCATCTGCTCCCCTCCGGGGGCGGCCTGTTGTCCGCTCCCCGATAGTTCCAGTCTAGCCGTCGTCCGCCAGGCTGTCATCGGTGCAACGGGGACGACCCTGCGCAAGGACGATGGCCGCCCTCGTCGAACGCTTGGCCACGCCTGCGCGACGGGGGGACGGCGATGAGAGACCACGTCCGTGCCGACCTGTTTCCGAGGTCCGGGGTTGTGGGTTGGCTGTGCGGGATCGCCGCGGTGGGGTTGGCATGGGCGCTCATCCTCATGGGAGGGGAGATGGCCATGGCCGCTCAGGGAGGCCTGACGATCCGGTGGTGCGGTCAGGCGTGCTTCGTGCTGGAGGGGGAGGGCTTCCGGGTCGTCACGGATCCGGTGCCGCCCACCATGGGCTACCCCTCGTTGCAGGTCGAGGCCCAGCTGGTGACGGTGAGCCACGAGCACTTCGACCACAACCACGTGGCATCGGTGGCGGGCCGGCCCGAGGTGCTGCGGGGCCTGACCGACGGCGGTGCCGGGTGGGCCCGCATCGACCGGAAGATAGGGCCGGTCCGGGTCCGCACCGTGCCCTCCTACCACGACGACGTGCAGGGGGCCCAGCGGGGCCGCAACGCCATCTTCGTGCTGGAGTGGCAGGGCCTGCGCCTGGCCCACCTGGGGGACCTGGGTCACCGCCTCGACCGCGAGGCCGTGGAGACCATCGGCCCCGTCGACGTGGTGATGGTGCCGGTCGGAGGCTTCTTCACCATCGATGCCGCCGTCGCCACGGAGGTGGTGGCCAGCCTGGGCCCCTCCATCGTCATCCCCATGCACTACCGCACCCCCGCCTTGGGGGAGCGGCTGCCCATCGCCACCGTCGACGCCTTCCTGGCAGGCAAGCCTGCCGTGCGGCGGCTCCCCAATCAGGTGACGGTCTCGGCCGACGCCCTGCCGGCCAGCCCGGAGATCTGGGTGCTGGAGCCGCCGGGGGTGGGTGGCTGAGGCGCTCGCCGGGCGCCTCCATGCGGCTCCTGCCAGCGCAGGAGCCGCATGCCGTTGAGGATGACCGCCAGGACGCTCAGTTCGTGCACCATCATCCCCGAGGCCAGGTGCACCGAGCCGACCATTACCCCGGCCACCAGGGCCACCACCACGGCCACCGCCAGAGCCAGGTTTTGCCGCACGTTGGCGACGATGGCCCGGGCCAGCCCGATGGCTACGGGCAGCCGGCCCAGGTCGTCGGTGACCAGGGCCAGATCCGCCGCCTCCATGGCTACCTCGGTGCCGCCGACGCCGATGGCGATGCTGACGTCGGCGGCGCTGAGGGCCGGCGCGTCGTTGATGCCGTCGCCGACCATGGCCGTCACCCAGCCGCGCCGCCGCAGGGCAGCCAGATGCTCCACCTTGGCCTCGGGCAGCAGCCCGGCCAGCGCCTCGTCGACGCCGACCTCCCTGGCCACGGCCTCGGCCGCCTCCGATGTGTCGCCGGTCAGGATGACCGTGTGCCGCACCCCTACCTGACGAAGCCGTGTCACCAGGCCGCGGGCGCTGGGACGCAGGCGGTCGGCCAGGGCGATGAGGCCCGCCGCCTGGCCGTCGATGGCCACCATCGCCACCGACCGGCCCTTGGCCGCCTCGAAGGCCACCTCCCGCTCCACCGCCGGCGCGATGACGACGCCGTGCTGCTCCAGCATGGCCCGGCTGCCCACCAGGACCCGCCGGCCCTCCACCTCGGCCGCGAGGCCCCGCCCCGGAACGATGCGAACGCTTTCGGGCGGCACGTCGGCTGCACCCACGGGCAGCCCTCGCTGCTTCGCGTGCTCCACGATGGCTAGGGCCAACGGGTGCGTGCTGGCCCGTTCGGCCGATGCTGCCACCTGCAGCACTGTAGCAGGACTCCATCCCGGGGCTGCCCAGACTCGTACCACTTCCGGGCGGCCCTCGGTGAGGGTGCCCGTCTTGTCGAACGCGACGGCCTGTACCCGGGCCAGCTGCTCCAGGCGCTGGCCTCCCTTGAAGAGGATGCCTTGGCGGGCGGCCCGCCCGATGCCGGCCATGAGGGAGACTGGAGCGGCCAGCACCAGGGCTCCCGGGCAGGCCACGACCAGCAGGGTCAGAGCCAGGTGGGTATCGCGGCTCAGCGCCCAGGTGGCTGCCGCCAGCGCCAGGATGGCAGGTGTGTAGTAGCGGGCGAAGCGCTCGACGGCGGTCTGGACAGGGGACCGAGCTGCCTCGGCCTCGCCCACCATCCTGGCGATGCGGGCGAAGGTGCTCTCCTGGCCGGTGCGGCTCGCCACGGCCTCCAGCATGCCCAGCGTCACCAAGCTGCCCGCCAGCACCGGGTCGCCGGGGCCCTTGGCCTTCGGCAGGGGCTCGCCGGTGAGGGCGGCCTCGTCGACCTCGGCCTGGCCCCGGCTCACGATGCCGTCGGCGGCGATGCGTTCACCGGCCCGGATCACCATCCGATCGCCCTTCTTAACGGCATCGGCCGGCACCACCACCTCCACCTCCTGGCCGGGACCGGCCGCCGCCCGGCGGATGCGGGCCGTCTGGGGGGCTGCAGCGGCCAGCGCCCGGATGGCGGCCCGAGCCTTCTCCAGGGTGCGGCCCTCGAGATAGCCGCCCAGGTCGAAGAGGAAGGTGACGGCCGCGGCCTCCCAGTGTTCGCCGATAGCCAGCGCGCCGGCGGCCGCGACCGTCACCAGGGTCTCGATGCCAGGAGCCCGCAGCCTCAGGCCGACCAGGGCCCGCCGGGCCACCGCCGAGCCCGAGATCAGGGCGGCCGCTGTCATGGCGGCCGTGTGGAGTGCCGCCGCGGCGGCGCCGTCGCCCGCCAGGCGCAGGCCCCACGCGACGACGATGAGAAGGGCGGACAGGCCGAGCCGGCGCAGCGCCGGATCCCTCCGCAGCGTCGGCCGGGCGCGTTGCGCCAGGGGCGCTGCCGTCGCCTCGCTCTGCGCCATGGTCATCCCACCTGTTCGCGCCGCAGGGTCCGAGCCGGGTAGCCCATCTGCGTCACCGCATGGGTGATGCTCTCCGATGCGGTCACGGCCGGGTCGTACTCGACCGTCAGCAGGCCGGCCGCAAAGGCTACCTTGGCCTCGTGCACCCCACGGATGGCCCGCACCGCCCGCTCGATGCGGCTGACGCAACTGGGGCAGTGCAATCCGGACAGCTCGAAGATCTCACGTACCATCGAGACTCCCCCGATCGCCGGTCGAATGGCTTCAGGCAGAGCCATCGCCAGGGCCATCATGGCCTGGCCGGGGTCGGCCGCTTTATGACGCGCGTCATAACGGCTGGTTCACGCGATCCGAGGGGGCGGCGCGGGGCCGGAGAGGGCCGTGCTGGCCCGTGAAGGGCGGCGGGCAGGCCGGGCCTCTCAGGGTTCGCCGGCCCGGGCCCGCAGGCCGGCCACGTCGACGAGGCGGATGCGGCGACGGCCCAGGCGTTGGATGAGTCCCTCGGCCTCGAGGGCTTGCAGCTTGCGGCTGATGGTCTCCTGGTGGGTGCCCAGGAGCTTGGCCAGCTCCTCCTGCGCCAGCGGGAGGGTGACCGTCTGCCCGTCGACCGGGGCGCTGCGGCTGCGGGCCAGCTTGAGCAGCAGCGCAGCGATGCGGCTTTCGACGGGGTGAATGGCCAGGCGTTCGACGAGGCTTTCCAGCTCGTGGATGCGGGCGGCCAGGGCCCGCAACATGGTGAGGCTGGCCTCGGGGTTGCGCTGCAACACCTGCCGGACGCCGGTCAGGTCCAGCATGCAGACCTGGCTCGGCTCGAGGGCGACGGCGGTGGCCTCGAGGGGATCGGGGGCGAAGAGGGCCCTCTCGCCGAAGAAGTCGCCGGGCCCCAGCAGCCGCACCACTTGCTCGCGCCCGTTGGGAGCCACCCGGGTCACCTTGACCAGGCCCTCGGCGACGACGAAGAACCGGCCCGGCGACTCCAGCGCGCCGACGATGGTCTCGCCCCGGCGCACCCGGCGAGCGGAGGCCAAACCGGCCAGCTCGGCCATTTCCTTGCGAGGGAGCCCTCGAAAGAGCGAGACGCGCTGGAAGCAGGTCATCGGCAGCGCGTAGCTGCCGCCGGCCTCGGGCTCGCCCGTGGCCGGCTGGCCGGTGAGGATCGGCTCCGGTCCGGACGGCATGATCCTCGTCGTCAGCTCCCGTCCGGTGTCCATCTTATCACGCCCGGATCGGCTCGCCCGGAGCCCTCACACCCGCAGCCGGTAACCGACGCCGCGGACCGTCTCGACCACCTCCGCGCGTGGAGGGCGCAGCCCGAGGATGGCGTACGGCAGATTGACTCGTCTTCAACGGGAGAGAAGCGGACGCCGCGCAAGCCAGGAGGGAGCGACGCCATGGGAGCGGTGAGCCAGGAGCGGGTCCTGCGGGGAGGGGCTGCTTCCGAGCCGTGGGGCGGGGTGGCGCGGGTGGTGGGGGCGGGGCTGCTCTGGGGCACGACGGGCACGGCTCAGGCCCTGGCACCGCCAGGCACCTACCCTCTCGGTCTCGGCGCCGCCCGGCTCATCGTCGGCGGCGGGGCCCTGTTGGCGCTGGCGTTTCGGCGCGGCGCGCTGAGCCGACCGGAGCGCCGCGACTGGATGCGCATCGCCCTGGCGGCCGCCTGCATGGCGGCCTACCAGCCTCTCTTCTTCGCGGGGGTGGGCCGGGCCGGGGTGGCCGTGGGCACCCTGGTAGGGCTCGGTTCGGCTCCGGTGGTGGCGGGCCTGCTCGACGGCCTGCGTCGCCGCCGATGGCCCGGAGGCCGCTGGACGGTAGCCACGGCCCTGGCCATCGTGGGCTGCGCCTTGCTGGCCGGGGTGGCGGAGGGCGGGGGCACGACGGACCCGCTCGGCATCGCGCTGGCCATCGGAGCCGGCGCCGCTTACGCCTCCTACACCGTGGTCAACAAGGAGATGGTCGCCCGCTACCGCCCCGAAGCCCTGACGGCCATCACCTTCGCGCTGGCGGCTCTGCTGCTCTCACCGGCGCTGCTGACAGGCCCGAGGGAGTGGCTGGTGCAGGCGCGAGGAGTGGCCGTGGTGCTGCACCTGGGGCTGGTGGCCACCGCGGCGGCCTACTTGCTCTTCGTGCGGGGCCTGGCCAGCCTGCCCGCGCCTACCGCGACGACCCTCTCCCTTTCCGAGCCGGTGACAGCGGCCGTCTTGGGGATGGTGGTGCTGGGCGAGCGGCTCACCGCCCTTTCGTGGGTAGGAGCCCTGGCCGTCGTCGCGGCCATCGTCGTGCTGGCCCGGGCGGAAGGGAGCCGGGCCGACGCAACGCACCGCACCTGAGTCTCGTCGGCCACAGCTCCAAGCAGAGCCACAAGAAGTTGGCACCACCGGCGCCCCCTCCTCACCATGGCGGGCGTTTCCTTTGCGCAGGAGAATTCCGAGCGTACCGTATCGTTTCAGCGGTTCTATCCGTGGAAGGGAGTAGAAACCCAAGGAGGAGGACGGCGCCTTGACGGAACCGCAGGCCTTGCACGAGTTGGGCAGGAGCGTCTACCAGCTCGCGACGACCTTTCAGCAGATGATCGAACCCCACCGCCCCGCCCTCTGGCGGTACTGCCTCCGACTGACAGGCTCGGCGTGGGACGCGGAGGACCTGG
>DATCKA010000050.1:0-2346 GCA_036562495.1 Limnochordales bacterium
GCCAGGTGCGACTTCCCCGTGCCCACGTCGCCGCCGAGGAACAGCCAGCGACCTTCACGCCGCACCGTCTCCCACTCGTCCACGTACCGCCGGGCCGCGTCGTAGGCGGCCGGCTGGCGTGACCGGTCGAAGGTATCGAACGTCGCGTGGCGGAACCGAGCCGGGATACGAGCAGCCTCGAACAGCCGCTCCGCCTGCCGGCGCTGGCGCTCGGCGATCACGTGGTCGCACTCCTGGACGGCCAGCCGGCCGTTCTCGCCTTCGTGGAGGATCACGCCGCTGCCGTCACACATGCCCACCGGGCACGTCGGCCGGCGCTGGGGCAACGGGATGACCTTGCGCTCCTGCATGCGCTGCTGGATCCGGGCCAGGATGTCGGCCAGGCTTTCCATGGATCACGCCCCCTGTCGTTCCAAGAACGAGAGGTCGCGGTTATTGGCCGAACCGGCGCTACCCGGCACGATCCGCCTGCCACCCTGGCGGCGCCCATCGTAGACGCCCTCCAGGACCTTGGCGACCACATCCTCACTGCGGATGGCGAAGTCGAGTGTGGCCTGCCAGCCACGCGAGTTCTCGCCGCAGCAGAACGGTGAGGCCCGGATCCGGGAGAAATAGGTCCGCCACCAGGTCTCGTCGCGCCCGGGTTCGGCCATGATCCGGCTCCTAATCTTCTTGCGGCGGGTATCGGTGAGGGACCGGACGGATGGGAGCACGTCGCCGCAGATCTCGTTCCACAACTCGACAACGCGCTCGGGGCGGATGAGGGGTGGGGCGTCGCCGGTGGGCGACGCAGGCTCACTCTCCCCCTCATGTTCATGTTCCATTTCCATTTCCTCTTCCACTTCCATAGGGTGAGCACTCAGTGAGGGCTCATTGATTGTGTCGTGAGTGCTCCCTGGGCTCTCTTGCAACGGCGACGGCCCCTCAATCCACCGCCACGAGTCCTCATCGAACCGCCACGCATCGGGTATCGGGTGGCACGACTTCGCGGACGGCCGGTTGACGCGCTGGTGGTCGAGGAAGCGTACCACCACGGCGTACCGCTTGCCGTTCAGTTCGTAGCGGATAATCCGCCCCTTCGCCTCGAGAGACCGGTTCCAGCCTTCGATGGTCTCGGGCGTGATGTCGTCGTCGTAGGGGAAGATCTCTTTCTTCAGCCAGTGCGGCGAGTCGATGAATACGCCGCGGTCGTCGCATGCCCGCACCCACAGGCCGATGTAGTAAAGGCGCTCGTCCCGCGAGAGGCCATTGATAAACTCGTAGTCGTCGAAGAACTCCGGTTTGATGGTCCGAATGCGCGCCATGGCTCAGGTCACACCTCTAGCTCGCGTTGTCAGGTGTGTCGCCGTCGTCAAGTAGCCCTGGTGCATGCCGGGCCCAAAATTGGCGGATATGTTCGTTGTGCCCGGTCAACTCATGGATGGTGCGTCGTATGTCGTCCATGACGCTCCACGGGCTACGGAATATCTCGCTGCCTGTGTACCGCAGGACTACCCATCCGGCCCGCTGAAGGGCCCGGTCACGTGCCTTATCCCGTTGCGCCTGCTCTTTCGTCTTCTCGTGGAACTCATGGCCGTCGCACTCGACCGCGATTCTGACTCGCTTGGGCGCCCAGGACACGCCACCAGCGTCGATGGCAAAGTCCACGCGGAACTTGCCATCCTCGGTCTCAATTTCAAGCTGCGGAATCACCTTCTGGATCATGCCTTCCGACTGCCACATCTCAATGACGAGTTCGATTGCCAACAGTTGCTCAATCGGCGACTGGCAGCGCTCGAGGTACCAGCAGAGTGCACCGCGCAATTCCTGTACACGGGTGTCGAGGTAGGCGGCCACCACGTCACCAAGCACTACCCGGCGCGGGTAGTCAATGAAGTATCGGAACCACGGGTCTGCCATGCGCCGTTCAGCAGGAGTGGAGAACCGTCGCTCCATCATCGAACCCCCAAACCTTCACCTTCCGCGTGCGAACATGCGGAAGTCGCCATGTACGCCACGCCCATGCGTCTGCTACCATGGCAGCGGGTGGGGCCGCCGGGTCCACCCCGAACCCCCGGACCCGGCTGGCCCCTGCCCCTCCTCAAGCCGATCTCCTGAGCAAACCGCCTTTCCGCAACATCGCGTCAACGAAGATCAACCTCCTAGCGATCCACTCCACGACCGGCACCGCCACGGCGTTGCCTAGCATGCGGTAGCGCGCTGAGTCGCTGATCTCCCCCCCGTCCGAGCCCCAACGGGTCCAGTCGTCCGGGAAGCCCTGCAGGCGCTCACACTCCCGCGGCGTGAGTCGGCGGACCATTGGTTGCACCAGCATCGGTTGCTCATAGGCCGTGACGGTGGGTGTAG
>DATCKA010000055.1:0-3072 GCA_036562495.1 Limnochordales bacterium
GGTACGGTGCCCTTGGACTCTCGCTCCGCAACTGGGGCGTGGGCCTGCTGTACCTCAACTCGTCAGGCATCCCCGGCAGCGACGAGGCAGGCGCTATCCTGCCGGACTTCGCGTACACCAACCTGGCAGGCCTGGTCGGGGCGGCCGCTGAGGTAGGACCGGTCGCTCTGGGCGTGCGGGGCAAGTATCTGTCGGTGCGCACGGCGGCCCCACCTGAAGGGGGCGAGCTCGGTCGGGCCAGTGGCTCGGGGCTGGCACTGGATGCCGGTGCGCTGATGCAGCTGGGGCCGGCGAGGCTGGGACTCGTAGTGGAGAATGCGCTCGCCACGCCCATCCGCTACAGCACGGGCTCCGTCGAGGCGTGGGAGAGGCGGCTGGTGGCGGGGGCGAGCGTGCGTCTGGGGGCGGTGCTGCTGGCGGCCGACGTCGAGCGCGTCGGCAGCCGCGCGCAGTACTACCACGCCGGCGCGGAGTTGGCCATGGGGGTGCTGGCGCTGCGGGGAGGCGTCACGGCTCCGCTGGGCGGCGAGGCCGATGAGGCCGAGCGGTCGCGAGAGCTGACTGCCGGGGTCGGCCTGCGCCTGGGCTTGCTGCAGGTGGACTACGCCTACCTGATGCCGGCGACCCTGCCCGACTCGCACCGCCTGTCGCTGGCGCTACGATTCTAAAGGTCCCGACCGCGGCAGCCGGTGTGGGGTCGGAGCCGCGGGCACATACCGGGGTTGGGTGAGGGGGTGCCTCTGCCGGGGGGCACCCCCTTCGTATCCCCAGGCGCGCGCCTGGCGGGGCAGCGGCTCTTAGGTCGTCGCCCTCGCTATAGGCGAATTTAAAGAACTTTTGAAAATGCGCTAGTCGCGCGGAGAGGATACCCATCCCCCGTGGGGACACGGGCGGGGGTCGGCGGTGGATGCCGGCGGGGCTGGGAGACCGTGGGGGCGGGGTCACGTCGGGCTTGCCTGTCACCCTTGCCTCTGGTCGGCGACACAGCCCCCCCACCGTATGGTGGCAGTGCCGCTCGTGAAGCGGGTCGGACGCGGACCGGCGACGCCGTCCGAGGCCGTCGCATCGGGCTCGCGACACATTTCGACGTTCGTTGAAAGGATGGCCAGCAGCGCCGGCTCACCCCCTCGCCGGTGCGCGCCATCCTTGACACGCCGTGGAACCGTGTGCAAAAATCTCCTTCGCCTTCACCGGCGCGGTAGCAGAGCGGGGGTGTGGGGGCCCGGGTCGACCCCGGGCTCGGCCTGCCACCGGCCAGCACCTTGACAAGCCGAGTACATCTGCCCGGGCGATATCAGGACGAGGCCTGCCTGGAAACGGGGGGCGTATGTTCGAGACGAGAGACGCCAGGAGCTTCTTGGTCCGTGAGTCGAGGGAGCGCCTGGTGGCGCGAGAGCGGGTGTTGCGTCAACGGCTGGGGGAGTGGAAGGCCCTCCTCCGACCTCGTGGTCCTCACCCGGAGCTGGATTACGACGACGGCATGCCGGCCCCGCTGGTGGTGCTGGTCGCCGGCGACTGGGTGGAGTTGCAGTGGGACCTGGGCGACAGTCGGCCTCGCTTCGTGCCTGCCCTGCCGGACGGCTGCTACACCCCGGCGGTGGGGGAGTGGCTCGCTTACGGGATCGAGGTCGCCGGCGTCAAGCCGTGGGCGGTCTCTACGCCCACCCACGTTCCCTGGGTGCTGCCCCTCCCCAACGAACTCCGCCTGCTGCTCCTGCCACCCCCGCCGGATCCGTGCAGGGGCGTGCGTCCCGAGGTGTGCGAGTCGTTCGCCCAGGGGCTGGGGTTTCGGTCGTTCGCCCAGATGTGGGATCAGACCATCACCCTGCAGGGGCCCGGTTACCTGCAGCGGTGGGCGACGCCTCTGGGCGAAGATGTCTGGGCCTTCTGGGACGTGCCTGACCTGGAGCGTGTCACCTTGCGGATCCTGGACGGGCTGGCGGCGTGCCGGGCGGAGATGCTGCGGGAGAGCCTGGCCTATCACCTGGGCTTCGCCTCGCTGGACCGCCTGTACCGTGCCTCGGAGCGGGTCTACCGGGACGCCGCGGGGGAGACGTACCTCGTCGCCCGATTGCCTTTCTACGTCGGACACTGGGCCGCCTGGCCCGAACACGCCACGTCCATCGAGAGCGTGCAGTTCTTCGAGACCCGGGAGGCGGCCATCGCCTACCTGGCCCGTGCCCTGGATGGCCCCGAGCCCTTCCAGGGCTGGCCAGAGGACGGGCTGCACCTGTCGTGGCCGGGCGCAGGGCCGGGACCCGAGGCGCCGCCCGCGTGACGGGCAAGCGTGGAGGTGGGGAGCGCCGGTCATGGAGGACGTGATGCGGTCCGTCTTGCGGCGGCGCCAAATCCGCCGAGAGATGACGGCCGAGATGGTCCGGGAGATGGTCTGGGCGGGGCAACGGTTCCTCGAAGAAGACCTGCAGACGTTTGTGCGAGAGGTGCCGCCCCCGCCGTCACCCCTGGCCACCCTCACGGCAGCCGCCCAGGAGGGTCTGGGCCGGCTGTGGGGGCAGGTGCCGCTGTCGTGGCGGATGGTGCTCCAAGCAGGGGTGCTGGTGCCGGTCGGGCTGGTGTCGCTCGGCTACGGGCTGGCGTGGCCCGACCTGGACATCCGGGTGCTCGGCATCGGGTGGCATCGCTATTTCCTCTTTCACAGCGCCGCGGGCGCGTGGCTGCTGCGGGAGTTCGCCGAGTCGTACACCGCCTGGGTGCAACGGGATCCGACGGCGCCACGTCTGCAGAAGGTGGTAGCCGCCGTGGCGTCAGCGGGCGCGGTGGGCATCGCCTTGCACCTGCTGAAGGACGCCTTACTGGACGGCAACAAGAGCGTGGTCTTCGGCATCCCGGGATTGCGGGTCAACACGCTGGTGCCCGGCACCTACCTCGACGATGACCTGTGGTTGGTGGCCAACGGGCTGTGGGCGCTCAAGATCGCACGGGACGTGGTGGCCCTGGCATTCGGCGAAGAGGAGCGGGCGGTGAGAGCGTACCTGGCGGAGCACTTCGGGTGGGGGCGTGAGCGCCGGTGAGCCTGGACGCGATGCTGCGGGGCGGGCTGCATGCCATGAA
>DATCKA010000059.1:0-2055 GCA_036562495.1 Limnochordales bacterium
AGAACCTCCCCGAGCCCATCGCGGGCGTCGAGTGCCGGCCGGCATTGCACGAGAACGCGGCCTATCACGCGCATGCCATGCTGACGGTACGGGTGGACGGGAAAGAGGTCGAGGTGCCGGCCGACATCGGCATTGCCGCCCACCCCGATACGGGAGAACCGGTCTGCATGTACGAGTTGCATACCCATGACAACACCGGTGTGATCCACGTCGAGGCGCCGGAGAAGCGGACGTTCACGCTCGGCCAGTTCTTCGAGGTAGCGGGCGTGCCCTTGACGCCGGAGAACGTGGCCGGCTTCACGGTGGGCGAGGGCGGGGAGCTGCGGGTGACCGTGGACGGGAAGCCCGTCGAGCCCGTCACCGCCGAGGCGCTCTACAACATCGAGCTTGTGGACGGGCGGAAGATCGACATCGAGATCCGCTCGGGCAACTAATCACGGGCGATTTGTCCGGTCGGCCAGCGGGGGCGCTTTCAGGCCGCTACGATGAGCCTGAAAGCGCCCCCGGTCTTTTGGTTTCGTCAAGGTTTCCTGGGGGTGCCCTCCCCCTGGAAATCTGACAGAAGGGGGCTCAACAGATGGCTGGAGGGCAGGCGGAGCTGGTAGTCGATCCGCAGAAGCGGGTCGTGGCGGTCCGGCTCGACGAGGAATTAGACCTCGACGAGCCGGCCAAGGAGCGGTTGGTGGGTGCGGTGGCCCAGGCGCTGCGAGGCCTGTTGGGCCTTGCTCCGCTGGGCGAGACGCGGGCCGTCATCGCCCTGCAGGGGGCGGGCGGTGCCGCCGCGGCCACTCCGGCGGCGCCCAAGGCGGCGGAGCCGGAGGCCCCGTCCGAGACCGGCAAGAAGTCCGCTACCGGCAAGAAGTCCGCACCATCCCCTGCACGGGTGGCTGTGACCACCCGGGCGAGGGTGCTGATGATCGCCCGCCGGCTGGCAGGGGACCGCTACCGGCCGCTGCTGGCGCAGCGGATCCGCCAGATGTTTGGCGTCGAGGTCCCGGAGGACCGGGACCCCGAGGTGCGGGCGCTCAAGCCGGAGCAGTGGATCAAGCTGCTCCGCTACCTGGAGCAGGCGGCTGAAAGGAGGGCGAGCTGATGGACGCTGCAGCCGCGATGGGGCGGCCCCGGGTGGTGGAGTTGCGGCAGATGAGTGATGAGGCGCTGCTTGCGGCCCTGGCCGGGGCGCCGCTCCTTCCGCCGGATCTCAGCGTAGACGATCTCTGCCACCTGCTGGCGCGGGATGGCCTGGAGGCTGCCGCCCGGGCCACGGGCTGGACGCCGGCGCAGCTGCAGCGGGCCGTGCTCGCCCTGGCCTTCGCCGCCCGCCGGGTGGCGGCGGTCGAGCGCAAGCGGGCGCCGGTGATCGCTTCCGGCGAGGACCTGTACGAGCTGGTGACCCCCCACCTCCGGGGGTTTCGCCAGGAGCGGGTGGTCGCGGTGTTCTGCGACCGCGGTAAGCGGGTCCTGTCCACGGAGGTGGTCGCCTACGGGGATGAGGGGCGCTGCCCCTTCCCGGCGGCGCGGATCGTCACCCGGGCGCTGGAGCTGGATGCCCGTTATGTGGCCGTGGCCCACAACCACCCCTCCGGGGATCCCTCTCCGTCGCGAGAGGACCTGGAGGTGACCCGCAGCCTGCGGGATGTCCTCCGCTCGGAGGGGGTGATCCTGCTCGACCACGTGATCGTGACTGAGCGGGACTTTACCTCCCTCCGGCTGGAGGGGCATCTGGACTGACCGGCCGAGCCGTTTTGTGCGTGTGGGGGCGCCCGGGCGGCGCCCCTGCCGCACCCTTGTGGGAGATCAGGAGGTGGATGCGGATGAGGCGCTGGATCGCCCTGGTGGTGGCCCTCGCCCTGCTTGTTGGTGCGGGGCCGGCCGCCGCGGCGGCGGGAGGCGGCTCGGCGAGCGGGGCGGGGGCCCCGGATCTCGAGCGGCTGTATGAGGCCTGGTCGAAGGGCCTGGCGGTCGATCCCCACGAGGCCCTGCCGAAACCCGGCCCGCTCCCGAAGGTGGAGCTGCCGGAGCCCGGCCGGCCGTCGCTCCCGCCTCCGAAGGACC
>DATCKA010000060.1:0-1537 GCA_036562495.1 Limnochordales bacterium
TCCCAGCACGGACGGCCCTCCTTCCTCCTGCATGCCTTCCATGTCCATATCCCCGATGACGCGGCCTTCGACCTTCAGCCGGGCCTGTCCCCAGCGCGCGGCCCCTGGCCGGAGCACCATCGGAAAACCCAGAGCACCGTCGCCTCGACCGTCTCCGGCCTGTTGCCATCTGCCTCGAATGGTTCTTGTCATAACAATGTCAAATTCTCTTCCCAACGTCAACGGGGGCTCACACATAAATAAGGAAGGGCTGGCCGTGCGCCAGCCCTTTGCCGGGTGGTCTATGCGACGGTGGCGAAGCCGAGCTGCTGCACGGCCGGCGCCGGCAGCCGGTCCAGCCACTCCCGCCCCGCCCGGCCACAGAGCCAGGCGGCAATCTCGTGCAGGCGGAACTGCACCTCATAGGGCATGCTCCGCCCGGGCGGGAGGTGCTTCGGGGCCTCAAGGAGCGCCCAGATCAGGTGCGCCCCCGTGTCCCCGGGTAGGGCCTCGAAGGCGGCCTGGATGGCCGCGGCGGCGTAGTCCGGAATGTCGGTGAAGCGGCGCCGCAGCGCGGAGATGGCCGCCGCCGGATACCGGACCCGCATGGCGGCGAACTCCCGCAGGTGGACCACCATCCCCTGCAGCTCGCGGGGGATGAGGGCCACCGCCTCGGCGAAGCGGCGGTGAATGTCCTTGGTCACCCGGTGCGGGAGCACCGCCCGCTCCGCAAAGCGCAGGCCCGCCGTTCCGCCCTCGGGGGCGAGGTAGAGGGCGATGCGGACGCTGCCCTCCCCCACCTCGTTGTTCCGCAGCTCCACCCGCCCGCACCACCGGCGGGGAATCTTCGGATCGGCGGTCTCGAACTCGAAGTCGCGGATGTCGAACAGCACCCGCACCTCGGCCGCGTCGTCATACAGCTCGGACAGGTAGAGCTCGAACGCCGTGTCCTCGTGAGAGAACAGGGCATCCACCATGTGGTCCACCACCGGCTGGTGGTCGAACGGGTGGTCGGCGTCCGAGAGAATCGCCCGCAGCCGCCCGTTCTTCAGACGCAGCAGCCACACCTCTTCGGGCGCCTGGCGCAGCAGCTCCTCGGCGAGCTGCTGCTGCAGCGCGCCGGGTAGCCGGCGCCAGAGTTGCGGCGAGAGATGGGGGTCCAGCCGCTTACAGAGCTGTCCCACCAGCCGCGGGCCGGCCACCTCATCCTGGAACCCGCCGCCCGCGTGCAGGACCACCTCCGGCCCCGAGAAGCAGTCCAGGCGGATGTCCTGGGCCGTCACCTCCAAGTCCTGGCACGCAGAAGCAAGGGCCTCCAGGGCCTTCCTGAGCTCGGCTTCCTTCACAAACCGCTCCATCTGTGGTGCCCCCCTATGTCAGGTCGAAAATGAAAACCACCCGGCGGTCCCCCGACTGTCAGGGCCCGGCCGCGTCCGGGCCGGAAAGCAGGAGGCTCACCAGGTGGCGTCTTAGGCGACCGCGGCCGCGCCGAAAGGCTCGAGGCGAATGCGTCGGCCCTCGCCGGCCGCCAGGATGTCGTCGATGCCCTTGCCGGCCG
>DATCKA010000088.1:0-1514 GCA_036562495.1 Limnochordales bacterium
GCTGTAGCGGAAGGGGGAGTCGGCAGTGAGGTTGCGGGATCGGTTGCGGGTCCTCTTTACGGGCCGGCTCCCTGGCGAGACGAAGCAGGCCGCCGGTGCAGCGGGTGCGGCGGTGGCGAGCCCTGGCGTGGCCCGGTGGCCTGAGCCGGGCTTCGTAAGCTGGGCCAAAGAGGCCTATGGCAAGAACGAGCTGGTCTACGCCTGCATCCAGGAGCTGGCGACCAGCGTTCCGGAGGCCCCGCTGCGGGTGTACCGCGAGACGGACACGGGCTGGGTAGAGGTACCGGATCATCCGCTCCGGCAGCTGATCCGCCGGCCCAACCCGGTCCAGAGCGAGTACGAGCTGTGGGAACTGACCATCGTCCACCTGTTACTCGCGGGCAACGCCTTTTGGGAGATCGTCCGGGCGCGGGACGGCCGGCCGGTGGAGCTGTGGCCCCTGCGGCCGGACCTCGTGCGGATCATTCCGGTCGAGGACCCGCGCATTCACCACACCTACGCCTATCAGGTGGACGGCAAGCTCTACGACCTGGGCACCGACGTGTTGCACTTCAAACTGCCGAACCCGCTGGACCCGTATTTCGGGCAGCCGCCGCTGAGGGCCGCCGTGCGGGCCGTGGCCGTCGACAACGAAGCCACGGAGTACGTCAAGGCGTTGCTCCAGAACGACGCGCTGCCGCTGGCCTTCCTCAAGTTGCCGCGACAGATTGACGAGGACACGCGGGAGCGGCTGGAGCAGCGGTGGCGTTCGCGGCACGCCCGAGAGCGGCGGGGCGGCATCGGCATCCTGTCCGGGGACGCCGACATCAAGGTGTTGGGCCTGAACATGCGGGACCTGGAGTTCCCGGACCTGCGCTCCATTTCCGAGACGCGCATCTGCGCCGCCTTTGGCGTGCCGCCCATCCTGGTGGGCGCCAAGGTGGGCATGGACCGCAGCACGTATGCCAACTACCAGGAGGCGCGGCGGTCCTTTTGGGAGGAAACGGTCTCGCCGCTGCTGAGGCGGCTCCAGGACCGGATCAACCACAAGCTGCTGCCGATGTTCGGTGACGTCCGGGGGCTGGAGGCGCGGTTCGACAAGTCCGAAGTGTCCGCCCTGCAGGAGTCGGTGGACAAGCTGTGGGAGCGGGTCACGCGGGCGGTGGAGGCCGGCTGGCTTCTGTTGGACGAGGCGCGGGCGGAGGCGGGCAAGGACGCGCTGCCGGACGGCCAGGGGCAGGTACGGCTGGTGCGCTCGGGCGTCACGGAAGTCCCCGTGGGGGCGACCGAAGGGGGCGGTACGCCGGGCGGGACGGCACCGGCGGCCGGTTCCGAGGCCCCGGCCGGCGCCCGGGGCAGCGGGGAACCGGAGGAACCGCAGGAACCCCAGGAGCCGCAGGAGCCCGGGGGCGGCCCGGGCGAACCGGCCGAGGGGCAGCCGGCCCCAACGACGACCGGCGAACCCGAGGCCCGTCAGCGTGGCCCTACGCGGCTGCTGAAGGCCCGCGAGGAAATCGCCCAGGCCCGGCAGCGGC
>DATCKA010000093.1:0-3677 GCA_036562495.1 Limnochordales bacterium
ATTGTGATGATACACAGTCATCCTACGAGAGCGGCAGGGTCCGGCGAGAGCGGATCTCACGAGGGGCCGGCTCTGCCCATCGTCCTGGACCCGGCACAGCCCGAGCCCTTCTACCAGCAGATCGTGGATCAGGTGCGGCAACTGGTATTGACCGGCCGACTGCCGCCGGGGTTTGCGTTGCCCTCGGTACGGGTGCTGGCGTCTCAGCTGGGCACCAGCGTGATGACGACCCGACGGGCCTACGACGAGCTCGAGCGTGCCGGTCTCATCGTCACGCGGCAGGGGACGGGGAGCTTCGTCGCCTCCCTTGGCCCCGAGGAGCGCCGTCGCCACCTCGAGGCGTACGCGCTCGGCGTGCTGGGCGAGACCGTCGAGAGGCTGCTGGCCACGGGGCTGTCGGGCGACGAGTTGCGACGGCTGTTGGAGACGGTGCTCGAGAAGAAGGCGGGAGCCGGTTGGGCCCGGCCCGAGAGCAGGCCCCCCAGCAGCCGCTCCCGTGAGGAGGGAGGAGCATGAGCTACCCCGAGTCTTCGGCGCCACCTCCCCTCGATCTGCGGGGGGTGGTCAAGCGGTACCGGGCTTTTCAGTTGGGCCCGGTCGACCTGGTCGTGCCACCCGGTAGCGTGACGGCCCTCGTCGGCCCCAATGGCGCGGGGAAGACCACCCTGATCCGCATCGTCATGGGGCTGGCGGCCCCGTCGGCGGGCTCGGTGAGGATCTTCGGCAGAGCTCTCGACCCCGACGACGTCGCCACGAAGGCGGCCATCGGTTTCGTGCCCGAGGAGCCGTTCCTCTACCCGGAGATGACGGCGGAGTGGCACGGCCGCTACGCCAGCGTCCACTTCCCCACGTGGGACGAGGCGCTGTACCGGGAGCTCCTCGAGCGTTTCGACGTCCCGCCACGGCGGCGGGTGAAGGAGCTGTCCAGGGGCACCCGCGTCAAGGCCGAGCTGGCGCTCGCGCTGGCCCATCGCCCTCGACTCCTCGTACTGGACGAGCCCACCTCGGGCATCGACCCGCTGGTGCGCGGCGAGGTGCTGCAAGAGCTTGCGCGGACGGCCGCCGACGGCGAAGCCGGCGTGCTCTTCTCGACGCACATCACCGAGGATGTGGACCGCATCGCGGACCGTGTGGTCTTCCTGGTGGGAGGCGTGGTGCGACTGGTCGAGGAGAGGGAGCGCCTGAGGGAGCGCTGGCAGGAGCTGTGGCTGGACGTCCGCGGCCAGGATCCGGACGCCTGGTCGGCGGCCTTCGACCCCGAGACCATCCTCGACGTCGAGCCGGCGGGCGCCGGGCACGTGCGGCTCGTCACCCGCGACGCCGTGGCGGTCCGGGAGAGGTTGCAGGGTCGTGCCCCGGGCTCGCTGGTGAGACAGCGTCCCTTGCGGCTCGACGAGATCCTGGGCTGGCTGGCGGGTCCCGACCGCGGTGCGACGAAGGTGGGGCGAGCGGCATGAGCGTGTGGCGGAGCCTCGCGTGGAACGTCTACAAGGATCTCTGCCTGATGCGGCGGGCGCTGGTCTTCTACTCGGCCATGGTGCTGGTCTTCGCCGCTTTGGACTCCGGGCGGAACTCGGGACCGATGCTGGGGGTGCTGGCCGCATCGGTCGTCATGACGCCCAACTGGCTCGCCTACACCGAGGAGCGCAGCAGAGGCCTTGTCTTGCAGCGCACCCTCCCCATCGCGCCGTGGGTCATCGTGGGGGCGAAGTACGTAGACACCCTGCTGGTAGCAGGCTGGTTGGGCCTGCTCGGGGCCGTCGCGGCGATGGCGACTGGCGGGGTGACCCCCGGCCTGCCCGCGGCCACGTCCCTGGCCGGGGGCACCGCCGCCCTGACGGTGGCCGCCGCGCTGGTGCCGGCGGGCATCTCGCTGTGGGCGTTCTTCCGCTGGGGCTACCAGGCGGCTCGCTATGCGCTGCTCGGCTTCTTCATGGCCGTGATGGCCGTCTTCGTGCTGCTCTCGGAGCGCCTGCCGCTGCAGGGGGGCCCGAGCGACGGCGTGCCCGGCGGGGCGCTCGCGCCGGTCCCCGGGGGCCCTGGCTGGGGCGCGGTCACCCTGGTCGGCGTGGCGCTGGGGCTCTACCTGCTCGCCGCCGTTGCCTCCTACCGGGCGATGCGGGGCCGGGAGCTGTGAGTCGCGGCGCAGGGCCCCTGACGCAGGGCCGTCTCCGTCAGTCGCTGCGAAAGGTGTCCGTGTAGGCAAACAGCGCCGGCGTCCCGCCCGTGTGCAGGAAGAGCACGTGGTCGCTGCGGCCGAAGTGCCCCTGCCGCACCAGGTCGATGAGCCCGGCCATGGCTTTGCCGGTGTAGACAGGGTCCAGCAGGATGGCCTCGGTGCGTGCCACCATCCGGACCGCCTCCACCATACCCGGCGTGGGGATGCCGTAACCGGGCCCCACGTAGTCGTCCAGGCAGACGACCCGCTCCCGGGGGATCTCCCCCCGCAGCCCCACGTGCTCGGCTGTGCGGTTGGCCAGCTCCCACACCCGCGCCTCCTGCTCGGCCCTGCCGGCCCGCACGCTGATGCCGATGACGGGGATGTCGGCGTGGTGGCCGTGCAGGCCCGCCAGCAGCCCTGCGTGCGTGCCGCCGCTGCCGCTGGCGCACACGATCGCGTCGATGCGCAACCCCGTGTCGAAGGCCTGGCGGAGCAGCTCCTGCGCGCAGGCGACGTAGCCCGTGGCCCCCACCGCGTTGGAGCCGCCCCCCGGGATGATGGAGGCCTTGCGGCCGGAGGCCGCCACCTCGGCTGCTTCGGCCTCCATCTCCGCGGTCAGGTCCGACCCGGCCGGCACGACCCGGATGCGCTCGGCTCCCAGCAGGTGGAAGAGGAAGTTGTTGCCGCTGGCCGCCGGATCGTTGCTGCCGGGCACCCGCTCTTCGAGGACGAGCCGGCAGCTCATCCCCTCCCTCATGGCGGCGGCCAGGGTGAGCCGGCAGTGGTTGGACTGCACGGCGCCGGTGGTGATGAGGGTGTCGGCCCCTTGCGCCAGCGCCTCCGCCACCAAAAACTCCAGCTTGCGCACCTTGTTGCCGCCGCCTGCCAGCCCCATCAGCAGGTCGTCGCGCTTGATGTAGATGGTGGGCCCGCCGAGCTCCGCCGAGAGGCGCTCCAGCCGCTCGGTGGGCGTGGGATGCCCGGGCTCCGTGTAGCGGCGCCGGGCCAACCGGGCCAGATCCACCCCCGTCACCCCCGCTCGGGCGCCCAGGGGAGCGGCGCGCAGCCCGGCCCTGCCGCGGCGCCCGCCTCGCCCGCGCCCTTGCTTACGCCTCGCGCTGGAACTGTTGCACCGCCGCCATCGCCATCGAGCCGTAGACGACCGCGGGCCCGCCACCCATCATGACCGCCACGGCCACCGTCTCGGCGATCTCCTCCCGGGTGGCGCCATACTTGAGCGCGTCGTGCACGTGGCAGGCGATGCAGCCCTCGCAGTGGACGGCGATGGCAATGCCCAACGCGATGAGCTCCTTGGTCTTCTCCGACAGCGCGCCGCCGCGCACCGTAGCGTCGTGCAGCGCCTTGAAGCCCTGCATCGGACCGGGGATGGCGCGACCCAACTCCGCCATCCGCTGCAGGACCTCCTTCTGGAGCTCAGGATACGACGTGGAGCCGCTCACCGATGCCGACCTCCTCGCGCCACACCCCGGACTCCGGGCCCAGGATGGGCTTGTGA
>DATCKA010000094.1:0-2142 GCA_036562495.1 Limnochordales bacterium
GGCGGCCCGTCTCCTTGCGCGGCGGCGGTGCTCGCGATGGCCAGACTCTTGAGCGGGAGGGCTGGATCGGTGCGAACGCAATGGGTCAACGACCCCCGGGAGCTGGCCAGCGCCCTGCACCAGGCCTACGTGGGCCAGGACTGCGTGGTCAACCTGCGCCGGGGCGTCGACAAGCTGGGCCAGGCCGTCATGCGGATCGAGCGGGTCTACGTGGACGACCGGGTGCCCGAGACCCGGATGCTACGGGTGGTGGGCCACCTGCCCGACAGCGAGGAGCACGGGAGCATCGCCCTACCCCTGGAGGGGCCGGCGTGGGCCGTCATCCCGCCGGAGCATGGGGGACGCTCCACGATCTTCGCCGGGGAGTACCAGCTCAACGTGCTGCCGGTGGAGTGGTGAGGGCGAGGCCGGGGCCGGCGGCGAGGGTCGGCCGCCATCACCGCGTGCCCGCAGCGGCCGCCCGAGCCCGCTCGGCCAGCCGGCAGTAGGCGCAGATCTCCCCCGTCGTGGGCTCCCCGCACACCTTGCAGGCGTTGAGGGTGCGGCCCTCGTGGGGGAAGTGCCGGCGCCCCCGCTCGTAGAAGCCCCACAGGAACTGGTGCTTGGTGCCGGGCGCCACCTCCTCCAGGCGGTTGAGCACCTCCTTGTAGAGGTGGGAGGTGGCGCCGACGGCCATGGGGCACTCGTCGACCTGGTAGTCGATGCCCTGCAGCACGGCATAGGCCGCCACCTCGCGTTCGGCCAGGCGCACCAGGGGCTTGACCTTGCGCACCAGGCCCGACTCGGTGGCCTCCATGACGGCCGACTGGCGGCCCAGGTACTCCGTCTGCCAGTGCAGGATGTTGCCCAACAGCGTGGCCGCCTCGTCGTCCAGGTTGTGGCCGGTGGCGACCACGGTGTAGCCGTGCTCCCGGGCGAAGCGGTTGAAGATGTGTCGCTTGGTCGTGCCGCAGGCCGAGCACGGGATGCGCCGGGTACGGCGCGACAGCTCCTCGATGCCGAAGCCCAGCTCCTCCGCCACCGAGACCTCGTGCAGCGTGAGGCCACGGCTTTCGGCGAAGGCGCGGGTCTTGACGGTCGACTCGCTCGAGTACTCCCCGATGCCCAGGTGGATGTGCAGCCCGTCGGCCCGGTAGCCGAGCCGGTGCAGGATGTCCCACAGCGCCAGGCTGTCCTTGCCGCCCGAGACGGCCACCAGGATGCGGTCGTCGCGGCGCAGCATGTGGAGCTCGTCGATGGTGCGCTCCACCTGGCGCAGGACGTGCTCGACGAAATGCTCACGGCAGAAGCCGGCGTTGTGGCGGCGTACCTCCACCACGGCCGGCTGCCGGCACTTGACGCACTTCACGAGGCGGCTCACCCCTCACACCAGCAGTTTACCTCACCCGCCGGAGAGAGCCGGGCGCACCTCGATCTCGTCGGTGTCCTCCACCACGGCGTCGGAGGTGAGCAACGTGTCGCCCCGGATGACGATGACGGTCTCCGGGTTGAGGCGCAGCTCCTCCAGGATGCTCTTGACGGTGCGAGGCCCCTTGAATTCCCATTCCTGCCGCCTTGGGATGCGCATGCGTACCTTCACGGCCTGTCCGCCTCCTTCGGGCGCCGGCGAGGGCGGCCGCCCGGAAGCGTCCGGCCGGCGCGCGGCGCCGCACGCCCTGCGCCCTCCACCATAGCCCAGTAGGCCGAGGGCGTCAAAGGGCAGTGACGGCCCTCCCGAAGCCGGTAGATGTCGCCCTTTGGATGCGCATGACGTGGCTGTGGTGCAGCATCTGGTCTAGGATGACCGTGGCGATAGGATGGCTCACAAGCGGGGCGGATCAGCTCTATGTGAGGCTCGAGGAGCGTTTCCATCCCTCATAGGTAGGCTCACAACGCAGCTCAGTGACCGCTTCTACCTCGTGCTGAGAGAGGTTTCCATCCCTCATAGGTAGGCTCACAACGTGTGGCGCGCCCGGCAGGCGCTGGCTCAGGCTGTGGGTTTCCATCCCTCATAGGTAGGCTCACAACGATGCGCGCCGAGCCGGACCGAATCGCCGAGGATGGCGTTTCCATCCCTCATAGGTAGGCTCACAACCGCCCCGCCGTTTTCGCGGCTGAGGGCGGGGATTGCATGTTTCCATCCCTCATAGGTAGGCTCACAAC
>DATCKA010000103.1:0-10851 GCA_036562495.1 Limnochordales bacterium
CGCTCTAGCCGTGCTCCAGCCGCAGCGTCATGCCGCCCTCGAGCGTGCGAAAGTCGACCCGTACCCGTCGCCCCGGCCCCAGCGTCGCCACCGCGTACGCCCCCGGGACGGGCCCCTCCGGGCGCCATCGCTCCAGAAACGATGGCACCGCGACGTAGGGGATCCCGCCCGTGACCCGTACGACGCCCCAGTGGACGTGACCGTTGAAGACGGCGACCACCCGCCCGCTGCGCTCCATGGCAGCGCGCAAAGCCTCCCGCTCTCGGGTGAAGGCCCACTCGGGAAACGGCGCGAAAAGCGGGTTGCCGTCGATGGCGTGGTCGTCGAGGGGATGGTGGGCCAGCACCACCACCGGGCCCTCTCCCTCCTGGAGCCACCGCTCGAAGGTCTCGGCCTGCTGCGGCGAGACCGAGCCGCCGACGCCACCGAGCGCGGGGTCGCAGGTGTCGAGCGCCAGGAGCGTCCATTGGCCGGAGAGGATTCGTCGAGGCCCGGCGTGGTGGGGAGCGGGCGGGGAGAGAGGGGCGGGCGCTCCGCCGTCGGTGTGGCGAGGGTGGTCGTGGTTGCCTCGCAGGTGCACGACCGGGGCCCGCAGCTCCCCGAGGATGGCGCGCACCTCGCTGTCTCGCCGAGCATCCTCGGCGGGATCCACGTTGTCGATGCGGTCGCCCAGATCGACCACCAGATCGGGGCGCACCTCGTCGTTGACCACCTCGACGAAGCGCCGCAAGAGCCCCGGCGCCACGCTGCCCGGGCGGGTCGGCTTGTCGGGGCCGTGGTGGATGTCGGTGACGAGGGCCAGTCTCAACGTCGCAGCCATCCGTCGGACGCTCCTTCGTCTCCGTCATGGCGACGTAGGGCACGCTGCCGGGGGTGGGCCGCCCGGCAGACACCGCGTGCGTTCGCCCCGGATCGGCCAGCGTCCTGCCACCGCCGCCCGTTCGACCGCGCGCGAACCTTCATGAGATTGAATGCCAGGAAAGAACGGTTTCCTGCGGAGAGTTACTTTCCCACGAACACTATTGACATGGTTAACTGTTCGCGTTAACGTGAGGAGGCAAGAACTGCGCCAACCGTATGAAGAGGGTCAACCCCTCGCCGACGTCGGGCGGTGGCCATCCCAGTCGATACCCGGAGGGATGCGGGTGTCTCGACCCATGTTGCGCGCGGCGCTCTTGAGTGGTCTGGTGATGGTGGCCGCGTTCGCTCAAGTCGCGGTCGCCCAGGAACGCATGCTCGAGATCCAGCACGCCCTCGGCACGACCCGTCTGGAGGTGCCGCCCCAGCGTGTCGTGGCCTTCGACCTGGGCGTCCTCGACTCGCTGGAGCGGCTGGGCGTCGACGTCGTGGGGGTGCCCAAGGCCTCCTTGCCCGCCTACCTCTCCCGCTACCTCGACGCCCGCTACACGAGCGTCGGCAGCCTGACGGAGCCCGACTTCGAGCGCATCGAGGTGCTGCGGCCCGACGTCATCTTCATCTCGGGACGCCAGTCGAGCCACTACGCCGAGCTGTCCAGGCTTGCGCCCACCATCTACATGGGGATCGATACGGCTGACTACCTCGCCTCCTTCGAGTCCAACATGCGCCTGCTCGGCCGCATCTTCGGCAAGCAGGAGCAGGTCGAGGCCGAGCTGGGCCGGATCCGGCAGAGCATCGAGCGGGTGAGGGCCCGGGCCCACGGCAAGACGGCGCTGGTCGTGCTGGTGACGGCGGGGCGTCTCAGCGCCTTCGGCCCCGGCTCCCGCTACGGCTTCGTCTACGACGTGCTGGGCCTGGAGCCGGCCAACGACGACATCCAGGTGTCGACCCACGGCCAGCCCATCTCCTTCGAGTTCCTCCTCCAGGAGGATCCGGACTACCTCTTGGTCATCGACCGTGACGCCGTCGTGGCCGGCGGCGGTGCCCAGCCGGCCCGGCAGGTCATCGAAAACGAGCTGGTCCGCCACACCCGGGCCTACCGCGAGGGGCAGATCGTCTACCTCGACCCGAGCTACTGGTACCTCTCCGGCGGGGGGCTCGACTCCTTCGCCCGGATGATCGCGGACGTCGCGGCGGTCCTGCGCTGAGGCGCCGGGGCCGCCCCTACCACGGCGGGGAGCGGGGGAGCCATCGATGGCGACAGCGCTTCTGGCAGGTGGCCTGGCGAGCCTGGCGCTGGTCTCCATCTTCGTCGGCGTGGTGCCCGTCACACCGTCGAGCCTGTGGGAGCTGACGCCGCTGCAGGCGCAGATCGTCTGGGCCAGCCGGCTGCCCCGGCTGGCCAGCATCCTGCTGGCGGGCGCCGGTCTGAGCATCGCCGGTCTCATCATGCAACAGCTGGCCCGCAATCGGTTCGTCTCGCCCACCACGGCGGGCGTCATGGACGGCGCCCGTCTGGGCGCGCTGGTGGCGGTGCTGCTGGCCGGGTCCGCCAGCATGCTGCAGCGCATCGCCATCGCCTTCCTCTTCGCGCTGGGGGCCGCCCTGGCCTTCATGGCCATCGTCCGGCGGGTGCGGCTGCGGGACCCCATCTTCATCCCCCTGGTGGGGCTGATGTTCGGCAACGTCATCAACGCGGCGGCGACCTTCATCGCGTACCGCCACAACCTGCTGCAGACCCTGGTGGCGTGGCTGCACGGCGACTTCTCGACGGTGCTGCGGGGGCGCTACGAGCTGCTCTACCTGGTGGTGCCGCTGGTGGCGCTGGCCTACGCCTACGCCTACCGCTTCACCATCGCGGGCATGGGCGACGAGGCCGCCACCAGCCTGGGCATCGACTACCAGCGGGTGGTGCACGTGGGGCTGGCCATCGTGGCCAGTGTCTCGGCCGTGGTGGTGCTGACGGTGGGGTCGCTGCCGTTCCTGGGCCTCATCGTGCCCAACCTGGTCAGCCTCTACCGGGGCGACCACATGCGCAACGCCCTGCTCGACACCGCCTTGCTGGGCGCGCTGCTCGTACTGATCTGCGACGTCATCGGGAGGGTCGTCGTCTTCCCTTACGAGGTTTCGGTGGGGCTGGTGATGGGGATCCTGGGGAGCGCGGCCTTCCTGGTGCTCCTGGTGAGGAGCCGCTACCGTGCGGGTTAGGGGGCGGCTCGTGGCCGTGGCTGTGGTGGCCGCGGCCCTCGTCGCCGTCTACGTGCTGGTAGGCCTGACGGGCAGCTACGCCCTGTCGCGCCGCGTCGTCAAGATGGCGGCCGTGGCGCTGGTGGCCAGCAGCGTGGCGCCGGCCACCATCATCTTCCAGACCATGACCCACAACCGCATCCTGGCGCCCAGCATCATCGGCATGGACTCGCTGTACCTGCTGACGCAGACGGCCACGGTCTTCTTCCTGGGGGCGACGCATCTGGCCTGGGCCGACGCCCGGGTCAACTTCGTCATCGCCTCGGCCCTGATGCTCCTCTTCGCCCTGGGCCTGTACCGGCTCTTCGTGGTGCGGGGCGAGCACCACCTCTACTTCATCCTGCTGGTGGGGATCGTGCTGGGGACGCTCTTCCAGAGCCTGGTCTCCTTCCTGCAGATGCTCATCGACCCCAACGAGTTTCTCGTGGTGCAGGGGCGCATGTTCGCGGGCTTCAACAACGTGCCGGTGGAGCTCCTGGGAGTCGCTGCCGGGGCGGTGCTCCTGATGGCCATCTGGATGCTGCCGACGCTGCGCTACCTCGACGTGCTGGCGCTGGGGCGAGACCACGCCGTCAACCTGGGGGTGGACTACCCGGCCCTGACCCGGCGGCTGTGGGTGGCGGTCTCCGTCCTCGTGGCCGTCTCCACGGCGCTGGTGGGCCCCATCACGTTCCTGGGGCTGCTGATGGCCAACCTGGCCCAGGAGCTGCTCGCCACCTACCGGCGCACGGTGCTGATGGCGGGGGCGACGCTGCTCAGCGTGGCAGCACTGGCCGGGGCCGTGCTGGTGGTGGAACGGGTGCTGGGCTTCTCCACCACGGTCAGCGTCATCGTCAACCTGGCGGGCAGCGCCTACTTCCTCCATCTCATCCTGAAGGAACATCCGGCATGATCGAGCTGAGGGACGTCTGCAAGCGCTACGGCCAGCGCCTGGTGGTGGATCACGTCTCGGTGACCTTCCGCGAGGGGCGAGTCACCTCCATCATCGGCCCCAACGGCGCCGGCAAGAGCACCCTGCTGTCGGTGGCCAGCCGCCTGATTCCCAAGGACGGCGGCGAGGTCCTCGTCGACGGTCGGGAGATCGGACGCTGGGAGACCCAGGCGCTGGCGCGCCGGCTGGCCGTGCTGCGGCAGAGCGCCACCGTGTCGCTGCGCCTGACGGTGCGGGACCTGGTCGGTTTCGGGCGCTTCCCCCACTCCGGCGGGCGGCTGACCGAGCGGGATCGGGAGCCCATCGAGCGAGCCCTGCGCTGGATGGAACTGGAGCCGCTGCAGGACCGCTACCTGGACCAGCTCAGTGGCGGCGAGCGCCAGCGTGCCCTGCTGGCCATGGTGATGGCTCAGGAGACCGACTACATCCTGCTGGACGAGCCGCTCAACAACCTGGACATCCGCCACGCGGTGCAGATCATGCGGCGCATCCGCCGCATGGCTGACGAGATGGGCAAGACCATCGTCCTGGTGCTGCACGACCTCAACTTCGCCGCGGCGTACTCCGACGAGATCGTCGCGATGAAGGCCGGCCGGGTGGTCCAGACGGGCACGGCCTCCGAGGTGATCCGCCCGGACGTGCTGCACGAGGTGTACGACATGCCCATTCAAACCGTGCCCCTCCAGGGGCGGCAGGTGTGCGTCTACTTCTGGTGAAGGTTTCCTTTAGGACATCTGCCCTGCACGCGCAGGACATTTGACCTGGCGAACATACCCCGTGCACCCGTATACTTCGGCAGGCGCCGCCTGACCGCCGGTCGGTGGCAGCACCGACGGGTGCAGCCGGGGAAGGAGACGCGACTGGGTTGGGCATCGGTTCGGCCGTGTGGGTGGACAGGACCACCCGACTGCGCGACTACCTGCTCGTGACCAAGCCCCAACACGTGATCCCCTCCACGCTGACGGCCTGGGTGGGCCTGGCGCTGGCGGCGTCGGAGCCCGTGCCCGCCGGGCGTGTCGTGGCCACCCTGGTGGGCACGGCCCTGGCGGTAGCGGCCGCGCACGTCTTCAACGCGCTGCTGGAGCGCGACGCGGATGCGCTGATGAGCCGCACGGTGGATCGTCCACTGGCGTCGGGCCGCATGCCGGCGAGCCACGCCGCGGTCTGGGGAGGCGTGCTGGCGCTGGTGTCGGTGGCAATCATGGCACTGGGCGTCAACGCGCTGGCGGCGGGGCTCACGGTGGCGGGCATCGGCGTCTACGACCTGGTCTACACCCGATGGCTCAAGCGGCGCACCCCGTGGAACACCCTGGTGGGCGGCGTGGCGGGCGGCATCCCGCCTCTCGTCGGGTGGGCGGCGGCGACGGGCACCCTGGCATGGCCTGCCGTGGTGCTCTTCTCGATGATGGTGGTCTGGCAGCCCCTTCACTTCTTCGCGCTGAGCCTGCTGGTGGCCGACGACTATCGGAGGGCGGGCTTTCCCATGGTGGTCGTGGTGCACGGCGAGCAGGCCACGCTCAACCAGATCGCGGCCTACGCCACGGTCATGACGGGGCTGTCGCTCCTGCTGCACCTGCTGGGCGTGACCGGTTGGGTCTACCTGGCCGCGGCCCTGGTGCTGGGCACCGTCTACGTGGTGGCAGCCGTGCGGGCGGCCCTCCGGGGGCCGGCCGAGGCGCGCACCCGGGGCCGGTGGCTGCTGCGCTACTCCTTCTTCTATCTGATCGTCATCTTCACCATCGCCCTGGCCGACCGGCGGGCCTGAGAGCTGGCCCGAGCGGCCGTCCCCCGGGCGAGGGGGTCAGGGGCGCGTGACGCGCAGGATGCGGTCGTCGCCGGGGCGGGGGCGGCCCCGGCCGTCCCGGTTGCTGGTCAGCACGTAGAGCGCCCCGTCGGGCCCTACCACGGCGTCACGCAGGCGGCCGTACGTCCCCTCCGTTGGGCCGCTCGCCCACCACCGCTCGATGGCCGTCACGGCGTAGCGGCCGCCGTCTTGCCGGAGCGTCAGCCGCACCAGGGTTCCCGCCCGCAACGACGCGACGAAGAGGTCGTCGCCCCAGAAGGCCATCCCTGCCGGCGGAAGGCCCGCCTCCCAGTAGACGAGGGGATCCACGAAGCGCGCATCGCCCGGTGCGCCGATGACCTCGGGCCATCCGTAGTTGGCGCCGGGGATCAGGACGTTGATCTCGTCGTGGGCGCGCCACCCGCGCTCGCCGGTCGGGCCGTGCTCGGAGGCCAGGAGGTCGCCGGTGTGGGGGTGCCACGCCAGCCCCTGCGGGTTGCGGTGGCCCAAGGTGTAGACCTCGGGTCGACCCTGCTTGCCGACGAACGGATTGTCGGGTGGGATGGAGCCGTCGGGCTCGAGCCGCAGCACCTTGCCCGCCAGCGAGCCGGGATCCTGTGCCAGGGCCCCTTGCGACCCGTCGCCCGTGGTGACGTAGAGCATCCCGTCGGGGCCGAAGGCGATGCGACCACCGTTGTGGACGTTGCTGCCGGGGATGCCGTCGATGATGACCCGATCCAGCTCGCCCCGCTCGCCCAGATCCCTCAGGCGCACCACCCGGTTTCGGGCAGCACCGCCCTCTGTCACGGTCATCATGGCGTAGACGTAGGGCTCCTGCGGGTAGCGGGGGTGGACGGCAAGCCCCATCAGCCCGCCCTCGCCCCGGTGGCGCACCTCCAGCACGGCCCACGGTTCGGGCCGTAGCTGGCCGTTCACGATGAGGCGGATGCGGCCGGGCCGTTCGCTCACCAGGGCCCGCCCGTCGGGCAAGAAGACCAGGGACCACGGCACCTCCAGGCCGCTGACCCAGGTCTCGACCCTCACCCCTGGCGGGGTCGGCAGGAAGCGCTCGCCGATGACAGCCGCCTCACGGGCCGGCGGGTCGGCGGCAGGGGCGCCGGCGAGCCGGGTCCAGGCCAGCAGGCCTGCGACCAGCAGCGGCGCCAGCCACACGGCTCGGCTTCGCATGGGCCCCCTCCTCGCGGGTTCAGCTCGGGATCTCGAGCACCAGCTTGCCCCGACCGTGCCCGGTCTCCAGGCGGGCGTGGGCACGCGCCACCTGGTCCAGAGGCAGCACCTCGTCGACGACCGGGCGGAGCAGCCCTCGCTCGATGAGCGAGCGTATGGCGTCGAGGCGGCGGCGCTCGCGCAGCAGGAAGAGGAAGTGCACGGTCAGGTTCTTGCGATGGGCGGCGTCGAGGGATCCGGCGGCCGACACGATGCTGACCAGGCGGCCCCCGGGGCGAGCGACCTCGATGCTGCGGGCCAGGAGCGGGCCGCCGACGGTGTCGAAGACCACGTCGACGCCCTGGCCATCCGTCTCGCGCAGGGTTCGCTCGACGAAGTCCTCGGCCTCGTAATCGATGGCCACGTCAGCCCCCAGCTCGCGCACGAAGTCGAGGTTGCGCCGGCTGCAGGTGGCCAGGACGCGGCAGCCGGCCGCCCGGGCGATTTGGACGGCGAAGTGGCCGACGCCGCCCGCGCCCCCGTGGATCAGCACCGTCTCGCCAGGACGGACGCCGGCGCGCACGACCAGCGCGTCCCAAGCCGTGCCCCCGGCCAGCGGGACGGCGGCCGCCTGCACGTGGTCGAGATTGCGGGGCTTGCGCGCGACGATGGCGGCGTCCACGACATGGTACTGGGCGTAGCTGCCGGGGCGCCCCCCGAAGATCTCGGGGGTGTAGTAGACCTCGTCGCCCGGCCTCCACTCCGTGACGCCGGGCCCCACCGCGTCCACCACGCCCGACACGTCGTAGCCGATGATGGCAGGCGGCCGGACCCCGGCCCAGGCGCCGTTGCGACGGATCTTGTAGTCGACGGGGTTGACGCTGCTCGCCACGACCCGCACGCGCAGCTCGCCCGGGCCGGGCGTCGGGTCGGGCACCTCCTGCAGCTCGAAGACCTCGGGGCCGCCGAAGGCCCGGATCACCATGGCTCGCATGACGTGACGCCCCCTCCCTGGCATCAGCGATGCACTGGGTGCAAGGTGACGAGCGTGGCAACATTCTACCATACCGCCCGGCTATAATGGGCCGGGGCGGCGCGGCGGGGAAGCGGGGGCGCCAGGACGAGGAGGGTGTCGGCTTGGCTGCGCTCCGTGATCTGCTCTATCTCGTAGCCCTCGCCTGGTGGACGGGTACCGCCGCTTACTTCGGCGGGAGCGCGACGCCGTCCGTCTTCGCGCACTTTGCCCGCACCGAGGCGGGGCAGATCGTCGAGGTGCTCTTCCCGGGGTACTACCGCACCGCACTGGCGACGGGGGCGGTGCTGGTGGCCATGGGGGCATGGCGGCTCGCGGCCGGCCGGCCGCGAGCCAGGCTTGCGCTGGCGCTGGCCGTGGTGATGCTCGCGATGGCTCTCGTCGGCGCGCTGCTGCAGCCGCGGATCCACGCCCTGCGCGTGCAGGCGGCCGAGGCCGGTCCGGATCGGCCCCTGCCGCCTGCCTTCGGGTTGCTGCACGGGCTGTCGGTGGTGGCCAGCGGCGTCTCGGTGCTGGCTGCCCTGGCGTCGTGGGCCATCATCGCCACCGCTGGCCTGTGAGCCGCCCGAGCGCCCGGTACACCCGGGGATCGGGCGGGGCGCTCACTTCAGCGCATCCAGGAGCAGCGAGTACAGCGAGATGAACCGCATCTCGTCCAGCGCCTTGTCGTCGTTCCACGTGGCCGCCACGCACAGCCTGCGGCCGTCATGGGCGGTGAGGGCCGTGGTCAAATTGAGCACCCCCGGCTCCGAGCCTCCCTTGAAGGCCACCGAGGTCCAGTCCTCGGGGCGGGCGACGCCGGGGTTGATGCCCATGAGGGGCAGGTCCCGCACCCGCTCCATCAGCGCGCACAGCTCCGTGCCGGTGAAGAACCACTCCACGTCCAGCGCCCTCGGCTCGCCCATGAACGTCTCGACGCCGGGCAGCGGCTGCTTGCCGATCTCGGGCAGCAGGGCCCGGCGCTCGGCCTCGTCGCCGGCGCGGTAGCGCGCCAGCAGCGCCTCGTTTTGCGGGGCCTTGAGTACGAAGGCCTCTCGGGTGCTGAGGAAGGGGCGGTTGCGCGGAGCCAGCGCCTCGACGGTCTCACGGCCCACCAGGTGGAGCAGCGTGTCGGCCGCCGTGTTGTCGCTGACCGAGATCATCAGGGCGGCCAGGCTGTAGAGCGTCAGCGGCGCGCCGTCGGGCCACGACTGCAGGATGCCGGAGGGCAGGCTCTTCCACTGCGGCTCCAGGTGCACCACGTCGTCCCAGTGCCGGTGGCCCGAGCGGATCTGGTCGGCCAGGGCCGCCAGGATGGCCAGCTTGAAGGCCGAGCCGACGGCCATCGGCTGGTCGGCCGCCAGGGCCTCCCGGATCTGCCCATCCTCCACGACGACCACGCTGACCCGCCCCGGCAGCTCCTCGAAGGCCGCGACGGCCTCACGCACGGCCGACCTGGACGAGTCGCCGGCGGCCCGAGCCCGGGGCGCCTGGAAGAAGAGTCCCATGAAGCGGCCCTGGTCGTCGAGCGTTACCTGGGCGGGGACGAGCCCGCGCTCGAGCACCACGACGTGCGAGGCGCCCTCCCGCTCGACGCGCTCGAAGCGGCCCAGCGTCCCCATCAACTGATCCACGATGGCCTGGACCTGGGGCGCGGACACGTGTGCCAGGAAGGCCGGCGCGAACCAGTCGGGCTGCACGGGGCGTTCGACGAAGAGCCGCTCCAGCGCCCGCTCAGGGGTGAGGGACTCGGCCTGGGCGCTCAGGGGGCCGGCTCCTGCCATGATGCCCAGCACGGAGGCGGCCACCAACCCGATGACGACGCGACGCCACGTGACCATTCGCAAGACGATGCCCTCCTCGACCGCGGTCGGCCGGTCAGCCGGCGGTGTCCCCACGGTTCGCGCCTGCCGGCGTGCCGGCGCGACCGCGGACAGGTTCTCGTGCCGACTCCGACGCTCCTTTGACGGACCGTTTCCAGGGGCCGGGCACCCGGCCCGGTGAGGCCCGACGGGGTCGACGGTTTCAGAAGGACCAGGTCAGCCGGGTGGCCAGACCCTCCACGCCTTCGCGCAAGGCGCCCAGCTCGGTCTCGGCATCCCCCAACACCGCCAGGTAGTGAGCGGAGAGCTCCAGCCCGGGACGGAGCTCGTGGGAGACGCCCGGTGCGACCACGGCGCTGCCGTCGCGCAGGCTGGCCAGCGTGACAAGCTCCCACGTGGTCGAGCCGAGCGGCGGGCTGTGGCGGACGAGGCCAATGGCGTAGAGGCCGTTCCCCTCCACGCCGGGCTCTCGGTACGGCGAGAGCAGGCGTCGACCCTCGAGCCCCATCAGCTGCCCCGACACGTGGAGGTCGCCCCAGCGGTAATCGGCGCCGACGACGGCCTCCCAGCGCGGTTCGTTGTCCGACAAGGCCATTGGATGACCGACCTCGAGCTCGGGCACCTCGTCGGGCACGACGTAGGCCGCCTCGGCCCACACGCCCACGCCCTCCACGCTGCCCGCCAGCGCGAGGCCGGCGTGGTGCTGGCGGCGGTAGCGGCCGTGCACCTGCACAGACGCATCCTCTAGGTTCGTCACGATCCACAGCGCCGGCCAGTCCTCGACGCCGTTGAAGTAGCTCAGGTAGAGGTCCCAGGCGCCCAGGGTCATCTCGCCCCGCAGCCCCAGCTCGTAGCGGTCGCTCCCCTGGGGCTCCTCCAGGACGAGCCCCGGGTCGGCCAGTCCAGGCACGGCCCGAGCGACCCGATCCCTCAGCACCGCCTCGGGCAGCGGTGCCGGCACGAAGTCGGTGACACCCACGGCCGTCACGGTGAGGCGAGGCCACGCGTAGATACCCACCCTCACCGCCGG
>DATCKA010000108.1:0-1800 GCA_036562495.1 Limnochordales bacterium
GAGCAGTACCACGCTGACCCGCGAGCAGTGGCTGGTGCCCTTCTTCGAGGGCATCCTGGGCTACGAGTTGACCTACCAGCGAATGCCGGCTGAGGTCGGGGGCACCCGGTTCCCCATCTCGCACCGGGCCGGGACGGACGAGTCGGCGCCGCCCGTGCACCTGGAGGCGCACGAGATCGACCTCGACCGGCGTCATCCGGACCGGCAGCGCCGGCGGAGCCCGCAGGCGCTCATGCAGGACTACCTGAACCGGTCGGAGCACTTGTGGGGCGTGCTCTCCAACGGGGAGCGGCTGCGGCTCATCCGGCAGAACCCGCGTATCAGCCGGCCGGCCTACCTGGAGTTTGACCTGCGGACGATTTTCGGGGCGGGAAAGTTTGACGAGTTTGCGATCCTGTACCGTCTGTGCCACCGGACACGGCTTCCCCGCGGGGTGGAAGATGCCAGCAAGTGCTGGCTGGAACATTACTTCCAGGAGTCAATTCGCGAGGGCGGCCGGGTCCGGGAGAAGCTCAGGGACGGGGTTGAAAAGGCCCTCAAGATCCTGGGGCAGGGCTTTCTCTCGCATCGGGAGAACCGGGCACTGCGGGAGGCGTTGCGGAGCGGCAAGCTGACGCCGGTGGGGTACTACCAGGAGCTTCTGCGGCTGGTCTACCGGCTGCTGTTCTTGATGGTGGCCGAGGAGCGGCGGATGCTGGTGCCCCGCGGCCTCGAACGGCAGGAGCGCATCTACCGGGAGCTTTACAGCATCGAGCGGCTCCGGGCCATGGCCGAGCGTCCGGTCAAGGAGAGCCCGCACTCCGACCTCTGGCTGGGCCTGCAAGCCATGTTCCGGATGCTCGCGTACGGCACCAACGGCGAGAGCCCGCTCGGCATCCCGCCCCTCAACGGCGATCTCTTCGGGCCCGAGGCTATCCAGCACCTGGAGGGAACCCACCTCTACAACCACGACCTGCTGCGGGCCATCCGGAGCCTGGCCATGTTCCGAGACAGCGGCAGCCTGCGCCGGGTAAACTTTGCCGCTCTGGACGTGGAGGAACTCGGCAGCGTCTATGAGAGCCTCCTGGATTACGCGCCGGTCGTTAGGGAAGAGGGCGGCGGGCTGGTGTTCGACCTTGTGCCCGGGACGGAGCGGAAGAGCACGGGATCCTATTACACCCGGCCCGAGCTGGTCAAGGAGCTGGTGGAGAGTGCCCTCGTGCCGGTCATGGAGGAACGGCTGCAGAGGGCCGGCCCGGACCGGGCGGCCCAGGAAGCGGCGATTCTGGGCATGCGAGTCTGCGATCCTGCGTGCGGCTCCGGGCACTTCCTGCTTGAGGCAGCCAGGCGCATGGGCCGCGAGCTGGCAAAGGTCCAGACGGGCGAGGAGGAGCCGACGCCCGAGGATTTCCGAAAAGCGGTACGCGCTGTCATTGAGCACTGCATCTACGGGGTGGACGTCAATCCGCTGGCGGTGGAGCTCTGTAAGCTCGCCCTCTGGATCGAGGGGCACAACACGGGTAAGCCCCTGTCGTTCCTGGATCACCGCATCCGCTGCGGCAACAGCCTCGTGGGCATCTTCCCCCTGGACGTGCTCGAAGAGGGTATTCCCGACGAGGCCTTCAAGGAACTGACGGGGGATGACAAGACCCTGGCCCGGCGGCTCCGGGACAACAACCGGCGCGAGCGGGAGGATCTGAACCGCGGCCAGCTCCGGCTCGTCCTGGACCGGCCCGCGCTGGACCGGGAGGCCCTGGCTGAGGCCCATCTGGACCTAGCCCGAATGCCCCAGAACACGGCGGCGGAGGTCCGGGCTGTGGC
>DATCKA010000110.1:0-3916 GCA_036562495.1 Limnochordales bacterium
GGGCCCGGGGCTACAAGCCGGGGCGCTTCAGCTTCAACGTCAAGGGCGGGCGCTGCGAGGCGTGCCAGGGCGACGGCATCATCAAGATCGAGATGCACTTCCTGCCCGACGTCTACGTGCCCTGCGAGGTCTGCAAGGGCAAGCGCTACAACCGGGAGACCCTGGAGATCCGCTACAAGGACAAGACCATCGCCGACGTGCTGGACATGACGGTCGACGAGGCGGTGGAGTTCTTCCGCAACATCCCGACGGTCTACCGCAAGCTGCAGACGCTGCAGGACGTGGGGCTCGGCTACATCCGCCTGGGCCAGCCGGCCACCCAGCTCTCGGGCGGCGAAGCCCAGCGGGTCAAGCTGGCCACCGAGCTGAGCCGCCGGGAGACGGGCCGCACCATCTACATCCTCGACGAGCCCACCACGGGGCTCCACATGGACGACGTGCGCAAGCTCCTCGACGTCCTGCAGCGGCTGGTGGACGCCGGCAACACCGTCGTCGTCATCGAGCACAACCTCGACGTCATCAAGTGCGCCGACTGGATCATCGACCTGGGCCCCGAGGGCGGCGAGGGCGGCGGCCGGGTGGTGGCCGAGGGGCCGCCCGAGCGGGTGGCGCGCACGCCCGGCTCCTGGACGGGGCTCTACCTGAGGCCCATCCTGGGGATCTCCGACGACGTCGACGAGGTCGCCGCGCCGCCGGTCGCGGCCGACGGGGCGACGGCGGCGGCGTCCGCCGACTCCCTGCCCGCCAGGGCGGCTGCCTCCCGGCGTCGACCTCGCCGCACCTGAGCCCTGCGGGACGGCCGGCGCGCCCGGCGCCGAGCGGCCGGTTACGACCCCCGATTGGCCCCGACTGGCCCGCATGGGGCGATCCCTCCTCGCGCATGCTCCCCTTGGGGCATCGGCCATGCCGGTGGCAACGCCGCCAGACGGTGCCGCCCGGCAGGCGGGCCACCGCTTTGGCGAGGGGAGAGACGGCATGCTGCGAGACCTGGACCTGATCAACCACACGGCCCACGAGATCCAGCTCCTGATGAACAAGGCCAGCTTCCTGGCCCAGCAGGTGCAGGATCCCGTCGTCCGGCACCTGCTGCACGACGCGGCGCGCATGCACCAGCGCCACCTGGCGACGCTGTCGACGGCCCGCGCCCAGCTCCAGCAGCAACTCGGCAGCACCCAGCCGACGCTGCAGCAGCTCGCGGGGCCGGCCGGTCAGAGCGGCGCGCGCTGGACTCAGTGAGGCGTGACGGAAGGAGGGCATCGCTCGCCCATGCTGTCGGATAAGGACGTCTGCATGGACGTCGTCAAGGATCTCAAGTACATCAGCTTCATGGAGACCGTCTTCGCCGCCGAGGCGTCGCCGGATCTCAAACCGCTCTTCTTGGGGCAGCTGCGGGATCACGAGGATCTCCACACCCAGCTCCTGCGCCTGATGGAGCAGCGGGGGTGGTACCCGCGGGTGCCGGGCGACTGGGCATTCAACGAGCCCTACACGCTGCAGGGGACCGGGGCGTGGCAGGCGCCGCAGGCCGGTGGCACCTGGCAGCCCACCCCGACGGGCGCCTGGCAGGCCCAGGCCAGCACGTCCACCACCGGCCCCTCGTGGCAGGCGACCCAGCCGGCCGGCGGGAGCTGGCAGACCACCTCGACCCTCCAGGCCCTCCAGCAGAATCTGCGGGAGTCTCGCTAGCCCCGGCCGCTCCGCAAGGGGGCCGGGCGAAGCGAAGGCTGGACGGGAGGCGCCGGCGCCGGGCCGGGGCCTCCCGTTGTGCTATCCTGATGGCGGGTCGACGCGTGATGGTACGCCTGACCAAGCTCACCCGCCACAGCCGGCAGGAGACGGAGGCCCTGCCCGAGCCGCCGGCGCACGAGGTCGCCTCCGGGGCGACCGACCCCGCCGCGCCGCCGTCGCCCGACGGGGAGGCGGCCGAGGCGCCGCGCCCCGCGCCCGCCGCGCCCTCCGGCCTCACCCTGGAGGAGAAGCTGGCGCACCTGCCGGCCCGTCCCGGCGTCTACCTGATGAAGAACGCCGCCGGCGAGGTCATCTACGTCGGCAAGGCCTCGTCGCTGCGGAGCCGGGTGCGCTCCTACTTCCAGGCGGGCCGGGCGTCGAGCCCCCGCCTCGAGGCGCTGGTGGCCGACATCGCCGACCTGGAGTACATCGTCACGGCCTCGGAGATCGAGGCGCTGGTGCTGGAGTCCAACCTCATCAAGCGCTACCGGCCGTGGTACAACGTCAAGCTACGGGACGACAAGGCCTACCCCTACCTCAAGGTGACCCTCGACGAGCCGTTTCCGCGGGTGCTGGTGGTGCGGCGCATGAAAAACGACGGCGCCCGCTACTTCGGCCCCTACACCAACTCGACGGCCCTTCGGGAGACGCTGCGCTTCCTGCGCAAGCTCTTCCCCATCCGCACCTGCGACCTGCCCCTGGACGGCAAGCGCCAGTACCGGCTCTGCCTGCAGTACTACATCGGGCGGTGCCTGGGGCCGTGCGCGATGCGCACCACCGTCGAGGCATACCGCCAGGTGGTCGACCAGGTCTGCCTCTTCCTGGAGGGGCGTCAAGACCGCATCATCCCGGCCCTCGAGGCGCGCATGCACCAGGCGGCGGAGCGGCTCGAGTTCGAGCAGGCGGCGCGCCTTCGCGACCAGATCCGGGCCCTGCAGAAGGTGGTCGAGCATCAGAAGGTGGTGACCGCCGGCGAGGACGACCAGGACGTCATGGCCTTCGCCCGCTTCGGCGACACCGTCTGCGCCCAGGTCTTCTACGTGCGGGGCGGCAAGCTCATCGGGCGCGACCACTTCATCCTGGAGACGACCGAGTCCACCTCCGACGTCGAGGTGATGAGCTCGTTCGTCCAGCAGTTCTACGACAAGACGCCGTCGGTGCCGCCGTCGGTCACGCTGCAGCACCCGGTCGAAGAGCCCGAGCTCATCGAGCGCTGGCTCAGCGAACGGCGGGGCTCCCGGGTGCGGCTGGTGGTGCCCAAGCGGGGCGACCGGCGCCGCCTGGTGGAGATGGCGGCCGAAAACGCCGCCCTGGTGCTCCAGGAGCTGCGCAGCCAGGCCGATCGGCGCGCCGCCGAGAAGGAGCGGGCGCTGGCCACGCTGCAGGACGTGTTGGGACTCGACCGGCTGCCCCGGCGCATCGAGGCCTTCGACATCTCCAACATCCAGGGCACCGACGCCGTGGCCTCCATGGTGGTGATGGAGGACGGCGAGCCCAAGAAGAGCGACTACCGCCGCTTCAAGATCCGGCTGACCGGCGGCCCCAACGACTTCGCCATGATGAAGGAGGCCGTGCGGCGACGCTTCGCCCGGGGTCTCAAGGAACGGGAGGAGCTGGAGACCCTGCGCCGGCGCATCGAGGCCCGCGACGGGGCCGATCCCGAGCTGGAGGCGCGCTTGCGCAAGGCCGAGGCGGAGGCCAAGTTCGCGCGGCTGCCCGACCTGCTCCTCATCGACGGGGGCAAGGGACAGCTGAGCGCCGCCCGGGAGGCGCTGCGGGAGCTGGGGCTCGACGAGGAGATCCCCGCCATCGGTTTGGCCAAGCGGCTGGAGCAGATCTTCGTGGAAGACGAGCCGGACCCCATCGAGCTGCCCCGGGACTCGTACGCGCTGCACCTGCTGCAGCGGATCCGTGACGAGGCCCACCGATTCGCGCTGGGCTACCACCGCCAGCTGCGGGAGCGGCGGGCGGTGCGGTCGGCCCTCGACGAGATCCCCGGCGTGGGGCCCAAGCGCAAGAAGCAACTCATCGAGCACTTCGGCTCGGTCAAGCGGGTGCGGGAGGCGACCCTGGAGGAGCTGCTGGCCGTGCCGGGCCTGCCCCGGGCGGTGGCCGAGCGGATCTACCAGGGCGTGCGCTCGGCGGCCCAGCCGGAGTAGGCGACCCCTTAACCGCGGATGAAGGCTGC
>DATCKA010000113.1:0-1690 GCA_036562495.1 Limnochordales bacterium
GCCTGGTTGCGGGACATGCGACCGTCGGCCCAGCAGTAGGCAGGCCATCCCACCGACATCCGGGCGCGGCGGCCATGGAACCGGTGCATCGCCCAGTGCACCAGCTCGTGCGCCACCCGGGTGAACAGCCAGGCCGCCACCGCAGCGGCGACCAGCACCCAGCTCGCCACGGGCCTCGGGGCGACGAACGTCGGCCAGAGCGCCGCACCCAGGAACAGCCCTCCGATCAGCCCTCCAAACCCTGCGCCCGACACGCCCGCCTGCTCGTCCGGCGTTCTCTTGATCCTCATCAGCATCGCGGAGATCTCCCCCCTTGTCTTTCTCAGGCTCTTCCACAAGCCGTCCGGCCCTGGCGGCCCGCGGCCGGCACGGCAACCCAACCGGCGCGGCCAGCCCTTGTGCATTCGGGCCGCCCACCGCCAGAAAGTCTCCACGGCACCCTCACCCCCTTTGTAGCCATTGCTCACGCCTCCGGCCGCCCGGGCGGACAAAATCGACGTGTTTCGCTGGCGGCCGTAAAACAAAAGGGCGGACGCCCCCTTTATGGGGAGCGAATCCGCCCTCAGTGCGGAAACATTTGTTTGCTTTGTATATACGATACTATCGACTTACAGCCGTTGTCAACGAGGACGCTCCGGCTCCGTTCATGCCGTCAGGTGCTAGCTACCCGCTGCCCCTGCCCCCGTGCCGCCAGCTCCGCCTGGCACGTAGGGCAGACCAGCTTGCCACTGACCGTTTCCTCCGTGGGCTGCCTGCAAAACACGCAGCGCGGCAGGTACTTCTCCAGCACGATGTCCTCTCCGTCCACAGCGATGGCGACGGGGGTGCCGTCCTCAAGGCCCAGCTCCCGCCGGATCGCCCTGGGCAGCACCACCCGCCCCAGCTGATCCACGCGCCGCACGTAGCCCGTCGCCTTCACGCCCCGCCCTCCTTTCCGTTACGCGCTGGCCTCCGTCACCCGGCTCACGCCGCCATCCAGCTCCACCCGGTACGCCCGCTCGCCAACGGCGGCGATGTCCTCGTTGTGGGTGACGAGGATGACCTGTCGCCCGAATTCCTTGGACGCCGCCGCCAGGAACGCGGCCAGGTGCGGGGCGTAGTCGGCGTCACGTGCTTGCCGGGCTCGTCCAGGAAAAGCGGCCCCTCGATCCGCGGCTGGGCGCTCTCCAGCAGCAGGATCCGCAGGGCCAGAGCCAGCACGTCCACGACGCCGCCCCCGTGGGCATCCACCGGATCGCCGGCGAAGGGCGTTCCGTCCGCCGTCTCGGCCTCCACGCTGAATTCCGCGTGGGGCCGCCCCCGCAGCTCCCCAAGCTGCACCCGGAAGCGGAGCCGGGGACCGAAAACGGCCTGCAGGGCCTCGGTCACCATGGTCTCGGACTCCTGCCGGGCCAGCTCCCGGGCGCTGGCGCTGGCCTCATCCAGGAAGGCCTTGACCTTGGCCATGCGCTCGGCCTGGGCCGTGGCCCTCTCCAGGGCCTCGCGCCGCCGGGCGGCCTCCCGCTGGAGGGCCTCCAGCGCCCCCCGCCGCCGCTCCAGCTCCGAGCGAGCCCGCTGGGCCCGCTCCTTCAGCTCAGAAAGGCTCGCCGGCACGGGCGCCACCCCCCGGCGCCTCGCCGATCAGATCCCAGGGGACCAGGGATTCGGCCTCGGATAGCTTCTTCTCCAGCTCCTGGCGCAGCCGGGCGAT